>JAOHEK010000034.1 GCA_028097405.1 Paracoccaceae bacterium | reverse complement strand
AGCGCGCGGGTATAGGGACGCCACGCTGCACCAAAAGCGCTTCAACATGCTCCAAGCCCTCACCATCCCCTCGGACAATCTGCTTTCTAAGGGCCAGCAAGGCGTTGTTTATTGTTTTATCAAGCAATATTGTGTGATTCCTAATGGTAATAGGGTGTCTCATCCCCCTCTTATTGTCGTTAGGCCCCCGCGTCTTGTTCATCCCTCGGCGCGGGGTTTCTTTATAGCAGTTTGGGATTCACAAATCTTGGTGCGTTTGATACATAAGGCCGAGTTTTTTAGACAGAAGAAGCCCTTTGTCGTTGGGGAGCTTTAGTAGCTGTAGGCTTTGAGTTCGCGGTAGCCCAAAGGATGGGTCGTTAACCCCATATGGCCGTCGGCGAGGTGGCGGGCTTGGATAGCGCTGGCCATGCTGGTGCCCGACAGGCGCGTTGTGCCGCCGCCCAAACGCGTTGCAGACAGGGGGCCGCCTTTGGCGCGCGAGATTTCTGCAGCAGGGGCAAAAGGTTTTGGGCTGGGTGGCGCGCCTTGATCGAGCGCGAGACCTGCAAAGCGGTAGGGGTGTTGTCCAAGGTACTGCCGCCCCGATACGATTTCGATGGGGTCAGGGCATGTTGCGATAACTGACAAGGTACCATCGCGGCGGCTGCCGGCCGGAGAGAGGGTGCTATGGGTGGTGAAATCGCCGTTTCCGTCACGGCTGACGTGGATTGGGTCACGGAACCAAGATTGGCGACCTGCCGATTTTAACCCTGCAAGCGTGTCGTCGCGGGCCACCCAGAACAGCAAGGGCGTGGTGCCGGTTCCTTTAACGGTCAGCGACCAAAGGCCTGAGGGGCTTTGGGGGGCGCGCGGTGTCCAGGTTGATGTCGGATAGATACCAATGAGCAGATGGGTGCCTAGGTTATGAAGTTGGGCGATGGGTTTGCCGCCTGTTGTCAGGCCCATGCGTTCGCCGGGCACTGGAATGTGCGTGGTGAGGCCGCCGGTATCACCGGGGGGGCGCAGCGTCAGCTCGGTGACATCAGGGGGCTGGTCAGCACTGCTCCAGATTTCGACAAAGCTGGCGGTGCGGTCTTCGGGTGGTAGGGACCAGCGGAAATGATGTGGCGCATTCGGGGTCGCGCGGGCGTGGGTACGGCTTTGCAGGTGGTTGCCTGCGGGGAGGATCAGATCGCTACTGCGTTGATGCGAGGTTGGGCCTTTTGCCAGCCGGGCGATTTCGTTCAGCGTGGCGGCGGTTGGGTGGGTGCCGTCATGTGGTCCACCTAAGAACCCGAGCGAGGCGTTGATGACCAAGGGCGCTGGCGCGTCGCTGGATGTACGGCTAAGCCCATAGGAGGCCAGTGCGATGACGGCCATTCCGTAAGTGAGGGGGCCATGGAAGGCCGCGCCTGAGGTGTCGTTGACCACCGTGACCGGCAGTTCGACACCGTAGATTGGCTGGGCGTTTGACCCTATTTCGGCTGGTGCTCCGGTCATCAGATCAAGCACAGTGGTGCCATGGCCGTCGCGAAGGGACCACAGATCGGTGTGCCCCATGGGCGGATGGGTGAATTCGCCGTAGACGCCTGTCTCGTCGAGACAATTATTTGACCAGTGTTTGGCGATCAAGGCGTCGATATCTCGGCGGAGTAGAAGCGTGCCTGCGCGCAAGATACTGGCATAGGGTGAGGGGGCCTTTGCGGCGCGCCCTTGTATCCACAGAAATTCAAATCGGGTTTTGTCTGGGCCTCCATTCGGGTCTTTGCGCCGGAAGCGGGCGTTCACGAAAGCGATGGATGTGTCGATGCATCCCATGGCGACGCAAGCATCGTTGCGTGGTTCAAGGACCGTGAGGAGGGCGGCCTTTTGCGACGGGCGTGCGGTTGTGTCTTCGTCGAACGCTTCGGGCGGAAAGATAGGACCGATGGATTGGGCTTTTGTGTCTGACCCACCCGGCAGTGAGCCCGTGATAAGTGAAACCTGATCGCCAAGGTCCAACAGGAAGTTGGCCAGTGCTTTGATGGGCGGGGTGCCTGCTTCGATATCCGCGATTGCTTGGGCAAGGCCCGTTTCGGGGGCGGCGCGTTCAAAGAGCGAATAGCGCAACCCCGGGCTTGGTTCAGGTTGCATGTCGACGAAAGCCGCGCCCAACATTTGAGGGGCGAAGGGTTCGGGCGCGGTCCATGTGGCGGTCATGTCAGAGCCATTCTTGCTGAGCTTTGGTCAGGGCGAATTTAAGCTCGGCCGGGGTTGTGCCGGGAAGCGCGGGCAATGTATCGCCCGAAAGCCATCCAATTGGTTCACCCGCGATGATTGCTTCGCGCGCGTCCACAAAAGAACCAAGGTTGAAATCGACGCCAGACATCGCGTCGGGGGTCACCGTAAAGCGATGTGCGGTGATCCCGCCGCCGCCTGCGGCTGTGCTTTCCCCTGATAGACGCCGCCAGAAGATTTGCCCAAGGGTGATGCCCAATAGGAACCCGGCCATGCTTTCCAACGGGAAATGCACGCCCGCGACCGTACGGTTCAGTGAAATCCGAGCCGCCGCGCGCAGGATGTAATTGTCGAGCGACAGGGCTTCGGCATCGGTTTTTCCCCGCAAGGCGCGATAGCACATATCCGACCGAGGAGGTTTCGACCGAATGCCCCGACGGCAGTGACGAATGCTGCGGTGTCTGGATCATCGGCGCGGTTTCAGGGCAAACTTGGACGGGACGCGGCGACGTTATTTCGTGCTTGATCTGTGCGTGAACCACCGTCGCGCAGTCTTGGACCGTGCGCAAAACTTCCAGCGACCAGCAATGGCTGTTGTCGTGCATGCGCACGCTCGCACCCAGAAAAGATAAGATGTCGGCTTGTTGCAGCACGATTTCCGGCATCCGTTCGGCGCGCAGATCGGCGGCGGCCAGAACGAAGCCAACCTGATCGTGCAAAGGGGCAAGCGAGGTTAACCGGTTCAGTGTGTAAACCGAAGTCGAGTTGAATTTCACCTCGACGTCATGTGTTGTTTTTTTGATTGTAAGCCCGGCGCGAAGTTTTTCCGCCAAGATCAGGCGCACGTAACGTGGCGTGGTCTTGTCCATCCGTTTCACAGGGCCCGGTCCGAGAGCCGGGTTCAGTAATGTGACGACAGCCGGATCTATGACACCTTCGTTGGCAAGGGTCAGTGCGCCCGACAGGACCGGTGAACTGGGGCTTCCCGGCGTGGCTGCGCCGACACCACCAACGCCACCGACACCGCCAACCCCGCCGACGCCCCCAACTCCGCCAACGCCCCCAACTCCACCGACACCTCCAACTCCACCGACACCTCCAACACCCGCAATTGACATGAGACCCCTTCCAACGTGATTTTTGTGACCCTACCGGCAACTTTAGGGGCGCGATGTACGCGGGTCATAGCTGTCTATTTGGGTGCTTCACGGTTTTTTCACACTTCTGTAGATTTTGCGCGCAATTCCTCCTAAACTAGGTGTTGGGGAAACGAATGGGTCGCAAACCGTGCTGGTAATCACATTCACCAGTCTTTTTCGGGTGACGGACGACATAGGTCGTGACGTTACGCCGAGAAGTGCGAAGGCACGAGGGCTATTGGCGATACTGGCTTTGACGCGGGATATGCGTCGGTCGCGCAGTTGGCTGCGTGGAAAGCTTTGGAGTGCAAGCGGGCCGGCACAGGGCTCGGATTCGCTGCGTCAGGCTTTGACGGAAATTCGCCGCGCATTGGGGCCTGAGGCTGACGCTTTGTTCACGGATCGCCGCTTAGTTGCGCTTGATCCCGACAAAGTGACGATCAATGTTCCGGCAGCTGGCACACCGGAAGCGCGCGACATATGTGGCGATATCGAAGTGACCGATCCTGAGTTTCAGTCTTGGCTGGACGGGGTGCGACACCAGCAAGCAGGCGGCGGGGCGGTTGCCGCATCCCCCCCTCAGATGAAGCGGGGTTCAACTGCGACGGTTGTCTTTACCTTGGCCCACAATGTGCCAAATGACGTGCAATGGGTGTATCAAGCGTTGCGGGAAGACATCTCAAGACTTTTGAGAGAGTCTGGTGAAATTGATATCATCACCGAACATGGTCCGTTGCCGGCATCGATCGACGGGCGTGCGCAGTTGAATTTTATCGTGATGGACGTGAATGCAGTCTCGGGTCAGGCGGTTGTATCGATCCGGCTGGAATGTGGCGCGACAGGCAAAACAATGTGGAATTCGGGTCAGAAGTGGCTGGCGAATGATCCAAGCGATGAAACCATCTGGGAATTGCACCAATTATCGTATTGGACCCATGAACAGACGGCGCATTGTATCGCCGAGACCTTCGGCGAGCCGAGCGGGGGCAACAATGCTTATGCCTTGGCAATACGTGGTCGGAAGAGATTGTTCGAATTTTCGCTTGAAAGCATAATCGATGCGGATCGGATGTTCGCGGCTTCCTATCAGATTGAACCGCGCGGGGCGTTCCTTGCGTGGCGGCATTTCTTGCGGAATACGGCAATATTTGAGCATTTGACTGACGATTTTCTCGAGCCAATCAATCAAGTGGACCTTATCGACCAGGCGATGGTTGACGATCCTACAAACTCGCTTGTTTTGGCTGTTGCTTCGCAAGACGCCTTTTTACGCGGGAATGATCTAGAACTTGCCAGCGCTTTGGTCAGCGATGCGATCAATAAGAATGAAGTCAATCCTTTGGGGCTTGGATTTCAATCGAACATTTTCATTTTAAATGGCCAGTTTGATAAGTCTATCCAAGCGGCAGCGCGCGCGCAGTCTTTGGTTTCGAACCAATCCTACCGTGGGTTCTGGTCGATGTTTTCCTGCATGTCTCATGTTGCCAACGGCGATTATGAAACGGCCGCGTTTCACGCAAACATGTCGCACTATTTGATGCCGCGGATGGTGGCGGCTCAGCGGTTTCTTTATGCGCTGAACGAAGCATTGGGACGCGAAAGTCAGGCGTTGACTGTGAGTCGTAAAATCAGAAAGCGTGAGCCAAACTTCTCGAAGAAGGATCTATTCCGAAGCGACTACCCCGTGGGAACGATGCGCAGAACCGGGATCATGGAGCTTTTGAGTTAGGACGATTGACGGCCTTGAATGCTCGATGAGAATGCCGCCAGGCCTTTTCTTTTGATCGAAGCGGTTTATTTGCCATAAAGTGAACGGTCTGGAATGATATC
Organism: Paracoccaceae bacterium; assembly: GCA_028097405.1. GTDB lineage: Bacteria > Pseudomonadota > Alphaproteobacteria > Rhodobacterales > Rhodobacteraceae > CALKXV01. The sequence goes on along the minus strand of JAOHEK010000034.1, from coordinate 24,642 downwards.
TTGTCTATCGCGCTTCTTATATTGCCGCATCAATTGTTCGGCGAACATCCGGGTTTTTTAGAAGTTTCAGGGCCGGTGGTTCTGTTCGAAGACCCGTTGTTTTTTGGCGATCCCATTTATCCCGCGCGTTTTCACAAACAAAAACTTTGGCTGCACCGGGCGACAATGGCGCATTACAAACGGCGCCTTGAGACGGACGGGCATGAGGTGTCGCTGGTGTCTTACAAGCCAGATACACGTCTGATCGACGGCTGTCTGACTGATCTGGCCACGACCGGTGTCGAGAAAGTTCTGGTCGCTGATCCGGTCGATAATATTGCGCAACGAAGGATTGAGCGGGCAGCAAAGGCGGCTGAGCTTGATCTGAAAATCCTTCCAACTCCGGGGTTTATCAATGCCCGTGCCGACAATCGGGCATGGTCTGATGGGCGCAAGCGCTGGTTCATGGCCGATTTTTACAAACGCCAACGCCGTCGGTTGGATGTGCTGATGGATCAGGGCGAACCTGTCGGCGGGCAATGGAGTTTCGATCAAGCGAACCGCAAAAAGGTGCCATTGGCCCGAATCGACAGTATCCCAAATCTGCCGAAAGTGACCCACGATTCAATTGACCTTGAAGCGCGCGACAGTGTTCTAGAACAATTCAAGGATGCGCCCGGATCAATTGAGCGGCTTAGAATGCCGACGACCCATGAGGCGGCGGCCCTATGGTTGGATGACTTTTTGGCTAATCGTTTCCGCGAGTTTGGTGATTTTGAGGACGCTATTGTCGAGGGCGAAAACTGGCTTTGGCATTCGGTTTTGACACCTGCGCTTAACATCGGGCTTTTGACCCCAGAACAGGTTCTAAAAGCAGCGCTGAAATACGCCCAAAACCACGACGTTCCGATCAATTCGCTAGAAGGCTTCGTGCGGCAGGTCATCGGATGGCGCGAATTTATGCGCGCGACATACGACGATATGGGTCCAACAATGCGGACGACAAACCATTGGAACCATCACCGCAAATTGCCGACCTCGTTTTATGATGGAACAACCGGAATTGACCCTATTGACGATGTGATTGGCCGGGTTCTGGACACGGGCTATTGCCACCATATTGAACGGTTGATGGTCTTGGGCGGGTTCATGTTCATTTGCGAGATCGACCCGGATGAGGTTTATCGCTGGTTCATGGAGATGTTTATCGACAGCTATGACTGGGTCATGGTTCCGAATGTCTATGCTATGAGCCAAAATGCGGATGGCGGTCTAATTACGACGAAGCCCTACTTTTCTGGATCGAATTACATCCGCAAGATGAGCCATTGGAAACCCGGACGCTGGTCCGAGATATGGGATGGGCTGTATTGGCGTTTCATCTGGAACCACCGGGCTGAATTGCGCGGCAATCCACGCTGGGCAATGATGTGCAAATCAGTGGAAAACATGGATGACGCAAAGCGCCGAACGCACATTGATAACGCCGAAGAATTTCTAGCGACGTTGTGAGACCGGATAGAGGGCCTTCAACGCTTGGTAAAACTTTACAAAACTATCATCACACTCACGCGAGGAGGGGTGCCGGAAATGGGAGTTTCGGTTTAGCTTGGTTGCAACAAGCACTTGGAGTCACTGATGATGAAAAACCTAATTCTTTCGGCATTCTTTAGCTTGATCGCAACGATAGGACTGGCAGGTCCTCAATATATCGACGGTTCTGATTATGCGGTATCGGGGTATGACGTTGTGGCCTATTTCAGTTTGCCGCAATCGAAAGTCGGTAAGAAGCAGGTCGGTGCGGTGCCCGGTCGAAAAGACATTACGGCCGACTATAACGGTGCGAAATTTGCGTTTTCCACCAAGGCAAATCGTGATCTGTTCGTGGCGAACCCGGCAAAATATGTGCCTCAATATGATGGGCACTGCGCTTATGGTGTGTCTCAGGGGAATAAAGTGCCGGGCAATCCAGACCTGTGGCGGATTGTCGATGGCAAGCTTTATCTAAACATCACCCGTGGCGTTGAGCGCGTTTGGGACAGGGATATCCCCGGCTATATTAAGTCGGCAAACCAGAAGTGGGGCCGCCTTGAAAGCAGGCGAGCGTCGCGCGATCGGGTTCCGTCGTTCCGTTCCAGCGCACCGCTGACGAACTAGGGGCTGCGCTTATGACAAATGTATCCAGACGCAACGTTCTAGCCGGCATCGGCGCAACGGCGGTTGCGGGTGGCGGTTACTTTGGTGCCACCGGCAAAAGTGCGGCACAGGGCGTGTTAACACCGCCACAGTTGTTGGACGCTGTGCGCAAGGGCAAGGTTCTGTTGGTGGATGTGCGCAGGCCTGATGAATGGCGGGCGACGGGCATCGCCGAAGGGGCCGTGCCTATTGACCTAAGGCGTCGCGATTTCGTGGACGCGGTCGTGAAAGCGCGAAATTCCGAAACCTTGCCGGTCGTGGTGATTTGCGCGCGCGGTGTTCGGTCGCGGCGCATGACGCGGCGGTTGTCGCAAGCAGGGGTTTTGCCGATTATTGATGTGCCCGAGGGGATGTTGGGGTCTGCGGCCGGTCCCGGTTGGATCAGGCGCGGCTTGCCCATCCAAAGCTGGACGGGGTAAGCTTCTGAAACTTAAGGTCAAACCTATATGAGAAAAACCATTCTTGCCGCCATCTCAATGGCGGCTTTTGGCGTTCTAGGCGCCAGTTCCGTTGCCGCTTGTTCGGCGGATACGCCTTGTAAGGTCGAGACCGGCGAATACTATATTGCTATGCCTGAAGGGGCCGTAGGGCCGGTTCCCGCGTTGGTTTGGATACACGGGTTCGGCGGCAGCGGTGCTGGGATGATGCGAAATCGTGGCATGATTAAACCGATGCTGGAACGTGGTTATGCGGTGATTGCGCCGTCGGGATTGATTCCCGAAGGGCGGCGTGGCGGATCGTGGTCGTTCCATCCCTTGCGTCGACCTCGCCGCGATGAGGTCGGATTTATCACGTCGGTGCGTGATGATGCGGTGGCGCGTCACGGGATTGATCCCGACAATATTCTGATGGCGGGTTTTTCCATTGGCGGATCGATGACGGCCTATCTGGCCTGTGCTGTGCCCGCGACGTTCAAGGCCTATGCACCGATTGGTGGAAACTTTTGGCGGCCACATCCCGAGGTTTGCGAGGGCCCGGTCGCCATGTTGCACACCCATGGCTGGACCGATGGCACCGTGCCGCTTGAGGGTCGGGTTTTGCGGGGCGAGGACAGCAATGATCCGAACGCCTTTATGCAGGGCGACGTGTTTCACGCACTAAGTATTTGGCGGGAAACCAACGCGTGTTTTCAGTTGAAGGCCGATCGTTTCGTCACAGATGGCCCATTCTTGCGCCGGATCTGGGATCGCTGCGCGCCGGGTTCCGCATTGGAGTTCGCCTTGCATCCGGGCGGACATTCTATACCGCGTGGCTGGACGGCGATGACGCTGGATTGGTTCGAAGGCCTGTAAGGCGTCGTTATTCGGCAGCGATGGCCGGGGTGTCGGGCGCGTTGTTTGCGGCCTCAAGAACTTTGGTCATCCGTGCGCGTTCGGCGCGCGCACGGCGCACTACGCGAGGTTCACGCAGGCATTGCGGGCTGTTCAGGCGCAGGGCGCGGTTTCTGATCTTTGCCCCGCTTAGCATCGAAAGCGGCGAGGCGATGGTCAGGCTGAATGCAATCGGAGCCAACCAGATTGACACCGTTCCAGTTAGGATACCGGCAGCCATGGCAATTCCGACCACGGTTTCAACCCAGTGAAAGCGCAAGGTTTGAGCCCAAGTGTATTTGCTGTTCTGGCGGACTTGCGGCGTCCAGGATTTCGAGCGGCCAAGGGCTGCGAACACCACCGCAATCGTCTGTTGGACCATCAAGACCGGCGCATAAATGACCGAGCACACGATCTCAAGAAGCCCGGTGCCGACAAACTTGAACCATCCGCCATAATCGTCACGGGTGCGTCGGCGCAGGCCAAGTGCCAGCACACCTGTGATCTTGGGCATCAGCAACATCGTATAGATGAAGGCCAAAAATATCAGCCCGTCGATGGGCTGGTCTTTCGGCCAAACCGGGTAGAACGGGTTCGCGGCGTGGATTGGGTCAAGCGCTTGTTCGGGCATCGTGCTTATCAAGGACCAGATCACGACCAGGGCGAACCATGCAGGTGACAACAGGAAGGCGACAGCGCCTTGCAACAGGTGAAAGCGCGAAACCGGATGAAATCCGCGCGTGGCCAGAAGGCGCAGGTGCTGCATATTGCCTTGGCACCAGCGGCGATCGCGCAGCGCATAATCGATCAGGGTTTGCGGAGCCTCTTCATAGGATCCACCCGTGCGTGGCATGAAGCGAACCGCCCAGCCAGCGCGTCGCAACATACCGGCCTCAACAAAGTCGTGGCTTAGGATCAGGTCTTCTTTGCCACGCCGTCCGCGCAAATAGGGCAGGTGGGCGCTGTCGGCAAAGGCCTTGGTGCGAATGATCGCGTTGTGGCCCCAATAGTTGCCTTCGCTTTGATACCACGTGGCAAGACCTTCGGCCAAAAGCCAGCCGTAGACCGAATTTGAAAACTGCTGCATCCGACCAAACAGCGTTTCCGCGCCGATCAGGACGGGAAAGCTTTGGATCAAACCGGCTTCGGGATGGGCGGCCAGCTCATGGGCCAACTGGCGGATGGCGGCACCGCTCATCAAGCTGTCGGCGTCTAGAACGATCATCGCCTCATAGGCGCCGCCCCAGCCTTCAATCCAGTCGGTGATATTGCCGACCTTTTTGTCGGTATTCTTGGCGCGTCGGCGATAGTAGATGTCGACACCCCTTGGGGCCGTCGCGCGCAAGGCTGAAAGCGCGTGTAATTCCTGTTCGGCAATCGCTTCGTCGCGGGTGTCGCTAAGGACAAACAGCGTGAAGGCGTCTTTCTTCGGTCCGTGCGCCAGTTCTTTTAGCATGGCTGAGGCATTGCCAAAGACGTCTGCGGGGACCTCGTTATAGATCGGTACCAACAGGGCGACGTTCTGGGTTGACCCACGTACGCGGCTGTAGCGCGTCACACATGGATTTAACAGACGTCGCGTGATGCCGACCAGAACGGTTGAAACCGACAATGACACCCAGATGAAGGTAATCGCAACCAAGGCGATCACGGTGCCTTCTGCGAAGGTCACGCCGCCCTCAGCAAATCGGCGTCCAATGGCAACGCTAAGTAGAAGTGTCACCAACAAAGCGGGCGCAAAAGCGGCGACCCGCCACAGAAGATCCGGCAGACGCTTTTTCAGCTTTACGGGATGGCGAACGGGTACTCGATCAAAAGCCTGCTTCCTCATGGGAAGCGGCGCCGGGGTCGGCATAATTTGATCGGTCGCAGACATTAGGCAGTCCACCTGTAAAGCCAAGTCTCACTCAAAGGATTTCCGTCCTTGCGCAGCTGAACACGGAATTCGATCAAGTTAGCATCGCCGGGTTGGAACCTGAAGGCCAGTCGCGGACCTCCGGTTTCAGGGTTCATTTGTACGATGCCGGGGCCATGTGTGCCGGCGCTGGACTGGATGACCTTGTCGATTGTTTCAAGGTCTTCGGGAACATCTGTGCCGGGGGCAAAATCAATGGCGATGATGATGCCGTCCTCAAAGGCGTTGCCGATGCGGGTGTTCAAAACCTGTAACCCATTTCCAAAGGCACTGTCGTCGCCCCATGTCAGACGATAGGTCATCTTGTGTTCGCTGCCCGCCTTCAGCCCATTGTTAGGCCGCCAGTAGGATACGATATTGTCGTAGATTTCCTTGTCAGTCGGGATTTCCACCAAGACGACCGAGCCACTGCCCCAGCCTTCGCCGGGTTCCACCCATAGTCCGGGCCGGCGGTGGTAATGGGCAAAGAGATCGGCGAAATCGCTGAACTTGCGCGACCGTTGCATCAGGCCAAAGCCCTTCGGATCGTTATCCACAAAGGCGCTGACTTGCAGGGATTTCGGGTTGGCCAGCGGGCGCCAGATGGTTTCGCCCGCTCCGTTCATAATCAACAGCCCATCGTTGTCGTGGACAGCGGGGCGGAAGTCGGAAAAGCGGTCGCGGTTGGTTTCGTCAAACTGGAACATCGACGTCAATGGCGCGATGCCAACGTGATCCATATCGACGCGTGGGAAGATTGTGGCCTGAACCTGCATCACCAAAGGTTGGCCGTGGGTGATTTCGAACCGGTAAGCGCCGGTGCAGCTTGGGCTGTCCATCAGCGCGTGGACGATAAAGGTGTCGTCTCCGGTATCCGGCGTTTCGATCCAGAAGGATCGGAAGTCGGGAAATTCTTCGCCATCTGAATCGGTGGTGTCGATGGCCAGACCGCGCGCGGATATGCCATAGACATCGCCCGTGCCAATGGCGCGGAAATAGGAAGCGCCTTGGAAGACCACGAATTCCTGATGGATGCCGGGTTCCTCGATCTCAGCGCGCAGACGCAGGCCTGAATACCCAAGCGTGTCGTCAATCGGCAGATCAGGGAACTTGTCGGTTTTGTCGAAGACGGCCATGTCGAACAGCAAAGGCCGTGCGATTTCGCCTTCGATCACCGCAATATCGACCGGGTAGGGATAGTACAGCCCCGGTTGGAAGACATCGAGTTTCAGCGGTGTGTCGGGCTTGTTTTCCCACAATGCATTGCGCCCATCGAACCAGATCGACACATAGTCTTCGTATGAGATGTTGGTCCAAGCCTCGGGGATACGTTGGGTTTGGGTATATTTGCGCCCTGCAAGACGTCTGGCTTCGGCGATGACAGTGTCCGCGCTGAATGGCTGGGCATCGCCCAGTTGCAGCCCCGGTTCGACGGGTTCGCCGTTTGCGCTTATCGCAGGTGTTGCTGCTAGCGCCATTAAACCAGTTAAGACTTCACGTCTGATCATCGCTTATACTTTCTTCTTCCAAGGCTGGGACTTAAACCAGCCAGCGCCATAGGCGATTGCGATAAGAATAGCGAAACCGGTCATGTTAACCCATATCATGGTGGTATAGGACCGGCCGATCTGGTCAAAAGTGGCCCCCAAGAGCCGTGCAACGTACATCGAGCCGATGAAAACGGCCAAGGATTGCTGACCCACCTTCATGATTATCCCAAGGATCAAACGCCAGCCTTTCGCGAAAATATGCGTCGCCATGCTGGGCATGATCCGCGAGCCCTTCGGGCCAACCAGCACATAAGCGACGTATGCGAGTGCAAGAAAGTGGACATAACGCAGGATGCCGAAGTCAGATTTGGTGATCCAGATGCGGTTATCGATGCGCCATTGGCGGGCCCAGTTCTGACCCTCATCGACAGCGCCAAAGCCAAATTCGCGAATGCCGACGTTCGATAGCGGAATGTTCGCCAGCACGATCAGAACGGCCAGAGCAAACAACCACACCTTAACGGGCGGGGCGGGGATCCAACGGCTCATGAAGGCGAAGCCGGTGAAAAAGATCAGTTGCCAGCCGAAGGGATTAAAGAACCACTCGCGCTCGGACCATGGTTCGGCGGGCAGGTTGAAGGACAGGTATTCAAGTCCAACAAGGTCTAAAATTCGCCCTTGGGCCATGAACCAGACGACAAAGACGAAACCGATAGCCAGCCTTAGATCGACCCACTTTAACAGGATCACCAGCGGCATCATCGCCAGTACGACCATATACATGGGCAGAATGTCGAAATAGTTCGGCACGTAAGTCAGGGTTAGAAGACCGACAAGGTTCGTCTCGGTGTCTTTGAAAAAGGGCCAAAGGTTCAATTGACCGACGTAATTGCGGTCCCCGTCGGGGAACATCGCGTTCAGCACAACCACTGTGGTTGCGACAGCAAAAAACAGCCCGATATGTGCCCAGTACACTTGCCAGACCCGAAAGCCGACACGTGCCGTTCCAATTGCAAACCCTCGGGCTTCGAAGGACTTTCCGAAAGCAATGGCCGAGGCCATGCCCGAGCAGAAGACAAAAATCTCGGTCGCATCAGAAAAGCCGAAACGTGCAGGGATCCATAACGTCATCCAGTTGCCGGGGGTGTGAGCGATCAAGATGATAAACATCGCAATGCCACGGAAGAAATCCAGACGCGGATCGCGTACCGTAGGCATCGCGATTGGAGGCGCAACCGATTGCGACATCGTTGTGTCAGGGTCAGCAAAAGCCATAGAAGTTTAGTCCACCCAGGTCTTTATTCAGCAGCAACCGACGCGTGCAAATCCATCGCCGTCTTTATCGCGGCCATCCGGGTTTCCGCAAAGGTATCGATAGCGCCTTTGCGTTGGTCAATCCGGGCGTTCAGCAGCGAACGAGTGGCGGTCAAAGCACCTGCGCGCAGGCCTGCTTCAATTGTGACGCGTTCAAATACATCGCGTTGCGCGTGGCTTCCACCCATAACCTGAAATTTCGGCTGCGCCCGGCTGAGTTGTGCGAAAGCATCCTTGTAGCGTCCGTCAGAAAAAGCTTCCAGCCCTTGGGCCACGTCGACGCCGGGTGCACGCATCACTTGCGCCACATCAGAAACACCTTGCGCGCCTGCGGCCACGCGGGCCGTCAGATGGGCGGCAGCGTCGGGGCGTTTGTCGCCCGCCAATGCCAGCATGTAGTGCAGATCGGCGAATGTCAGGCAGCCATCGTCAGAGCGTGTTTCGGCCAGATCTGCCAATTCGCCCCAGCGGTTTCCAACGTCCACACCCTCAAGTTCCAGCCGCATCAAAAGCGAGCTGGCGTTCGAAAAATCGCGGTAATCATCAGTCTTGTTGCTGCGGATCTTGGTGTCGTACAGGTTCAGAACTTCGGCCACATCACCTTGGTCCAGATGCAACAAGGCCTTGTGCCACCAGACGTGGAACCGGAAGTTGTTGCAATGGCCCCAAGCGGCAGCGTTTTTGTCAATAAGGGAAATGCCGCAGTTGGTGCGGTGCGTCATGTCGTAAACATGGGCCACGGCGTGCAGTCCCCATGCGTCGTCCTTCGCGAATTCCAGGCCCAAAAGACCCGTCCGCTCGGCGTCGTTGTAATCGCCGGTTTCTTCCAATGCGAAGGCCAGACAGCCAAGCGCGTAACCGCGCAATGGGTGGTCTTCGCCGTGGGCTGGCATCACCGCTTCAATCGAGCTGCGCATGCCGATGTGGTCGCCTAAGATAAACCGGATGCCATGGGACAGCTTCATGCTGATGGTATCTGCAGGGTTTAGCGCCATGGCTTGTTCCATCCGTTGAACCGCCGCGCTTGGTTTGCCAGCGATCCAATCTTCCAAAGCCTGACACCAAAGCCGTTCACGCTGGGTTGCGTTGCCTTGGGCTAAGGCGGCATTGGCGGTTTTGCTGGCGTCTTCGGCCACGGACAACAATTCACGGTGTCCAAGCATAAGTGCCGACAAGCCTTTGACGGCATGGGCCATCGCGAATCCGGGCGCGAGTTCCAAAAGCTTTCCAAGATGCACCGGTGCGTTTTGCCCGTGGGACAGGATACCAAGAATAACACCATCCCATTCCGCAACGGCGGCCGGGTCGGTCAGGCTGACCTCACAAGTGCAAATATCGTTAAGCATTGAGTATCCTTCGTTTGGCAAACCACATGAACGTCACGATTAGTTGGCCACTTCTATACAAAACTTCTTCTATTCACCCATCACGTGGTCGACAGCACAAGGCAACGTGAATGTAATTCACGATCCCGTGACTGCCAGTCGAAAAATTGGTGGAAATTTAGGCGCATTGGAGGTCGAAAGCATCAATTTTGGCAGCAGTACAAGTCGCCCTTATGTCGTGGAACCTATGGTAAAACAATCGTTTTTCCGAGAATATGTTTTCGCGTTGGTTGCCGCTGTCGAAACTGCGCGAAAACTCGCCTCGTCAAGTGGCGAGCGGCGTAATGTCGCTTCTACGAGGGGGGGAAATATTTGGCCATTCACTCACCTTGATGAAGCGCCGCATTTCCCGGCAGAATTGTTACGAGAATCTTGCGAAATTATCGGTTGGTAAGTGGCTTTTAATCCCGCTTAAAATGTCCCGTCATAGGATTTCCGGTCAATCTCGGCCGCAATCAGCGTGAAGTTGTCGGCGTCTTGTGCGGCACGAAGCGCTGTTTCCAGCTCGTCCTTTGAGCGAACCGAATGTCCCGCGCCACCAAAAGCCCGCGCGATGGCCGCGAAATCAGTATGGGCGAAATCCACGCCTGCGTTGTCCATCTGTCGTTGGCGTTGCTTCAACTCGATCAGTGCAAGCGACGCGTCGACAAAGACTACAAAGATTGTCTTCAGACCCATTTCAGCAGCCGTCGCAAGCTCGCCGGCCACCATCAAAAGCCCCGCATCGCCTGAAAACGAGACGATTGTGCGATCAGGTTCCACGATCTGAGCGCCCATGGCTAAAGGCACAGCGCACCCCATGGTGCAAAAACCGGAAGATTGGGTCAATGCGCGCGGGAACTGGCAGCGCCACATTTGCGACAGCAATATGCGGTGCGCGCCACTGTCAGCGGTGATGAGAGTGTCTGCGGGAAGGTGATCCTGACAAGTGGCGATCACCTGAGCGGGTCCCCAAGTGTCGGGGGCGGTTGGAAAGGCTTTGGCGCGGGCAGCTTGGGTACGCTGGACCTGACCATCGGGCCAGACATCGTTCAGGGTTTTCGGCAGGATAGCCGCAACAGACGCCGCGCAATCGCCGATGATGTTTAAGCTAGATTGGTGCATATAGTGATGGTTTGGCTCGGCGGTAATGTCGATGACCATCTGGGTCGCGGGATTCCATGGGTTTTGCCAGCCCGGACGCATTTCGATGGGATCATAGCCGATCGCAAGAATGACGTCAGCTTCCGCGACAAGCGGCAGCAAAAAGCCGTCGGCCTTAGGCGAAAGCCCGGCCCCACCCAGCGAAAGGTGGTGATCCTCGGGCAGAAGACCTTTTGCCTTGTAGGTCGTGATGACGGGCGCATTCAGCCGTTCGGCGGCCATCGTGACGATATCTTCTGCACCTTCTGTCACGGCATCAACGCCGACGATGATCAACGGGCGCTTCGCCCCTGCCAAAGCGGCGCGCGCGGTATCCAGATCGGGCCCGGTGGGGGCGGTTTTGGCAGCTGCGACCCGCAAGACGCCGGTCCCCGTAGCTGGGCTGTCCGCGACGGTAATCGGCACATCTATATGCACAGGGCCCGGGCGGCCTTCGGTGGCAATCGTGACGGCTTTGTCGGCAATCACATGGGCAGCCCCTGTGTTCAGCGTAAAGCTGGCCTTGGTGATGGGGCGGAAAACTTGTGGCTGGTCAAGGACTTGGTGGGTATAGATCTCGGCTTCGTCGGCATCGACACAGCCCGTCAGCACCAGCATCGGCACACGATCCTGATGAGCGTTTTCGATGACGTTGATGCCGTTCAACGCGCCGGGGCCAACTGTAGCCACCAGAATAGCCGGAGCGCCCGTGCGGTGATAGGTACCTTCGGCCATGAAACCAGCTGCGTTTTCGTGCTTGGCTAGAATGAAAGAAATGCCCGCTTTTTCCAGCGCATCAATCAGCGTTAGAACCTCACCGCCCGGAAGCCCAAAGGCATACCGACATCCCGCCTGATACAGCCGCTGGGCCAATACATCTGCCGCGCGCATCGCATTCTCCGCTTTGAATCAATCCCGGGCGTCGTCATGGGCCATCACGCACAAAGAGGCAATGCACGACGTCGTTATAGAATTACCGGAATTGAGCAGGCTTCGCGCGATCAGATGTTATGCACCGTAGCGATCGTCACTCGGCGGTTTTCGCGCGACGCTTCTTCGGTTTTTACAACAGGCGACGTTTCACCCTTGGAGGTGACCAAAGTGATGCGGTCTGGGTCAATGCCTGTGACGGCTAGGTATGCGGCCACTTGGGCCGCGCGGCGCAGTCCAAGACCATCGTTGTAGGCTTCCGGACCGGTCAGATCGGTGTGGCCGAAAATCTCGATCTTAGAGGTTTGATTGTTTGCAAGCTTTGCGGCAAAATCGTCCAGCTGCGCTTTGGCCCCGGCATCAAGTTCGGCCTTGTTAAGTTCGAAATGCACGATACCGCTGGCTGAGGCAGGTATGGTGACGGCGGTTCTTTCCACAACCTCTGGTAATTGCGGCTCGTCGACGTCCGGGTTCGAGAAAACGCGCGATACCCGTTCTTCGATCTGTCTACCCAATTCGGGCAAGTTGAGCCGAGCTTCGGAAATATTGACCAGCAAGGTCGGCTGGTCTGGGATCGAGATATTCGACAGGGTAAAGTCAGGTAGACTTTCGGAGGCAGGTTTGGGCAAAAGCCCCATTCCCATCATGATAGCACCACAGGTCGCACCAAAAAATGCAAATCGTAACATAGTCTAAAACCTCAAACACACACGACACCCAAACAAAGGGTACAAGACTTTTCTGGGTCAGAATTGTGGCAGAAATATAGCCAAATCGCGCCAATTTAGCATAGCAAACGGTGAAATTTGGCAACAATGACGTCGAAGCCGCCTGATTGGTTCGAATTCCGCTATTTGAGACCTTTAGGGGCTGTTCCGGATCGGTGCTTCTGGGCCAAAATGAGGCAGTTATATATCCGTGGATTTTGGATCTATCATGCTTACGAAGGCGCGTATGTCATGCGTCGTTCTGCGAAATGAACGGCGCAAAGGCGCTGGTGTTTGAAAACGTGATTGTTCAGCGTGGCTGGGCGACGTTAAATAGCGTCAACCTCCCGTCACGTGGCGGTTTTCGATCAACCTCTCAAAGATGATGACCAGAAAGGGTTTTCAGATGTTCAAAAGAACTATTCAGGCATTTGCCATGGGGTGCGCTTTCGTCGCGACCGATGCCGCCGCCCAAGATCAATCCATGAGCTTTTTCATCACCAGTACAAACCCCGGCGACGGCGGCAATCTGGGTGGACTGGCAGGGGCCGACGCCCATTGCACCGCCTTGGCCGAAGCGGCAGGCGTAACCGGCAAAGTCTGGGCGGCGTATCTGTCTTCCACGGACGAAAATGCGCGCGACAGAATTGGAACCGGACCGTGGTTGAATGCCAAGGGCGTCGTCGTGGCCGAAAACGTCGATCAACTGCACGATGCGGCGGCGAACAGCTTGAGCAAGGAAAACTCGCTTAGTGAATCCGGAGCGGTCATTAACGGACGCGGGGACAGCCCAAACCGCCACGACATTCTGACCGGATCAAGCGCTGATGGACGTTTGCAAGGACCCGCTTGCGAGAACTGGACAAGCAATTCCAGCGACAGTTCGGCCATGGTCGGCCACCACGACAGAACCGGTGGCGGATCAGACCCAACCTCATGGCTGGCCGCACACCCTTCGCGTGGATGCAGCCTTGAGAACCTGCGCGGCACCGGTGGCGACGGACTGTATTATTGCTTCGCCAAGAACTGATGTGAATTCAGGGCGGCGGTTTCAAAGGGTATGCCCGAAAAGCCGCCGCTTAACGATCTGCTTCGAAATACAAATTGCACCAGGTGTCAGTCAGGATGTCTGGTGCTGCAGGGGAGGATTGAACTCCCGACCTCACCCTTACCAAGGGTGTGCTCTACCACTGAGCTACTGCAGCACGATCTGGCGCGGAATAATGGCAATCACCACGTCGCGCAAGCCCGATCTGGACGGTTTTTCAACAGTAGGCTAAGCACGCAGGCATGAGCGTGAAACGTGATGCGAAGAAAGACAAGACGCCACCCGTCCGCAAAGACCGTCTAAAGGCGGCATTGAAGGCGAACCTACAGCGGCGAAAAGCGCAGGCGCGTGCGAGGCAGGACCAGAAAGACGAAGGGCAGTAGGCGATGGATTCAATAGTTGTGACCGGCGGGGCAGAGCTTCGCGGAGAGATCCCCATTGCGGGGGCAAAGAACGCTTGTTTGGCCTTGATGCCAGCGACGTTGCTGACCGAAGAGCCGTTGACGCTGATGAACGCGCCACGCTTGTCAGACATCAAAACGATGAGCCTGTTGTTGCAGTCGCTGGGCTCGGAAGTTCAAAGTCTGCAAGACGGTAAGGTGATCGCCATGTCGTCGTCGGGGCCGGTGAACACCACGGCGGACTATGAAATTGTACGCAAAATGCGGGCGTCGAACCTTGTGTTGGGGCCACTTCTGGCGCGCGAAGGCCATGCGATCGTGTCCTTGCCGGGGGGCTGTGCGATTGGTGCGCGCCCCATGGACATCCACGTCACAGCGCTTGAGGCAATGGGGGCCGAGATCGAGCTGAAGGACGGTTATCTGCACGCCAAGACTTCGGGCGGATTGAGGGGCGCGCGGGTGCCTTTGCGGTTCGCAAGTGTCGGCGCGACGGAAAACACGCTGATGGCGGCGACCTTGGCGAAGGGCACGACTGTGATCGAAAACGCGGCGCGCGAACCCGAAATCATTGATCTGGCCGAGTGTCTGACGAAAATGGGCGCTCAGATCGAGGGGGCCGGGACGGGCACCATCACAATCCAAGGCGTCGACCGGTTAGGCGGTGCGACCCATCCTGTGGTGACGGATCGGATCGAGTTGGGCACGTACATGCTTGCGCCTGCGATCTGCGGCGGCGAGGTGGAATGTATCGGCGGACGGCTGGCTTTGGTTGAGGCGTTTGCCGAGAAGTTAGATGCGGCTGGGATTTCAATCGAAGAAACTGCGCGCGGTTTGAAAGTGGCACGCAAGAACGGGCGTATCCGGGCTGTGGACGTGAAAACCGAACCATTCCCGGGCTTTCCAACCGATTTGCAGGCTCAGATGATGGCGCTGATGTGCACCGCCGATGGCGTCAGCCATCTGGAAGAGACGATTTTCGAGAACCGCTTTATGCACGCGCCGGAACTGCTGCGCATGGGCGCGGATATCGATGTTCAGGGTGGCACGGCTACGGTCAGAGGGCTTGAGCGCTTGAAAGGCGCGCCTGTCATGGCGACGGATTTGCGCGCTTCGGTGTCGTTGATCCTTGCCGGACTGGCCGCAGAAGGCGAGACACTTGTCAGCCGGGTTTACCATCTGGATCGGGGCTATGAGCATGTGGAAGACAAGTTGAGCGCCGTTGGGGCCAAAGTGGAGCGGGTGTCAGACCGATGAGTGAAGATGCTAGGTTTGAGGACGGGGTCGAAGCGTCGTTACGTCTGAGGGCTGAAGATACCGAGGATTTGACCGTTCTGGCGGCTTTGGTTCAGGATGCAGTTCTGCCAGCTTCGGAAATGACATGGAAGAAATCGAAACGACGTTTTGCCTGTCTGATCAATCGGTTTCGTTGGGAAGATAAAGTGGTGTCCGACCGACTTGGTCGCCCTCCTGAGCGGGTACAATCGCTGTTGGTGATCGACGATGTTTTTGCGCTGAAGCAACAAGGGCTGGCGGGTGAGGATATGAGCGACGCGGTTCTGTCGCTGTTGACGATGACCTTTGAGCCCGGCGAAGACGGCACAGGTCGGATGATTTTGACACTGGCGGGCGACGGCGCGATTGCCGCGGATGTGGAAGCCATCAATGTCACGCTTCAGGATGTCACGCGGCCCTACCAAGCGCCTTCAAAGAAGACACCATCGCATCCCGAATAGGTTTCGCGCCGACGTCATCGTCGCGAGGGGGCCGCTGCTGACGCACCGGCCCCGGCTGTTTGGTGAAACGTTCGCGCAGCGTTCTTAATGTGCGCTTAATAAAAGCTGGACTGTCTTTCTGGCGGCGATCTGCCTGCCAAATGTCTTGAGATTCGCGGTGGCGGTTCACGGGGCGGCCATTTGAATGAAATTTCTTTATGGCATGTAGAAGCGCTACATCGTTCGGACTTATCATCACACGACCCCCCTTAAACTGATTGAGAAAGACATAGCGAAACTGCTGATCTCAAGCTATTCAGGAAAAATGACGTTATGTAAGCTAAACTATCATGTCGATTGACTGGCGCACCTTGCCGTCATTGGCATCCTTGCGGGCTTTTGACGCTGTGGCGCGCGCGGGCGATTTCGCGGGTGCTGCGCGCGCCTTGAACGTCACCCACGCCGCAATTTCGCAGCAGGTGCGGGGATTGGAGCGCGAGATGGGCCTGACTTTGGCCGCGCGCAGCGGGCGCAGCATTGTCCTGACCGTTGACGGCATGGCTTTGGCGCACGCGCTGGCTGAGGGGTTTCAGGCCATTCAAGGCGGGGTTGAGGCATTGCGGGCAAAAGAAGCGGGTCGCGGGCTGCGTATCGCGACCACACCATTCATTGTGGATGCGATTGTCTTGCCGCGATTGTCCGAGTTTTGGGAGGCACACCCGGGCGTCGAAACCTCGCTGCAACCGGGTGTGCATTACGTCGACATTGTGGGTGAGGGGTTTGATCTGGGCCTTCGCGCAGGTCCAGAGGGCAGTACATGGCCGGGGTTGGATGCGCGATTGCTGGCCACAAGTCGTTGGCTTGTATTGGCAGCGCCGTCGTTGTTGGCAAGCGGTGAGACCGATCCAATGAAGCTGCCGTGGGTATGGACGGAAGATATGCCCAGCGAGATTGAGGTTTTACGAGGAGCGGGCGTGGACGTTGACGAACTGACGAAGTTTGAGGTTGGCAGCGCCATGCTTTACTGGCAAGCGACGCGGCGCGGCTTGGGGATAAGTCTGGCGTTCGAACATGTGGCGCGCGACGACATAGCAGCGGGGCGGTTGGTGGAACTGCCGTTTCCGGGACTTAGAAAAGGTGACGGGTACTACGCCGTTGTTCCAAAGGGACGGCATCGTCCGATCGTGGATCATTTCGTTGATTGGTTGAAAACGATTTTCTAGGCGAGCTGGGCCTTGAGGCCGGGCGTCAGGCCCGATATGAGCAAAAGTGTCCATCTGGAAGCCGCCAATGCCGCATTTTCTGAACACACTCGACGCTGATTTCGAAGAAAAGTTCGACCAGCTTATGATGTTGAGGAGCGGGGATACGCCCAATGTGACTGCAGATGTGGCGGCGATGATTGCCGATGTGCGCGCCCGGGGCGATGCGGCAGTGATTGAGCTAACCTCGAAATTCGACAAGCTTGACCTTTCGGGTGATACGTTTGCGTTCACCAAAGCGGATTTCGATGCGGCGGAAGCGGCGGTGACTTCGGAAGAACGTAAGGCTTTAGTATTGGCGGCGGGGCGTATTCGGGCCTATCACGAACGTCAAATCCCCGAAGACGCGCTTTGGACCGACGAGATCGGTGCGACCCTTGGCTGGCGCTGGACGGCTGTGTCTTCGGCGGGGCTTTATGTGCCCGGCGGATTGGCAAGTTACCCGTCCTCGGTCTTGATGAACGCCATTCCGGCGGCGGTTGCGGGTGTGAAGCGTTTGGTGATGACGGCCCCAACGCCGGGCGGTGTGGTCAATCCGCTAGTGCTGTTCGCAGCCAAATTGGCGGGTGTTGAAACCGTGTACCGACTGGGCGGTGCGCAGGCGATTGCGGCTTTGGCTTACGGCACCGAAACGATTGAACCCGTCGACAAAATCACCGGGCCGGGCAATGCTTATGTCGCCGAGGCCAAGCGGCAGGTGTTTGGGCAGGTTGGGATCGACATGATCGCAGGGCCGTCCGAGATTTTGGTGATCGCCGATAAAAGCAATGATCCCAATTGGATCGCGCTTGATCTGCTTAGTCAGGCCGAGCATGACAAAAGCGCGCAAGCCATTTTGATCACCAACGACGCGACCTTCGCAGAACTTGTTATTGATGCGGTTGACGCGCATTTGGAAATCCTTGAACGCCGCGAGATCGCCGAAGCCAGCTGGCGCAACAATGGCGCGATTATTGTGGTTCAGAACATGGGCGAAGCCGCCGCTCTTGCCGATGATATCGCCCCTGAACATCTGGAGTTATGCGTCGACAACCCGGACGTTTTGGCCAGCAACATCAGCCATGCAGGTGCGATATTTATGGGCGCTTGGACGCCCGAAGCCATTGGCGATTACATCGGTGGGCCGAACCACGTGTTGCCCACGGCGGGCTCGGCGCGGTTTTCATCCGGGCTTTCGGTGCTGGATTTCATGAAACGGACGACGCTGGCAAAGATGACGCCCGGTGCGCTGGCGGCAATTGGCCCGGCAGCAGCGGAGCTTGCAAAAAGCGAAAGCCTTCAAGCGCATGGGTTAAGTGTCGTTTCACGTCTGGAGCGGCTGAACAAATAGCTTTGGGCCACATGCGTTTCTCTATTTAAAAGGCCCCGTGTTTCCCGTATTTCACGACCATGTCACGCATTATACATATCGAGATTGATGACAGCGGTCTGCCGCCTCCGACGCCTGAAATCGAGCAGGAGCGGAAGGTCGCCGTCTTTGACCTGTTAGAAGACAACAGTTTTTCCGTGCCCGAGCGCGATGGACAAGCCAGCCCCGAAGGGCCATTTCGCCTGTTTTTGGCGATCCGTGACCGCTTGTTGGTGTTTGATATCCGATTGGAAGACGAAAACCCCGCCGCCGAATTCCGGCTGTCGCTTGGGCCCTTCCGGCAGGTGGTGAAGGACTATTTCCAGATCTGCGAAAGCTATTTTGATGCGGTCAAACGCCTGCCGCCTGCCAAGATTGAAGCGATTGATATGGCGCGGCGCGGGATACACAACGAAGGGGCCCGCATCTTACAGGAACGCCTAGAGGGTAAGGCGGACTTGGATAACGATACCGCGCGACGCCTATTCACGCTGATCTGCGTTCTGCACTTTGGTGGGTGACAGAATGACGGACCTACCGCAGTCGGTCCTGTTTTGTTGCGATCATAATGCTGTCCGCTCGCCCATGGCCGAAGGGATGATGAAGATGTTCTATGGTCAGAAGACCTATGTGCAATCGGCTGGCGTCCATAATGACATGGAAATCGACGGGTTTTCGGTGGCGGTCTGCCAAGAGTTGGGGATCGAGCTGTCGCGCCACCGTTCGCGCAGTTTTGATGAGATGCAGGAATGGGGAGACGATCTGTCTGCCTTCGATCTGGTTATCGCCCTGTCGCCGGCCTCGCAACGGCGCGCGTTGGATCTGACACGCTTTGCGCATCTGGACGTGGTCTATTGGCCCATCCTTGATCCGACGAATTTGGGCGAAGGACGGGAAGACAGACTTAGGGGTTACCGCGAAGCCCGCGATCAGATCAAGGCCCAGATGGAAGCCCGTTTTGGCCCTCCGACTCAAGGTTGACGGGGCGTCTGGGCCATTTTCGGTTAATTAATGCCCAATCACGTCGGAATTGCCCTTGATTCAAGATGTGTTAGCGACACATAACTTGCGCACCTGAGACACAGGCGGCGAACAGAGGAGAAAACATGGCCAAGGAAGAATTGCTCGAATTTCCTGGTGTTGTGAAGGAACTCCTGCCGAACGCGACATTTCGGGTCGAGCTTGAAAACGGCCATGAGATTATCGCGCATACGGCAGGCAAGATGCGTAAGAACCGCATCCGTGTTCTTGCAGGCGACAAAGTTCAGGTAGAAATGACGCCTTACGACCTGACCAAAGGTCGGATCAACTATCGTTTCAAGTGAGTGAGGCGCATCAGCGGCTGATCTTGGGCTCGGGCTCTCCGCGACGGCTTGAGCTATTGGCCCAGTTGGGCGTGGTTCCAGACGACGTGCGACCGCCGGATATCAACGAAGACCCAGTTAAAGCAGAATTGCCCCGGCCATACTGCGCGCGGATGGCGCGTCAAAAAGTTAGCGCGGTTCAGGCTGATGCGGGGGACGTCGTTCTTTGTGCCGACACCACCGTTGCTGTGGGACGGCGTATCTTAGGCAAACCCAGCGATGAAACTGAAGCA
The DNA here is from genome assembly GCA_028097405.1 of Paracoccaceae bacterium. Lineage (GTDB taxonomy): Bacteria > Pseudomonadota > Alphaproteobacteria > Rhodobacterales > Rhodobacteraceae > CALKXV01. The sequence goes on along the minus strand of JAOHEK010000034.1, from coordinate 4,947 downwards.
GCGGCGTTTCTGCGGCTGATGTCCGGGCGTCGGCACCGGGTGATTACTGCTGTAGCGGTGCGTAAGGACGCGCGGGTTTGGGAACGTGATGTGGTGAGTGCCGTTAAGATGAAGGTGCTGTCGGACGCCGAAATCGCCGGTTACATCGCCACTGGCGATTGGCAAGGCAAGGCTGGCGGTTATGGCATCCAGGGGCCGGCGGGCGCATTGATCCCATGGATCAGCGGCAGTTTCACGGGCATCGTCGGTCTGCCACTGGCGGAAACCGCGACCTTGCTTCAGACGGCTGGCGTGAAGGTCTGGACATGAAGGGCGCTCAGGTCAAATTCGGGACCGTCAAGGGGCGCGATGTGGCCGCCCTGATCCAGAACGGCGTGCTGCAAGACCTTTTGGTCGGAAGTGATCAGCCGGGCCCCGAGACGATCTATGTTGGCAAAGCCACGCGACCCGTCAAAGGGCAGGGTGGCATGTTCTTTGACACCCCCGATGGCAGCGCCTTCCTGCGTGGTGCCAATGGTATTGCTCCCGGTGAATTCCGTCTGCTGCAAGTCACCGGATACGCCGAACCCGGCAAAGCGATCCCCGTCACCGACCGTATTCTCTACAAAAGCCAGTACGCCATTGCGACGGCAGATGCGCCCGGCATCAACATCTCGCGCAGCATCAAAGATGAAGAGGCGCGTGTCGCTTTGCGCGAACGGGCCGACATCTTTGCCGAAGGCTTGGGCCAGACCGGACTGATCGTGCGTACATCGGCCGCTGACGCGGACCCTGACGCGGTAGAAGCCGACATCGCTCGTGTGCTGGACACAATGTCGGTGGTGCTAAAAGATAAAAGCACGAAGACCGAAAAACTGATCCAACACCCCACGCCCGAGGAATTGGCATGGCGCGAATGGCCTGCCGCAACCGAAGCGAACGATCCTATAGAAGAATTCTTGGACGAAGCCCTTGAGATCGCCACCCGGCTACCCGGCGGTGGTAGCGTCTATGTTGAAGCCACGCGCGCTTGCGTTACTGTCGATGTTAATACCGGTACGGATACCTCGCAGGCGGCTGGTCTAAAGGCCAATCTGGCCGTTGCCAAAGACCTACCAAGACTGCTTCGGGTCAAAGGCTTAGGGGGGCAGGTTGTCGTCGATTTCGCACCTGCGCCCAAGAAAGACCGCCAAGCGGTCGAGACCGCCTTGCGCAACGCGTTTCGCGCCGACGCTATCGAAACTGCGCTTGTCGGTTGGACAAAGCTTGGTCATTTTGAGATGACGCGTAAACGCGCCCGGATGCCGCTGCACGAGGTCTTTGGATGAGCTGCCCTGTCTGCAAGAAACCGACCCTTTTGGACTACCGCCCGTTCTGCTCGAAACGCTGTGCAGATGTCGATCTGGGCCGCTGGTTCGCAGGGGCATACGCGATCCCCGCCGAAGACCAATCCCCCGAAGGCACAGACGGGCTGGACGACGACGATCCAACAGACACACGCCACTGAATTTTTTGCTGTTTCACCTCTGGACAGCCCAGAGTACGAACACTAGAACACACCGACCCGCGCGGAAGGATTTCCGCGCTTCCCGTGCCCGGGTAGCTCAGGGGTAGAGCAGTGGATTGAAAATCCTCGTGTCGGTGGTTCGATTCCGCCCCCGGGCACCATTTAACCTTCTCATAGATGCTCATTTCTGCTCAAAACCATTGATTTTTATCGGTTTTTGTGAAATGCATGTGAACATAGAAAAACATGCGATACCCCCAAAACACGTCAAATTGGGGGTATCGGTTGGGGGTACTCCCCCAGTTTGAGAAAGTGGTACCCCCAAATGCCTCTGACCGACGTCAAAATCCGCAAAGCCAAACCCGGCCCGAAGCCATACAAAATGAGCGACGGTGGTGGGCTTTTTCTGTTGGTTAATCCGCGTGGTGGGAAGCTGTGGCGGCAGAAATACCGATTCCTGGGCAAAGAACAGCTTTTGTCGCACGGGCAGTACCCAGCCGTGACCTTAGCGCAGGCGCGTAAGAAGCGCGATGAAGCGCATGCAATGCTGGCGGAAGATCGCGACCCAGGAGTGCAAAAGAAGCTCGACAAGATTGCGGCAGAGACGCTGGCGCGCACAACCTTCAAACTGATAGCCGAAGAGCATCTCGACAACATGAAGGATCGCGACCTGGCACCAACGACGGTCACAAAGAACGCGTGGTTGTTGATGAAACTGGCAGAGCCGTTGCACAAGCGTCCGATCAGCGAAATCTCCCCCGCTGAAGTCTTGCATTTGCTCCAGTCTGTCGAGCGCAGCGGACGACGCGAAAGCGCCCGCCGTTTGCGCAGTGTGATGTCTGGCGTGTTCCGGCATGCGATTGTGACGCTGCGCGCAGAGGCTGATCCGACCGAGCCACTGAAAGGGGCCATCCGTGCGCCCAAAGTGGTCAATCGACCAGCCATCACCGATGAAGGCGAGCTTGGCGCATTGCTGCGCGATCTGGAAGAATTCCCCGGTTACTTCATCACCAAGGCGGCTCTGAAATTCCAAATCTTGACTATGGTGCGGCCTGGCGAAGTCCGGGGCGCGACAATACATGAGATCGATCGCGCTGAACGGACGTGGGCAATCTCGCTAGACCGCATGAAGATGCGCCGTCCGCATGTGGTGCCGCTTTCGGATCAGGCGTTTGAGATCGTCGACGCACTTTGGCCTGAGGTCGAAGGCGTTGAGCTTCTGTTTCCGTCGATAATGTCAAACCGCCGTCAGCTATCCAACAATACGCTCAACTCAGCTCTGCGCCGAATGGGTTACCAAAAACACGAGGTGACGGCTCATGGGTTTCGGGCCACCGCGAGCACCATTCTCAACACGCGTGGCTTTGATCCCGAGGTGATCGAAGCGGCACTCGCGCACCAAGACAAGAACGAAATCCGACGCGCATACAACCGCGCGACTTACTTTGATCAGCGAGTTGAACTGATGCAAAAATGGGCAGATTTGGTGGATGAGTTTCGGGCTGGCTAACACAAACCGCCAGTTGTTGTCTGCGCATCACTTTGCCGTCGTGATACAATTCTTGCATGCTTGAAAATTACGTTGGTGAGCGTCGAAGTCTACCCCTGCATGAACCTTTACAGCAGGATGTAGCACGCGAAGATACGCCTAAGAACAAGGATATGCAGCAGGATGCAGCTCCAGCCAGCGACGTGCAGGTGGATGCAACTCCCCCATCGGAGGAGTTCACGATTTCCGTCGAACAGGTGCGCCAACACTTTCGATCCAAGGGTGTCAGCAAATCCAAAGACACCGTCCAGCGCTGGTGTCGCACGGGTGAACTTTCCTGCCAAAAACGTGGAGTGCTTAATCGCTACTTCACCACCGAAGCGTCTCTGAAAGTGCTCGAGCAGAAACTTCTGCCGGACATGATTGCTGAAACTTCGGGTGAAATTACGACCGCTGAAACTTCCGTGCAGCCGGATGCAGCTGCAACTTCCAAAGAGCGCAACGGCATGCCCCTGTATGAAGCTATAGATACCGCTGCACGCAGCGGTACGCAGGTGAATAAAGACGTCGGCGCGCAGGCGGATGCAGCGGCACAAGTTGAACCAACAGCCGTGGCGACATCCTCGCCCGATCCTTCACGCCTGGCAGCGGAAAACGAAGGGCTTCGTGAGCAGCTTAAAAATCGTGACAGCCAAATTGAGTTTTTGCAGGAAGAAATTCGGTCTGGTCGTGAGCAGCGTGGGGCGGTGGTTCAGATTTCGAACCGCATGCTGCAGACGCTGGAGACGATTGCAATTGGTGGACGACTAGAGCGACCGACGCAATCCGAACCTGTGCCTTATCCACCGAACAAGGGAGAAGGGAATAGGGTATAATGATTTGACTTATGACGCAGATCAGCGACCTCATGGACAAAGGAAAATTCAAACGCCGTCCGCGATATACGATCGTGCTGCATGACGTGCGTGAGAAACTGAACCTGTCGGTGAACACGTACATCGTCATCGACAGCATTCATAAACTCAACCTGAACCACCCGGCGGAAATAGTACAATGGAACATAAAGCCAGGCGAACATGTACTCTTTCGGTTTTCAGACCTTCAGGCTTTTTCTAAGGACATCATATTTCATAGACGGGTTTCGCTAAGTATCGGAACGTTGGTATTCGGCAGAATGATACTCTACTACGCGGAAGGACCAGGAACACTTCTACTGCGTACAGGTGCCACAGCTGAAATCAGCACTCCACGTAACGAGCCAAAGCCAAGCGAACCTGAGACGTTTGTTGCGTGGTCGATGCCCATCACCTTTTATGTGGATGCCAAGTTGGATTGCCTGAACAGTTTCATTAGTTCGGTCAATCTGAAGGTTCAGCGCCCGGGGCACTTTGTCAGGGACACGGATGAAAAACGTGTATCGTCGTCAAGTGGAATTCTAAGGTTTATTACGCACTTCTTGCTTCCCCTATAGCGCTCACTACCTGAATTTACATAGTCCTTGCGCTAATCGCTCAAAACACATTGGATCGCGATTTTGCGAGGTTTATGTGCCGTTCCTTTGCGCGCATCGCTACGATGGGCACCATCCAACACTTGCTAGCTTCGATAAAACTGTATTCTACGATCTTCATTTGGGAAGTTTGGGCTCAAAGCCGCCATTGCCGCCTCCTACCAGAAGAAGCCACTAGCCGAGCACGTTTTGCAACGTCACAACCAACGCAGCTTGTGCAATCAACATCACCGCAACCCAAGTTTTAATTTCGGCTGTTTGCAGCTTCAAAGCGGTGTGTAGATCAGATTTCGTGATCAGTTCGCTGTCGGTCAAAGCATCAACGATCCCTTCGGCCTGATCAGATGAAAATCCCTTCGCTTGAAGTTTCTGAATTGTCTTGTGTGTGTCTAACGCAAATGTGGACATAAGTAACTGAAATATAACACACATCATCCCATCTGTCAGCTACCGCACTCCCCT
>JAOHEK010000033.1 GCA_028097405.1 Paracoccaceae bacterium | reverse complement strand
TGTTTTCCAGTGACGGAGACTCTACTTGTTAGACAGCGAATGGGAGTAACCCAATATGCCCGTCAAAGACGTTGCACAGTATATTTTAGAGGTAAATGGACCAATGACGTCCATGAAGCTTCAAAAATTGGTATATTATTCACAGGCTTGGGCAACAGTCTGGGACGATGATGTGCTGTTCGATGAAAAAGTTCAGGCGTGGGACAACGGCCCAGTTGTACGTGAACTTTGGGAAGCGAATAAGGGTAAATTCAAAGTTTTGGACGTGGAGGGCGGAGAATCCGCCTCATTGACCGATAGTGAGCGCGAAACAATAGGCCGCGTTTTGGACTTTTATGGTGCAAAAAACGCGCAGTGGCTTAGCGACTTGACCCACATGGAAGACCCATGGAAGGATGCCTTCGCACAGGGGCAGAATACCGAAATTACACCCCTGGCAATGTCTGAATATTACTCCACCATTGAGCCAGCCCAGTAAATCAGAAGCTAGGATAGCTAGGAAGAACCTGAAAGCCTTAGAGACTCAGGAAAAATCAGCGCGCCTTGTGCAGGCTTATGTGGAAGATAAAGTCGAAAAAGAGGTCAGGATAGGAGTAAACCCAGACTCTATTTTCGGTATGCCTGTGATCATCGAATGCAATACCCCCGATCTAGATGGTTCGTGGAGTTGGGGCGTTCAAAGGCAATGGTGCGGTAAAGAGTGGGCAGAAAAGATAGAGCCACGATTTGCTGACTGGTCAAGTCTGACTTGGGCTGAGATTGATGACTTTAGCTCAGACACCGGGCATAAAATGCATCACAACACGGGATGCGACGATATCTGCGAAGAAGCGCAAGACAGGATGATAGAAATTGATAGGTTCTATGATGTCTTGTTTCGCTTCCGTGCTGGGAATTTGGAGCGAGTATGGGGGCACAGGAAAATCAACGTCTTTCATGTCTTATGGTATGATCCCACCCACAGAATCTATCCAATAGACTGATTTACGCCGCCCTCTGCCAGTAGCCTTTCCATGACCGGCTGACAGGCGATCCCATGGCATTGCTCACCACGATTTGCGCCAGTGTGCCGTTGTCGGTGCGGCGGTTGTCTTCCAACCATGCAGCGTGGTTCGCGTACTGGTAAAGGTACTGAGGGCTAACGTGGTGGTGCTGGCCCTGAACCATGTTGCGCAGGCGGGAAAAGAAGCTTTCAACCATGTTGGTGTGCTTGCCGTGGTCGCTGTAAATCTCGGAGTGGTTCACGCGGTCAACTTCGTAGGCCATGTGCAGTTCATCCCAATGGCTCGCTTCGTCGGCTGACATAGTGGACAGGCGGGATACGTTCTCGTTTGCCAGTGCTACGCCTTCACCCTCGGACATGCCGACGAATGGCAGGGTGCGGCCCTCACGCTCGCGCATGGCGATCACAACGCGGCGCTTGCCTGTCTGGTTCTTCTTAAGACGACGATCAACGCGCTTGGCTTTTTCATTGTGGGGGCGAACGTGACCGCCAAAGTATGCGCCGTCGATTTCCACATGACCTTCCAGAACTTCGCCAGTGTGAACTTCTGCGGCCATGGCTTCACGCAGTTTGTGGGCCAGAACAAAAGCTGTTTTGTATTGGCAATCAAGGTCACGACTCAGTTGAACCATGCTGATACCCTTGGAAGCGTTCACAAGTAGGCAGATCGCCGCCAGCAGGTCTACAAAGTCCATCTTGCGCGATGCAAAGATTGTGCCGCTGGTCACGCTAAACTGGTGGTGACACGCCTTGCACTTGAACTTGCGGCGGGTGCTGATGTTGTAAGTTTCGTCGTGGCCGCACTGGGGGCAAACTGCCTCGCCATTGGTCTCAGGCCAGCGCATTTCGCAGAACGTCTGATAAGCCGCTTCTTCGCCAGCCTTATATACAGACCGCAGTGAAAGCGTCCGGGAAGCTGCTGAAAGGAGGAAGTGCTGGGCCATTGTTTTGCGTCATTACCTATGATGTCTATACCCTATAAATAGGGGTTACACATCAGCATTGCAAGGGTTATATCCCTATTAATAGTATTTTTTCCGCAGAGGTAATGAGATGCCCAAGGCACAGACAGACGTAGAATGGTCAAACAAGGCCAAAAACTTGCTTAGATCAGAGCTAAAAAGGAAGGGCGTTACATACGCTCAACTATCTGCAATGCTTGAAGAAATTGGCGTTGATGAAAACGAGAAAAACATAGCAAACAAGATAAGCAGAGGCGTCTTCACTATGGCTTTTTTTCTACAGTGCATGACGGCAATAGGGGTTACTGACATACGCCTGTCTTAAGCCGTAAAGCTCTACCCGGACTCTTTTAGGAGTTCTTGCCGCATCTGCCTGTTGAACTCTTTTAGCCTGCCTTTTTCAAGGAATGGCTGAACTGTTTGGAGCGCAATAACGGCATCCCTAATCGCATCTTTGGGCAGTTTACTTCTGTCGCGCTGAAAGCTGACTGCCAATCGAAGTGCATCAATGTCGTTGGCAAGAATATCATATTCAGAGAGTAGCCGGGGCAGGTTTCGAGGGTCATCGATTGAAGCAGTTAGATAGGCCGACAGCGTTCCACACCTAGCCGCTAATTCTTCGGTTTTATTACGTCGGGGTGTTCGGCTTCTCGACCTCCGGTCAAGGTAAGAGCCAATTACCAAGCCGATTGATCCGCCCAATACGTAGGGGTACATCCAGTTTGATCGGAAACCAATAACCCACTCAACTGATTCATAGACAACAGTCATAAGCGACTGAATATCGCCCTGTGGGTCTTCGTAAAGCCCAGACTGGCGTGCAAGTTCGACGAAATAGTCGCCAATAATCGGCAATAGAGTGAGACCCAAAATAGACCAAAGAATAGTTTTAAATGACATGGCAGGGAGTTTGACCCACCAACGAAAATTTGTGGAGTCCTAATCACCCCTCACACCCCCGCCGAGGCTGGTGCGTTTGATACATAAGGCCGAAAAAACTTCGGGGGAATTGGCCCGGAACGGGCCAAGGGGGCAGAGCCCCCCCGTCCCGCGACGACAGTCGTCGGCACAATACAAATACTTATTGCACACGTGTCCAGTTCTGCGCCCGGCAAATCCCCAAGACACAGCCCGAAACCTCCAAAGCCGAGCCCGAAAGCTGCATTTTCGAACTATACGTCTTGCCTCGATCCGGCGCCCAAATCTTGCCTTTGCCATAAGCGCCATTCCCTTGGGCCTGCATGTCCCAGATCATACGGCGGCCAATGTTGTCGCTCGGGATCTCTTGACCCGCACTGTTAAAGGCCTTGCGAATAACACCACAAATCGCAGCCTCGCATTCATAAATCTGCACATGCCCATAATTCCCGTCATCGCCAGCTTGGGTCTTATAAAGCCCCAAAATCGGATCAGCCGCAAAGGCAGGCCCCGCCATCAAAACCGCCGCCAGCGCCGCTATAAGTCGCCTTTTCATTGAAACCTCCCTTTCAGTTGCTCCCATTGCGCACCCAAATCACGCCGCAATCAAGCGTGACGTCACGGCAAATCCCCCTTGCTCTAGGGTCCGCAACAAGGCAAACCCGCCCCAAATTGCCCGGAGCGACCCATGATCCTATACCCCGCCATCGACCTTAAAGACGGCCAATGCGTACGCCTTTTAAAAGGCGAAATGTCGGAAGCCACGGTGTTCAACGATGATCCGGGCGCGCAGGCCGCAGCCTTTGAAGCCGCAGGCGCTGAATGGGTGCACCTTGTGGATCTGAACGGCGCTTTTGCAGGCCAACCCGTCAACGGTGCCGCCGTTGAAAACATCCTCGCCTCGATCACTGTGCCCGCTCAACTGGGCGGCGGCATCCGTGACATGGCAACCATCGAAAGTTGGCTCACCAAAGGTTTGGCCCGCGTCATCCTTGGCACGGTCGCGGTTGAAAACCCCGATCTGGTACAGGATGCAGCGCGCGCCTTTCCCGGCCAAGTCGCCGTTGGCCTCGACGCAAGACAGGGCCGCGTTGCGACCCGTGGCTGGGCCGAGGAAACCGAAATGATGGTCACAGACCTAGCGCGTGTTTTTGAAGACGTCGGCATCGCCGCCATCATCTACACCGACATCGACCGCGACGGCGCCATGGGTGGTCCAAACATCCCCGCCACCGAAGCCCTCGCCCGCGCGGTCTCGGTGCCCGTAATAGCCTCAGGCGGAGTATCCTCGATGAAAGACCTCACGGCCTTGAAAGACACTGGCGTTATCGCAGGCGCAATCTCGGGTCGCGCACTGTATGACGGTGCAATTGATCTAAACGACGCGCTGAAAGCTTTGAAGGCATGACAGGTGTTCTGCCCTTCATCGCGCTTATCGCCATAGCACTGGCTTTTTTCCTGTTGGTGTCTTGGGCCTTCAAAAAATGGAGCCTCGCAGGACATCAGGTTTGGCCACTGAAAAGCAAATTCGCCGGCGCAATCCTACTTTTCATGCTCTTACTAGCCGCGACCGCCATTGCCGCCGCGCTGATCTTTGCAAATGGCGGATGCTCGGGAACAGTCAATGTGCCGCCCACATGCACGGGGCTTCCCGACGCCATCGGCGAAACCATGTTCATCACCCAACTGATCATAATCTTCTTCAGCCCAATTATGGCACTGATCGCCATACCCGCAATCCTCATCTCCGAGGTTTTGGCCAGACGGCGGACTTAGGCGCATGACCCCCATAATCGCCGGTTTTTACCTAATCCCGTCAGCCCTTGCGATCATCCTAGGATATAAGGCGACAAGCAAAGCCGCTCGCACGCTGCTGCTGATTGCAGGTTGTACCAGCCTTCTGGTGTTTGCTTTGTTGCAAATACCCTACGGCGATTGCAGCTATAATGAGTTTGCGTTTGTGGATTGCACCCGCCTGCCCGACCGTATAGCCGAGGTCATGGGCGTGGTGCACTTCATTTATGCGCTGGCCTATCTCTTTGCCGGTCCGGTCCTTTTGGTCCTCGCAGCCCTCTTCGAGATGCTTGCCCGGTTGCGGACTTAGCTGCCAGCCGCAGCGCCCGTCAGTTTGGACAAGGCCCCGGACATCGCGCCGCGAAACGGTGCATCGGCAGGAATATTCATGCCGTCAAACAAGGCATCAATGCTTTCATAGGTCAGAACCGTTTGGCCATTGTCATCATAGACCAAGACGCGCAACGGCAAAACCAAACCGGCGTGAATGTCGGCCTGAAGCGCGGGTGTGCCCAGCTTCGGGTTGCCAAAGATCACCAACTCGGCATCCTCAAGCGCCATGTCCACCGAAGCGGCCCCTTTTGAGTGCGGTACGCGGGCAAACACACGGGCACCGGCATTCTCAACCGCCGCCACCAAGCGGTCAGAAACCTCTTGAACCGAACCTTGAGCTTCAACCCGCACATAGTCTGCTTGAGCCGTCGTCGTCGTCATAATCATCAAACCTATCGCTGCAATTAGTCCACGCATGTCTTTCCTCCTAATTTTGGCCAAAAGTAACCAGTCAACGCCGTGTTTACCCGACACTTTTTTGTGAAGTGGCAAATATTCATGTTTTGCCATATATCCTAGCTTATTTCAGGCAAAGGAAAAGCCACGCCGACATCTGAAAGCCATAAAACGCAATGTAAACGCTACTTTTTTGGCTCTTCATCAGGATCAGGCTTACCGACCCCCAGAAATACGGCCTTGAATGGCAAAACCCATAGGATGCCCAGAATCACATAAACCAACAGCTCGACGATAAAAGGCGGACGATCCAACCAATTCATGATCGACACCGCCAGCACGATATAAAGCGGCATCCCCACCAACAGGATTACCAAAGACCAACGCCGCCGCGCCTTGTAAGATAGTGCCATCAGTCGGCAAACGGGTCAGTGACCAAAATCGTATCGTCGCGTTCTGGGCTGGTCGATAGCATCGCCACAGAACATTGGATCAATTCCTCAATCCGGCGCACATATTTGATCGCTTCACCCGGCAAATCCGCCCATGATCGCGCGCCCGCTGTCGATTCCGACCATCCCGGCATGGTTTCATAGATCGGCGTCACCCGCGCCTGAGAATCCGCCGCCGTCGGCAGGTATTCCAGCTTTTCGCCATCCAGTTCGTAGCCGGTGCAAATCTTCAATTCGTCAAACCCGTCCAGCACATCCAGCTTGGTCAAAGCAATCCCCGACACGCCGCTTGTCGCACAGGTCTGCCGCACCAAAACCGCATCGAACCAACCACAACGACGCTTCCGCCCCGTGGTCGTGCCAAACTCATGGCCCTGCACACCCAAGCGTTCGCCATCGTCGTCCAAAAGCTCGGTCGGAAACGGCCCCTCGCCCACACGCGTGGTGTAAGCCTTGACGATCCCTAGCACAAAATCGATCGAGCCCGGACCAACACCCGTGCCTGTCGCCGCTTGACCCGCAATCACATTCGACGATGTCACATAAGGATAGGTGCCAAAATCAATGTCCAGCAAAGCCCCTTGCGCGCCCTCAAACAATATCCGCTCGCCCCGCGTCTTACGCTCGTTCAACACCTTCCAAACGGGTGCCGCGAACGGCAGAACGTGATCCGCAATCTCGCGCAACTCTGCAATCAACGCATCGCGGTCCACAGGCGCGATGCCAAGCCCACGCCGCAAAGGATCATGGTGCTGCAGAGCCCGGTCCACCCGCGCCTCCAAGGTCGCCGCATCCGCCAAATCCGCCACCCGAACCGAGCGTCGCCCAACCTTGTCCTCATAAGCTGGCCCAATCCCGCGCCCCGTGGTCCCGATCTTGGTCCCCTTTGACGCGGCCTCTTCCCGCGCACGGTCTAGTTCACCATGCAAAGGCAAGATCAAAGGCGTGTTCTCGGCCACCATCAACGTCTCGGGCGAAATCACGACACCTTGGGCGCGCACCGTTTCGATCTCGCGCATCAAATGCCAAGGGTCCAGCACAACACCATTGCCGATCACCGACAACTTGCCGCCACGCACAACGCCCGACGGCAGCGCGTGCAGCTTATACACCTCGCCATCAATCACCAAAGTATGGCCCGCATTATGCCCGCCTTGAAAGCGACAGATCACATCCGCCCGCTCACTCAGCCAGTCCACAATCTTGCCTTTGCCTTCGTCGCCCCACTGAGCGCCGACCACAACCACGTTCGCCATCAAAGATCTCCGTTGAAACCCGCCCGTCTATAGCGCCCCGCGCGACGGGCGGAAAGACCTGATTAAGGGGTTTCGCTGCGACCAATAGGGCAGTCCATCCGGGTGGACGCGCGGAATCCGAACAAATGCCGCAAAGGCCCAAGCGCGGTGCGCTCACCAGCCGCGAAACCCTCGCGTTCATAAAGCGCCTTAGCACGCGGATTACTGTCAATCACATCCAAGCGAACGCTGGCGCAGCCGCGCATAACCGCTTCTTCCTTGATGGCCCTTAAAAGCAGCGTTCCAATCCCCTGACCACGCGCCGCCTCACTGACCACGATGCCATCCATTAACAAAACATCCGCCTCAACAGTGCGTTCCAGTATCGACAAAAGTAGCCCCCGCCAAAGGCCCCCGAACCAACCATAAGCGGTTTGCAAATCAGACAGTTCCCCGCCGACGAAAGAGCCCTTTTCAGTCTTGAAACCTGCAATCCCTAATAAAGCCCCATCCGCCGCAACCGCCGTAATGACATGGGTCGGGTCAATCACCCGCTCGAAAAAGATCAAGGCCTTCGCTTCGGGTCGCATGACCGGCCCCAGCTTGCCGCGAAACGCTTGCCAAAAAAGCACCGCCGCCGCTTGCATGTGATCCGGTGCAATTTCGGACTTCACCGTCATGCCGGTTCCATGTCTCGGTACCATTCTGGCTTACTCCATTCCGATCTATCAAACGACGACCTATCGCCCGCTTGGCATTCCTTACCATACCGGGTTTAGTAAGGTTGAAAAATGGAGCCCGCCCCATGACCAAAACCAAGATCGCCAGCCTGTCCAGTCTACCCGACAAAAAGCCGCAATACGCGCTTGTTGGTGAGGTCGATCTGGTTGTGGTCCGCTGGGGCGAAGAGATCTCGGTCTTCTACGGCCGCTGCCTGCACCGGGGCGCGTTGATGTCTGACGGGTTCGTGCGCGGCAAAAACCTGATTTGCGGCGTGCACAATTGGGACTACCGGCTTGATTCCGGCGTGTCGGAATACGCCAATGACGAAGTTTTGCCAAAGTTCAAATCCTGGGTCGAAGGCGACGACATCCTTGTGGACGAAGACGAAATCAACGCTTGGGCATTAGAAAACCCGCAACCCTATAACCGGGACGCCTATCTTGGCCTCTACGCCGATGCCTCCCACGCTGAAAAAGAAGAAAACCACACCGACCTCATCCAGCAATATGCGCGCGACGGTCTTTCAAAAACCGGCCACCACGGCAAAATGGATTCCATGGGCGTGCCCCGCGCCGAATTGCCCGATTGGGATGACATTCAGCTGCTTACCGCGCAACTCGCAAAACCACCGCTTCTGGACGCCGATCCAGTCGGAACCGAGGTTGTGATTGGACCAAACGCCCAAAAACCCCTGAAACTCAAAATCCCGCTTTTTGTTTCTGACATGTCCTTCGGCGCTCTTTCCGAACCGGCCAAAGTCGCGCTTGCGCAAGGGGCCGAGATCGCCGGAACCGGCATTTGTTCAGGTGAAGGCGGCATGCTGCCCGAGGAACAAGCAGAAAACACGCGCTATTTCTACGAACTTGCCTCAGCACGCTTCGGTTTTTCTTGGGACAAACTCGACAAGGTGCAAGCCTTCCACTTCAAAGGCGGACAAGGTGCCAAAACAGGAACCGGCGGCCACCTGCCCGGCAAAAAGAACAAAGGCAAAATCGCCGAAGTGCGGGGTATTGAGGCTGGCAAAGACGCCATCTCGCCAGCCCGCTTCCCCGAATGGACCGACTCGTCCCAAATCAAGGATTTCGCGGATGAGGTCCGGGATCGCACCGGTGGCATCCCCATCGGCTACAAACTCTCGGCGCAACACATCGAAAAAGACATCGACGCAGCCCTAGAGGTCGGCGTCGACTACATCATCCTTGACGGACGCGGCGGCGGCACGGGTGCCGCCCCCATCCTGTTTCGCGACAACATATCGGTGCCAACCATCCCCGCCTTGGCCCGCGCACGCCGCCACCTCGACAAAACCAACCCCGACGTCACGCTTGTGATCACGGGCGGCCTCAGAAAACCCGCCGACTTCATCAAGGCCATGGCGCTTGGTGCCGACGCCATCGCGCTCTCAAACGCGCCAATGCAAGCCATCGGCTGTTTGGGCATGCGCGCGTGTCACACAAACAATTGCCCAGTGGGCATCGCGACGCAAAAACCCCACCTTGTCAGTCGCATCATCGTGGAAAAGTCCGCGCGCCAACTGGCCAACTTTTTCGAAGCCTCAACCGAACTGATGCAAGTCATGGCGCGCGCCTGCGGTCACAGCCACATAGCCGACTTTAACCAAAACGATCTCACCACATGGAAACGCGACATGGCCGACCTGTCCGGCGTCGCCTTCGGCGGGCTCAGTTAAAAACCTCTCCCCCGTTCATCTGGCCAGAAATATCCCGGGGGAGCGCACTTATGCGCGCGGGGGCAGAGCCCCCCCAACACTGACATCCGCACCGACATAATACCGACGCGATACCGACGTCGTACCGAAAGCACTTTACCAGCATTGTCAGCACCTTGCGCCCAATAGCTCGGAAACAACCGAATTGAGCGCGCGCCACGCTTAATCTCCCTTAACCAGCCGACCAGAATACCACGTTCCCAAACAGGTAGCGCTATCATTATTTATCGCACTTGCTCGACCCCAACCTCGGGTCTAGGCCATCTATAACTTGCATTTAGGAGATTTCCCCATGGCCGATGCGCCCGAATTTCACGACCGTATGCTTTCCCTTGGACTGGCCCGCGTCAGCGAAGCTGCCGCCTTAGCCTCAGCGCGCCTGATCGGGCGCGGCGACGAAAAAGCGGCAGATCAGGCCGCCGTTAATGCCATGCGCACACAACTAAATCAGTTGGATATTCAGGGCGTTGTTGTCATCGGTGAAGGTGAACGCGATGAAGCGCCGATGCTTTACATCGGCGAAGAAGTTGGCTCCGGAAAGGGCCCCGAAGTGGACATTGCGCTTGACCCTTTAGAAGGCACAACGCTCACGGCCAAAGACATGCCAAACGCATTGACGGTCATCGCCATGGGTCCGCGCGGCTCGATGTTGCATGCACCAGACACATATATGGACAAGCTCGCTGTCGGCCCCGGCTTCCGCACAGGGGTCGTCACCATGGACATGAGCCCCGCCGAACGGGTCTCGGCACTGTCGGCAGCCAAGGGTTGCTCGATCGAAGACATCACAGTCTGCGTCCTTGAACGCCCCCGCCACGAAGAGATGATCGCCGAAATCAGAACGACCGGAGCCGCTATCCGCTTGATAACAGACGGAGATGTTGCAGGCGTCATCCACTGCGCCGAGCCCAACACCGGGATTGATATGTACATGGGATCGGGCGGCGCTCCCGAAGGTGTGCTTGCAGCAGCAGCCCTCAAGTGCATGGGTGGACAAATGTTCGGGCGTCTTCTGTTTCGCAACGACGACGAACGTGGTCGCGCGACCAAAGCAGGCATAACCAACTTCGACCGGGTCTATACCCGAGATGATATGGTCACGCGCGACGTCATTTTTGCCGCCACCGGTGTGACCGACGGATCGATCCTGCCCGGCATTAAGCGCGAACCCGGCATCCTAACCGCCGAAACCATCCTAATGCGGTCGAAAACCGGTTCGGTCCGTCGCATGAACTACCGCCATCCTATCGGCAGTTAGACAGGCCCTGGGGGAGCGACCGAAACGCGCTTACAGCGCACACGATATTTTTTGAGGGGCTCTGCCCCGGCTCTTGTCAGAGCCTCCCCGGGATACTTATGGCCAGATGAAGCCCATTGGAGCTTAACAGGACTTCCATCACGCGCGCTTGTCATATACTGTGGCATTTACGTCATCCACCACAGGATATGGGGTTCACCCTTTTGCCCAAAGACACGCCCGCCACGGCTTTTCTTAACGTCGAAACATCGCTAACGGGGCGCTTTTGGGCCGGCCCTGACGCTGCATTGATCCGGCAGGCCGAAGCGTTGCAACAGCAAATTTCGCTTCCCGAAGCGGTGTGCCGCATTCTTGCGGCGCGCAATGTTGAGGCCTCGGACGTCCAAGCTTTTTTGGAGCCGAAACTGCGCGATCTTCTACCCGACCCGCGCGAGCTGCACGATATGAAATTGGCAGCAGCACGTCTTGTGTCGGCTTTTGAAAACAAGGAAAAAATCGCCATCTTCGCCGACTATGATGTGGATGGAGGCACGTCGGCGGCCCTTTTACTGGATTGGTTGCGTCAACAAGACCGCGATGCTTCGCTATATATTCCTGACCGGATTGACGAAGGCTATGGCCCCAATCCAACCGCCATGCAGATGCTGGCCAAAGACCACGACCTGATCATCTG
This sequence comes from Paracoccaceae bacterium, assembly GCA_028097405.1. Lineage (GTDB taxonomy): Bacteria > Pseudomonadota > Alphaproteobacteria > Rhodobacterales > Rhodobacteraceae > CALKXV01. The sequence continues at coordinate 19,517 of JAOHEK010000033.1, read as the reverse complement.
CGTGGATTGTGGTACGCTGTCCCATGACGCCATCGCTGCCGCCCATGGCGCGGATGTTGTTATTCTTGATCACCACTTGGGCGGCGAAACGCTGCCTAATGCTTTGGCCGTGGTGAACCCGAACCGACAAGATGAAAGCGGCGATTTAGGCCATCTTTGTGCGGCGACTGTGGTGTTTTTAACATTAGTTGACGCGAACAGACAGCTGAAATCAAAGGACATTCAAGGCCCCAACTTGATGGATATGCTCGACCTCGTGGCGCTGGCCACTGTGGCTGATGTGGCGCCTTTGATCGGCGTAAACCGTGCTTTGGTACGACAAGGCTTAAAAGTTATGGCCGCGCGCCGCCGCATAGGGATAACCGCGCTTGCCGATGTCGCTGGACTGAATTCACCGCCTTCGTCGTATCATCTTGGTTTTGTTCTTGGTCCCCGCGTCAATGCTGGGGGTCGCGTGGGTAAGGCCGACTTAGGCGCGCGATTATTGGCATCGACCAATCCGGATGAGGCCCGCGCTATGGCGGACCGGCTGGACGAATTGAACACCGAACGTCGCGAGATTGAGGCACAGGTGCGCGATGCCGCCCTTGCACAAGCTGAAGAGCGCGGACTGGATGGACCATTGGTCTGGGCGGCAGGTGACGGCTGGCATCCCGGTGTTGTCGGTATCGTGGCGGCACGGCTGAAGGAAGCCACAGGACGTCCGGCCGTGGTCATCGGTTTGGACGGGACGACAGGTAAAGGTTCGGGGCGGTCGATCAAGGGCATCGATCTAGGCCAGGCCATTCAACGTCTGCAGTCCGAAGGTCTACTTTTGAAAGGCGGCGGGCATAAAATGGCTGCAGGCCTAACCGCTGAGCGTGATCGTATCCCAGAGGCCATGGCGCGGCTTGGCGAGCTTTTGGAACGGCAGGGCGCGGGCGCGGAAGGCCCTCGAACACTTCATGTCGATGCAGCCCTGATGCCAGCAGCCGCCACGCCAGAACTGGTCGAAAAGCTTGAAGCAGCGGGTCCATTTGGCCAAGGTGCCCCAGCGCCACGCTTTGCCTTTCCCGACGTTGTTATCCTGCATACCAAACAGGTCGGTACCGGCCATCTGAAGCTGTCCTTTGGGGACGGTCTAGGCGCACGTCTGGATGCCATCGCTTTCGGTGCCTTCGACGGCCCCCTAGGGACCGCTTTGTCACAACACGGTGGTAAACGCTTCCACCTTGCCGGTCGGATTGAGGTCAGCCACTGGGGTGGTCGCCAACGTGTCGAACTGCGTCTGGAAGACGCGGCCCCTGCCACAGACTGACAATCCGGACGCGTTTGATCTGTGCGCCACACCTTGAACAAGGCCAACAAAATATGGCGCGCGCCGAAGGCGCTCGGTTGTCTTAGGGCCGACGAACAAAAAGAGCTGAGAAACTTCTTGCCCTTCTGCCCGACTTTGCCTAATGAACACCGGCGTTGGCCCGTTCGTCTATCGGTTAGGACGCCAGGTTTTCAACCTGGAAAGAGGGGTTCGATTCCCCTACGGGCTGCCACGTAAATCACGCGCACCTCTGATATATATAAGAAATTTTCCCCACTGGAATACTATCCCCCCCACCTGAACGGGGCTTTTCGTCGGTTTTGGCTAGAATTTCAGTTATGCAGGTAACGTTAGTCGCCGATCAGCTATCAGCACAAAAAGTTATAGACGATTAGGCCTGTTGCTGTTCCTTCTGGTATAGTTGTGCCTTCGAACGTCGTTGGACCGTCACATATTTCCGCTGCTTGCGCTTGCACTCCCGGTGTCGGTCGAAACTCACCTAAGATGCCATCTTGATTCGATCCAGATCTGATTGACAGAAAATCGCCGTTAAAGCCTACGACTGTGCCTCTGGCATCAGGCGGCGAGATACATGCTGCGAGAGCCCAAAAGCTACCAACGTCAAAATCCATTTCATAAAATACTCTCCGCTGTGAATACATGAGATTTCCAATTTGAGCAGCCCCACTTAGGTGGCCCAATTTAAAAGACAGTGCATGATCGGTCTTTGGCCCATCGGAATGATGGCTTCGGGCGCTCGTGGGCGGGCTTACAAAGCACTCGAAATGTGGTAAAGTAGCTGCCTATCATTTTTGACCACTGCGAAAATCGACGAAAAGTGCAAGACCGATGTCCAGACCATTACCTGTAGCAAAGCGACCTGAGGCCGTGGGAGTTTTTGAGACTTCTATGTCTTTAATTTCATTGCTCCCCGGACCACCGGGATATATCGCGCGTCGCAAATTGAAGCGGCGACAGTGTGCACGCATGCAGGACACTTTTTCAGAGGTTCTCGCGGATACCCGCACCGGCGATCTTTGCATTGATCTCGGTGCAAATGTCGGTGAAGTTGCGCTTCGCTTGGCTGCCACAGGCGCGGATGTTGTTTGCTTTGAACCAGACCCAGGAGCGTTCTCGGTTCTGGAAACGGCAACGGGCGACTTGGCCAACGTCACGTTAATACACAAGGCAGCCGGATATAAGGACGACAAATTGTTGCTGCGTCGGTCAGCCAAATGGTCGTCGGATGATCCCGCGTCGCGTACCACTGGGTCTTCCATTGTACATTCCGATAAAGGAATGAGCGACGCTAACGCAGTTATGGTTGAAGTTGTTGACATAATTACTTACCTTGAAAATCTCAATCGCGACATTCGCATTCTAAAAATGGATATTGAGGGTGCTGAATGGGATATCCTAACTCGATTAATGGACCACCCATTGCTCTCTCGTATTGATTGTATTTTTGTAGAAACTCATGAACGGATTGACCCGCCCAAGTATGTTCCCATTTTTGATAGGCTCCAAGAGCAAGCAGAGCAGATAAAAAAACCCTATATAAATCTCTATTGGGTTTAACAGATTTGGGAATTGCAGGGCTGTCGCGGAGCGTTAAAAGATCAATGATCTCAAATGCTATTTTTCTGCAATAGCCATAGAGAATGTCTGTTCGTGTCTTACCTAAGCACGGCATCAGAAATCAGAGTGCTTACCTCCGTCGCGAAAAGTACTGATCACCCCGCTCATATAACCAAGGTACTTTGCCCGTTTGCGCTTGCTCAGCATCAGCGGACTGAACAATTGACGGGTAGCGCGCCATAGAGCTTCTGTCTTTGGCCATGGTCGACCGTGTTTTTCTCGGGCAAATACGCGGCTTCGTGCAAGATGGTAGGCTTTAAAGCGCGCTAGTTCAGGCGTTCGCTCGGTAGAGTGCCCTTCAAGGTGTCGAACAACGGCTTTGTGGATATGCATCAATGGGCCAAGTTTTGACAAACGTAACGTAAGATCGTCGTCTTCATAATATAGGAAAATTCTCTCATCAAAGCCCTGAACGCTGTCGAAAAGGTCTTTGCGAAGCAAAATTGCAGCACCGGACAGAACTGGAACTTCGGCATCATTAACTGGTGGTCGACCTCGATACCATTCTTGCTTTGGGCGCAGGTTTGCGCGACGCCGAAACGCGATTTTTCCGTGGCTGTCCGTGATCCGCGGCGCATACGCCGAAGCAAGAGGAAAGCGATTTACCCCTGCTATAAGAGCTTCGAAACAGTCTGGCGCAATTTCGGTGTCGGGATTGAGAAACATCACGAACTCGGTGGTGGTTTCGGCTGCACCTTGATTGCACGCAGCCCCAAACCCCCGATTGTTAGGATTACGGATCAGTTTTGCGCCGTATCGTTCAATCAGTAAATCCAATGCAGGATCAACGTTCGGTGAGTTGTCCACAACTACAACTGGCATCTTGGGCGGCAAACTGGCCAACATTCTGGGAAGGACATCCATGGAATTGTAAGCCACCGTGACAACCGTAACCTGAGATATGGAAATAGGCGACTGCATAGGCCTAACTATGCCTATGCCAATGCCAACCGCAAGATGCCAGATACACCGCAACTTCAACGAGGATATTTTTTTGATAAACGAAAGATCAAGTTGAGTCTTGTTCTGGCTCAGATATCTTGATCAGCGCGACATATCGCAAGCAATGCGAAATGGATAATTGAAACAATTTAAATGACTAAATTGGGCTGAAAGCAGGCGCTATTCGGCTGTCTTTGCTCTGAGATCGAACTTTCGATAGGATCACAGGAGATCTGTGGACAAACCTAGATAGTCCTGCAGGTTATGCGCTCAAGCAAACGTGATAGGTCAGCGAAGGTTCACAGCATCGCTCTAAGATAAACGCTGATAAGGTATAGGCCTAACTTAACCAAGCCCGTTACCCCAACACAGACTAGGCTGACGCTATGAAAATGACGCCCGCAGCAACCATTCTACTTGTAACCGTCGCGTCGGGGTGCACCTCGTCGAACCAAAGTTCCGATACAGGTTCTGCCACGACCCGACTAAACCCTGAGATCGTGCGCGTCGTTGGTGCCGAGAGAGCAGCAACTCTGACGCACCTACAGAACCTGCAAATCTTACAGGTTATTCACTCAGGCGATAGCAAAAGTGAAAGATCAGTGAAGATCCATAACATTGCTCGACGATAAACATTCATTGGGTGGAGGCTTGATTCAACCAAGCGCGTTACCCCAACTCACATTAGGATAAGCTTATGAAAATCACGACCGCAGCAATTGTTCTACTAGTAACTGTCACGTCGGGGTGCACCTCGACAAACCGAAGCTCTGATTCTGGACGTTTCCGGGAAGATAATCGATCGTTGACAGCCAAGGCCATTCGTCACTCAGGGGATAGTCAAAGTGAAAAACGCAGAAAGCTGCGCAGTCTTGGCCTGCGCCGCTAACTCAATCCCAAAAGGGGTCGCGAAATTCAAGTCGCGAGACCGCATATCAACAACGGGTATCTTGAGACGGAACAACCGTCGAAACATCATTGGCTTGAAAGCGCCTTCAAGACCGAGCGGGCGGCGCGCAGACCGGGACGTTCCCCGCCCTCGCCAAGAGCCCGCATAGCGTCAATCATCGCCTCTTTTTGGGCGGCTTGGGCCGATGGATTGCTTAGAAGATCGTTAAGCGCGCGCGCGATGGCCTCGGGTTTGCATGCAGGGCCCAGAAATTCGGGTATGGTTTTGGTTTCGGTAATCAGGTTAACCAGTGTCACCGTGTCCAGCTTCACCATCCGCGATACGATCTGCCACGACAGCCAGCTCATATCGTAGGCGATGACCATGGGTGTCGCGTTCGCTGCCAACTCCAGCGACACGGTGCCCGAAGCCGCCAACGCCACATCTGCCGCTTGGAACGCCGCGCGTTTGCGAGCCTCGGCATTTGGATCATCGCGCGGATCAAGAACAAGGACGTGCCCTGGCCAGCTCGCGGTCGCCTCAAGCACAGCCGAGGCCACAGGGGCAGAAGCAGGCACTACGATCTTGGCGATCGGATGTTGAGCGCTGGTGGCCCGCATGGCTTCGCCGAAGATGGGGGCAAGGCGCGCGACTTCATTGCGGCGCGATCCCGGGAGCACAAGGATGATCGGAGCATCTTGCAAACCTTCGGCATGGCGGAACGCTTGGGCGTCAGCGTCACTCGCACGGGGCGCAGCGACAACGGGATGGCCGGTAAAATCGCAGGTCATACCTGCGCGCTGCATGAAGGGCGGCTCGAAGGGCAAAAGCGCGAGTACGTGGTCGATATAACGCGCCATTTTCTCAGCGCGCCCTGCCCGCCACGCCCAGACCGACGGTGCAACATAGTGGATGGTTTTGATGCCCGGATTTTTCTCGCGCACGACCTTGGCCAGCCGCAGCGAAAAGTCAGGCACATCGATGGTGATCAGCGCGTCAGGTTGCCACGCGATGCAATCGGCGGTGGCTTCGTTTAGGCGGCGTTTCAATTCGGGGTATTTTGGCAGAACTTCGGTCAGGCCCATAACCGACAGATCGTCCATGGGGAATAGGCTGTCCATACCAGCAGCCTGCATTTCGGGGCCCGCGACACCTTTTACGTCGATCTCGGGGTGAAGGGTCTTAAGAGCGGTCAAAAGCGCACCGCCAAGTTTGTCGCCTGAGGGTTCTCCGGCCAGAAGGTAGAGTTTCATTGCACGGCCCGGATTTGCGTATTTAGAAAGCGATGAAGCCCCATCAGTCTTTGACCCAGAGGAAGCGCTTCAGCCGATTGGCTTCGGCTATAGTGGCTTCAAGATCAAGCACCATGACGCCACTGGCTTCGATTGCGATGCCGTGGAGGTTGGCGGCGGCAACGGCCTTGACCGTGTCGGGGCCGATGGTGGGCAAGTCGACGCGGCGGTCTTGGCCCGGTTTTGGGGCTTTGTAGAACAGGCCGCCCGGTCCGTCTATGCGGTCTGTCAGGCTTTGCAGCATCCAGTCGGTACCTAGCGCGGCCTCGACAGCGATGATCTGGCCGTTTGCGGCGACACAACCCTGGCCGATATCAGCAGCTCCGATAATTTGGAGCGCATCGTTGGCGCGTTTGGCGTTGGTGCGGGCCATAGTGTCGGGGTGTTCGATGGTCAGGACGCCTGTGGGCGGCAGAAGATCGGGTGCGGCTTCGTGTGCGCCTTTAATGGTAAGGCCCGCGTCTTCGAAGATGTCGAGCACGGTTTGCAGTGCGGCATCGTCGCCTTTGGTAAAGGTGGCTTGCAGACGTTTCGCCAAAGGCCGTGTGGCGGCGTCGATTTGATTGGGGTCGATAGTTGGCCGCCGGACGGCACCGGCGAAACAGACTTCGGTTGCACCTTTTTCCCGAAGCGTGGTGATGAAGGAGCCGAGATGTTCCAAACGGAAGGTCAGGTCGGTCGGCACGTTTGGCGCGTTGCCTTTGAGCTCGGCGATCAGTCCGGCGTGGGGCGCGATGTAGCTGGGCAAAGCGCCCTGCCCTGCGATGAGGGCCAGCATCTAGCGCTCCGGCGTCAAGTAGTGGCGGTCGGTGGCGCCAAGGACGAAATCGACGATCTCGCGCACATATTCAGAAGAGGTTTCTTCGCCGAGTTTGCGCGCACGGTCCTGAAACGCGCCCTCGCCCTGAGCCAGCATTTGAAACGCCGCCCGAAGGGCAGTGATATCGCCGCGCGCCACGCCTTTGCGTTTCAGCCCGACGAGGTTCAACCCGTCCAGCTGACCACGGGGGCCCTGTACCAACCCGTAAGGGATGACGTCGTTGGTCACCATGGTGACCGCGCCGATGATCGCGCCGCGACCGATGCGAACCCATTGATGGATGCCGGACAATCCGCCGATGATCACGTCATCTTCGATCACACAATGCCCGGCAATCGCCCCTTGGTTGGCGACGATCACGCGATCTCCGACGCGGGCATCATGGGCCACATGGGCGCCCGTCATGAACAGGCAATCATCCCCAACCGAGGTCAGCCCTCCACCGCCTTCCGTACCGGTATTCATGGTGACGCCTTCGCGGATGCGGTTGCGTTTGCCGACGACCAGTCGGCTGGCCTCGCCTTTGAATTTCAAATCTTGCGGGATCTCTCCGATCACGGCGCCGGGGAAGATCACGCTTTCCGCGCCGATCCGGGTTTGCCCGGTGACAACAACGTGGGATTTAATTTCGACCGCTTCATCCAAAACCACATCCGCACCAATCAGCGAAAACGGACCAACAATGACGCGTGCGCCGATTTTTGCCCCATCTTCGATCACAGCCGAGGCATGGACCGTGGCTGTTGGATCGACTCTCATTTTGGCAGGTCCATCATGGCCGTGAACTCGCATTCGCAAGCGACTTCGCCGTCAACCGTCGCAACGCCTTTGAACTTCCAGACCTTACCGCCGCCGCGCAATTTCGTGACTTCCATCCGCAGCGTGTCCCCGGGTATAACCTTTCGGCGAAATTTCACGCCGTCCATGGCCATGAAATAGATCGCGATGTTCTTGTCGGCCAGATCAAGCCCCACGCCAGCAATCACCGCCGAGGTCTGCGCCATCGCTTCAACCATATAGACGCCCGGAAACACTGGTTCGGATGGAAAATGCCCGGTGAACTGAGGTTCGTTCATCGTCACGTTCTTGATGCCTACACCACGTTCGGTTCCGTCGATATCGATCACTTTGTCGACCAACAAAAACGGATATCGGTGCGGGATGATCCGCTGGATCAGACCGATGTCTGCCGATTTCAATGTTTCACCCATGCGCGCACCTATTTTTCCAATTGGGTATCAAGGCTGGAACCCTCCTGCAAGCGTCCGCGTTTCTACCCGCAAGCCGGACAAAGCTATCCCCGCCCAGACGACAGCCTATTCTTCCGGTTCGCTCCGCGCTTCATTGATGCGCTGGATCGCTTCGTCGGTGATGTCGATGCTGCCTGCGGATAAAAACACATCACGCCGGTCGATCACCAGTAAGGCCCCCCGTGCGCGAACGATTTCAGAGATGATATTAGCCGCCTCAACAAGAAGCTGACTGCGCGCCTCTTCCTGCATGCGGTTCAAGGCGCGTTCTTTTTCGTCCTGTTCGTCGCGAAGCCGCTGGACCTTGGTGTCGAACGCGTCCGCCAACACGCGAAACTCTTCTGCCGGCAATTCGGTGCGCTTGGTCGTCAGCTCCTGTTCTTCAGCGATCAGATCGTTTTCGATGGTTTTGTTTTCGGCCGCTAGCTCTTGCGCACGGTTTTCAATGTCTTGCTGGATCGAAGCCCCCAACCTGGTTTCGGAAACCAGCCGTTCCTGATCAATGGTCAGTATCGGGGCATTGGTCTGTGCCGCAACAGGCCCCAAAGCCAAAGCCGCTAAAACAGCAGTCGCGGCAAGCCAAACCTTAGAATTGCGTCGAGATCGTAATATCGAAGAAGTTCGTCTCATCCAGCGGGTTCTCTTTTAAGGGCGTCGCAAAGTTCATCCGCAACGGGCCGATAGGTGTATCCAAGAACAGTGAAAAGCCAATGGACGCCCGCAGTTCAAATCCGTCGTCCACCTGATTCACGCCATTGGTGTTGTCCAGATCCCAAAGCGAGGCCATGTCAAGAAATAGACCGCCGGCCAAGCCAAATTCCTCGGGCAGGCCCAATGGGAAATCTGCTTCAAACCGGAGCGAAACATAGGCGTTGCCCCCCAAAACATCACCCGTTCCCGAGCCTGTATCACGTGGTCCGACTTCCCGTGAGGAAAATCCGCGCAGTTGGCGAGACGTCAGGAAGAAACGATCAGTCACCAAACTTGGGCTATCACCAAACGAGTTGATTATCCCGCCTTCCGCGATGGCACGGATCGTGACTTCTTCGTTGAAAACATCACGCTCAGCGACAGCATTGGCTGTTGTGCGCAGAAATTCGACGTCACCGCCCAGTCCAGCCAGCTCTTGTCCAAAGCTTAGAACCACACCCCGGTTGGGGTTCAACCCGCCACGCAACAGATCCAGCGTATAGATATAGCCGATCGAACTGCGGAATTGTTCGCCGATCTCCGCCTGAATGATAGGTGAACTGCCCGCTTCGACGTTGTCGATGGTTTCAAGCGCAGCTTCATAAAAGACAGTCAGGTTTGAATTTTCTCCGACGGGAAACGACAGTCGCGGCCGGATGCTGGTGACCTCAGTATTGAAACTGCTTTCGTCAAAGGATGTAACCACGTTGGAAATGTTCAGTCCGAAAAGAAGATCGCGCCCCAAAAACGCTGGCTCCGCGAAACTAAAGCTTGTACTGGAAATGTCCGATCCAGCCTCAACGTTGAACGAAATCGACTGACCGCGCCCTAAAAAGTTGGCTTCGGCAAAATTGACCAGCAAGGCGAAGCCGTTTTCATCGTTGAACGACCCACCAAAGGTCAGGCTACCGGTGGGTTGTTCTTCGACATCCACATCAATAATCACCTGATCCGCAGCGGTTCCGGCGCGTGTTTCGACGTCTGCTCTGCCAAAGAACCCAAGTGCGCGAATGCGTTCAGCGGCGTTTCGGATTTCGCGGGGATTGAAGGGATCGCCTTCAACGGTGTCAAATTGCCGACGGATCACGCGGTCTAGCGTGGTTTGGTTACCCTCGATATCGATGCGTTCGACGAAGATGCGCGGGCCGCGGACGATGGCGAATTCGATGTCCAGTGACAGATCGCGGTTGTTGCGCGTAACGCGTGGGTCGACCCGTAGGAATTCCAGTTCTTGGGTCAGCGCCAATTGTTCCAGTCGTGACACCTGTTCTTCGATCAGCGTCGGCGACCACGTCTGACCACGTCGGATTCGCAATACGTCCCGGTATTCATTGATATCAACACCAGCAAATTCGCTAGTTACCGTCACATTGTTAATGTCGTAGCTTTGCCCTTCGCGAAGGTTGAACATCAAGAACGTCGCATCGCGTTCACGCGCAAGCTCTGTTGTTACTTCGAGTATTTGAAAATCGATGTATCCACGCGAGCGGTAGAAATCGGTCAAAAGCTGCCGGTCGAACGCAACTGCTTCGGGAATAAATGTGTCACGACCGATAAGAGCTCGCAGAAAACTGGCCTGCTTGGTGTCAATGACCCGGCGCAAACGGCGGTCGGAAAAGGCACGGTTGCCGACAAAGCTGATGCGTTCGTTTTCAACCACGCGGCCTTCGCTGACTTCGAAAACCAGATCGATCCGATTTTCAGACCTTTGGATAATACGCGGGGCAACACTAGCCGAAAAACGCGCCGCTGCGGCATATGCATCTGCCATCGCAGATGCATCCGCGGCGGCAACACTGGGTGAATAGACTTGGCCTGGTGTCGAATTCACCACGGTCAGCAATTGGTCATCACCCAATCTGCGGTTGCCTTCGATGCTAATGCGATTGATCGTCGGGCGTTCGACCACGACAATCTGGATGCTGTTTGCACTTGGCACGATCTCGGCTGTCTGGAAAAGGCCCGTTCCCATAATGGCTTGGATTGCGTCGTTTAACTGACCACCAGTGGCAGTCTCGCCCACGGTCAGGCCAGAAAAGTCGATAACCGAGCCATCGGGAACGCGTTCATTGCCTTCAACCGAAATACTACCCAAACGGGTTTGAGCCGCCGCTTCAAGTGTAACCCCACCCAAGACGATCAGCACCATCAGTGTTCTCAAGAAATAGCAGCCAACACCGTTCATATACCCAACCCGCCCTTGTCACTTCTTAACTTGTGACTAGAGGGATTCTTAGGGGCTGTCAAAAGCCAGACGCCGCTCGAAATAGAGCGGCGCCTGCCAATTGAGGTTGTGCGTGTGAGTAAGTGAAGAAGAGAGCTTAGGGCGAGCCGAAATAAGCGCCGAGACAAAGTGCGACAGTCAGCGCGAGCGGAAAGATGAATCGGTCCAGATTCACTTCCAAAAGCATGCTGAGCCCTTTGTATCCGTTTTGAAGCGTTTGCATTCGATCTTGCCCTACATTGAAGTTCGTAGGACCATGATTAAAAATCAAATGTGACGTGATTTGGGCAGACCTTGGGCGCTTCAGTGACGCACATGTTGGATTTGAGCCATCATTAAGCCGTCGGCGAAAATTCGCTAATGCCAGCGCGTTATAACAGGAAGCGGCACCAAATGTCGTTTCCGAATGCAAAGATCATCAAACAAACGACCAGAAACACCCCACCCATCATCATGACGTTCATAACTTTGTCGCTTGGTGGACGCCCCGAGATGGCTTCCCATGCGTGAAATACCAGATGCCCGCCGTCCAAGACAGGCACAGGGAAAAGGTTCACGAATCCCACGGCTGCGGAAATGAAGGCCACAAAGAAAATGAAATCGGCCAAGCCGCGTTCGGCAACCTGACCGGATGTCTTGGCAATGGTGATCGGTCCCGAAACGGCACAGGTCGAAATCTTGCGCGTCACAACGCTGTAAAGCCCTTTGACCGACCCTTCCAAAATGGTGCCCAAACGGCTGAGTGCAAACGAACCCGCTTCCCATGGGCTGGGGGTGTAGCTTTCGAATTCAAAGATACTGCCGCTGCCGCCGGTCATGCCGATCAGATACCGGGTTTCGAAATCACCATTACGATCCTGCGTGTCCTGTTTTCGGGGCGTGATCGAGAAATCCAGCAGTTCGCCCTCGCGCCAAATGCTAAGCCGTAGCGTGTTTCCATTCGAATTTCGGGTGGCCTGGTTCAGTTCTTCAAAGTCAAAGACGGGCAAGCCGTTGATTTCGACGACCACATCGCCGACCTCCATGCCCGCCTCTTCGGCAGCGGAATCAAGGGAAAACCCCGATGCTGCTGGCGGAGCAGGCCAAGGACCCGACACAGTGAGTTCCCGACCGTCACGCTGAACCAGGTAATCGATCGAGGTTTCAGGCGTCAGCGCAAAGACCGCTTCGGACAATTTCGTGCGATCATCGGCGGGTAAACCACCAAGTGCCAAGATCACATCGCCCGGTAATAGCTCGCTGGCGACATGGGGCGTTTCCAGCACGGTTTCCACGGTAAGCGGTTCGCGCTCGACCCCGTAGTACATGATAAACAAGAAGAAAATCACGAAGGACAGGATGAAATTAAACAGCGGACCGGCAAAAACCGTCGCTGCGCGGGCCCATAGAGGCGCGCCATGCATGGTGGCGCGGCGTTCTTCTGGGGTGAGATCGGACATGAATTCGGCATCAGGGTTTGACGCCGCACCTTGGTCACCTCTGAATTTCACATAACCGCCAAAGGGCAAAGCCGCGACCTGCCATTTGGTGCCATGCTTATCGACGCGGCTGGCCAGAACGGGACCGAAGCCCAAGGAAAACACGTCCGCCTTAATGCCCGTCCACCGGCCAACAATGTAGTGGCCGTATTCATGAATCGCGATGATGATCGAAAGCGCCACCACGAAAGCTGCGATAGTGAATAACAAGTTCCCGAATGTCGGGATCAGATTTGCGATATCCAAGGCTTAATGTCCTGCTGTTATTGTGCTGCCATGGACTCGAAAGCCCGCCTACGTGCCATCTGATCCGCCTCGCGCACAGATTCAAGGGTAATCGCGGCGTTTCCGAGACCTTCCCTAGACATAATTTCGATCACCCCCGTAACAATGGGTGCCATATCGGTAAAACCGATGCGCCCGTCAAGAAACCCATCAAGGGCCGCTTCCTTGGCTCCGTTGAACGCGGCCCCTGCTAATCCACGGATTTCCATGACAGTGCGCGCAATCGTCAAAGCAGGATATCGGTCCAGATCGGGGGCCTTGAACGTCAGTTGACCGATCTTTGCCAGATCCAGACGTTCCAGCGGCAAATCAGGCCGAACTGGATATCCAAGCGCAAAGCCAATCGCATGGCGCATATCGTGAGGTCCGACATGGGCAAGCAAACCTTTGTCGCGAAACCCAACCAAAGCGTGGATCAGGCTTTCGGGGTGAATCAGAACCTCGATCTGATCGGGTTCAACGCCAAAAAACTCACGAGTTTCAATAACCTCCAGCGCTTTATTAAACATGGATGCGCTGTCGATTGTGATCCGTTTCCCCATGTCCCAATTTGGGTGCGAGGCGGCTTGTTCGGGCGTGGCGTTTGCAATGTCCTTCAGGGGCCAATCGCGAAACGCGCCGCCCGAGGCAGTGATGATAACACGTTCAACCGCATCCATTTTTTCGCCATTTAGTGCCTGGAAGATCGCCGAATGTTCGCTGTCGACCGGCAAGATCGTGGCGTTGTGCGCCCGCGCGGTGTCCAGAAGCAACGGGCCGGCAGTCACAAGACTTTCCTTGTTTGCCAGCGCCAGTGTTGTGCCTTGTTCCAGCGCTTTCAGACCCGGCGGCAGGCCAGCAGCACCGACAATGGCCGACATGATCCAATCGGCGGGACGGCACGCAGCCTCGTCGATGGCTTCTGCCCCTGCTGCAGCTTCGATGCCCGAATCCGCAAGGGCTGTTTTCAGATCATCCAAACGATCTTCATAAGCCGTGACGGCGATTTCGGCGTGGAATTCGCGGGCCGCCTTCGCCAAGGCGTCGATGTTCTGCCCACCGGTCAGGGCGACAACCTCGTAGACCTCTGGTTTCAGGCGTAAAAGCGCAAGTGTGCTTTCCCCTATTGACCCCGTGGCCCCGAAGATTGAAACGCGTCGTTTCATACGGGAACCGGAGGGAAACTCACGATTTGTATGATCAACAATAAAAACAGCGCCGCGCCCAGCATCGCGTCGAACCGGTCGAACATGCCACCATGACCGGGGAAAATCGCAGAGCTATCCTTAACCCCTACCCTGCGCTTCAAGGCGCTTTCGGCAACGTCTCCCAATTGTCCAGCGATGGCGATCGAAATCGAAATCCCGATCAGCTCGGCCGTGGCATAGCCCATCTGGATGTATACAACGGCGACCATGGCCGCACCGATCCAGCCCGCAATCGTGCCAGACCATGTTTTCTTGGGACTGACCTTGGGCCAGAATTTAGGGCCACCAATGATTTTACCAGCGAAATAGCCCAAAATATCCGATGCCATCACCACCAACGCAAGCCATGCGACCCAGAGGAACCCAAAGTTGTCACGTAGGATCACAAGGCCCAGACCGCCCAGCAGAATCGAAGTGCAAAACAACGCATATGTCGTCTTGCGTCGATCCAGTTGAGCGACACCCAAAAGTCCGGGCAAAAACACCAAAGGTAAGGTGTAAGCAATTGGAAAGCTTGTCAAAACGATATGACCGGCCCCTGCAAGCAACCCGTAAGGCACGGCCTTCGAGCCTGCCCCAACCATACGGGCCACTTCCCAGACCATGATGCCTGTGACGACGGCCACCAAGGCATGGAACGGAATGCCGCCCAGCCACATAATCCAAAGCCCAAATACGGCGGCAAACCCGCCGGACAGAACGCGCGGACCAAGATCGCCCCACTTCCCCGCTTGGGTCGTCATCCAGGCACAGCGCCGTATCGGCGTTCACGGGTGGAATAATTGGCGAGAACACTGGCAAATTCATCGCGCGTGAAGTCCGGCCAAAGCGTATCGATGAATTTGTATTCCGCATAGGCCGACTGCCAGAGCAGAAAATTCGAAATCCGGGCTTCGCCGCTGGTGCGGATCACCAGATCCGGGTCTGGCAGCACATAAGTGTCCAGAAAACGCGCAAGGGTTTCATCATCAACGTCTTCGGGATCGATCCGACCGGCAGCGACTTCGCGGGCGAGGCGCTTGGTGGCACGGGCCACTTCGTCGCGACCGCCATAATTCAATGCGATCGTCAGGTGAACTTTGTCGTTGTTACAGGTTAGAAGCTCAAGATCGTCCATCAAAGCAACCAGCGTCTCATCCAGCTTGATCCGGTCACCAATAAAACGCACACAAACGCCCGACGAGACAAGTTCCTTGGTCTCACTCATTAAATAGCGCTTGAAAAGCTTCATCAGGCCGGAAACTTCGGTTTGCGTGCGCTTCCAATTTTCGGTCGAAAAAGCGAATATTGTCAGATACTTGACGCCTAAATCAGGGCAAGACTCAACGATCTCGCGCACACGACGCGCGCCTGCGTGGTGTCCAAAAAGGCGTGGTTTACCGCGCGCCTGAGCCCAACGTCCGTTGCCATCCATGATGATCGCAACATGCTCTGGTGCGCTTTGTTCTGTTCGATTGCCCAATTGGCACTCCTGCTTCACTATCGCCCTTGGCGGCGACCTTATACCTGCATTATTTCTTCTTGCTTACTTTCCAAGGCCGCATCAATTTTTAATATGGCGGCGTCTGTAGCTTCTTGCACAGTGCCTTCCCAGAACTTTTGGTCATCCTCACCAAGGCTATTTGATTTGGCCTTTTTGATTTGATCCATTCCGTCCCGACGTACATTGCGGATCGCGACCCGAGCATTTTCTGCATAGGTTCCGGCGACCTTGGTAAGTTCGCGGCGGCGTTCTTCGTTCAACTCGGGAATTGGAAGGCGGATGATTGTCCCATCGACGACGGGGTTAATACCTAAGCCGCTTTCGCGAAGCGCTTTTTCTGCGACACCGACAAGGCCCTTGTCCCAGATATTCAACGTAATCATCCTAGGTTCGGGGACATTGACCGTTCCGATCTGGTTGATCGGTGTCATCGCGCCGTAAGCGTCAACCATGACAGGTTCCAGCATCGAGGCCGATGCGCGCCCTGTCCGCAAAGATAGAAATTCCTGACGCAAGGCGGCCATCGCGCCGTCCATGCGTCGTTCAATGTCATCCAGATCCAGTTCGAAATCGTCTGCCATGCCCTAACGTCACCCTATTGGCGGCATTTTTTGCCGCTGATTGGCCCTTCTATATCGTCAACACAGGGCAATTGTATAGTCAGACCATGGCAGTAGTGTGCAGCGATTGTGCTTATTGTGCCCAGAGCTTGCAGAACGTTCACTTAGTGTCGTGCCGTTGCTTAAGTGTTTGTATCCAGCCAAATCGTGACGGGCCCGTCGTTGACAAGGCTAACTTTCATGTCCGCACCGAACCGCCCTTGTTCGACCTTGAGGTCCAGCGCTTCGAAGGCGGCGGCGAAGGCGGCAATGCGCGCAGCACCTTCTTCGGGTGGGGCTGCGGTGGAAAATCCCGGACGATTCCCGCGCGACGTATCGGCGGCCAGGGTGAATTGGCTGACGACCAGCGCCGCGCCATCGGTCTCAATAAGCGAGCGGTTCATGCGGCCGGTTTCATCGGGAAAAATGCGCAGCTTAGCGATTTTATCGGCAAGTTTAGGACCAATTTCAGGGCTATCATCCGCCATCGCACAGGCAAGGATCAATAAGCCGGGGCCAATTGCTCCGATGGTATCGCCGTCCACATCGACTTTTGCGGATTGGACCCGTTGGATCAGAGCGCGCATGGTTTGACTTTCGGAGATAAGACGGCTGGGATTTGGGGGACGCTGTCCCCCCGCGCTTCGCGCTCCCCCCTGAAGTATTTAGGACAGAAGAATGACATTTTTAACTAAAATTATCTGCGTTTAGTCTTTGACGATCGTATAGGTGCCTTCGCCGGCCAGAATGCCTTTAAAACCGCCCGGCTCATCCAGTGAAAAGACAATAATGGGCAGTTTGTTGTCACGGGCCAATGCGATGGCCGAGGCATCCATGACGCCGAGACGTTTGGCCAGAACTTCGTCGTAGCTGACTTTGTCGTAGCGCTTCGCATCCGGGTTATTGACCGGATCTTTGTCGTAAACACCGTCGACTTTGGTGCCTTTGAAGATCGCTTCGCAGGACATTTCCGAAGCCCGCAAGGTCGCGGCTGTATCCGTCGTGAAATAGGGATTGCCTGTGCCAGCGGCAAAGATGCAGACCCGCTTCTTTTCCAAGTGGCGCACGGCACGGCGGCGGATGTAGGGTTCGGCGACTTCGTTCATTGTGATCGCCGAGATCACGCGGCAGTGGACGCCGAGGCCTTCGAGCGAAGATTGCATGGCCAACGCGTTCATCACGGTGGCCAGCATGCCCATGTAGTCCGCCGTTGTGCGTTCCATGCCTTGGGCCGAGCCTTGTAGGCCGCGGAAGATATTGCCACCGCCGATGACCATGCAGACCTCGACGCCGAGATCGTGCACCGATTGCACTTCGCGCGCGATACGTTCGACGGTGGGCGGGTGCAATCCATAGCCTGTGTCCCCCATCAGCGCCTCACCTGAGATCTTCAGAAGTACGCGGGAATAGGCGGCATCGGAACTGGAGGTCATGGGGTGTCCTTTATGCGGGCTTTGCGTCCGGCGCGAAAATGTCGGAAAACGCTGGAATGTTCAACGATGGATCTTTGGAAGCGGTCTTAGCTGGCATTGACCCCGCGCGTCCGGTGTTAATTGCAGGTCCGACCGCCAGCGGCAAGTCGGCTTTAGCTATGGAAATCGCGCGTTTAACCGGGGGGCCGGTGGTAAATGCGGATGCGTTGCAGGTTTTCGCCAATTGGCGGGTTTTGACGGCGCGACCGTCTTTGGCCGAGGAAGCAGAGGTGCCCCATGCGCTTTACGGGCATGTTCCGGGCGCTCAAACCTATTCCGTGGGCGATTGGTTGCGCGAGCTGGCACCATTGTTGGAAGGCGCGCCCGTGATTGTTGGTGGAACAGGCTTGTATTTTACAGCCCTGACGGAAGGCTTGGCCGAGATCCCGCAAACGCCTGACAGGATACACGCCCGCGCAATGGCACGGATTGAGGACGGTGATGTTGCCGGTCTATTGAAAGAACTGGATGCCCCCACTTTGGCGCGGATCGATCAACAGAATCCGATGCGGGTACAGCGGGCTTGGGAAGTGCTGACCGCAACCGGGCGTGGGTTGGCGGACTGGCAGGATGCGACGGGGCCTGCACTTTTGCCGGCGGACAAGGCTCAGACGTTTTTGATCGATGCACCAAAGGACTGGCTGACGCCCCGGATCGAAGCGCGGTTTGATCTGATGATCGAAGGGGGAGCCTTGGACGAAGCACGCACCAACGCCACGACTTGGAATCCAGCCCATCCGTCGGCCAAGGCAATTGGAGCGGCGGAGTTGATCGCCCATGTACAAGGTGAGATGACGTTGGACGCCGCACGCGCTGCCGCTGTGATTGCGACCCGGCAGTACGCAAAACGGCAAAGAAGCTGGTTTCGCGCCCGAATGAAGGGGTGGCGGTCTATCAAGGCCGATTAATGACTGGATCGCCCGTTACAGGACTGGCGTTATCGACGGCAAAGACATCCGGCCAACACCCGTAGGTCTGACCGTTTAAATTTAAAATTTGCAGAAGTTTGGTTCCGACATTCTTCGATGCCACCCAAGGGCATTAATGAAATATTTGCGAAGCAACGCCTAAACATTGGGCGAATTCCTTACGAATGGACGCCCATGCTTCGATTGATCAGACCCTTCTTTTTAACGCTTGCGATGACCGCAGGGCAGGCATCCGCCAACGCGACGCCGAACCATGTTTTTCAGGTCACTGAGAAATCGGTTGCGCTTCTGGAAAGCCTGAACGCGGCGAACTTTTCCACACCGACATATGGTAAGACCAAAGTCGATCCGGCCTTGCCCAGACATGTCCTGCAACTTGCGCGAGACGTATGGCGCAAGACGCAGCTTTTGCGGTTTATGAACGGACTTCCAACTCAAGCGCTTCCACCTGTGCCCGCGCGTGAAATCGTGCCTGCGGATGTGAAAGAAACAGTGGATCAAATCTATGCACAACTTGAAGGCCTGCGACCTAGCTATGCGATCACGGTTGCCCCCGAAGACCCAGCGTTACCGTCGGGCAAGTCACCGACAGATGTGTTCGCAAACCTATTGAAAGTCTCGGCAGCGCTGGACAGCCTTGGTGTTCCAACAACGGTGCCAAATGATGTCCACCAAGTTGCAGCGTCAGTGCTTCAAGACGCGTTACGCCTCGCAGAAGTCGCAAATGTAACCGATGCGGCAACCGCGGCTGAAAATGTACCCATCGCAATTGGTCAAACACCGGTCGATGCCTACTTTGCCGCGGTCGCATTTATAGAAGACCTCAATGCCCTAGCGACATCGCCCAAGGGCATAGCTGTGACCGGCGACATCAATATTCCCGCGTCGAAAGACAAGATTTCACCAAGCGATGTCATGATAGTCTTGTTGCGCGCTCGCGCCGAATTAAACGCCATGCGGTTTGCGGCAAAAGACACTGATGTCAGCCAAAACGCCGGTTATGAAGGTGGAAAAACACCGTCTGACGTGGTGACCACAATAA
>JAOHEK010000032.1 GCA_028097405.1 Paracoccaceae bacterium | reverse complement strand
CCAATATGCCGTTCATCCGGTAAAGTGCGGGGCCAAGGTCCGATGGTAAAGGTCCGACAACGCCCGGTTCGCTTAAGGCATAAATGTCGGCACCCGCGGCGCCCAAAGCTGGTTCGTCGACGTCGCCCAGATCAATGGCTGACAGATCAAGACCGCGTTCAGTGACCAGTTCGTCAAATGTTAATTCGCCTGCGTCCAATCGGGCCTTCGCCGCTGTGGCTTGGTCGTCGGACAGAAACACAAGGCGTTCGACCAAGCGCCGCTCGGGTTGCACGAATTCCGTGATGCGTGCGTCATAGGCGGCGCGCAATACGGTCTCGTCGACTTCAATTTGATCAATCAGCATGTCCGGTGACAGCAAAGCATAGCGGATGCGTTTGGTTTCGGGGCGGGTGAAAAGCTCGGGGTTGGCTTCGTGATAGGTGGTCAGATCGATGTCTGTTGGGGCAGGAATCGGCGCCTCTAATTCCTCGGGGCCAAGGCGCGCCCAAGTCACATCGCGGGTTTCACGGGCAAAATTGTAAAGTGTATTGGTGTAAATATCAGGAGTGCGCACACCGGCAGCGATGGCGCTTTGCAGCAACCCTTCGGCCATGTCGCTGCGGATGTCGTCTTCATATTCGCCCGCGTTAGAACCGTTCTGGCGCAGGGTCGCTTCATAGATCGCACGGTCAAATTCGCCCGACGCGTTGCGGAACCCGCCCGCGTTCTGAATTCGCTCGCCCACGGTGGTATCACCGACCGACAGACCGATCTCGGCGGCTTCGTTTTCTAAGGCTGCAGCCGTGATCAACTGGCCCAAAGCGGCCTGATCGACGCCAAAGGCGCGGGCCTGTTGAAACGTAAGAGGCTGGCCGATCTGTTGTTGCAGCCGCTGCATCTGAGCTTGCACGGCGCGCGCATAGTCATGAGTTTCAATCTCGGCCTTACCTACGGTCGCAACCGAGCGGACCGAGCCACCAAACTCGGTCACACCAAAACCGGCAAGCGCCAAAATGAGAAGCCCTAGAATCGCAAAAGTTACGATGTTCTTGCCCTTACTCGATGCCATGTTTTGCAGCCCTTATGAATGGATCGCGCCGTGGTACCCGAGCCGCTCTGTTAGGGCAAGGGTCGGGCCTTGGTACAGGTCGAAAAATCAGGGGCTTTGGTCAGTCGGTGCCGCGGTAAGGTTCGACATATTGCAGCGCCATATCCCATGGGAAAAAGATCCATGTGTCCTGACTGACGCCAGTGATAAAGGTGTCGACCTGGGGTTCGCCCTTGGGTTTGGCGTAAACGGTTGCGAAATGGGCGTTCGGATAGTGTTCGCGCACCAATTCCAGCGTCTTGCCGCTGTCGACCAGATCGTCGATCACCAGAATGCCGGTGCCGTCGCCCATCATATCTTTGTCGGGGTGTTTCAGCACCACGGCGTCGGCTTGATCCTGATTGTCGTAGCTTTTAACGCTGATCGTATCGACGGTGCGTACATCTAGCTCGCGTGCGACGATCATTGCAGGGGCCATGCCGCCGCGTGTGATGGCGACGATCGCACGCCAGTGTCCGTCGTCTGGTCCGCGACCATCCAAGCGCCAAGCCAGCGCGCGAGAATCGCGGTGAATTTGATCCCAAGAGACATGGAACCCTTTTTCGTGTGGTAATTGGTCGGTCATGGTTCAGATCCCTGTAATTGAGCGGTCAGCCAACAAGCGAAGGCCCAAGGCCCCCAACACGCTAGCCGCCACGCGGTCGGTGATAACTTTTGCGCCCAAGTAGCGGCGGCGAACGGCCTCGGTCGATAGAAGGATGGCGAGCGTCGGTTGTACGATCCATTCGACGACCAAATGATTACCAAAAATCAACGCCTTGTGGGTGAATATTAATTCAGGTGGGAAGATCACAACCAGAACGGCTGCCGAAAACACGACCGACTTGGGATTGCCGAGGTTGATTAACAGACCTTGGCGGAAGAACTTGGACCGCGCTGTATTGTTACCTTCGGTCACGGGCGTGCGGGCGTGGCGCCACATCTGAACGGCGATCCAGATCAAGTAGGCCGCTCCAATCGTTTTAACGAAGAGGTAAGCCCATGGAAAGACGCGGAAAAGCGCGTCTAGTCCAAGCAAAGCGGCGGCTGTCCACACGGCGGCCATCAACCCCAAGCCGAAAGCCGCCGCGATACCAGCAGCGCGACCTTCTGCCATAGTGGTGCGCGCTAGAAACAAAAGCGACGGGCCGGGGCTGGCGATGGCAGCCAGCAAAGTGAGGTTGAAGGCGATGAAATGCTCGACGCCCACCACGGTTTAGCCTCGTGTCATATCCGGCGCGTCGGGATTCTTCATTCCGACAACGTGATAGCCCGCATCCACATGATGCGTTTCGCCCGTGACGCCTGCACCTAAATCCGACAGCAGATACAACGCTGATCCGCCAATATCGTCGATCGTGACATTGCGGCGCAGAGGCGAGTTCAGCTCGTTCCACTTTAGGATATAACGGAAGTCGCCGATGCCTGACGCGGCAAGCGTCTTGATCGTGCCCGCACTGATCGCGTTGCAGCGAATGCCGTCACGACCCACGTCTTCTGCGATGTAACGCACGCTGGCTTCCAGTGCGGCCTTGCACACACCCATCACGTTGTAGTGCGGCATGACCCGTTCCGAGCCATAATACGTTAGGGTCAAAAGTGACCCGCCGTCGGGCATAATGGCACTGGCACGCTTGGCGACAGCGGTGAACGAGTAAACTGATATATCCATAGACATCAGGAAGTTATCGCGCGATGTTTCCAGATAGCGTCCTCGCAATTCGTTCTTGTCCGAGAACCCGATGGCGTGGACCAGAAAGTCCATCTTGCCCCAGCGCTCTTCAATGGATTTGAACAATGCGTCAACACTATCCATATCGCCAACGTCGCAAGGCAGGACAAAGTCCGAGCCCAATTGCGCAGCTAATGGGTCGACGCGTTTCTTCAACGCTTCGCCCTGATATGAAAAGCACAATTCTGCGCCTTGTTCTGCGACTGCTTTTGCGATGCCCCATGCGATGGATTTATCGTTGGCGAGCCCCATGATCAGGCCTCGCTTGCCTGACATAAGTCCTGCTGTCATTTTTTATCCTTCGGACCATTTACGGTGTAGCGGGTCTATGCGATCACGCGAGGTGCATCAAGAGCGAGAGAACCACCATGTCAGATCGAAGCGAAATCTTTGCAGGTGACGATCCATTTGCGCTGTCGCAAAAGTGGCTGGACGCGGCCATCGATGAAGAGATCAACGACGCGAACGCCATGGCTTTGTCAAGCGTTGATGGTGATGGAATGCCGAACGTACGGATGGTTCTATTGAAAGAAATCGAAGCTGACGCCTTCGTTTTTTACACTAACTACGACAGCAAAAAGGGCCAAGAACTGACGGCCTCGGGCAAAGCGGCCTTTGTCATCCACTGGAAAACTCTGCGCCGGCAAATTCGGGTGCGTGGCCACGTCACGCGGGAAGATGGTGCGCAGGCGGATGCCTATTTCGCGTCGCGGTCGTTGAAAAGCCGGATCGGGGCTTGGGCCTCGACGCAATCCGCCCCACTATCGTCGCGCAAAGCGTTGGTCGCTGAGGCCGCTAAGATGGGCGTCACGCACGGATTAAATCCGAAACGCCCGCCGTTTTGGGGAGGATTTCGCATCCGACCAATCGAAATTGAGTTCTGGGCGGATGGCGAATACCGTCTTCACAACAGGTTCCGATGGACAAGATCGGGTCCAGATAAGCCTTGGGACGTCCAAAGACTGTATCCCTAATGAAAATCTGCACATAAAATCACCGAATTGTCAGGCTTTAAAGTTGCATTAATTCAGGTCCATGGCCCAAAGTAAAAAAAAATTGATGGGTGCGGGCGGGCAGTAATTGCGCGACAGCCATAATATTGAGTGGATACTTGAGGGATGATGCAAGAGATGACCGACGCCGAGAACGAAGGGGCGCGCATCACCGGAACTGTTAAGTGGTTTGATCCGTCGAAGGGTTTCGGTTTTGTCGTATCGGATCTTGGTGGTCCGGATATATTGCTCCATGCCAACGTTCTTCGGAACTTCGGCCAATCCTCCGTCGCTGATGCGGCGGGGATCGAAATCATTGTTCAGGAAACAGCCCGCGGTATTCAAGCCGTCGAGGTTCTTCAGATCGAACCGCCAGCGGCTCTTGAGGTTGAAGATGACTATCTCTCAGGTGGAGAGATCGCCGAGCCGGTGGATCTGTCTTTGCCTTTGGTTCCGGCACGCGTGAAATGGTTTGATAAGGCCAAGGGCTTCGGGTTCGCCAATATCTTTGGCAGTGACGAAGACGTCTTTCTTCACATCGAAGTTTTGCGCCGCTCGGGCTTGGCAGACCTTCAACCGGGCGAAGCGGTGTCTTTGCGCGTCGTCGAAGGTAAACGGGGTCGCATGGCGACACAGGTGACGTCATGGGAAGCTGCTCTGAAATCGGACGAAATCGAAGACCAGTCCGAACTTTAAGTCTTCTATCTATTTTTGCGACAACCAGCACGGCTTGGGCCGATTGCGCGATTGATCGTGTCGACGTTCGCGGCGACTGGGGGCAGGCGCGGTTCACCGTTGAATTGGCCGATGATCAGGCGGAACGGTCACAAGGGCTGATGCATCGCGAAAGCATGCCGCGAAGCGCGGGCATGCTATTTGCCTACGAAAACCCGCGACCAGTCTCTTTTTGGATGCGAAACACGCTTATTCCGCTGGATATGATCTTTATGGATAAGAATGGCGTTGTTAAGCGCGTGCACGAGAACGCAATTCCCTTAGACGAAACCTCGATCGACGGTGGGCATGGCATTCAGTACGTGCTTGAGATCAATGGCGGGCTTGCAAGCCGGTTGGGGATCGCCGAGGGCAGCGAATTGCGCCATCCAATTATCGGAGACAATGCGGCTTGGGACTGCGAATAACGCCCCTTGGACATAGGCGCGAAAAAAAAATTGCCAAAATCACTATAAGAAATTGCGCTGCCTCAGTTTTCAGGTAAGGAGTGTCTCGAGTCGGGGCGTGGCGCAGTCTGGTAGCGCACCTGTTTTGGGTACAGGGGGTCGTGAGTTCGAATCTCGCCGCCCCGACCATTTTCTAATCACCCAAGTTTATGCTGGCTCGGCACCCTGCGGGTGGCGCTCTGAAACGTGAGTTCGCATTCGTGCGGTCGGCTGTTAAACCCCAAGAGCAATAGACTGGGATCGAACAGGCAAGCTCATGAATATGGACCCCCCACAAAAATGGAGCACAAGTCTGCTTTCCCGATTGGCAGCGGTCGGCACCGAGGTCGCAGTCGGCGACGGTCTGGTTCTGTTCAGCCCCGGCGACAATGGTGAAGCCTTCTTGATTGCGCGCTCGGGCAGCATTCGTGTGGAACAGACCAGCCCGTCGGGGCGATCTGTGGTGCTGTACCGCGTCGGGCCGGGCGACAGCTGTGTGATGACCACGTCCTGCATGTTGTCGGGCATTCCCTATTCGGCCTACGGGTACGCCGAAGGCGACGTTGCGGCACTGGCCATCGGGCGGGCGGCCTTTGACCGGCTATTGGTGGAAGACGCTGAATTTCGCGGGGTTGTCTTTGCCGTCTTTTCTCATCGGTTAATCGAGCTGACGTCGGTGATTGACGACTTGTTGCTCAATCGCATGGATCAAAAGCTGGCCCATTGGCTGGCCAGTCAGGCCCGAACCACGCTTCATATTTCGGCCACCCATCAGAAGATCGCAGCCGAACTGGGCAGCGCGCGCGAAGTCATGTCCCGGATCTTGAAAGACTTTGAACGCCGCGGTTGGGTCACGCTGGAACGCGGCGCAATCACGATTGACGATCTGGCGGCCCTAAACCGTCACGCAAATTCCAGCGCTGTGTGACCAAGTTACATAAGGGCGCAGGTTAACATGGACATATGGCAGTAACATCAACAGGAGAGTCTTCATGCAATTCACACCAAACGTCGGTTCCGCTGATCGTATCGTGCGCCTTATTCTTGGCGCGGCCCTTATCATTATGGCCCTTACGGGTACCATCGGTGCTTGGGGTTGGCTTGGGCTTATTCTTTTGGGCACCGCTTTCATGAAGTTCTGCCCCGTCTTTAAAATCTTCGGTATAAAGTCGACCAAAGAGGTCTAAGACACATAGCTAAGACTAGACTTATCACGGCCTGCGGGGTTCTAATGAAACCCGGCAGGCTTTTACGTTTTAAGCCTATTGCCTGTGCTACGTGACGATTCGAGGAGATATCGCTCTGAACATTACGAAACTTAGCGATGATGTCTCGATCAGTCCGCAACTTCAGATCGAAGATCTGGTCCGCGTCAAAGACCTTGGCTTTCAGACGATCATCATCAACCGACCCGACGGCGAGGCTCCGGATCAACCGGGGCACGACCAAGTTGTAGACGCCGCCAAAGCTTTGGGGTTGTCGGCCTATTATATCCCTGTGTCGCCCGGGGCTGAGGATCAAAGCAGTGTCGATGCATTCGCTTCTGTGCTTGCAAGCAATGCCGGACCGACGCTTGCCTTTTGCCGCTCGGGTATGCGGTCACAACAATTGTGGAAACGTGCCAGCGGGCAACAGTCAATGGCTGCGTCGGTGTTGGGGCGGTTGAAAGGAATGTTGGGCTAGCGGTTCAAGCTGGCGCAGGGCACTGCCCCACGCCCACCATCGCTTCAAGTCCAGTGTTTAGTTCTCTGTTGGTACGAAATCGAAGTCCTGATCGCCCCACATCAAGAACACACAAGGCGTATCCGAAACACAGGCTGTCGTGTGGGCTTCACCGGCAGCAACGGCCCAGTAAGAACCGGGCCCCATGACGGGTGGGTTTTCTTCGCCGTCGAACGGGTTGGTCATCTGACCTTCTAGAACGACCGCACGGTAACCATGAGAATGGGTGTGACCGGGTGTTTCAAAGTTGCCAGGAAACTTGCCGTAGGTGCCGTGCGGACCTGCTTCGCGGCTACCGAACGCATCAGCAAACTGAACAGGACCAAAGGCGTCGAAGAAGTTACGATCTTCAGTCTTCAGTACATTGCTTTCGACGTTGTCTGGCGTGATATGGCCGTCTGCTAAGGCGCCGGTTGTTGTCAATGCCAGAGCGATTGCTAGGGGGCTTGCCAGTGCCGTTGCTGTCTTAAGAATGCTCATCATTTTTCCTCTCTTGAGATGTCATCAGAGTCATTCTATACCCAAGATATTCAAACTTCAGGTCCATAAGGTCCAGTTTTGTGTGCAATAAGTTTTGGGAACGACGGCAAAAATGAACGATCCCTTTAGCGATGTTCTGGATTTGGTTGGCGTCAGAAGTTCGGTCTATTTCCAGAAAGACTTCTTGTCGCCGTGGTGCATGTCGGTTTCGAATACCGGTTTTGCGCAGTTCCATATCATTGTGCGTGGCAACGCAGTTGTCACTCATGGGGGTGTAACGACCCAGCTTGCGGCGGGGGATGTGATCTTGTTTCCCAAGGGGGCGGCTCACATGATCGGAGATGCGCCGGACAGCGCGCCATTGTCGGGCCAGGATGTGATTTCCGCCATGGCCAATGGACAAGAACCGTTTTTGGAAGGCGGAATTGCGACGCGCATGATCTGTGGTCATTTCGAATACGATTTTGATTGCACGCACCCGTTGTTAGAAGAATTGCCGCCAATGGTCTTGTTACGCTCGGCCGAGTTGCCTGCGATGGATCATTTGTTTGGATTGGTGCAGCTGATCGTGCGGGAATCGTCGAGCGACACACCCGGCAAAGACGTTGTGGTCAGACGGCTTTCGGATGGTCTTTTGGTTACCATTTTGCGCGCCTATTTTGAGTCGCGACAACAAGATGCCGGGTTTTATCGCGGGGTGACAGACAAGCGCATGTCTCGTGTCATAGCAGCCATACACGGCACCGCAGGCGATAATTTGACGGTTGAAAAGCTGGCGACGATTGCGGGCATGTCGCGTTCTTCTTTCTTGCACCATTTCAAGACGCAAGTGGGACAATCCGCAGGAGCATATTCCACACGTTGGAAATTGTTGAAATCGCGCGTGGCCCTGTCTGACACGTCCGATTCCGTCGAAAGCATCGCCTATTCGGCCGGATATAATTCTACATCGGCTTTTTCTCGGGCTTTCCATGGCAACTTTGGTCTGACACCGACAGAGTTTCGCAGTCAGCGCGTCCAAGGCTGAGATTTCGTCTGAAACGGGCAAATCTATCTTTGTACTAGATATAGTGTTGTGCTTTGACTGCATTCACAAGACGGACCCACGGGATCGGGCGTTTTCCGATACGCGAAATTTCGCCGGTGTTGGGTTTTTATCAGGATGGCATTTGGCCCAATTTCTTCGCGTGAAAATGAAAGATCATCGTCTAACGCGCTGATGATATTCAGGTGTTTCATTTTACCGTTGGTAACGGGATTAGGGCATTGGAATCACGCAAATGACCGTTAGGGAAGGTCAAGGCGAAATACCTAGAAAATGCTGTTGACGAATCCGTTACAATCGCTGCAAGTTGTGCAAGTCGATCAGGAGGCCACAACATCTTGTGGTGATTGGCGGGGACGAAGACCACTTCAGGTTAACCTCGCAAGAGGGAGCAAGCCTTGCACATGCACAGTGACGTGCGGGGCCATGTTTCCTCTGTCCTTTTGTCGGCAATGAGAACGCACGAAAAATCGGATCAGACTAGAACGGTTCGAATAAAAAATGGGACTTGGG
The DNA here is from genome assembly GCA_028097405.1 of Paracoccaceae bacterium. Lineage (GTDB taxonomy): Bacteria > Pseudomonadota > Alphaproteobacteria > Rhodobacterales > Rhodobacteraceae > CALKXV01. Next base: position 22,531 of record JAOHEK010000032.1, on the reverse strand, counting down.
GCACTATGAAAATAGAACGCATTTTCACCGAGGCGGGACAAGACGCCTACGCATCTGTTGATTTCACCACGACAACGTCTGAGATCCGAAATCCGGACGGGACGACCGTCTTTAAGCTGGACGACATCAAGGTTCCTGCCGCATGGAGCCAAGTCGCGTCTGACGTAATTGCGCAGAAGTACTTCCGTAAAGCGGGCGTGGCGGTTGCCCTAAAGAAGGTGCGTGAAAAGAACGTACCGTCCTTCCTGTGGCGCTCGGTTCCTGACGAAGCTGCGATGGCCGATGTGCCCGAAGCCGACCGCTTCGGTGGCGAAATCAGCGCGGCTCAAGTCTTTGACCGGCTGGCAGGCGCTTGGTGCTACTGGGGCTGGAAAGGTGGCTACTTCACGACTGAAGAAGATGCGCGCGCCTATTTCGACGAGATGCGTTACATGCTGGCGACACAGCGCGCCGCGCCAAACAGCCCCCAGTGGTTCAACACTGGCCTGCATTGGGCGTACGGCATCGACGGGCCAAGCCAAGGCCATCACTATGTGGATTACAAGACGGGCAAGCTGACCAAATCGGACAGCGCCTACGAGCACCCACAGCCCCACGCTTGCTTTATTCAATCCTGCGCCGACGATCTGGTGAATGACGGCGGCATCATGGACCTTTGGGTTCGTGAGGCACGTCTCTTCAAGTACGGATCGGGCACGGGCACCAACTTCAGCCATTTGCGCGGGGCAGGCGAAAGTCTCTCGGGTGGTGGTAAGTCTTCCGGTCTGATGGGTTTCCTGAAGATCGGCGATCGCGCGGCCGGAGCGATCAAATCAGGCGGGACAACCCGTCGAGCAGCGAAGATGGTGATCGTAGACGCGGATCACCCTGACATCGAAGACTTTATTAATTGGAAAGTCATTGAAGAGCAGAAAGTTGCGTCGATCGTCGCCGGCTCGAAGATGCATGAACAGCACTTGAACGGCATTTTTGCGGCGATCAAGGCGTGGGACGGAGACGTTGACGCAGCCTATGATCCGGCTAAGAACGACACCTTGAAATCCGTGATCCGGGCCGCCAAGAAAGCGGCGATCCCCGAGACATACGTCAAGCGCGTGTTGGATTATGCGCGCCAAGGCTATACCGCGATTGAATTTCCGACCTATGACACCGATTGGGATTCTGAAGCATATTCAAGCGTTTCCGGGCAGAACTCAAACAACTCGATCCGAGTGACGGATGCGTTTCTGAAGGCCGTCAAGGACGATGCCGATTGGGAACTGTTGAACCGCAAGGACGGATCGATTTCCAAAACGATCAAGGCGCGCGATCTATGGGAGCAGGTTGGACATGCCGCATGGGCCTGTGCTGATCCCGGCATTCAGTACCACGACACTGTCAACGCTTGGCACACTTGCCCGGAAGATGGTGCCATTCGCGGCTCGAACCCGTGTTCGGAATATATGTTCCTAGATGACACGGCCTGTAACCTTGCATCGATGAACCTGCTGACGTTTTATTCTGACGGTAAATTTCAGTCATCCGACTACATGCACGCCACCCGGCTTTGGACGCTGACGTTGGAAGTCAGCGTGATGATGGCGCAGTTTCCGTCGAAGGAAATCGCGCAACTGTCCTATGACTTCCGCACCCTTGGTCTGGGCTATGCCAACATTGGCGGTCTGTTGATGAACATGGGGCTGGGCTATGACAGCGACGAGGGCCGTGCCCTTGGCGGCGCTTTGACAGCGATCATGACGGGTGTGGCTTATGCGACCTCGGCTGAGATCGCTAAGGAGCTGGGACCCTTCGGTAAGTATGAAAAGAACTCTAAGCACATGCTTCGGGTCATCCGCAATCACCGCAACGCAGCCCACGGCAAGACCGAGGGTTATGAAGCGATGAACGTGAACCCGGTCGCTTTGGACCTTGTGAACTGCCCTGATCCAAGCTTGATCAAATTGGCGGCCAAAGCATGGGACGAAGCATTGAGGCTGGGCGAAAAGCACGGCTTCAGAAATGCGCAAGCCACGGTCATTGCGCCCACGGGCACTATCGGTTTGGTCATGGATTGTGACACGACAGGGATCGAGCCAGACTTTGCGTTGGTGAAGTTTAAGAAGCTGGCCGGGGGTGGTTACTTCAAGATCATCAACCAGTCGGTGCCTGCCGCCCTTGAAAAGCTTGGCTATGGCTCGGCTCAGATCGAAGAGATCGTAGGCTATGCCGTCGGTCACGGCACGATTGGAAATGCGCCCGGTATCAACCACACCTCGCTTGTAGGCCATGGCTTTGGTCAGGCGGAAATCGACAAGATCGAAGCGGCTTTGCCGTCGGCCTTTGATATCCGGTTTGTCTTTAACCAGTGGACGCTGGGCGAAGAGTTCTGCACCAAAATCCTTGGTATTCCAGCGGAAAAGCTGATTGATCCGTCGTTCGATCTGCTGCGTTGCCTTGGGTTTTCCAAGAAAGACATCGACGCCGCCAACGACCACGTTTGTGGAACGATGACGCTGGAAGGCGCGCCGCATCTGTCGGAAGACCACTACCACGTCTTTGATTGTGCCAACCCTTGCGGCAAGAAGGGCAAGCGGTTCCTTAACGTTAAAAGCCACATCACTATGATGGCTGCGGCGCAGTCGTTCATCTCGGGCGCGATCAGTAAGACGATCAACATGCCGAATGACGCCTCAATCGAGGACTGCAAGGACGCTTACGAGTTGTCGTGGTCGCTGGGTGTGAAAGCTAATGCGCTGTACCGGGATGGCTCGAAATTGTCGCAGCCTTTGGCCGCCTCTTTGGTCGAAGACGACGACGAGGCCGCCGAGATTTTGGAAAGCGGCACGGCTCACGAAAAAGCGGCTGTGTTGGCCGAGAAGATGATCGAAAAGGTCATCGTGAAGGAAATCCCGCGCGGTCGGCAACGGATGCCCGAGCGGCGCCGGGGGTATACGCAAAAGGCCATCGTTGGCGGTCACAAGGTTTACCTTAGAACCGGCGAATACGAGAACAACGACTTGGGCGAGATCTTCATCGACATGCACAAGGAAGGCGCTGGCTTCCGGGCGATGATGAACAACTTTGCCATCGCGGTGTCGGTGGGTCTGCAATACGGCGTTCCGCTTGAAGAATTCGTCGATGCTTTCACCTTCACGCGCTTCGAACCTGCAGGCCAAGTGCAGGGCAACGACAGTATTAAGAACGCGACCTCGATCCTTGATTATATCTTCCGGGAATTGGCCGTGTCTTATCTGGACCGCACCGACTTGGCCCACGTAAAACCGGGCGGCATGACCTTCGACGAGATGGGTCGCGGCGAAGAAGAGGGCAAGCGCAACTTCAAAGAAGTGCCGGGCACAAGTGCGTCGTCACAGTTCGAAGTTCTGAAAAAGGTGGTCTCGGCCGGTTACACCCGTGGGCGCGTCCCACAGGAGTTGGTCGTGGTCGACGGCGGTGTCGGAGCCACGGCTCTTGCCGGAACGGGAGATCCGTCGGCAGTGCTGCAAACGCTGGTGCCGGACGTGGCAACAACAGTCGCCCCGGAAACCGCCATTGGGACCGGAACCGTCGAGATGGACCTTCGCACCAAAGCGAAAATGCAGGGCTACGAGGGTGATCCTTGCGGCGACTGCGGCAACTACACGCTTGTGCGCAACGGGACATGCATGAAGTGCAACACCTGCGGCGGAACGTCGGGGTGTAGCTAACACGAATAGGGTGGGACGAGTCACTGCGTCCCACTTGAACGAAGGGGGTTTTTCGAAATTCCCGGGACTGGAGCACAGGGCTCCGTGGGTGTCTGACATCTGCAATCCCTGCACCCGAGGGTCTTTGTCGATCCAAGGAATATGGGGCGGGTGCGCTCGCCCTTAACGCCGGTCAGGCCGCAGGCAAAAAAACCGGGCGGTATAAAGAGTGAGCCTGACAAGCGAACCTGGGGGGTCTTCGGACCCCCCAATTTTTTGCATTTTAACGTAAGTCTGGTTCGGGCTGGACAGGGGTTAACTGGCCCGTTCGCTGCGTGATAAGGCCACGACACCGGTTCGGGCGATTTCGGTCAATCCCAATGGCCACATCAATTCGGCAAAGGCATCGATCTTTTCGGATGTGCCCGTGACCTCAAAAGTAAAGCTTTGCAGCGTTGAATCCACGACATTGGCCCGAAAAATATCCGCCAGTCGCAGCGCTTCGACACGGGCGTCACCTGTGCCTGTCACCTTGAACAACGCCAGCTCGCGTTCGACGCTTGGCCCTTCGGTCGTCAGGTCATGAACTTCGTGCACGGGGACAATCCGGCCCAACTGTGCCTTGATCTGCTCGATGACCGCAGCCGTTCCAGTTGTCACAACAGTGATCCGGCTGCGATGGCCGGTGTGATCGATTTCGGCGACGGTCAGGCTTTCGATGTTATATCCGCGCCCCGAAAACAATCCGATAACCCGTGCCAAAACACCAGCTTCGTTGTCAACCACGACCGCAAGCGTGTGGCGTTCAATGGTTGTCGAATGCGGGTCGCGCAAATCGTAAGCCGAGTGCTTAGACGTGCCCTTTTTGATATCTAGCTGGGACATGGGATTCCTGCGTGTTGGGTCAAAGCGCGCCGCACTAAGCTGCGGGCGCGCCGATTGTGTATCGTTTTCTTCGTCATCTCGAAACTAACGTGCATTCGGACACCCGTTCTGGCGGTGGCATCAAACCAACACCCCGCCACCTTCTTTGATCGCTGTGCTGGTATCCACGTTTTCGCCCAAGATCATCGAGTTGTGCGGCTCGCCCGATGGGATCATCGGGAAGCAGTTCTCGTGTTTCTCAACCAGACAATCGACGATGACGGGGCCATCGTGAGCCAGCATTTCCTTGATGCCTTCGTCCAGATCATCCGGGCTTTCGATCCGGATGCCCTTGGCACCAAAGGCCTCGGCCAGTTTCACGAAGTCGGGCAGGGCTTCGGACCACGACTGGGAATACCTCTCGCCGTGCAGCAATTCCTGCCATTGACGGACCATGCCAAGGCGTTCGTTGTTCAAGATGAATTGCTTTACGGGCAGGTTGAACTGAACCGCCGTGCCCATTTCTTGCATGTTCATCAGCCACGAGGCTTCGCCGGCCACGTTAATCACCAGACCATCAGGGTGGGCCATCTGAACGCCGATTGACGATGGAAAACCATATCCCATGGTGCCCAAGCCGCCGGAGGTCATCCAGCGGTTTGGTTCGTTGAAGTTCAAGTATTGCGCAGCCCACATTTGGTGCTGGCCGACTTCGGTGCAGATGTACCGCTTGGGATGGTCCTTGGTCAGTTCTTCCAGACGAACCAACGCGTGCTGGGGTTTAATGACTTTGCCTTTTTGCGTGTACTTCAGGCAATCGACCTTGCGCCACTCTTCGATTTGCGCCCACCAGTCCCTGACCGCGGGCGCGTTGGTTTTGGCACCGCGCGCCTTCCAGACCGTCAATAGATCTTCCAGAACCACTGCGACATCGCCGATGATCGGCAGTTCAACGCGGATCACCTTGTTGATCGACGACGGATCGATATCAATATGGGCTTTGATGGACCTCGGCGAAAAGTCCTGAACGCGTCCGGTTATCCGATCGTCAAAGCGCGCACCTACGTTGATCATCAGATCACAGTCGTGCATCGCAAGGTTCGCCTCGTATAATCCGTGCATCCCCAACATGCCCAACCAGCTTTTACCATTGGCCGGGTATGCACCCAGTCCCATCAGGGTCGATGTGATTGGAAAGCCCGTCATATCAACCAGTTGGCGTAGCAAGCTGCTGGCCTTGTCGCCGGAATTGATAACGCCGCCACCCGAATAGATGACGGGGCGTTCGGCGGTTTCGATGACGTCTACCAATGCCTCGATGACGGCCATGTCGCCTTTGGTTTGCGGCGCATAGTGTGATTTCACATCTTCGGGGCGGGTATAACCACCGTCGGCGAACTGAACGTCCTTTGGAATATCAACCAGCACTGGGCCGGGGCGACCTGTCACAGCGACATGAAACGCCTGATGGATGGTTTCCGACAGCTTGTCAGTTTCGCGAACCAGCCAGTTATGCTTGGTGCAAGGGCGCGTGATACCGACGGTATCGGCTTCTTGAAACGCGTCATTGCCGATCATGAATGTGGGAACCTGACCGGTCAGAACGACGATCGGAATTGAATCCATCAAAGCATCTGTCAGGCCGGTCACAGCGTTCGTGGCACCGGGCCCTGAGGTCACAAGGCAAACACCGGGCTTTCCGGTTGAGCGCGCATAGCCTTCGGCCGCATGAACCGCGCCTTGTTCGTGGCGGACAAGGACGTGGCGGATATGGTTTTGCTGAAAGATCTCGTCATAGATCGGAAGGACAGCGCCACCGGGATACCCGAACACCACCTCAACACCCTGATCTTTCAGGGCTTCTACAACCATTTTCGCGCCGGTCATCTGTTCTTGTGTCATCGCGCCTGCATCCTTTGTATCGCGCATAAAAAAGCCCCCGGTCTTTCGGGGGCGCATGGGGAACCAAACTGGGTGTCCGTTACCGGCCCATGCGCCTTTTCCTCACATCTACGACTAGATTAACTCTCATCGGAGGCTCCTTTTCCGTGCCTAAAACACTAGCATTGTCGATCCGCGCGTCAACAGCGAAATTTCTGTTTCTTGCGTAAAACGCACTTTGTGCGCAACTTACCGTCTTAAGGTGATGGCTGTACGACATCGTATCGGCTAACATCAAGTTTTTGCACGACATCGGTTGCGTAAAACGAAATTCCGTTTACGTTTCTCGCCACTTGTAACGATCCGCCTGCTTTCAATAGGGTGGGCACCACATAAACGGGAGGATACACCGAATGGATCGTAGATCTTTTCTAAAGAACACAACTCTGGGCGGCACCGCTGTTGCGGCAACATCGCTTGCAGCTCCGGCGATCGCCGATGGTCACGCGCGCACTTTGACTTTGGTCACATCGTGGCCTGAAGGCTTTGCGGTTCTTGATGACGCTGCCAGCTATTTCACAAACGCCGTTAACGCTATGTCTGGCGGGTCTCTGACAATCGACAAGAAAACGCCGGGCCAGTTGGTTGGTGCGTTCGAAGTGTTTGACGCCGTTTCTTCGGGTCAGGCCGACATGTATCACTCAGCCGACTACTACTTTGGCGGTCAACATCCCGGCTATAACTTCTTCACGGCTGTTCCTTTCGGTGCAACGGCCCAAGAGCTGTTCAACTGGTACTACAACGATGGCGGTCAGGACTTGCACGACGAGCTGGGCCGGATTTTCGGTTTGAAAGCCTTTCAGTGTGGCAACTCGGGTTCGCAGTCCGGTGGTTGGTTCCGCAAAGAAATCACCTCGGTCAACGACTTCCAAGGTCTTCGCTTCCGTATGCCGGGCCAAGGCGGTCAGGTTCTGGGTAAACTGGGCGCAAGCGTTCAGAACATTCCAGGCGGCGAACTTTATCAAGCACTTAGCTCGGGCGCGCTTGATGGTCTTGAGTGGGTTGGCCCACTGGCTGACGAACGTGCCGGCTTCCAGGAAGTGGCTAAGTTCTACTATGCGGCTGGTTTCCACGAGCCGGGTTCGGGTCTAACAGCTGCGATGAACCTTGATGTCTGGGAAGGCCTTGATAGCGCCCAGAAAGCGATCATCGACAACGCTTGTAAAGCGACCAACATCTTCCAGTTCAGCCAGACTATGGCACAGAACGGTGCCGCCCTTGAGCGTCTGAAAAGCCAAGGCGTGACTGTTCTGAACTTCCCGGATGAGGTTTGGGATGCCTTCGGAACAGCTTCGATGGAAGTGCGCGAAGAAAACATGGGCGATCCGCTTTATAAGCAGATCAGCGACAGCTTCGTGTCGAGCCTTTCTTCAAGCTCAAGCTGGTTGCAGCAGTCGGATGGTTTCTACCTTCAGCAGCGTCAACGCGTGATGGGCGGATAAGCCCAACCGACCTTGTTAAAAGTCAAAGGGCCCAGCCGGGCCCTTTGATACATAATATGCAGGTACCTTGAGGGAGGGGCGTGTGATCGAAGCTGTAACCTGGTTTTTCCAGAACATCGCATTGGCATTCTACAATTTTTTCTACGCCATCACCCATCCCAACCTTTGGCTGGACTGGTCTAATAGTGAAGCGCTGATGCGATTCATCTATTATGGCGGCTCGATCCAGTTCTTCTTTGTGATCTTCGTGACCTTCCTGATCGTGACCGCGATTGGACTTTGGAAAAACGACTTCATGTGGGGCATCGTTCGCGGGCTTGAAGGCGTGGGCAATTTTCTTGGCCGGATCGCGGCTTGGGCCGGACTTTTGATGGTTCTTCAGCAAATCCTGATCGTCTTCGTGCAACGGATTTTTGCGAGCGCTCAGATCTCAATCGGTTTTGGCACGCCATTTGCCAAAGACGTGGCCTGGTGGGGCGAGGAACTGAAGCTTTATAACGCAATGATCATTTGCCTCTGCGTCTCGTATACTTTCATCCAAGGCGGCCATGTGCGGGTCGATTTGGTGTATTCCGCAGTAAGCTACCGCACGAAAAAGATCATTGATATGTTGGGCAGCATCTTCTTCATGATGCCTGCTGCGATCCTGATCTGGATGTACGGCTGGTATTTTCTGTGGCGTCATCTGGTAGTGCCGAAACCATCCGCATCGGACACGCTGGAACGCCTGTTGGCCAAATCCCGCGCTTTGCGCTGGAACGTCGAAACACTGGGCTTTTCACCAAACGGCTTCAATGGATACTTTTTGTTCAAGGTCCTGCTAAGTATGTTTGCCGCTCTCGTCTTCCTGCAAGCCGTCGCCTTTCTGTATCGCTCGTATCTTGAGTGGAAAGAAGGCCCGGAGTCTGAAGGCAAATACATGGACCGTGACTTTCTAGGCGACCCAGACGCCGAGTTAGCGCACGCCATCGAAGAAAAACACTAGGGGAAGCGGGCATGTTGTTTGGATTAGACGGCGTAGAAGTTGGCCTGTTAATTGTGTTCCTGATGCTGTTCAGCGGCATCTTGTCCGGGTTCCCCGTGGCTTTTGCCATTGGTGGCTCGGCGGTCTTATCCTTTGGGGTGATTGCCGGTTTGGACGAGGCCGGATTGCTGATCCACCAAGCCATCGACAAAGGGACAGCAGAATATGCGGGCCTGATAGCCGAAGGAATAAGGCCCGAGAAAATATCGGTTTTCACCTTCCCCGAACTTCCACGCGCTGAAACGCCTGTGTTCGCCCAAGGCTGGGAAACGGCGCTGGATCGCAACGTTAGCTTTGTCGTCAACCGAATGAACGAACGCGTGTTGGCGGGTCAGTCCATCGAGACATTGCTGGCGGTTTTGATGTTTGTTCTGATGGGTATAACGCTGGAACGCTCTAAGATAGCGAACGATCTTTTGCTGACGATGGCGCGGGTCTTTGGACCTTTGCCGGGCGGTTTGGCTGTGTCTATCGTAGTGGTGGGTGCGTTTTTGGCGGCCTCGACTGGTATCGTTGGTGCTACCGTCGTCACCATGGGCTTGCTGGCCTTGCCGACGATGCTGCGCAACAACTATTCGCCTGAACTGGCGACGGGTGTGATTGCAGCCTCGGGTACCTTGGGGCAAATTATTCCGCCGTCGATTGTCATTGTTCTGTTGGGCACGCTGGCAGGAGATCTGTATTCTTCGGCTCAGGAAAGCCGGGCGCAGGTCGCGGGCTGTACCGATGCGCTGACCTATTTGGGTGAACCGGCTGTTGTGTCGGTTGGAACCCTGTTTCAGGCGGCCTTGCTGCCCGGGATATTGTTGGCGTTCCTTTATGCGGCCTATGCCTTTGGCTATGCGATCCTTAATCCATCAAAAGCACCTGCGGTCCAACTTGGCAGCGGCGGAGGCGAAGTGATAACCCGGAGCGAAGGGCTGACATGGTTCTTGATGGCGCCGGTTGTTCTGATCGGTGGTGTTATCTTGTTGTCGTCGATGGGAATCGTGGGCAGCCAGAACGTGACAGTCAGCAGCTTTAGCCAAGCAGGCGAGTCTGCGTCACTGCGCACCAATGTTGGCCCTGAATGTCAGGCGTCGATGATCGATTTGCACGGCCAAGCCGCATGGGACGCGGCCATTGCTGAACAGGTTGTCATTGCTGAGGCAGGCGGCGTGGCGCAATCGGTGGCGCTGACCGACGACGAACGCGCAGCAGCGTCGGTTGCGGCCATCGCCAATGCTGCGCCCGTGGGCACCGGCATTGCGATTGCTTTGGTTGTGCTGGGTCTTGCGATGACGACTGCAATGGGTGTTTCACCAAGTTCTGATCCAAGACCGATCTGGATTGGGTTGAGCGGGCTGGTTCTGGCCTTCATCTTTGATGCGGCCTTTGTCACGCCGGTAACGACGCCGGGCTGGACGCTGATCATCTTGGCCATTCCGTTTGCAATCATCCTTTGGGGCTGTCGCTTTGCCATAGAACGATTGGCACAGAACGAGCTTTTGCGCGTGGTCTTCCCACCGTTGGTGTTGATCGTCGCGGTTCTGGGCTCAATTCTTGCGGGTATCTCGAACCCGACGCCCGCCGCGGCTCTTGGGGCAGGTGGCGCGATCATGTTGGCGGCGTATCGTAAACTGAAGGACGAACAGAAGTCTGGTAAGGTCATCCTTTGGGCCAGTTTCGCGCTGGTGATCATGTTACTGGTAGGCGTGAACTTTGATCTGCGCGTCACGCAGGGCGATGTTTTGGCCGAAAATTGGATTGCCTTCTTTGTCGCGCAGGGTGCTTATCTGTTCGCGATGTTCGGACTGCTTTACGCCTGTTGGGTGCTGTTTCGAACGAAAGTGCTACGGCCCGTTGTGCGCGAAACGGCCAAGGTCACCTCGATGGTGTTCACGATCCTGATCGGGTCGCAATTGTTGAACCTTGTGGTGATTTCCTTTGGCGGCGAACATTACATTCAGGAATTCCTGCGCAGCTTTGACAACGAGGTCAGGGTCTTTCTTGTGGTGATGGTGGTGCTGTTCGTTTTGGGCTTTGTGCTTGATTTCCTTGAGATTATTTACATCGTCATCCCGATTGTCGGTCCCGTCATCTATGGCGGCGAATTCGATCCGAAATGGGTGACTATCATGATCGCGGTGAACTTGCAGACGTCCTTCTTGACCCCGCCCTTCGGCTTTGCCCTGTTCTATTTGCGCGGTGTGGCGCCGCCCGAGGTGACGACCCAGCACATCTATCGCGGCGTCATTCCCTTCGTGATGATCCAAGTCTTGGGGCTTGCCATGCTGTGGTACTTCCCAGCAATCGTGACGATCCTGCCGGATTTGATTCCGAACTAAGATGCGTCGCGAACGGCACGGGTCAAACCCCTGCTGTTCGCGACCCGCATATTCTGGCCATAATACTTCCGTAAACGCCCGATACCCTAGTCAAAGACCGGTAACGGAGCAGGGATCATGATGCGTCGAACACTTGGGGTGGTGGCAGTACTTGCTTTAGGGCTGACAGATGCGGCTTTGGCGCAGACGAAAGATCGTCTGGATCGGCGGGACAAGTTATTTGGATACGAATCCGTCGGACGTCTGGACAGTCAACGTGGACAATGCACGGCCGTGTTAATCGCGCGCGACGTGGCCTTGACGGCGGCCCATTGTGTGCTGGGTAAAGGCAACAAATTTGTATTCCGTATGGGCTACAGCGATGGTGCAGCCCTTGCGACACGACAGTCCGAAGATGTGGTGATTGCGCCTGCATATATGGCGGCAACCGCACAGAATGACCGGGGCGGGCAGATCGGCAATGACGTCGCACTGGTGCGGCTGAACTCTCCGATCTATGACGCTAACACGAACCCGTTCGCGATTTCAGGCATCCCAAAAATTGGCACCAAGTTGACGCTGGCCTCTTATGGACAAGGACGGGACGAGGCTTTGACGTTGGAACGGGGGTGCACTTTGCAGAAGCGCTATCGCGGTGGCATCGTCGAGATCGACTGCGACACGACATTCGGGTCGTCGGGCGCTCCGGTCTTTTATCAAACCTCGGGGCGTCCCAAATTGTTTTCCATCGTGACCAGTGGATTGGACGGGGAAAACGGGCAAAAGGTGACCTATACGGTTGAGTTGACCAAGATCGTGCCTGAGTTGATGCAAGTTTTGCGCAACAGACGCGCGCTGGCACCTGCAACATCAGGCGCGCGACGTTTGACGGTTGGCGAACGCTCGGAGGGGGGGCATTCGCTTCATCCGACCGGGCGGCGATAACTAACGCATCTGGAAACGCCGGTTAAAAATCAACGGGTTGGGCGCGTGTCTGGCAGGTTGATCTGCGCCACTTGTTCCGCAATTGGATCCGCCGCTTGACGATGCGGCTTGGTGTCGAAGTCGGCAGGATCGGTTAGGGGCTTCCATTCGCCAGCCGAATATACCTCGACGGCAGAAAAGTTTGCTTTGTAATTCATCTTGTCAGAATTTGGCACCCAATAGCCCAGATAGACGTAAGGCAATCCAGCGTCCCGCGCGATGTTGACGTGATCGAGGATGACATAGGTCCCAAGGCTGAAACCGACGAGGGCGGGGTCGTAAAAGCTGTAGACCATGCTTAAGCCGTCATCCAAAACATCCGTCAGGCTAACGGCCGCCAGATGTTTCTCACCGTCTTTGCGGGTGGCATATTCGACGACTCTGCTGCGGATCGGAGTTTCTTCGATCATGGCTGCGAATTCGAAGATGTCCATATCGGCCATTCCACCATCGGCGTGACGGCTGTCTAGATAGGACCGAAATAGGGCGTATTGCTCTTCCGTGGCCCAAGGGGATGTGGCTTCGCGCTTTAGTTCGGCGTTCTTTTTCACAGTGCGTTTCTGGCCGCGCGACAATTTGAAATCAGCAACCCGTATGCGGGCTGAATAACAGGCCGAACATTCTGCGCAAGACGGGCGATAAAGCACGTTTTGTGAACGTCTAAACCCTTGCTTTGAAAGTGAATTGTTCAGTTGTTCGGTATGGTCACCTTGCAGCGAAGTGAACAACTTTCTCTCCATCCTGCCATCCAAGTACGGACAGGGTTGGGGCGCCGTCACATAAAACTGTGGAGCAACTGGAAGGGTATGGCGCATCGATAGGCTTTCAACAGACTGGCTGATACATTAACAACTCTAAGCTGTCCCGCCAATCCCCCAATATCTGCGCCTACGCAACGTGTCTGTTCAGCGCAACGGTGCCCAAAACGGCGTCCGTCAATCCTTGTCTGCGACGGGTCATCAACATCATCACGATGGAAATCAACTGAAGCGGAAAGGTGACAACCGATATGAAGTAGCCAAGCGTGTGGAAAAACGCCGTGCTGCCCGTCAGGTAGTCGCCTTGAGCCGTGCGCAGTTCGATGGCCATCACCCGCATACCGGGCGTCGCTGAGCGCGACGCGAGCGTTCCCCAGCGATAAAGGAAGCTGATTAAGCCGTAGACAAGCAGCGCAGCAAAAAGGGTGAACAGGCTAAGTACGATAGCGATCACGAAGATTAATATTTCATCAATAATCCAGGCAAAAAACCGTTTGCTAAGCACGTCTTCATACATCTCGGCCAAATAGTCGGGGTCGGGTAAACCCCTTGCACCGTTATTCTGGGATTGATGTATTGCCATGATGTCGTCTGTCCTGTTCTTTTCTTAATGAGAGGCCCGGATTAACCGGGCCAGATGACGATTAGGCCGAGGTTTCGCGGGCGATTTGTTCACGCTCAACCAAGAACGTATCAAACTCACCTTTGTCTTTTGCGTCTCGAAGACGGGCCATAAATCCCTCGAAATTTGTCTGCTCGACTTCCAACCGATCAAGCATTTCATCCCGGTAGCTGTCAAAGCTCGCATTTCCAGACCCGGTCGGGGCGTCATCGACTTGGGGTTTCAATCGGGAAACGGCATCCGCAAGACGCGCGTCGGTGCCAATCCCGGCGAGCCGGGTCCATTGATAGGCAAGGAAGGCGGCAAGCAAAAGGCCCAGTACGCCGAACATGTTCATCGCAACAATCGAAACGGGGATGGCGAAACCGGTAAAGCCGATGATCGCCAAGATCTGGATCACCAATGGTGGTTTGGACAGCGAGAGAATTTCGGGGTCGTGCGAATGAGGTGTCATTTTATTGTGTCCTATTGGAGTGAAGGACCCCGATGAGACGGGATCCTTATCGCATTGGTTATGCATTTTCCTTTTCAGCGGATTCCGGCGACTTGGCTTCCCGATCGTCCATAAAATGGTCGAATTCGGCCTTGTCTTTAGCATCCCGCAGACGTTGCAGAAAGGCTTCGAACGAGTCCTGTTCGTCTTGCAGACGGCGCAAGGTGTCCGACTTGTAAGCGTCGAAAGCGTTGTTTCCGGTGGATGAAAAGGCGACGCGGGCTTGGGTGCGAGTGCGACAAGAACCATTGAACATGCGTTTTCTCCAGATCATGTAAGCCAAGAGGGCAAGGCCGACGGGCCAAAAAATGATAAAGCCAAGGACCATAGCCACGATCCATGCGCCTTTTCCACGCTCGTCCAACCAACGCTCGCTTCGGCGAAACCAACCATCTTGGTGCGGAGGGGAGGCTGTGAGTGTCGCGGTGGTCATTCGGAATCTCCTTTGTGTTGTTTAATGTAAATCTCTTTCACATACCAAATATCGGGCGCGATCACGGGAAGTTCAAGTGGATATGTGAATGATTTTTACATTATCTGGATAGATCATTGAATCTAAGTAAATAAAATTGCGCAGTTCAGGTGAATTCAGCAAGTGCTGCGCCGGAAATTCGTTGTAAATCTTGCGGAGAAATGGGGAATAGATGTCTTGGCGTGCCTGCGGCGGCATAGACCACCTCGTAATTCAAGAGGCTTGGATCAAAGAAAACCCGTGGTTGCGTCAGATGCCCGACAGGGGAAACTCCCCCAATGGCAAACCCGGTCACTTTGCGCACAACTGATGCTTCCGCGCGTCCTAGTGGTTCGCCCGCGACCGCGCTTGCAAGCTCGGTGTCCACCTGATTGCCGCCTGCAGTAACGAATAAAACCACATCACCGCTGTCAGCCCCTTGAAAGATGATCGACTTGGCGATTTGGTCGATGTCGCAAGAAACTTCCTTGGCCGCATCCGACGCCGTACGGGTTCCGCCCGGCATCTCCATCACTTGCGATGATACTTCTGCGGCTTCCAGCGGTTCTACAACGCGTTTCAGACTTTTGCTCATGGGGTTTAATGCTGCCGGTTCCGCATATCTGTTGCAAGGGATTTCAGTGTTGATACCGTCGCACCCATGACCGAGGCTTTTGTTTCTCGCATTACAGGTGCACCGCGTGCTTTTGATCCAGCGATGGGCATGGATGCTTTGGCGCGCTTGGCCGGGCTGCCGCCAGAGATGGGCGAATTGATCAAAGGCGCTGCGGGGTCGTCTGAACATATTTCATATCTGATCGAGCGCCAAGGCGAATGGTTCGTCGACGCAATGTCCGAACCGCCCGAGGCTGCGTTTGATCGTCTGCTCGCCGCCCCGCCGCCTGTGGAACAAAAATCGGTCATGGTGCATCTGCGCCAACAAAAGGCGCGCGTTGCTTTGCTGACCGCACTTGCGGATTTGGGGGGGGTCTGGTCGTTGGAGGAGGTCACCGGCGCGCTGACCCGTTTTGCGGATCACGCGACGGACGTTGCTCTGCGAACGGGGCTTCGTCGCGAGATATCGCGCGGCAAGCTTCCCGGACAGACTGAAGACGATCTGGCTCAATGCGGGGGACTTGCAGTTCTTGCCATGGGCAAGATGGGGGCGCTTGAGCTGAACTATTCGTCTGATATCGATCTGATTTGCCTGTTCGATGAAACCCGGTTTCTCCCAGACGATTACGCCGACGCGCGAACCAGTTTCGTGCGCGCCATTCGTGCGATGACGAAAATCCTAAGCGAGCGCACAGAAGATGGCTATGTGTTTCGCACGGATCTAAGACTACGCCCCGATGCCTCGGTGACACCGGTGGCGATTTCGATGGAAGCCGCCGAACGATACTACGAAAGTTTTGGGCGCACCTGGGAACGCGCGGCGTTTATCAAAGCGCGCGCAGCGGCCGGTGATATCGCGGCGGGCGAGCGGTTTCTGCAGGCCCTGACGCCCTTCATCTGGCGCCGTCACCTAGACTATGCCGCCATTCAAGACGCTCAGGACATGCGTTTGCGTATTCGAGATCACAAGGGCCTTCATAGCGCCCCCAGCCACTTGGGTCACGATCTGAAGCTGGGTCAAGGGGGCATTCGCGAGATCGAGTTTTTCACCCAAACTCGTCAAATCATTGCAGGGGGGCGGGATGAGACGCTTCGTGATCCGACCACTGTGGGCGGGCTTCGGGTTCTGGCCGAGAAAGACTGGATTTCGTTTGAGGATGCGACACAATTGACGGAAGATTACCGTGCGCACCGCGAGGCCGAGCACCGGGTTCAGATGATCGCCGACCAACAGACGCACCTGTTGCCGGACACCGAAGAGGGTTTCGCGCGGCTGGCGGCGTTGGCAGGACGCGACAGCGGCGACTATGCTCGTGATATCACCGAGCGTCTTGAACGTGTGCATCGATTGACGGATGTGTTCTTTGCGCCCGAGGCCGCGTCCGATCCGGCTGAACGCGGCAATTTCGCAGACGCCGAGATGACTGAGCGCTGGTCGGGCTATCCGGCCTTGCGCAGCCCTCGTGCGGTCGAGATCTTTGACCGGGTTTGGCCAAAGTTGCGCGCCCGGCTCGCCAAAGCCTCGCAGCCGGACGACGCGCTTTTAAGTTTCGATGGGTTTCTAGCTGGATTGCCTGCAGGCGTTCAGTTGTTTTCGCTGTTCGAGGCCAATCCGCAGCTTTTGGATTTGGTGGTGGATATCGTCGATGTAGCTCCGGGGTTGGGGTGGCATCTGGCGCGTAATTCAGAAGTGTTTGATGCTGTTTTGGGTGGTGGGTTCTTTGCCGATTGGCCGGGGTCTGTTGCGCTTGAAGCAGAACTGACGGCCTTGATGGGGCGTGAAGAGGACTATGAGAAAAAGCTGGATGTGACACGCATCTGGGCTCGCGAATGGAAGTTTCGGGTGGGTGTGCATCATTTGCGCGGTCTGATTGATGCGGCGCAAAGCGGCCAGCAGTATGCTGATTTGGCGCGCGCAGTCGTCCGCGCTCTTTGGGGTGAGGTCGCCCGACATTTCGCCAAAAAGCACGGTGCGCAACCCGGACGCGGGGCCGCTGTCGTGGCGATGGGGTCACTTGGGGCCGAGCACTTGAACGCAGGGTCGGATTTGGATCTGATCGTGATTTACGATGGCGCGGGCGTTGACGCATCGAACGGTGCGCGCCCTTTGCCCACGCGCAGTTATTTCGCGCGTCTGACGCAAGCTTTTATCACCGCATTATCAGCGCCCACATCGGAAGGATTGCTATACGATGTCGATATGCGGCTCAGGCCTTCGGGGCGAAAGGGGCCGGTTGCGACGTCGTTCGAAGCCTTCCGAAGCTATCAAACGAACGAGGCGTGGACTTGGGAACATCTGGCTTTGACGCGTGCACAATCGATTGCGGGTGATCTAAGTCTTTGCTCTGACATTGGGACCTTTCGCGAAACGCTTTTAAGCAGACCGCACGACAAGGCGAAAGTTCTGGCCGATGCTGGCGATATGCGCGCGCGCCTTGGGGCTGCCAAAGCAAACTCGGGGCCGTTTGACGTACAGTTCGGTCCCGGTCGGTGGCAGGATCTGCAATTGTTCGCACAGGCGGGCGCCTTATTGGCGGGCGCAAGTGATCGGGGCGTGGCAGCACAACTTCGCCTTGCGGGAGAGGTCTTTGATCTGACCCCCTTGGAAATGGCTGATCTGTCCCAGACTGCGCAGGCGTTCTGGCGCGTGCAAGCCGCGCTTCGATTAATTGAGGGCGGCGAGGGGGCTCAGACCGTTGAAACACCTACGGGTGGCGTCGGGGGCTTTCTTTTGCGAGGCAGCGGGTTTGGATCTATTGACGCGCTGACGGCAGGGCTGAAAGAGATGGCTGCGCGCGCCGATCTGGTGATCACGCGCTCTATTGGCAGAAGCTCGGGCTTAGAATAACCTTAGCGATACATGATGTAAGGCACGACCAGATGACCGAGAACAACGACTCTAAAGGCTTGATCCGCGACAGTTATAGGATCGAAGGAATCAACGCCCCCGAATGCCGGTCGATCTTTCTGGATTGGGCGATTTCTGTCCCCGTCGGCGTTGAGCCTTCGGACTGGATCACGGCCCTTTTGGCCAAACATGGCGAAGCCCATCCGGATCATCCAATGACGGGCGTCTTGCGCGAGGCGTTACGCCCGCCCGAGCGAACTGGCAGGCGGGGTGGCGCAGGCGCGCGTCGTCAATCAGGCGACGCATAACGCCCGCAGGTAACTTATTCAGGTTTTGAGGGCGGCGGCTTCTGTTGCAAGCTTCTTGATGCCGTCCCAGTCTTTTGCGGCCACAAGGTTTGCCGGGGCAACCCATGATCCGCCGACGCAGATCGTGTTAGGAAGTGCCAGATAATCGTAAACATTCGACAGGCTGACACCACCCGTTGGGCAGAACTTGACCTGCGGCAAAGGCGATGACAGGGCCTTCAGCGCTGGGGCACCGCCCGAGGTTTCGGCTGGGAAAAACTTTTGAATTGTGTAGCCGCGTTCAAGCAGACGCATCACTTCGCTGGCCGTGGCCGCACCCGGCAAAAGCGGTAGGTCATTGGCTTCGGCGGCATCCAGCACCGCATCCGTCGCACCCGGAGAAACACCAAACAAAGCGCCTGCTTTCTTGGCAGCTTCGACGTCTTTGTGCGTGAGCAAAGTGCCAGCACCGACAACACCGCCCTCAACCTTGGCCATTGCCGCGATGGCCTCTAACGCGGCCGGAGTTCTAAGCGTCACCTCAAGGGCAGGCAACCCACCTGCCACCAAGGCTTCGGCCATGGGAACCGCGTCGTCGGCGTTTTCAACGATCAAAACGGGGACGACAGGGCCAAGCTTACAGATGTCGGCGGCTTGGGCGCTGGCTTTAGATGGGGTCATGGGCAGTCTCCTTCGCGGTTAGATGCCATGGATGTTTCAAAATGGAAATGGATCAAACGATCAAAGCGCCACCTTCGGACGAGGGGCCGCAATGCTGGCGAAAGGCTGTGAACAACTCGCGTCCCAATCCTTCTTCGTTTGAGGACAAATCAGGGCTGACGGGCGTGCGTATATCGAAGCCTTCGCTTAGAACCTCAAGCGAACCGGTTTCGGCATTGACGCGCAACAGATCCCCGTCTTGAACGCAGGCAATGGCACCTCCGTCGGCAGCTTCGGGGGACAAATGGATCGCGGCGGGAACTTTACCCGAAGCGCCAGACATCCGCCCGTCGGTCACCAGCGCGACTTTCAATCCGCGCCCCTGCAGAACCGACAGAGCAGGTGTCAGCCCGTGCAGTTCCGGCATGCCGTTGGATTTTGGCCCTTGAAAGCGCACAACGATAACGGTGTCTTCGGTGAATTCTCCGGCTTTGAAAGCGTCTTTGACGGCATCCTGTGTATGGAAAACGCGCGCCTTGGCTTCAATCACACGATGTTCAGGCGCCACAGCCGATACTTTCATCACCGCGCGCCCCATGTTGCCCTTCAATTCGCGCAAACCGCCCGAGGATTGGAACGGATCGCTTGCAGGGCGCAGGATTTTATCGTTTTGGCTTTCAGTTGGCCCGGTCCCCCATGTCAGGACACCGTCGGTCAGCTTGGGTTCGCTGCTATAGATCGACAACCCGTCACCAGCCATGGTGCGCACCTCGTCATGCAGAATGCCCTGATCCAGAAGGTCGCCGATCATATAGGCCAACCCACCAGCGGCGTGGAAATGGTTTACATCTGCAAGACCGTTTGGATAGACCTTGGCCATCAAGGGTGTAACGCTTGAGAGATCATTAAAGTCTTCGATATCCAGCAAGACGCCAGCGGCGCGTGCCATTGCAGGCAGGTGCAGCACCAAGTTTGTCGACCCACCTGTGGCCATCAATCCGATGATGCCGTTGACGAAGGCCTTTTCGTCTAGAACCTCAGACACCGGTCGGTAATCGTTCCCTTGGGCGGTAATTGCCAAAGCGCGGCGTGCGGCTTCTTTGGTCAAGGCGTCCCGCAGGGGCGTGCCCGGTGTGACAAAACTTGCGCCCGGCAAATGAAGGCCCATGAACTCCATCAACATCTGGTTGGAGTTGGCCGTGCCATAAAACGTGCAGGTTCCGGGGCCGTGGTACGACGCCATTTCGGCGGCCATCAGTTGGTCACGACCAATTTCGCCCGAAGCGAACTGCTGGCGGACTTTGGATTTCTCGTCATTGGGCAATCCGCTGGTCATTGGCCCTGCGGGCACGAACAGGCCGGGGATATGGCCGAAAGTGGCGGCCGCTATCACCAGACCGGGCACGATCTTATCGCAAACGCCCAAGTAAAGTGCGGAATCAAACGTATTGTGGCTAAGCGCCACGCCTGCGGCCAAGGCGATGACATCGCGGGAAAACAAGCTGAGTTCCATGCCGATCTGACCTTGCGTGACACCATCGCACATCGCAGGTACGCCGCCCGCGACCTGAGCGGTTCCGCCTGCCTCGCGTGCAGCGGCCTTTATCTGATCGGGATAATCCTTGAATGGCTGATGGGCAGAGAGCATGTCGTTATAGGCGGTCACGATCCCTATGTTCGGAGCATTTTCCGCAACCAACCGATCTTTGTCCTGCTCCATTGCCGCATAGGCATGGGCCTGATTACCGCAAGACAGATGCGCGCGCTTTACGCCTGCGTCCTGTGCCGCCTTGATCTTGTCCAGATAACGCCCACGCGTTCCTGCGGATCGCTCAATAATCCGGTCCGTTACCTTTAAAACAACGTCATTCATCGTCGTGCCCATAGCAAAGGTCCTTTCATCATTGCGCGTTCTATAAGCGAATATGATAGCGCTAACAATAGCGACATGTTCGAATGCCGCATTGCAGCAAGCGCATAACGGGATTGCGTTTAAAAACTCTACTCATCCAGCCGCAGAAGGCCACATACATTGTTGTAAATCAGTAAAGGATTACCCCCATGTCAACGTCTGAGTTTCGCGCCGTCGACTTCGAACTAGAACTTGAAGCCCGGAAGCTGCGCGCCGATTACATCCGTGCCTTCTTTGCCCGGCTTCGCTTCCACTAAGGCCTTTCCCCCCCAGAGGTGATTGGATACTGGGGGGCTATGAGCACACGCCCCACCATTCGTCTACGCCCCAAAATGGATCCCCGTCGTATCCGGCACGGGTTCCCTTGGGTCTATCACAATGAAGTCGTTCTGGACCGGCGCAGTCGCGCTTTGGCTCCGGGCACCATTGCGACGCTGGAAGACTCCGAGCGTAAACCCCTGGGCGTCACGGCCGTAAATCCAGAGTCGAAAATCGTTGGACGGATGCTGGATCCTGATATCGAAGCCGAGATCGACAAGGCTTGGCTGGACCGCCACGTTCAAGCCGCCTATTCCTTGCGCGACCAAATATATGATGCCCCCTTTTACCGCCTGATCCACGCCGAAGCCGATGGTCTGCCGGGCACGATTGTTGACAGGTTTGGCGAAGTCGTCGTCTTTCAAGCCAACGCTGCTTGGATCGACGGACTGGCCACTGAGTTCGCCGAAGTTCTGGCCGCCCTTCCGGGGGTCACCACAGTAGTGAAGAACGCCAGTGGTCGGGCCCGGGCCTTGGAAGGGCTTGATGATGAAAGCTTGGTGCTGCACGGCGCGCTGGATGGCGTCGTACCGGTGGTAATGAACGGCGCGACCTATATGGCGGATCTGACGGGCGGTCAGAAAACCGGGTTGTTCTATGATCAGCGCCCCAATCAAGCCTTTGTCGCCGGGCTGGCGCATGGCACCAATGTTCTGGACGTCTGTTCCCATGTTGGTGGCTTCGCCTTGGCCGCATTGGTCGGCGGTGCAACCAAGGCGCTGGCGGTAGATTCCGCAGAGCCTGCGCTGGAGTTGGCACGCCTTGGGGCCGAAGCTTCGGGTGTGGCCGACAAGTTTGAAACCCGCAAAGGCGATGCTTTCGATGTGCTTAGCGCTTTGAAGACCGAAGGCGCGAAATTCGGCACCGTTATCTGTGATCCGCCCGCCTTTGCACCGGCCAAACAGGCGCTGGAAGCTGGGCTGCGCGCTTATGAAAAGCTGGCGCGGTTCGCCACACCTCTGGTGACACCGGGTGGGACTTTGACGCTTTGTTCCTGCAGCCATGCAGCCGGGATTGATGCGTTCCGCACCGCATCTATGCGCGGGATCGGTCGGGCAGGGGCGCGTGCCCAAATTTTAAGGATTGGCTACGCGGGCCCCGATCATCCCTTGCATCCTGCCTTGGCTGAAAGCGGCTATCTGAAAGCGATCACGGTGCGTATCCTGCCGTGAAAGTTGTGGTCGACGCTTGCGTTTTGTTCCCAACCGTTTTGCGGGAACTGGTGCTGGGCGTCGCAGAAACAGGGGCATTCCAACCTCTTTGGTCGGCGCGTATTCTGGAAGAATGGCGACGGGCGGCGGCACGAAAAAGCGCGGAGGATTGTGACATCGCCGCAGTGGA
>JAOHEK010000031.1 GCA_028097405.1 Paracoccaceae bacterium | reverse complement strand
GCCCAGTTTCTCCAACGCGCTATGGCGATCTCTGCGGCGTTTTTCGGCGACGGCCAGACCTTTGGCGCAGACTTCGAAATCGCGCCACTGGCCGAGCGCGGAGACGCCGACGTTCATCTGGGCGGCGCGATCGCCCCGATGGTGTCAACGGGCCAAACCCTGTCTTGGCCCGGGATATCCCCGCTTAAGGGAATGGACGTGAATTTTACCCAAGGCGGGGTTTCGGCACAGGTCAGCGAACCCGGGCTTTGGGGGTTTCTACGGCTTTTGGACCAAACAAACATTCGAACGCGTGATGAAGGTAGACGCCATCTGGTTGATCTACGGGTCGATGGTGGAAGGTTGTTTTTCGAATTGACGTTCGCCACCCCAATCAACCCCCTTTCGGTCAAATCGCTGCTGCAAGGTATCACTTGCCCGCCGTTGTTGTGACGTCCAGAACATTGCTAAATTTGAAACCTAACTTTTCCTCTCAAGTTCCAACAAAGTCGGATAAGGTAGGAGAACATTTTATGTCGAGTTGATCTATGGCTGAAAAACGCAACATTACCGCCAAAACCCCATTAGCAGATGAAAAACTGCTGTTCTCCACTATGGCCGGTCAGGAATCGATCAGCCAATGTTTTACATACCAAGTCACTTTATTATCCGAAGACATTGAGATCGCATCCTCTGATCTTTTGGGCCTAGGCATCACCATCAAATTGGAAAGCGACCGCCAGGAACGCTTTTTCCACGGAATCGTAGACAGTTTTACTCTGACCGAATTTGGCGACGAACGGGTGCAATACGTAGCTATTTTGCGCCCCTGGCTTTGGTTTCTGTCAAAAACCTCTGACAGTCGCATCTTTCAGAACATGAGCGTTGTCGATATCGTCGAAGAAGTTTTTTCCGCGTATCCAAACGCCCAGTTCGAAAAACGCCTGCAAGAAACCTATCCGGCACGCGAATACTGCGTCCAATACAACGAAACCGATTTAAACTTTGTGTCGCGACTTTTGGAACACGAAGGGATTTCGTATTTCTTCGAGTACACCGACGGCGATCACACAATGGTTTTAACCGACGCCAACGCGAAATTCGCCCCGGCCAAAGGATACGACAAAATCCCTTATCGCGAAGACAGCGATGCGGGTCGCGATTTTGACGAAGGGATCACCCAGTGGCAACACACCGACAGCGCGGTATCGGCAAGCTATACACAAACCGACTATGATTTCACAAAGCCTTCTGCCGACCTGAAGGTGCGGAGCGAAACGCCGTTTGGGCACAAGTTGGACGACGGCAAACAATACTTTTATCCCGGCACCTACATGGAAATCGCCCGCGGCGAGACTTTGGCAGGCATCCGCCTTGAAGAGATTCAATCTGCACACCAACAGATTGACGCAATCTCAACGGCCATTGGCCCCGCTGCAGGACATACATTCGCGCTTACCGACTATCCACGCAAAGCTGAAAATGACGATTATCTTATTCAGTCCGTGCGTTATGATCTTTCCGACGGCCAATACCGGGCGGGCGGCGGGTCTGGCAACACGGGTTTCAGCGCGGCCTATAGCCTGTTGCCCTTATCTATCCCGTTCCGCCCAACTCGAATAGCGCCTGTTCCGGTGATGCGTGGCCCACAAACTGCAGTGGTGGTTGGGCCATCGGGAGAAGAGATTTACACTGACGAATATTCTCGCGTTAAGGTTCAGTTCCACTGGGACAGATTGGGCGAGAACGACGAAACCACGACCTGTTTTATCCGCGTCAGCTCGGTCTGGGCTGGCAGCGGTTGGGGCTTTATTCAAATCCCGCGCATCGGTCAGGAAGTCATCGTTGACTTCTTAGAAGGGGATCCAGATCAGCCGATCATCACGGGCCGAGTATACAATGCAAACCAAATGCCGCCCTACGGTCTACCCGGTAGCGCCACACAATCCGGTTGGAAATCGAATTCGTCTCCCGGCGGTGGTGGCTGGAACGAAATGCGTTTCGAAGACAAGAAAGGCTCGGAAGAAGTCTATTTTCAAGCCGAAAAAGACCACAACGAACTGGTCAAAAATAACGAAACCCGCACCATCGGCAACGATTGGGTCGAAGACGTGGGCCACGACGGAACCCAATCCATCGGAAACGATCGGACCGAAAGCGTTGGCAACAACAAGTCAACAAAGGTCGGCGTCGATCGATCGGTCGACATCGGGAACAACGACACCGAGACCGTCGGCACCGATCGTAGTTTAAGCGTCGGAAGCAACGAGAGCATATCCGTCGGTGTCGATTCCACAGAAACCATCGGCAGCAACCACACCCAAAGCGTGGGCAGCAATCAGACGCTGTCTGTGGGCATTGCACGTACCCGTTCTGTTGGCGCGGCCGAAGCCGTGACCGTCGGCGCGGCGCAATCGGTCAATGTCGGTGCGGCCCGCAGCATTGCCGTGGCGGCCGCGCAATCGCACGCCATTGGTGCCAGCGACAGTTGGACAATTGGTGATTCGCAAAGCGTCACGATTGCCAGCGGCCAGACTGTGGGGGTCGGTTCTGATCAATCCATCACTGTCGGTGCGGCTCATACACTTGCGGTCAGCGCCGATAGCGCCACCTCCGTCGGCGCAAACAGTACCACGAGTGTCGCCGAAGATATGACCGTCAGCGTCGGCAAAAATCTCGCGGTTAACGCCGCAGATCAGATATCATTGGTATGCGGCAGCGCGTCGCTTACCATGAAAAAGGACGGCACAATTGTCTTGGAAGGCAAAGACATAACAGTGAAAGGGTCCGGCAAAATCAATATTGAGGCCTCAAGCGATGTCACGATCAAGGGCAGCAAAATCAATCAGAACTGAACAGCGCGTCAATCGTGGTCGCATCGCAAGGCGCGGGATCATCCCCCGCCAGCCACAAAGCCGCGATACCACTTGGACCATCGCGTGATCCGGGTTCGATCTGTCGTAAGTCTTGAAGTGTCGCGTCTATACCAACTTCGCCTCGCGCTGCCAGACCTACAATCTCCAACGCACCGTCACACCAGACCTCAGCCTCCTCTAACGAAAGCCCTGCCCCGCCCGTCAAAACCACCAACGGAAAGTGACGGCCCACCCTATCCGCACTGGGAACCGCCAGCATCAAAACCAGGTCGTCGCCTATCTCAAGCAACCCACGCAGTCCGCCGTCTGGCCAACCCTCGCGGCGGGCCGCCAGATGAACGGTCACCCATCCATCAATCGCCCGTCTCATGCCCTGAGACAAATTGCGCGAAATAAAGTCTCCGGTCTCTGGGGATTTCCCAAAGAGCCCCGGCCCATCGATCACCGAAACAGCCCTGGGCACTGGAAGCCTGAGAACATCGACAGATCAAACGGGTTTTCGACACTGTTGGCCTGCAACAGGAAATCTGCACGAAAGCCACCAGCCGAAAGCGCCAGATTGAAATTCTCGGGCACCCCACTTGCACGTAGTGAACCGTTCCGCAACAGACGCAAAATCGCCCAACTGCCACGCTCGGTCGTCACGGCCTCGCCAGCACCGCTGACTGGAGTGAACGACAACGACACTTGGTTCGATCTGTTCGGCCCTGGCCAGTCAATCGCAACAGGCGCGGCGGCAGAATGGAAATAGCTGACCGTTTGGCCATCTATGTTCAGCGTGACTTGTCTGGCATTTGCCGACAGATCCAAAGGCTCCAATAGAAACGACAACGATAGCTCGCTGCCGCCGCCAAACATCGCATCGCGGATCACGCGCGCCTGTCGAAACGCCGTCAGCTGCGCGTCGTCCAGCCCAAAATCCTGACGCCACTGCCAACGGTCTCCATCAATACTGATGTACTGGAATAAGCTGTCGTTGATAAACGTATCAAACAATCCGCCGCTCCCAAACAGCCGCGCAAAGTCGCGGGTGTTCACATCGGTTCGGCTTGACGGGTCAAACGGATAGCGTCCATTCAGGGCCGAGGTGCAAAAATTCAGAACATTGCTTTGTAACCGCGCATTCAGCTGATCGATCACCGCAACCCGCGTCACGGCCGTTGCATCCCCCGCAATCGCTGCGACCCAAGTGTTGATCGGTGGCGGCAGCGTTTCAGCCACGTTCGAAACACCACCAATCAATTGGGGAAGCCCCCCGCGCGCCAACAGCGTTTCTTGCGCATTGGGTCCCGCATTGACCGTCTTGATTTCCAATGACAGTGCCGTCAGCGCCGCTGTCAGATCCGTCATCCCGGGCGGCACGCCATCGATCTCCTCGACCATGCCGCGGATCCCCTGGAAATGTCGTGACACCCCCTCGCCGGGTTGCGGGGCAGATGCGCCTCCGCCACCTCCAACCAGCTTGCTGCTTTTCTTGGCCAGCTTCCCGAACTTCCCAAGCTTCTTGGTTGCGGCTTTCAGAATACCCTTTTGGGCTTTGTCGTTCCCGCCACCTTCATCCGGGGCGCGCGTCAGAAAGGTTTCTTTCGCAACGGCTGTCAACAGACGATGCAGGGCACTGTCCTCGGTCGCGAGATCCTTCAGATTTGCTTCTGCAACTGTCAGATCGGTCAATGGAGCCAAACGCACATCGACCAAAAACGTGTCCCAAAGCGTTTCAAAGTCCTCATAATACAGTCGCAAGATTTCTTGTTCTAATTCGGCGCTAGAAACCTCACCACTTTCGACGCAGCCGTTCTCATAAACCACCCGGTCCAGCGCCATTTCAGCCGCGATCTCTGGTGCAATCGGCAGAACGGCATTGTGAAAACCATCAAAGGTATAGGCCCCCGGCAAACCGACGTTCATCGTCTTGTCGGAAAGACGCGTAAACACCGCAACCCGGCTGCCACCAATCGTCTTGGCCGGAAGCCACTCTGGCAAACCTGCGACAGCTTCGTCTGCCAAAAGGGCCTTGTAGGCGCGCTCTGCGAGGCTTTCGGTGCAGACAGTTTGCTGCGCATCATAGACCAGCCGGTCATCATATCGGATACGCCGTTCCTCCAAAGACATTCTTTCAAACGCCGCAAGTTGATGTTCTATTCCATAGTCCAGCGGATTCAGGCTGGCATAGTTTGGCAAGACCGTTTGCCACCACGTTCCGACGAATTCAGCATCGTAATTCGCAAGGCCCGTGATCATCTTATAGGTCTTTAGGGCGTCAAACATGAACTCGGGATCATGCAGGTTCTGCCACATCGTCGCTTCCAGCAAGGCGACCATCCGGGGCTCAAGAACGTTGCGCAGCGTGCGCTCGTAAGCCTGCTTTTGCGCCTCTTCCAGTTCAGCGTTCGCTGAAGGCCCAAAGACCGTCATCACTCCGGTCCGGGGCACGACCGCATTGCGTGTCACCTCGATCACTGCTTCCAAAGCCAACGGCAAATCCAAAGGATCCGTTGGCGCCGGGCGCGTCGCCGCGTCGGACAGACTTGCGTTCAGCTCCGTAAACTGGCGTTCCTGTTCGTCAATCGCGCCGGAATACCGCTGATAGGAAAACGCAAAAAACACCATGAAAATCACGGTCGCCAAAGCCGATAGCGCAGCCCCACCCCGCCAAATCCAACGCCGCCGTTCTTCTGCAGCCGGATCAAAAGTGCCTAAACCCGCTTCGTCAAACACGACTTTGGTCAAAAGGTTCCGCAAAAAATATGACCGCGCCTCGCTGTGACGGCGCGGCACAGACGGCGGCGCGCTTAACCCAAAGCTGGCCGCCATCGACCCAACCATCCGATCAAGCGGCGTGCCTTCCTGGGTGGCCGAGGTGAAATAAACACCCCTCAGCCAAGGTGTGTCTTCATACCGGCTTTCCCCAAATACAACATCTGACAGAACCTTCAACGGATTGGTCAGACGGTCCAACTCGGCAGGAAACCGAAAGACAGCGCCGCGCTCCGAAACCGGGCCATCCAAATTGATCCGCCCCGCCATGCGTTCTTCTAGACGGCTTTGTAAGGCGCGCATTTCACGGTCGATAGCGGATCCGTCAACCCGCGCTTCAACCGGCAGCGTCACACCCCAAACCTGTTCCCTGTCGCTTGTATTCAGTGATCCGAAAAACCCTTCAAAACCGGGGATCAGATCCATCTTTGTGATCGCCAAATAGACCGGCAGTTGGATTTCCAGCCTGTCAGACAGCTCTTGAAGACGCCGTCGAATGTCCCGGCCATGTTCTTTAAGCGCGGCTTCATCACCCAACAGCTCTTCAACCGACAGTGTCAGGATGACACCATTCAAAGACCGCCGCCCACGGTGCTTTTTCAACAGCTCAAGAAACCCGCCCCATTCGGTCGCGTCGGTTTCCGGGTCGCTTTTTTGTTGAACGTACCGGCCAGCGGTATCAATCAAAATAGCGTCTTCGGTAAAGAACCAATCGCAATTCCGTGTGCCGCCCACGCCTTTCAAATCGTCCTGAAGATCAATTGGAAAATGCAGCCCAGACTGTTTAAGTGCCGTGGTCTTCCCAGTCCCCGGCGGCCCAACGATTACATACCATGGCATCTCGCGCAGAAACTGGCGACCCCCGAGTTTCGAACGCTTCATCTGCTCAAGAATGCCCTGAAACTTTTCGTTCACTTCGGCCACGCTGTCTGCCCCAAGATCGGCCTCTTGGACTTGGGGTTGGGCCAGTTCGGTCACAAATGTCTGGTTCGCTCGCGCAGCACGTATCTGCCGGAAAAGAAGGCGCAAAAGCCAAATGACGACGATAGCCCCGATAACAATCAGTCGCGCCAGTTCACCTTCAAGCGGCGCTGTTTCGCCAAATTTAAAAAGCCCGCCAAAAGCCCAGATCAACAGGCACAAAAGCACGATGCCAATGAAGGTCCAAAGCCCCCTAGAAATCAGAAATCGGAAAAGCATGCGCATCGTTCAGAACTTCTTATCAATGATGATTTCAATGCGTCGGTTCCGGGCCCGCCCTTCGCGTGTCGCATTGTCCGCCAAGGGTTGCGCAGACGCACGGCCCTCAAACGCGATCAGGTCTTGCGGCACACCGGCGCTCGCCAACATGTTCGAAATCGTGCGCGCGCGCGCCTCGCTCAAACCCTGGTTCGATTGGAAGGGATTACTGCGCTGAACCGGAATGCTATCGGTGTGCCCGACCACAGTGACCCCGCCGATCAGCTCGATATTCTCGATTATGACCGACGCGATCGACCCGATCAACGGACTGTAAACGCCGTTCAGATCGGCCTTGGCCGACCGAAACACCTCGGGCGCATTGGCTTGTACAACAATGATCGCCAGCGATGGATCTTCACGGCCCGTCAAAGCTTGAACCGTATCGGCAGATGCTGCTTCCGCAAACAGCGGCAGCAGTTCGATCAACACCGGTTCTTCGATCTTGATTTCTTCGGTGTTCGTCGTGTCCATGGGCGGACGGTAAATTTCAGATCGTTCGGGCGGTGGAAGAAGAGCGGCCAGTGAATACAGGTTCTCGCCTTTCGCCGAAAGCTGCGTCCCAAGCCCCACGTAAACCGCCGCCAAAAGTGCAAATCCCATCAACGGCAAGGTCCAGATTGGAATTGCAAACTTCGGCGGTTGATCCGGGGCATCCACGCCCTTCCAGCGCGGTGACAACTCCGGTGGATCTGTCTGTGTGAACTGACGCGCGATCCGGTCGCGCAGTTGGGTCAATGCCGCTTCGCCCGAAGCCCCTTGCACCCGATGTCTTCCGCGAAATCCGAGCGACAAACAATAATAAGCCAACTCTAACATATGCGGATCGCGATCCGGGAACCTCAGTAATTCATCAAGCCGTTCAAAAAACTGCTCGCCTGCATCCACATCCCCGCTCATCTGCGTCACAAGCGGTTGGCGAGGCCAACTCGACCGCGCACCCCAGGGCGTGTTCAGTACAATATCATCCAGTGTCGCAGCCACGAACCAAGCCGCCTGGTCCGCCCGAGCCCCCACAACACCCGAGCTGACTGCCGTATCGCGCGAGAAGACAAGGTTGTCGTGAAACCTGCTGTTCAACACATCCGCGCTCTCTGGTTCCGTCGCCCGTTCCAGTTCAGGCGCCAAACCCAAAAGAACCGAGAACGCTGAAACCAACGGATTGTCCCCTGCCCTAGCCTGTTGAATGCGCGCCGGCGCATGATCGACCCGCGCCACATCCTGGCTGCCAGCATGACCCGTCAGAACCTGACGCGGACGATTGACAGGGCGAATGCGCGTGCGCCCCGCATCATTTTCTAGCCCGAACGGATCATCCTTCGTCATGGTCTCACCTACTGATTGCGTAACAATCGATCTCTGGTTCTCGGTCTAATTTTCCAGACACACCAATCACAAATCCCGGTGCTTCGGCCAAGGCAGCCCAATGTTCTGAACTCCGATCAAGCTCTAGACATAAGCGATCCCCGTCATACGGAATCTCGCGCGGTTGCGAATTCAACGCCTTCAAAGGAATGCCCGTCAGCCGCGCGGTCCAAAGCTTGTCAAACTCATCTGCGGCTCCGACGGTTACCTGATCGACAAACAATTTCCGCAACAATGCATCCGACAATTCGCCGCCAACCCGAACCATAATGCGGCTGTTGCGCAGAAGTTCCGGGTTGTCGATCCGCACCGTCCAAACGTTTTCTGCATGGCGCGACACTTTTAGAGCCTTGGCTTTCTCTTCCACATGGCGCAACGACAGCATCAGCGACCTAAGCGTGTCCGTCAAAGCTGCAAATGCGGGCTGCGGGTCCTCGTGATCATACTCCGGCAATTCGGCCATCCGACGAGACGAGGATCCGAACGTCGCCATTCTGCCCGCAAGGCCTGCAAGCTCCATGAAAAACTCAGAGGGGTGGAATTGATCCTGAGACAGGAAATGCGCCATCCGAGGTCGCGCCCCATTGACCATTTCAAGGATCAACAGGTTCTCAACAGAAGCGCCTGTGCCCGCTAGAACCACAGCTGAATGTGCATCCGCTATGCGATCCAACCCAGTTACAACTTCCTGCGCAAAACGTCCGTACCAAGGCACAGCCGATGTCATCTGGGCAGGCGACAAAAAACCTTCGTCAACCGTGACGGCCCCAGAAGCATCAAGCCCAGTCAGACGCGCCAAAGGCAAAGTCACATACCCGCTGGCATCATCTTCGGGTAAAAAGAGCCTTGGCTGCAAACTCGCCAGTTCGATTTCCTCGGCATCTGCACCGCCGCGAACCGCATCGCGCACGGTCACCAAAGCGCCTTTGAACCGCGCAGAGGATTCAGAACTATGCACAGGATCCACCGTGGGTGTCCCATCTGTTTCCGCTGGCAAACCCAGCGAAACCACCCCGTTGTCGTTCCCAGCCGCCACCTTTGCAGACACAAGCGCCATGCTCTCGGAAGAAATCGAAAATGCCGTACCATCCGGTAGGTGACCCGCGGCCTCCAGTACCCCAAAAAGACCGGCGGCCAGTGCATTTTCGTCCAACGTCAACTTTCGGAACCCAAACCAAGGATAGGGCAAAGCCGAAAACGCCTCGGAAACCAAACTTTCCAGACGGGCATCCTGTTGCTGAAAATGCTGCGTACGAAGGAACATGCCTTCGGACCAAACGACCTTACCACGTGATGCCATTAAATGCTCCTTAGACCGATTGAAGGCTCAGGCCGCCTGGCTGAACGGAAAGGATAACGCCTGCCGCGCCCGCAGGGGCCGCTGTTTTCAGACGGAAAATCTTGCCTTCCGGACTCCTGAACCCAGCCACGAAACCAACCAACGTCGCACCTGCAGCGATAGGAACCGTCACGGATTGGGCCGCACCCGGCGACAGAACGATCTGTTCAGCGCTGATAAAATCCCCACCCAAAGCGGTCGCAGGATCCTGCAAGGAAAAGAAGTCGGCGGCATCAAAGGCGCCGGCACTGCTCATCTGAACAACTTGAATGACAAGTGGGCGATCAGCACCATCGGGGCCGGGGTTCATTCCAGCCACACCCTGCGCGCTAATCGTCAAGGCCGGTTCCGGCCCACATGCGGACAGCGCCAATGTAGCACATGCGCCCAACACCACGTTGCGTCTTGTTTTTAGCATCGTTTTTCCCTCCTCAGCGTTCGTAAGCGTCGCGAAACTCCGACCCAACTTCGCCTAAAAATCGTTCTTCGGCCGCGCGCGCGATTTCTTCATACCGTTCCTGATACAACTGCCACAATTTCGCACTTCGACCCCCGGCAATCAGCGTTTCCAAAACACCTGCATCTTCCAGTTCTTTCTCGATAGCGTCCGGTTCGAATTTGTCGATCATCCGGCGCAAGGCGGTTTGTAACGCGGCCCAGGTTCGCATCTGATGATCGACTAAGTCCCGGAAAGCCTCGTCAATACTGGCGTCCGGGTCAAGGTACCCCGAACCCCGCGCCGCCACGAGAGACGAAACAGCATCATCCGCACTCACCGCGAACTTCAAAGGATTGACGTTGGACGATCCCACAATGGTCTGTGCGATCCGCACCTTTTGCTTTTCTGCCGCCCGAGTTCGCAGCAAATGGGTGACGCCATCGGCAAGCGCGCGGAACCGTTTGCCCATAGCCTCCATCTCGGCCACTGGATCATCAGATGCGATATCTCCCGCATCCAACCCAAGGCCACGAAAAAATGCAGCCCTCAATTCATCTTCTGACTTAGACGGCCGAGCCACAGTAGTCTCGCGCGTGACCCTTTGCGATTGCAACTCCTCGGCCACGTCTTGAACCGATACCGGTTCTGCATCGGGCACAGGCTCTGGGCGAGCCTCGGGTTCGGGCGATCCGAAATACCCGCCAAAATTCTGCGCCGCATCCTTCGGCGCATCCGACGCCGTCGGCTTCAACCCAAGCGCAAACGGATTTTCGCGATCGATAGGTTCAGGTGGTTGTTCCTTTTCCTCGACCGCCTCACTAAAGAACGGCGACGAAGATTTCCCGAACGGCTCGGGCAAAGTATCTGGCCTTTCAGCCTTTGGCGTCGGCTCTCCTGCGGGCTCGAAATCAAAATCAAACGGCGAAGCTGGCTTGTCTGCGTCTTTGGGTTTTGAATGCGCAGCGGTGTTTTCCAATTCCACGCGCGCCACGAAATCCCCGAACCGCACCCGCATTCCATCTTCGACCCGCACCGAATTTCCAGCCCCCAAAGGTTCGGTTGCTCCGTCAACGAACAACCCCCCGCTGCTGGAATCGGTCAACATAATGTCGCCTGCTTCAGTCGAAACGAAAAAGTGCTTACGCGAGACGAAATGCTCCGGATCGTGGATCCGCCAATCCGCTTCCTCCCCGCGCCCCACCGACATCTGTCCGCCGTGAAACGCCATCTCGGTCACAGCCTGTGACGTCGGCGCATGTTCTAAAATCAGCCGAAACCCGCTCACGCTGCCGTCTTTCGAGGTTCGGCTGCAAAATCTCGGAACATGAAATCCCCGCGCGGGTGCAAACCATCCGTTTGCAGCCATAGACTTTGCCCAAGCCGCGCTTGTCGCAAACGCGGGTCCGGTATCGCATCGGCAGACAACATCAGGCGCACATCAAACTGCATCGCCCCCCCCGAGACAAACCGCAGGGCCAACCGCAAGGCCCTTTGTTTGTCCGGGTCGTCGATAAAGGACATATAGTCGTCATAGCCCAAAGGCCCGATCCGGACCTCAGAACGGTTCGACCGATCAAAGAAACGCGCGCCCACAACGGCGTCATCGTTAAGACGCGACGCCCCAAGTCCTACCCGAGTTTGCAGATGGTACGGGATCACATTCCAAACGCCGATAAACTCAATTAATTCAATTGCATGTCCAATTTCTGACGAAAGGTACTCGACCAACCGCCGCGGTGATTCCGTGCGTTGAAACAGCGTCGTCGCATGGCGCAGCTTGGCGTCAGATCCGCCGCCAAATGCGCCAACCTCAGCCAAACCAATGCCGGCCAGCGCACGCATC
The DNA here is from genome assembly GCA_028097405.1 of Paracoccaceae bacterium. GTDB lineage: Bacteria > Pseudomonadota > Alphaproteobacteria > Rhodobacterales > Rhodobacteraceae > CALKXV01. The sequence continues at coordinate 20,103 of JAOHEK010000031.1, read as the reverse complement.
ATCGATCCAATCGAACCGCCAGCGTCATGCACGTGTTGCACCTCGGGGCGTCGATCTGCCCACGCGCGCCAGTAGAACCCGATCATCCGGTGTTGAAGAACATTGACGAAATCCAGGAATGCACGATCCGACGTGGCCCCCGATTTGTCACCTGCAAACCAACGGTTCGACGCGCGGTCCATCATCCACTTCGTTAAATGCAGGGGCATCGGGCCTTCCGGGCCAAACAACCCAATGGCGTTCACGGCAACCTGCGGCGCAGATCCATCCTCGGGTAAGTCCAAAGCCTCGATATCGCCCGTCGCAAAGGCCAAGCGGATCGCTTGACCCAGCCGTGCCGGATCGCTCGCTGCTCCACCCGAACGCCCAAACCGCTTTCCAGGCTGCTCCAAACGTCGCAGCAGCTCGTAAAAGTCAGTCGAACGCGCCTTGTCCTGAAGCGCTTTCAGATCAGGCTGCGGGTGCCGACGGTCGACGGCCATGCCACCTCCTTTTGTTCAGAAACCAGCCACGTCCGCGTGCGGACAAAGGAATTCGTTGCGGCCTCGCGCGCAAACAGACGCGACAAAACCGCGCTCAACAACAATCGACTGCTGCCCGACAATTGCGCCGTATCGACACTCAGCGTGATGTCAGTTCCGTGCGCAAAACAAACCGGCCCCGGCAAATCGATCCGATCAATCGCGGATCGCGACTGTACGTCGACAATCGAACGCCCATGCCGCGACGCCCCCGGATCTCCACGATCAGAATAAAGACTGATCAGCGACTTCAGAACCTCGGCCCCTTCCTCGGCAATCGACAATTGCGCCAAGCTCAATTGCGCAATCCAGCGCCACGAAATCTCGTCCATATCCGCGTCGCCCGATTGGCCCCGCTCAGGGATGTGCGCGGAAAGGCTTGGTCTCGGGCGCGACAAGGCCTGTAACAATCTGATATTCGTGATCGGATCACCGGATTCCATCGACAGCTTTGGCGTATCGTCCAAAATCGGAATATCACGGTTGGTGCATAAAGCCCGAATATCCAGCCGTTTCACCTGTCGCGTCGATGCCATATCCGGCGGGCGCGACACCGAGATCAAAAAATCATCCCCATGATACGCAGACCGCATGCGCTGCGCGTCAATTTCGTCGTTCGCCGGACGCCTTGCTCGGCGATCCGTCGCGTAAACCAAATTGGTCCGGTTCTGAGGTTCGGATGAATACAGGTCATTCAAACGTGCACCTGGCCCGTCATGCTCGGCATCCTCAACCCGCAGCAAACCGTAGATTTCAAAATCCCGTGGCCGCGTCCGATCGGCATGCACAACATGCGACGGGCGACGCACGTCAAGTTCGACGATATTGCATTCCCGTTCGAACAGATTGACGATGGGCGTGACGAAAAGCCCAAAGTCCTGAACTTTGATGCGGCTCAAATCCGTCTGAGGACTGTCCAACAAGATGACGATCTCGACGGTATTGGCCGTGGTTCGCGAAACCACATCCCGCAATCCGCTTAAACGCGCGTAGTGAAACCGTTCAGGCAAGAGAAAATATTCGCGCAACAGCCGATAGCCCTCGAATGAGGGTCGCGCCCGTGGCAACAAACCTTCGTCATCCGAAAGCCCAACCATCGACGGCGCGTCAATTGGCAAGAACCTTGCGTCTTTATCACCGGGACGCGCAATCGCACCCACACCCCATCCAAAGATTGCATCAAAAAGCGTTGGCCCGTTGGCATCGCATCCCAAATAAATGTCCAACTGATCCAGTGACAATTCATGAAATGGTGCGGGCATGTTTCGCTGCAAAACCAAACGCAACCCGCTGGCCGCTGGCCCCAAAACGCCGTCGCTCGCGCCTGCGGCCCTCAAAGCGCTTCGATCCGAAAGATACTCGGCTTCAGAAATTTGGATCGGCCAAAGGTCCACATCTTGCGCAGTTGAATAGACAGCCCGTGTGCTCAAACCTTCCCGCAATCCTGCAACCATCCGCGTGCCCCGCTCAACGCGATGACCATCTTGCATGGTTTCCACTTGAGGCCCCGGACCAAGAGCAGCCATGCCCACAGCCGGCGACGGAGCCGACAAATCGGGATAGAGCGCATCCAGCAACCGGCGCACATAACGGCTACCTTCCCGGTCCAGTTTTTGATGTGTACGCGCGCCCAGATAGGCAACACCTTCCAACAGGCGCTCCACATATGGATCTGGGCACGGCACTGAATCCAAAGATAAATTCCGCGCAACCGTTTCGTGCATCTGGCCAAATTCCTGAGCCATTTCGCGCAAATGGGTCAGTTCGTTCTGATAGTATGCTAAAAATGCCCGATCCATCACGTCTCCTGATGCATCGTGGACGCGCGCCCGCTTTCCAGATCGATCGTCGTCGATAAACGCAGACGTTCTGGAACCGGTGACAACATCAGCACTGCGTCAAGATCAACCCGCAGCCCCACTTTTTCAGCAAAGTTCACCTTAACCTTAATCGACCCGGGTTTTAGCCGCGGCTCAAAGGTTTCAAGCACCTCTTTCAGGGACGCCGCCAATTCATCTCTGTCGAAATCTGAACCCTTGCGGCCCGAGAACGTGGGCACACCGAAATTCACAACGCTACGGCGCACCTCGGGAAAATCTGCCAACATATCCGCCGGATCTTCGTGGCGCTGCATCTCACGGTCGGTCAAAAAGTAATTCGCTTCCAGACGTTCGACGTTGAACAGCATTTCGATGTCACGACGTACCGCCTCGCGCAGAACATCCGCCGTAACAACAACTCCACGGTTTTGAAGGCGTCCACAAGCCTGAGATTTCAGAATGAAATTATGCGCCAACCGATAGGCGTCTTCTTTCAAATCTGTGTCGCGGCGAAGTTCGGACAAGCCTCCCTCGACCAACGCATCCAAATCATAGTCATCGCCCAATTCGTCGCGCAAGCTTTCACGAAGCGAGGCAATCTCACTCACCAAACCCGGCAGGTCATCTTGTAGACGATCCCAAAGGGAAGGTTGAACCGCCTCGCTTCGCGCAACATCCATCAGTTCACCAACACATCACAGATGCTATACACCCGCCGAAACGTCGTACTCGATCTCATGTTCATCGCCTCTTGAGTGATCATCGGCCTGAACGGTGTAAATCTTTTTGACTTTTTCAAAAGAAAGACTGATCGAATCCGAAATCTCTTCACCCATTGCAGACCCATTCAGGCTGTAAGACGAAATAATAACATTCGTCAGAGTGATTTTTAGATAGTCTAGGTGCGCTTCGCCTGAATCTTGACGGAAGCTGATGGTAATTTCGTCAAAAGCCTTACCTTGCATGCATGCCAACGCAAGATATGGCGACGACGCGTCGTAAGTCTTTGTGATACCTAACGGATTCACGGTTGCGCGCGAACTTGTACGCCCCGAGCCTTGTTGCATGTTCGACGCTTGCGACATATTCCAGTCAATTGACATGATGTCAATTTCGTCTTCATGATCAGCACGCCGAGATTCGCCCGCAATATCCGGGATCAACATAGTTCCTGACAAAGCCATGGTAATGGGTCTCCTTTTTTAATTCAGTTTTTGATGGAAGGCAGTTCAGACACAAGCCGCAAACTCGCGTTGATTCCCTCCAATTGGTAATGGGGTCGCAGGAAAAATCGGGCGTTGTAATAACCCGGGCGTCCCTCAACACTGTCAACTTGCACCTCGGCGGCGGCCAATGGTCGTTTGGCTTTTGCCTTGTCATCCGCCATGGCCGGGTTCGCCAGCACATACCGGTTGATCCATTCGCTCAGCCAGACCTGCATGTCAGACCGCTCCTTGAACGATCCAACCTTGGCCCGCGCAATCGCCTTCAAATAGTGGGCGAAACGAGCGACCGGAAACAAATAGGGCAAGTTCGCGCTCAGCCGTTCATTGGCCTGCGCATCTGGGTCCGTCAACCGACCCGCACGGGTTTCGTCATCCTGCAAGGAATGCGCTCCGATAAAGGCCGCGTTGTCGGTGTTCTTCTGGTGCAAGATTGGCATCATACCCAGTTTGGCCAACTCTGCTTCGCGCCGGTCATCAATCGCGATTTCAGTCGGACAGGTCATTTCTGTCGAACCATCGTCGGTCTTGAAGGTATGGACAGGCAGGTTCATCACCGCACCACCCGACTCAACACCGCGAATTTGCGTGCCCCAACCCGTCAGCTTGTGACTGCGGTTGATATTCACACCCATTGCGAAAGCGGCGTTCATCCAAGTGAACTTGTCATGATCCCCTTCCACCTCTTCCGTGAAATCAAAACCTTTAACAGGCGCTTTTTCTGGATCGTAAGGAATGCGCGCCAGAACGCGGGGCATAGCCAGACCAAGATAACGCGTGTCCTCTTCCTCGCGCAGGCTCTGCCATCCGGCATAATCCGGCGATGAAACGATCTGCTCAAGGTCTTGTGGATTCGGCAGTTCAGTCCAGCTTTCCATCCGGAACAACTGCGGCGCAGTCGCCGCAATAAACGGGGCGTGCGCCGCGGCCGAAATCCCCGCGATGCTGCGCAGCATCGAAACATCTCTGGGATTATGGCTGAACTCATAGGCACCTATAATCGCGCCATAAGGTTCGCCGCCAAAGGTCGAATACTCGTTCTCATAGATCTTTTTATAGATCGGAGATTGATCCCAAAGCTGGCCTTCAAAATCCTCAAGCGTATCCGAAAGCTCGGATTTCTTGATGTTCATCACCTTAATCTTCAGCTTCTGGTCGGTCTCGGTGTTGTTCACCAGATAATGCAATCCCCGCCAAGTGCCTTCGATCTCGCGCACTTCGGGTGCATGCAGAACTTCGTTCATCTGGTCGGTTAGCAAAGCGTCGATCCCCGAGATCAGCGATTTGATCGACTTTACGGCATTACTTGAGATCGTTGTCGAACCGGAACGTTCCTGAGCCGCCAGTGCCAGATTGGACACCAAGCCTTTCAACTTGTCGCTTTCGGCCTCCGCGACCCGGAAATCTTTTTCCAGCAGATCACTGAATTCACCCAGGTCCAGAGCTTCGGCGTCTGCCGCACCTGCAGCGGCTTCTTGTTTTGCGTCTTCGGCCATTATGCGCCCTCCCCTTTCTCAGCTTCCATCGCCGCCTCGGCAGCCTGGGCCAAAAGTGGCTCACTGTTCAAAAGCTGTGAGATCCGCTTTTCAGCATCTACCTTGCCATCCATGAAACCCAAAAGTTCCTCCAGGCTGTTCCGCATTTTCAAAAGCTCGGCCAAAGCCGGGATTTGTTCTGCCATGCTGTCCGGCGCAAAATCCTTAATGCTCTTGAAGGATAGATCCACAAACATCTCTTCGTCGGCGTCTTCACCTTCTTTGCCAGGCAAAGTGTTTTTCACGCGGGCCTTAACCCGAGGCGCCAAAGCATCCATAAATTGGTTGAATCGCCCGGCATCGGTTTCCTTGAAATCGCGTTCGCCAACTGGCTTCACCGCTTCCGGGGTTTCTGACGCGCCAGACAAATCGCCCATCACGGCCATGACAAATGGCAATTCAATCGTTGTCGAACTTCCATAGCGCTCGACGTCATACTCAATCTGAACTCTAGGAGTCCTGTTTCTTCCAATAACTTTCTGTTTGCTGTCGGACACTATTCTAATCCTCCGTCAATCGTTTCTTTTCTTGTCGTCAACACCGGCAATGTTCTTGAAATCCTTTAAACCCGACGGAGCGACTTCTTCTATGAGCTGCATGAAATCCATGGGCACCATCCTTCGCAGACGTTGCGCAAGATGTGGAATGGGGCTGGACGGCTCGGTCCGTTCATAGAACTCGACAATCATATCCAGGCACTTTTCCACTTCGCGGCGTGTTTCAATCCGCGCTGGAATGCCGCCTCCGTTTGTGGCTGAACCGGTTTCCATTGGCATCAGCTCCCCTCCTATTGGCGCTGCTGCTGTCTCAGAAGACCCAGACGCGACATCTGCCGAAGCCTCATCAAGTGCCTTACGGCTCCGCGCCAGAAACGTCTTTAGATCGTTCAAACGACATCCACCGCCGTTCTCGAAACCACCCGCCTTTGCATAGCCTGCCTCAAGTGCTGCCCTCGCGCGTTCGGCGGCATCAATTTCGCCCACAAGCCCCTCAATCAACGTGGGGTCTTCTTCGTGGGTCGCAATGATCGCCGTTGAAATCCGTTTCCGCAATGTCGCGTGGTTCGCACTGTGCTCTGCTTTCTCAGCAGAGCTCATTCCCCCCGTGCCAACCTGCATGTATTCAAAATCACTTAAAGATGACTGCGCCAATTCGCCGCCCCAAACGGGCCCAAGTCCCCGAGGCTCAAACATGACCCGCATCTCAAGATCACCCAGAATACCATCGTCGCGATTTTCTAGGTCGCGAATAGCACCTTCGCGGCCTTTCGCGGCCATCGCTTTATCCGGACGGTCCCGCAATTCGGGATGAATGCTGTCCCAATGCCCTTCTAAGGCATCCGAAATCAATTCAAGACCAGCGGCCAATCCACCAAACCCGGCCTGATTGGTCCAAGCCCGCGCGACGATCACCAAAAGGCGAAGATCGCGACCCGTGGCCGCCAATCTCTCGGCGTCTGAAAGAACCTTCGCCCAATCAACACCAGAATATGGCTTTAGAACCCCATTTGAATCCATCCGGTTCTTGCGAGCTGCCGGTTCAAGAAGCGTTTCAATGGTCAGAAATTCTGGGACATGCCGTAATTCAACCCCCGAGGGCTGTGCCCCGTCAATCGGGCGCAAAAATGGATCACCATTCAACTGGCAGTCCCCCAGCCCATTTGCGGCACATTCCTAGATGTTCCGCTGCAAAAATATACAATAAAAGACATTTCCTTACCTACCGGCGGGCTTCAATTATTCGTGTAGAGACGCTTATAAGGTCATTCTCACTTGACGCTAGGGCATCGGTCAATGCTTCTTTTGCAGATTCTGTTGATTCATCCCGGGGTCGCCGGATGTCAAAGAGCGGTTTTTTAGACAGCAACGCAACAACTTCGCTTTTGCCAAAGTCACCTTCGGTCACCTCCATGACCAATTTATTGGGATCACTGGCCAACACTGAACGTGGGTGCAGAACCGGTATTCGACGCACACCACCTTCAATTTCGCCAAGCTGGCTGACCCTTTGTTCGGTATTGTTTATATTGGGCAAGACGTGAAAAACCTTGCCAGTATTATCAACGACCATCACCCAAAGAAACGCGTCAATTTGGTTGGCCGGCACTAGAATATCCACGACGGGATTTTCGCCAGTCGAAAAGACACCTGTCAGATTAGACGCCCCATCCGCCCCTTTGCCCAACCACACCGACATGTCGCCCAGTTGCGTAACTGGCAAAATATTTCGAATGGCACAAAGGTCTGGATTAAGCACATAAACATCTAGATCAACCGTCCGACTGCCGATCAAAGCCTTCAACGCCGTCTCTATCCTTGTAGCATCTTCTGCAGACGCCACATTCCCGGTGATCGGAACGCGCGCGCCGAGATCGAATTGATCGCCGTCCACGTTTAGGGCACCACAACTGCGCTGTTCGTCCAAGACACCGGCCAGCGCACTGGCCGTCAATACTTCTGGGCCCGCTTGCAAATCCTGATCCAGTGAAACGCCTGCACCCGCCTGCCAGGATTGCAGCGCGGTGCGCACCCGCGCCAAACTCTCGCTATTGGGCGCAAGACCAGACAGTCGCACTGTTTCACCCGAAACTTCTAACTGCCAGCGTTGCAGCCCAGCAGTCAGATCAAGCAATCCAGTGATATCAACCGTCCACTCCGGGCCCGGCACGCCATCCGCCAAAGTGACCGTTGCCGCTTCGGGCAAAGCGCCCGTCGCCCCGACAAAAGCCAGAACCAGCGCTTCCGAACTCGCTTCATCCGGGGCATGACCCATTAGCATCGTGCGACCCGCAATCCCTTTGCTTGCCGACAAGGTATAAGGTGTCACAACTTCCAAAGACGGGCCAAAAATGACACCGCGCAATAAATATCCCGCGGCCCCAAGTGCAAGGATCACCAACCCGATCATAACAACCGGAACGCCGCTGCGCCGCCCTTTCCCTGCCTTCGTGCGCCGCGCCCGAGCCCCTTTGCCTCGCTTCGGCTGTCGGTCTTCCAACACATCCTCGAGCAACCGAACGGCTGCCGCCGCACTTTCTGGCCGCATCGCCGGGTCAGGGTCTGACAAGACATCGATCACGCCGCGAAGTTGTTCCGACACGCCCTCGGTATCCAACCGCCCTTGCTTGCGCCGCACGATTTCGCCCGGTGTGGTGCCCAGAAACGGAGTCTCACCACGATAGGCCGCCAACAAGGTCGCCCCAAGCCCGTACAAATCGCTCTTGGCCTCGGCCTTGCCGTCAATCTGCTCGGGGGCCGCATATTCATACTTGCCCGCGAAATCATTTCCCACAATCGTGCGCGCGCCCTCGGTGGTGTCTTTGGCAATGCCAAAGTCGATCAAGGTCGCCTTACCCGCCTCACCATCCCGCAAAATGATATTATCCGGCGACAGATCACGGTGCACCATGCCATGCCCATGGGCGGCCACCAGACCCTCGGCAATGCGATGCGCGATGATCAGCAGTTCCTTTTCCGAAACCTGCCGCTCGACCATCGCGTCGGCCAAAGATTGACCCGCGATATAGTCCATCACCAAAATGACGTTGCCGCTATCTGTGCGCGAACACTCATTATACCGCACAACCGAGTCGTGAATAATGTTGCGCATTTCCTCTTCGCGCTTCATCAGCTCGACATAGTCTTCGTTGCCCGAAAACTGAGCATTCAAAACCTTAATCGCGAAAATTCGGCCTGTGACCTTGTTCACGACCCGGTACACTTCGCCCGTACCGCCGCGGCCCAAAACACCTTCGACCTCATAGGTATTGTTAAGAATATCCCCAGCGACAAACATATCTGACGGCAGCGGCTCAATCACAAAATTCTCCAATCAACTTCGGGAAATCTCGCGGACATTGAGACCCAACCAGTTTCCTTAATGACAATTCTCGCAACCGTGCTTAACCTAACGTCATATTTCAAGCTTTGTGTTTTTCGGGGGGGATTAAAATGGCGTCTCGCGGATCAAGCGAAACCATAAAAAGAAAAGAACTGGCGTCTCGCCTAAACTCGGTTTGCCTTCAGGCCTTTCGAGACGCCCAGAAATCCGCCAAGGATCGCGGCAACCCTTACGTGGAACTGGTTCATTTCATCACCGCTCTGGCAGATGCCGAACGCTCGGACCTGCAGCTGCTCTTGCAATCTGCTGGCGTCGATGATCACCGCTTTGTCGGTGACACCCTGCGCGCGTTAGATGCACTCCCAAACGGTGCAGGGTCAGTCGAAGAATTCTCAGATCACATCTTTCGCGCCATCCAGGAAGGCTTGAACTACGGCCAGCTCCATTTCAACGATGATACGATCCGCTCGTCCTATATCCTGCTGGGGGCGTTGCAATCGGGCACATTAGAAGCGCTGCTTTACAAGATCAGCCTCGAATTCGACAAGCTCGGCGCCGACGCCATGCGCGACGACCTCGAAAACCTGATCGCCGGATCGCTCGAAGGCCGCCTGCCCGGCGAAGACGGTGCCGAAACACCCAAAAAACAACTGGGCGGCGGTCAGCAAGAAGCACTTGCGCTTTATGCAACAAACCTGACCGAACAGGCAAAGTCGGGCGATATGGACCCGGTCGTGGGCCGCGACAGCGAAATCCGCCAGATCGTTGATATCCTGATGCGCCGCCGCCAAAACAACCCGATCATGACCGGCGAAGCGGGCGTTGGCAAAACCGCCGTCGTCGAAGGCTTTGCCCAACGTCTTGCCAAGGGCGATGTTCCGCCCCAGTTGAAAAACGTCGATCTTCATATGCTGGACATCGGCCTGATGCAGGCCGGGGCCAGCGTGAAAGGCGAATTCGAAAAGCGCCTGAAACAGGTCATCGACGAGGTGCAATCCTCCGCGACTCCCATCATCCTGTTTATCGACGAAGCCCACACCCTAATCGGCGCGGGTGGTGCCGCAGGAACAGGCGACGCGGCAAATCTCTTAAAACCGGCCCTCGCACGCGGCGAGTTGCGCACCATCGCCGCCACAACATGGGCCGAATACAAGCAACACATCGAACCCGATCCGGCCCTGACCCGCCGATTTCAGGTCGTCCGCGTCGAAGAGCCCGATGAAGACAAGGCAATCCTTATGTGTCGCGGCGTGGCCGCCGTGCTGGAAAAGCACCACAAGGTCGAAATTCTGGATGCGGCCATCGAAGCCTGTGTCCAGCTTTCACACCGCTATATCCCGTCGCGCCAACTGCCCGACAAGGCGATCAGCCTGCTTGATACCGCCTGCGCGCGGGTCTCGGTTAGCCAGCACGCAACGCCCGCGCAAGTCGAAGACATCGAACGCCGCCTCGCAGCTCTTGAGGTTGAACTCAGCATCGCCAAACGCGAGGCCGAAATCGGGATCGACGCAGAAGATCGCATTTCGACGGCCAAATCGTCTATTGAAAGCGCGCAATCCGCGCTGGAAATCGCAACGGCACGCTGGAACAGCGAAAAAGAAATAGTCGAAGAAATTCTGACCCTACGAGGCAAGCTCCGTGCCGCCGGAGAACCCGTCGATGACACCGGCGCAACCGAAGCCGACAAAGACACCGAAGAACATCACGAGGCAGACGACGAAACACCAGAAGACGTGACCGCGCTCACGCCCGAAGAACGCACGGAAACCATCACCGCTCTGCGCGCCGCCATGGCCAAATTAGACACTGAACAAGGGGAATCGCCGTATATTCTTCCCTCGGTCGATGAAAACGCCGTGGCCGCCGTGGTGCAGGATTGGACGGGCATTCCTACCGGCCGGATGCTCTCCAGCCAGACCGAACGTGCGCTTGCCATGGCGGAAACCCTGACCGAGCGCGTCGTTGGCCAAGACCATGCGATGGAAATGATCTCAAGCCGCATGCAAACCGCTGCCGCCGGTTTAAACGCGCCTGAAAAGCCCCAGGGCGTCTTCCTTCTGTGCGGCCCCTCGGGCGTCGGAAAAACTGAAACTGCGATTGCGCTGGCCGAAACCATCTACGGCGGCGAACAGAACCTGATTTCGATCAATATGAGCGAATTCCAAGAAGCCCACACCGTTTCAACTCTGAAAGGCGCGCCTCCGGGCTATGTCGGCTACGGCAAAGGCGGCATCCTGACCGAAGCCGTCCGCCGCCGCCCCTATTCCGTGGTGCTGTTGGACGAAGTCGAAAAAGCCCACCCCGACGTCCACGAAATCTTCTTTCAGGTCTTCGACAAAGGCATGATGGATGACAGCGAAGGGCGGCGGATCGATTTCAAGAATACGCTGATCCTGCTCACTTCCAACGTCGGGTCCGACGAGATCATGTCGATGACCGAAAATGGCACTAAACCAGCGCATCAGGCCGATTTGACCGATGCGCTGCGCGCACCTCTGCTCAAAGTCTTCCCAGCCGCACTGTTGGGCCGCGTCGTCACGATCCCTTACTATCCACTGTCCGACGACATGATCGAAGCCATCGCGGGCCATAAATTGTGCAGCATCGCCAAACGCCTGATGGCCGAACACGATGCCGAACTGGTGCTGGGTGACGGCCTAATGGACGTCATCAAAGCCCGCTGCACCGAAATCGAAAGCGGGGGACGCATGATCGACGCCATCCTGACGAATACTCTGTTACCGGAGTTGTCCCGGCAGGTCCTAAACCGCCAATTGGAAGGCGAACCGCTGAGCAAAGTAACCGTTAGCGGTGATGACAAAGGTTTCAACTATAATTTTGAATAGGACTTTCAATGCCTTGGATTGAATTTACCGACGAAAGCGGCCGCGCCTGGCAGGTCAATCAAGACGGGCTTTACGCGATCAGCCGCGGCTCTGTCCGCGCCAAAAGTGCGAAAGACAGCACGCGCGAGTTCGTCAGCGGCGAAGGCTGGTTCGATGGGCCGCGCATGGTCGAACTGCGCACCGATTGGGGCAAGGTCAATCGCGTCTGCACGGTTACGGCCCAACAGCGTTATGACGAAATGGCACGCGAAATCATGCTGCACCCCGAGAATTCGGCGCGGAACCTTGCCGCTATGGTCGCCGAAACACGCAGCAATCAAAACTATATCCGCGATCAACAACAACGCACAACGGATGGCAATATGGCTGCCGTGACCCGACACGTCACAAACTGGGAACACGCCGTTACTGCAACCCGCTTTGTCCGCGATACATCCTGGACCGTTCTTATCCTTTTGTCAGCGATCCCAACCGGCGGCACATCCGCAATGGCCGGCACCGCAACCACTGCGTCCTTCGGGCTGACGGTTGGATCAGTCGGTCGGGGTCAGGCGGTCTATCAAGACACTGGCAATGTCGGCGCCGCGGTCATCAACGGCGCTGGTTCTTTCATCACAGGGGCGATTGGCCTGCCACCCGGTGGCGGCATGGTTTACACGTCTGGCCAACAAGCCCTTATGCTTGGCATCCAATCCGTCAGCGCAGGCGGCTTTGCGGGGCTGCAAAGCCATGCCGAAGGCAACTCGGCGGAAACGGCTATTCGGCAAGCCATCAGTTCCGCCGGCTTCAATGCCGCTGGTGGTGCGATGTCGGGAACGTCGGCCTTCGAAGGGGCAAGCCTGCCGGTTCAGCTTGGCATCCAACTTGGAATGGAAATCGCCGGGAATGCCGTCAACTCCGCGATTGCAAACAGCAGTAGCAGCAGCGACAGCAACGCACCTCTATCGCGGCCCCGCGCAACCGGTCGCGTCACACATGTCGGCATCCCGGTTCAGGAATCCGCAGACATAACCTTTATCCGCAACAACATTCTGAGGCCAAAACCCTAAATGCGACGTTTTATGATAGCCGCACTCGCAACAGCCTGTGCCCTTGCAATCCCCGCTCATGCTCAAGACGCAAGAATAACGGTCGAGCTGAACAAACTCGAAGCCTCCGAAACCGGAAGCTGCCGAGCGTTTTTTCTCTTCAAAAACGGGACTGAACAAACCTTTGAAGGTTTCGAACTTTCCATCGCCGTTCTAGATACCGACGGGGTGATCAATCGCCTTTTGTCGATCGACGCAGCCCCCCTGCCCGTCCAACGCACCACGCTGAAGCTTTTCGAAATCCCCGAAATCAGCTGTGATCGCCTGTCAGAGCTCATCGTCCACGATATCCCGGCCTGCAAACCCGAAAACGCCGATCCCACCGACTGCTATGGCCTTGTCGACTGGAACAGTCGAACCGACGTTCGGCTCGGACAGTAACCGATGGCCAATCTGCCGATTTCGGGCATTGGTGCGCCAATACTGGTGATCCTTGTGATCTTGTCGCTGGTTTCGATCACCATCATCCTTGTCAAAACCCTGCAATTATTTAAAGCGCTGAAAGGCAAAGACCGGCGCGCAAATGCACTGAAGGCCTTCGAGACCAGCGGCGCGGCCGTTGCCAAAGACCGGCTCAAATCCCAAGACACCCCCGCCGACCGTGTCGCGGCCATCGCCTTGGACGAACTCGCGGCAAATCGCACAGCCGGGCTTGAGACAACCCTTGAAATCGCCGGAAATACCGAAGCCCAAAGCGCGTTTCGACACATTCGCACCCTTGAAACCATCGCCATGATTAGCCCGCTTCTTGGGCTTCTCGGCACCGTTCTTGGCATGATCCAAGCCTTTCGCGATCTGGAAATGGCCGAGGGCGCCGCCAACGCTGCCCTTTTAGCGGGCGGTATCTGGCAGGCACTTCTGACCACAGCCGCCGGTTTGATCGTCGCCCTGCCCGCCGCCGCCGGAGCCGCTCTTTTGGCCGCCCGCGCAGAAGCCGCAGTGTCAGAAATCGAAGCCACCATCGCCCGTATTCTGGCGATAGCCAAAGAGACCGCGAAAAAATGATTCAGCTTGAGCGACAATCCCGACCGCTTCCGGTCGTGTCGATCATCCCGCTTGTCGACGTTCTGTTGATCCTGCTGGTGTTTTTCATGGTGACCTCGACCTTTCTCAACCTCGACATGCTGCCGATGTCAGCCCCCGAAGCCCAAGGCAGCAGTCCGCCTGCCGACGCCCGAACGCTTTTGGTTCGCGTACTTCCGGGGGGTGACATCGTGACAGCGGGGCAACGCATACCGCCGGATAGCATCGACGCCTTTTTGCAAAACCAATCCCAAGACAACACGCGCCTTCTTTTGTTGCCCTCCCCTCATGCCGACGTTCAGGCCTTAGTCCGCGTGCTGGATACTGCAGCGCGCCTTGGTCTAAATTCCGTCAGCGTCCTGCAGTTCAGTGACGTGCCCTGATGCGCTTGTCCCGTCCCATCCATCGGCGCCAACCCGAAACCATCGTTGCGCTTGTCGATGTGGTCTTTTTTCTGCTGGTTTTCGCACTGTTGATTGGGCGCATGGACGCCACCGCCCCCTTCAACGTCACTCCTCCCGAAGCACAAACTGGCGCAGACCTGCCTTCAGGCGGCCTTACAGTCTCGGTTGCGCAAGATGGCCGCATTGCGTTGGATGGGGCTGAAACGACGCTCAGCGGCCTTCTCAGCGCCTCTGAGACGGTCTTGGAGGCTGAGCCAGACACCCGAATGCGCATCAATGCGGATGGTTCTACTGCTCTATTGCACGTCCTTCCCTTGGTTGAACGTTTGAAACAGGTGGGCGCCAGCGACATCGTGTTAATTGTCACCCCGGATGCGGGCGGATGAAATCCGGTGCTATATGGTCAGCAATGCTGACCTTATCTGCGATTATTCACGCCGCTCTCGCCGCCATGTTCTTATGGGTTTTTGCCCCCCGAGCCGTCGAACAACAATCCGCTGCTCAAGCCGAAATGGCGCTGACGACCCTAAACGTTCCGCGCAATGAGGCCACTGAACAGACCCCTGCTGCTGATCTGGCCCAGTCCGAAACCCTGCCCCGCGAAGGCATTGGAACCCAGCCCATCCCACGCACTGACGCCGCCGCCGTCCGTCCAGAAAGTCCCGCGGCTCAAACGTTGGCACCTGACACTGAAGCCGCTCAACTCGATGCGCTCCGCCAGCCTGCGTTACCTGCGGCCAATCCAACCAGTACGACAGCCCGTGCCGACACACCCGACCAAACCATATTGATCGCCGCAGAACCGCACTCTGTAACGCCCTTGGCCTTGGATGACGTCGCGACGAACCTCGCCCCAAATCTACGTCCTATTTCTCAGACTTTAGACCCAAGTATAACAACCGCCCCAAAGGCCGGTGAAATCCAAACCCGAGGCGCGAGCCTGCCGGAAGCCATCGCCACATTGAACCTTCCGACACACAGCATTGATGTTCCTCAAACCCCTGCGATCAGCGAAGGCCTTTCAACCCTGACAACCTTACTTCGTGTCACCGAACCGCAATTGGCACTCCTGAATGCTGTGCAACCAAATGCGAGCAATGTTGCGGTCTTTGAGCCAAACTCAAACGGCATCAATGCGGTGCAACCAGATGTGACGGTGCCCGTCCAAGCACCGGCCCAAGGCGCCAAGGCTCCACAAAAATCCATACCGAGCGAACGGGCACCGACCGTTCTAGCCTGGTCGGGCGACCTGTCCCTACAGATCCCGCAAAGCACAATCGACACCGCGGCGGCCTTGCGCGTTCCTAATTCGGGTGCCGATCAGGATAGATTGCGCGATGCTCTGGCGAACCGTTTAAATGGCGTCGACTGCGCGCGCGTTCAAACGATCTATGATCCAGAGACCGGCACGATCAACCTACGGGGACACGTCAAAACCGATGCCGACCGAACAGAGCTAATCGACGCCCTAGCCCAACAACTCGGCAACACCCTTCCAATTCAGGACAGACTACAACGACTAGACGCACCACAATGCGATGTACTGGTGCGTCTAGCCGACATGCCCCTGCCTCAATCGGTCGAACAACTTACCAACCCGCTGATCATCGGAGCCGATCTTCAAGCCCGGACTTATACGTTCAACGACGGTCAAACGATGATCTTTGATCTTGCTGGTGCAGATTATAACGGTTGGCTTTATCTCGACTATTTCGACAACGAAGGCCAGGTTCTGCACCTGATACCGAACGAGTTCATCCCGCCCTTGCAACTTGACGCCGAAGCGCCGCTTGCCTTTGGCAGCGGCGGTGTAAATGACCCAGCCAACGGCAAGTTCGAAATGCGCGTCAGCCCCCCATTTGGCCAAGACATCGCGGTGGCTATGGTGTCGAACCAACCGCTCTTTGACACGGTACGCCAAACAGTCGAGCCCGCTGAGCCCTACCTAAAAGAGCTGGCAAATCGCGTTGAAACGCTGCGTCGTACGCGGCCGGACTTCAAAGGCGAATGGGTTTATCTTTTCGTCGAAACGCGATCTTCGCCCTAAGCACGAGGTAGGTTTCGCGGCGTTGTTGCATGGATCGTGCCTTCACTGATATCGACGCGGTCTGTTTCTTTCAGGATGCTGTAGATGCCGCACAAGTTCAAGGCTGAGCGCCGTGATAAAATCCCCAAGCAAAAGCATAGGGTGACTAACTGGTCTGAGTATAACGAAGGCTTGCGCCAGCGTGGTGATCTGACGGTTTGGATTAGCGAAGACGCGCTTGGTCTGTGGTTGGCACCACGCCGAACAACGCGGCGGACAACCGCGCTACTCTGATCTGGCGATTGAAACCTGTCTGACACTGGGAATGGTTTTCCACCAACCACTGCGCCAGACCCAAGGTCTGATGCGCAGCATCGCCGCCTTGCTGGGGGTAGGGCGCGTTCCAAGCTGCGGGTGATCCATGCAACAAATGCCGAACAACGCAAAGCTCATTCTTGTCGAGGCCCACTTGCATGCGGAGCGCATCAAACAAGCCATCTCTTACCTGTGGAAGCACCTGGAAGAAAAACAGGAAAAACGTAAGAGCGGTCTGAGGTCTCTCATTCGACGGAAATATTCTTAGACGGTTTGAAAACGCTCCATTGGTATTTGGATTACGTCCTAGCTCCAAGGAAAAGTGATCCGAAGGTCCGCCTTCCTTTCCGAAATCAACAGGTATTGCATCTGCAGCGAAAGTCAGGTTCCCGCCCCTTTTGACTGGTAAGCCCTGTATATTCAGGAGCTTTAATCTGAAAGCTGCGCGGGTACATCTTGGCTCTGATGCAGCACCCGAACAATTAAGATGCCGCTATCGGTAGTCACATAAACTATGAGGTGCTTTTCGTAGTTATGAATGCGGACAGGTGGATGAAAATCTCGCCGCTCTGTGGCCATCTCTGGCATCGCGGCCAGCATTTCAAATTTCTCGTTTAACCCGTCCAGATACAACCGCCGCTGTTCCCTGCCCCATGTTTTCTGGGTGTATCTGGCAATACTTCGTATATCGGCGTTTGCGACCCTACTAACCGTGAACCCGGACACTATTCGTTGTCTATTTCCCGCTGCAGCGCGTCCATGCTGAATCCATCTACCACACCGCTATCAAAACCGTCCGTGATCGCTCTTTGCAAAGCCTGGTGCTTGGTTTCACGCTCTTCCAGTGTGCGCAGCCCTGCCCTAACAACTTCACTGGCCGAACCAAATCGACCCGATTCAACCTGCGCTTCGATGAAGCCCGTGAAATGATCACCAAGGGAGATGCTTGTTGTCTTTGCCATTGAAATGCCTTTCGTCAAACTCTTTAGATACCAACATATACTATATTATAGTAGCTCGTCAATTTCGATCCATCACATGGTAAGCGGCCTTGGTCTCGCAAGCACGTAGTGCAATTCCCATTTCCGGCGCCTGCGGAAGCTTCAAAGTCAGCGCATGAACATCGGCGTCTTTCCCTCAACCTTGATCCGATCAATACTCACTCTGAGCACCGGTTCAGTTTGCAGTTGCCCGCGCCCTGTCCCGTTTAGCTTGGCCGAAGACTCCGCTGTATGGTTTCGCTGCGAAACCTACCCTGCAAACTCTGGGTCAAGATCATCCCAAAAAGAAATGACCGCCTCCGCGTTCAATGGAGACATCCATCCATGACGCTCGAAATCCGCACGTGCCACAGGATCGCTGAGACGGCTCAGGAACAGCTGCCTGTCCGCATCCCGCTGAGTAGGCGAGCGACGATCGACGGAGGCCTTCACCGCGCGCAGGCGCTCTGCGCGAGCAGATAACGTGCCTCCCCCCCTGCCCTTCTCTTCGGCTTTGAAATCCTGCTGGATTGCCGCAGCCAAGTATTTGACCGGGCTTCGCACACCATCCTGTGCTTCAACCAGGCTCAGCTTCTCGGCAATAAAATCCTCGCCATGTTCCGAAAGCCATTGTCGCGCCAGACGATCACTCAGGCCTAGCTCTACAAGCCGCGCATAAACCGTGCCTTTACGCAGCCCTTCGCCGTCATCCAAATCAAGGATCGCTAACTGCGGGTTTCGCTTAATCCGGAACCGGATGTCATTGACCGCCCTGCCCTGTTTGCGCGTCTCTGGCTCGATCAAGATATCGCTGACCCGGTTTACCTCGGTCACAGCGGGCTTGATGATCTTGGCGTTCAGATGCTTGTACGACAAGTAATATTCAGACCCTTCTACCCCCATCAAGCGCCGGAATACTTCTAGCGGCCACCAACCGGTCGAGCCGGTATTGATGAAGCGAAAGCAGTTCTCGTAAAGCGCCAATGCGTGACCGCCTGTGAATTGACGCTGAATATTGAGATTAATCAGCGCAAACACTTTTGGGTCATGCAGCTTCTCGGCCAACGCCGGGGAATACGCATATTCGCAAACACCATCCTTCAATTTGGCAAAGGCAAGCAAAGACGAAACACCCCATTCGTCACGACCCTTTTCATCAAGCATGTTCCATTCGGCTACGGTTTCGGCCAGGCCGCGGAGGGCCGCTTTTAGGGTGTCTGTGTCATTCGAATTATACCCGATCATCAGGCAAAGCGTACGGGCATCGATGCGGTGCGAATGCCGCGATGTCAGTGTGTCATAGGCGTTAAGCAAAAGCACGTTCGACAGCTTGCGCTGCAGCAGCGTCAGCTTGCCAGAAACGTGGATCGCCGCCACGTTCTTTTTCACACTGTCTCGGCGCAACGCGCCGGTGAGGGCATCTTTCGGGATTGAGTCCATTGGCCTGCTCGAATCTTCTTTTGCATCTACATAACGCAAAAGGTACCCTACGAGAAGTCCCGCTTTGGGTACCCAACCTGGAAAGGCTATGATCTCTGAAAGGTACCAACCTACGGGATCACACTCTGATGCAAAGGACCTCACTAGGGTCTAAACCGGCGGAAAACACACCAACCCGCAGACTGGAGCTTCATATCCTGCGAATCGGAGTCCTTTAGCCTGTATCTGGGTACCTTTTGCCCTGTGTATTGGTACCCTCCAACCCGTATCCAGGTTCCCAAACACCACTAAGCCTCTGATTTCATGCTCACTATACGACACAAAGATTCTAAAGTCCGTAAATATACTAAACAGTTTTTATGTGTCGTCCTCATCGAATTGAGATAATAGATTCTATTTCACATCGTTATGTGCGATGGTCTGCAGGATATCGCAGCAAATAGCGAACATTCGAGGATAAGCATGGCAGGCAAAGATATACGGAACCCACCGTATCACAGTATCGATCCAAAGCGCGCAGCTGACAAGTTGTCTGATCCAGTCACCACGCAACGATTTGCCAAAGCGGCGGCTTTTGCAACGAAAGGCCGAGAAGACCTAGCCAAACGTGGGTACGCGCCGGATGGCAAGAAGCGATTGCGCAAGTTTTCGACCTGGGAAATTTGCCGCTATCTGATCCCGGTGGCCGCAGCACACTTCAGGCGCGTTCTGAAAGCCAATCCAGAGCTTCCGCAGGGCGTCGGCGAGGGCGGCTCAAAGTGGTTCACGCTTGAGGAAGTCTTGGCTCTGCGCGCGCATTTCGCCACCGAAGGTGCATCCGGCCGCGAATATCTGCCGTATCGTCCAAAAGGTGTTCCGGCCAAAGTGTTGGCAGTCGCCAACTTCAAGGGCGGCGTGGGCAAGACATCGACGTGCGCGCACCTTGCAATGAGCGCGGCCTTGGATGGCTATAAAGTGCTGGTTATCGATCTCGACAGTCAAGGCTCAATGACATCCATCATGGGCGGCACAGTTAAGGACGAATGGCAGACGGCTTTTCCCC
>JAOHEK010000030.1 GCA_028097405.1 Paracoccaceae bacterium | reverse complement strand
TGTTGGTGGGTTTGAGGCAAACCAGAGCAATACGCATCTTATCGTGCAGTTCAGTTCGGCCGTGTTGCCGGATGGGACTCAGATCCCTGTTTCCGCCTACGCTGTCGATGCAAGGCAACGGTCACTGGCCGTGCGCACCGATCTGGATCGTCGTCTCTTCGCTCGATATGCGCCGCGGGTCGCAGCCGCTTTTGTAACCGGTCTCGGTGATGCTTTGTCCGATCCGGGCACGTCACTGATTGATCTAGGCGGTGTGACTGGGGTAACGCGCCCGCAATCGACGTTTGAGCAAGGCGTCTACAAAGGCCTGGCCGAGGTCGGGAACGATCTGGCCGGAGAGTTCGTGCAAAGCGCGCCGAAGGGGCCGCTGATCTCTTTGCGTTCGCGGCAGATTATCGGTGTTCTCTTCGTCAATAGCGTGGCGATCCCCACGCGGTAAGGAGACGCTAGATGGCCGAAGCCCGCTACAACATCTACCGCTCTACGGTGCATTGGCGCTACGCCATGGCACGGCCGCATCTGTTGTTCTTCGATGCACGGCTGATCTTCTTTATCATCCTCTTCATATTCCACATCCGCTGGTGGACTTTTGCTGTGTTGGTTTTTGCGATCGCAGGATTCACAGGCGCGAGCTACTTCAGCTTCTCGCTCGAGAATGTCGTGCGGTTGGTTCGATCAAAGCTAGTCGGCCAGTTTCGGCCAGCAGTGTCACACACAAGATTGCGGCCGATGGCGGACTATGGGTCTGATGCTTTACTCTCTCAGAGGACGGAACAGCACTAGGTCGGTTGGAGCTGCAACTGTTTCGCTTCACTACCATCACTGCTCTACTGATTAGACCCTGTTTTGGTGATTTGGCCTTCAGAATCGCGGCACTTCGATTCCCCAAATTGGCAGAAATCAACCCATCTGGGGCATAGCTATGGCCGGTTACTAGGTTTTGATTTCTTTAACAGCAGCAGACCTAGATATAGTGGTCCTTTGCTAAATCTGATACAAATCAATTGTTTAGCAGAACTCGAGCGATCCGCTCAATCGTTAAGATGCTGTTAATGTTAATCTTCTGGACGTTTTTAAGGAATCGTGTATTTATCTGACGCTAAAGAGGCATCAAAGAGCATGTTTGCCGTCAGAGGGCTAAAATGGCGACAGAAGTAAAAAGTGTGCTGGTCGAAGGCACCCGTGAAGATTCGGTTGATAAGATAGTCCGGCATGCCGGTATGTTGTCAAATCAACTGCAAAACTTGCGCCAGCGCATGTACCCCCCTGAGGCAAGCAAGTCGCTTCGGAGGTTCATGACGAATGAAGTTTCCAGGTTAACTTCCATTCCTGAGTCCAGCCTAAGAACTATGGATCTTGAAGGCAAAGGCCCCTCCCCTTCGCGTTTGGAAAATAATCATCGGGCCTACACGCTTGAGCAGATCAATGAGCTGCGCCATTATTTTGCGACGCAAAAACCGAACGAAGCAAAGAGTTTCTTACCACACAGGACTGGAAAAGAGCATCTTCAGGTGCTTGCAGTAGCGAATTTCAAAGGTGGATCAGCAAAGACGACGACCAGTGTTCATCTTGCTCATTACCTCGCTCTACAGGGATATCGTGTCCTGGCGATTGACCTCGATCCACAAGCTTCAATGTCGGCTATGTTTGGCGCGCAGCCCGAATTCGACGTCGCTGAGAACGAGACGGTTTATGCGGCGTTGCGCTACGACGAATATCGTCGCCCAATCAAGGATGTGATTCGAAAGACATATTTTGATGGTTTAGACCTTATTCCCGGTAATATCGAAGTCATGGAATTTGAGCATGACACGCCACGTGTTCTTGCTGCGCGAGACAGGGATCAAGGCGCGATCTTTTTCGAGCGGTTAAATCTTGCTATTCGTGAAGTGGAAGATGACTACGATGTCGTTCTGCTAGATACCCCTCCTTCCCTCGGCTATCTCACGCTAGGTGCTCTATATGCCGCAACAGGCCTGATAATTACGGTCCATCCAGCGATGCTGGACGTCGCTTCTATGAGCCAATTTTTATTGATGATGGGTGATTTGGTCGGTGTAATCCGTGACGCGGGTGCAACTATGGAAAAAGACTTCCTACACTATCTCGTCACTCGGCACGACATAAACGACCAGCCACAGGCTCAAATTGTAGCGCTCTTACGACATCTTTTTGCAGACGATGTAATCATGCCCACAGCTATCCAGAGTACCGCAATTGAAGCAGCTGGCTTGGGGAAGCGTACAATCTACGAGCTGGAGGCCGGAGAAGTGTCCCGAGCCACTTTGAAACGTGCCCGGGAGTCGATGGATGACGTCAATGCCGCGATCTTAGCACTTATACAGCAGAGCTGGGGACGGACATGACAAAGAAGCGCAAGTCAATTGTGTCTAGTTTCGGTGATTTTACGTCACAAAGCACTGAGCCAGTTGCACACAATGAACCAGCAAAGAAACCTGAGTTGTCGAAGCAGGCCGGTAGAGTTGGTGCGGGCATAATTGGCGCGACGAAACGCAGTCTCACCGACTTAAGAGAGGAGAGAGACCAGCTCCTGGCATCTGTTAAAGACGGTGAGATCGTCCTGACATTGGATCCGAACCTAATTGATCCTTCTCCGTTCACCGATCGGCTGCCGGATGATGATCGTGATGGCTTCGAAGAGTTCAAAACCCTTCTTGCTGAAGAAGGCCAGATCGTACCGATAACAGTACGAAGACATCCTGATGATGGCAATCGATACCAGATTGTATATGGCCATCGTCGATGTCGCGCGCTCAGTGAGCTTGGCCAAAATGCGAAGGCGATCTTGAGAGATTATTCTGATCGTGAACTTGCGGTAGCCCAAGGGATAGAGAATGCGAGCCGCCAAGATCTGTCCTGGATTGAGAAAGCTGTGTTCGCCGCTACGATGGAAAAGGCGGGCTTGAAGGCAAAAGATATCAGATCAGCGCTTAGCGTTGATGATGCGCAACTTTCTAAGTTTCGAACGGTTTTTAATACACTTGGGCAGGAACTAATCGAGCTAATTGGGCGTGCTCCAAAGATTGGCCGACCACGCTGGCTCGATTTGATTGGCTTGCTTAAAAACAAAAGCGATCACGCTAAGCTGCGAAAAACCTTGTCATCTGACAAGGTTTTGTCGCTGTCTTCTGATGATCGGTTTATGTCGGCAATCGCCAGTCTCTCAGCCGAAACTACGGATAGGCCTGCAAAGCAGAAGCCTATGGTTAAGCCGTTCGGAGAAGTTGGTGAGGTTAAGTTTAGCGAACGCGAAGTCCGTATATCGATCCGAGGCAGCCATGCCTCGAGCTTCAGCACTTTTATGGAAAGCGAAATTGATGGTTTGTTGAAACGCTTCAAGCAAACGATCGACGATGAATAAAGCGTGAAACCTTGTCAGCTGACAAGGTCTGTAACGCTAAAAGACGCGACAAAATAGGTCGTTTACGAAACGAGCAGTCGAGAAGGAAAACATCTGATCTAACGGCAAAAGAAAAGCCCCCAATCCATGCGGACAGAGAGCTAATCTAATTTATCTAGCAGTGAATAGATACCTCTCCCGCGAATCGATGTCAACGACACAACACCGTTTTGGTGGACGGATTTCTTTTGCCTTCATTCAACTGATGGAGGTGGAACAACACTCATGAAACATAACGGATGGCGCAAGCCAACGCCGGGCCTTGTGGTCGCTGAAAAGCACGCACAAGCCGGTGAACAGCTCTCTATACCCAAGTCACAGGCGACCAGTGCTGCCAAGCGCGTTGCGGCAGCGATCGGCCTTCAGGCCCAGGACTTGTTGCTTCTCGATACTTTTGCAGCATTTACCCAACCGCAGGACTGGGAGCAGGGCAGGCGGCCCATTGTCTGGGCCTCAAACAACTTTCTCATGGAACAGACGGCCTTCTCGCTGTCCACACTGCGACGTCATGTGCGCCGGCTGGCTGAACTTGGTCTCATCTGGATCAAGGACAGCCCCAATGGCAAGCGATACGGCCACAGGGACGAAGATGGCGTCATCGTGGAGGCTTACGGCTTCGACCTGGCGCCCTTGGCCGCGCGTACGGCGGAGTTTGAGGCTCTGTACGATCAGATCAAGGAGGAACGGCAGCTCTGTGCCTCGTTGCGTAACGTCGTGACCGTCACGCGGCGCATTATCCGCGCAAAGATCGAGAAAGCGCTGGAGAGCGGCCTGAGAGGCCCGTGGCGTCAGTTGGAAGAAGAGTTCGCTGTGTTGCTCCAGGGGCTTCCCAAGCGCACGACAACGCCCAACAAGCTCCTGGACATCGTTGACTGGTTCAAGGCTTTCAAAGAGAGGGTCGAGCAGGCTTTCGAGGCAGCGTTCGATTGGCCAGAAGAAACCGACGAAAAATCGCCCACTCAGAGCGTTCAATCAATGACCAATGTCGTTCCAATAGATGTTAATATGACACCCAGAGGTGTCTCTGATGGCACCCATATACTAACTACAAACCAACCTGATCCTGTATCTAGTAATCGCTTTGAAACAAAGCACGCGGCGGGCACAGCGCCGGAAAAACCCAAACCTGAGCGGGTTGAAAGGCCAAAACAGGAAGAGCAAGACATCGAGTGGAGCACTCATACGACCAAACGCACATCTGAGGTCGATATTCCGATGTTGATGGCGACCTGTCCGCATTTTGCCGAGATGGCGAGGGACTTGGGTGGCGGGTATATCCGAGACTGGAACGAGCTGCACCGTGCGGCCGGTCAGATTCGCGGTATGGCCGGAATATCCGAAGATGCCTGGAACCTATCGCAGAAAACACTTGGTCCTGCCGTCGCAGCGGCTGCAATCGCCTTGATTTTCGACAAGCACAGCACCGGGGAGGTCAAATCGCCGGGTGGATATCTCCGTGGCATGGTCGAGAAGGCTAAGATCGGTGAGCTGCACCTTGATCGAAGCTTCTATGGCCGATTGAGCGGGGTAGGGGCGTGAAGTGTTAGCGAACACCACGGCGGGTCTTGACTTAGAGCGACTCTAACCCAGTACAGCTGTTCGGAAAGAGGGCGAGAATGCGAATTGCAGAAGTATCCAGAGCGTGCGGATTATCAGCGCACACGATACGCTTCTACGAGAAGTCGGACGTGCTGCCCGTGATTGAACGCGGTCCTGACGGACACCGGCGCTTCATGCCGAGTCACGTGGAATGGCTGACCTTGCTCTACTGGCTGCGCGAGACTGGAATGCCTCTCAAGGACATGCGGAGGTTCACGGCGCTTGCGAAAGACGGTGATGCAGGTATCCATGAGCGCCGACATATCCTGTCCTGTCACGCTGAGACGTTGAAGGCCAAAAGGGCAATTCTCGATAAGTGCCAAAGCGTCCTTGCCGTCAAGATCGCCAGCTATGGCCCGATAGAAGCCGAGGATGAGACATGAAATTTGCATATCTGATTGAGCCGCCGTTCAACTATGTTGACGAAACCGGCCGTGTCACCGGGTGCGACGTGGAACTGGCGCGTCGTGTGTTTCGGGAACTTGGCATAGAGGACTTTGAGCCGATCGAAACGGAGTTCGCCGAACTCCTTCCTGGATTGAGCGATGGGCGCTGGCGCATGACGACGGGTTTGTTCGGCACGGATGAGCGCCGACGGACCGCACAGTTCAGCCGCCCGATTTGGGCGCTGCCAGATGGATTGCTTGTTAAAAGAGGTAATCCATTGAATCTAAAGGGGTATCTTTCTCTGGTCGATACGGAGCATGTTCGCTTAGCAGTTATCCAAGATCAGTTTCAGCATCGCTCGGCCGTCGATTTTGGTGTGGGCGAAGACCAAATCACTGTCTTCGGAACCTATATCGACGCTGCGCGAGCTGTTCGTGACGGGGAGGCGGATGCCTATGCCAGCGTGTCCCGCGCGCATAGCGGGTTCATCGAGCAAAACCCCGATTGGCCGTTGGACGCGGTCACAGTCCCGGCTGAGGAAAAGGCACCGGCGTTCGGATCCTTCGCCGTTGGGCTGGACGACAGGGATTTGCTGAACGATGTGAATGCGGTCCTGGGCGCATTTCTGGGCTCGGAAGCGCACCGAAAGATGGCCACTGCGTTCGGCTTCTCGGCCGCTGACGTTGATCTGGTCGCCGGGACAGATACTCAGTAGTGAACGACTGTATTTTTTGGAACAGCTCGCCAAAGCGGCTCGTTAATCAAATTGCAGCGGGCGGTCGGCTCAGGTGCTTGTCTTTCGCGACAATCTGTGGATTGCTGTAAGCCCTAGTATATATGAGGAAAACAGAATGATCGACCCTGCCTTATTGATAACCTACTCGTTGATCGTTCTCGGCTTCGTATTCATCCCCGGTCCCGCAACGCTGTTGACAGTAGCACGCGCTACGACGTCGGGAACCAAAGTGGGCATCGCAACGGGTGCTGGCATCACGGCTGGCGACTTCCTCCACACGATCATGGCCGTTGTCGGCATCTCTGCAATCATTGCTGCATCCGCCACCCTCTTTACTATCGTGAAATATCTCGGCGCGGGCTATTTGGTTTATCTTGGCTTGAAGGCGATCTTCGAGAAAACTTCGATTGATCTAGGCCAAGGACGTGTTCCAATTACTGCCCCACAGGCCTTCAGGCAGGCAATCTTGGCTGAAGTCTTGAACCCGAAGACGGCGCTGTTCTTCCTCGCATTTCTTCCGCAGTTCGTTGCGCCCGAGAAAGGCTTTGTGGTCCTTCAACTCACAATTCTTGGTGTTCTTTTTGCACTCATCGGGTTTTTCAGCACAATCGTCTATTCGGTTGCCGCTGGCGGTCTTGGAAATTTCCTGCGACGCAACCCGACCGTTCTCAAATGGCAAGGCAAGGTGGTCGGGAGCATCTATTGCGCCCTCGGTGTTCGACTCGCCTTGCAAGAGCGCTGAGTCAGCATCCAGCGAACGGCACCTTTATCCGCAGTTTGTCGGTTCGACATAGGCACAGGTAGAGCCCGCTTATGGGACGACACAACTGTCAGGACCAGATGCTGAACAGGACAGGGGGCTCATAGTCCTGCCGCCTTGGTCAGGTTAACCCGGAACCGATCCCGCCTGCGCTGATAGGCCCGCGTTTGCTCCGGCGATGCGTGTCCCAGCTGCTTTTGGACGTAGCGTTCGTCAACCTCTGCAAAGGAGGCGAGTCCAGAACGAAGCGAGTGACCGGAGAACAGGTTCACCCTCTCACTGTCTGGCAGATCCGGGCGGATGCCAGCCTCCAGCATGGTCCGTTTGATCAGCCGGGCCACATGCTTGTCCGACAGGCGATCTGTCTGAACACCGCTATTGTCACGGCTAACCCGTCTGAAGATCGGTCCGTGGGCGATCTTGGCGTAATGCAACCACTGTTCGAGGGCATGAACCGGGCAGGTTTGATCGGACGACCCACGGGCAATTTCCTTTTCCTTCCAGCCGGTCTTCGTGTCCAAGACCACGATGGCGCCGCCTTTCTCGATGTCCACCCAGCCTCGAGCATCATCCGTGTCACCGCGATTGACATCGAGGCCGACGATTTCCGAGCGTCTCATGCCGCCGGCATAGCCGATAAACAGGATCG
Organism: Paracoccaceae bacterium; assembly: GCA_028097405.1. Classification (GTDB taxonomy): domain Bacteria; phylum Pseudomonadota; class Alphaproteobacteria; order Rhodobacterales; family Rhodobacteraceae; genus CALKXV01. The sequence goes on along the minus strand of JAOHEK010000030.1, from coordinate 26,447 downwards.
CTCGGTCTCGCATGTCCCGAAGGCCGAAGGAAAGCAGGGAGACCATCTCGAGCAGCTCCTCCGGCGAGACCGGTTCTTTCTGTTCCGGCGGCCGAGCGTGCTGTCGTTTGATACCCGCCCAGACGGAGGCTATGTGACGATCCTTCAGATTAAGCACGAGACCCCGTTGCCGGTACATGGATGAGAGCCCGGACATACGCCGTTCGATGGTCGAGACGCGGAGGGCAGGGGAGCCGTCCTGGGGTTTTGCGCAGTCGGAAATGTAGAGCCCAATCACGGCAGGGGAGGGGGCGTCGCCCCTAGGGGGTAGGGGATCGATGCCCTTGCGCCGGCACCAGCTGGCAAAATGCTTCCAGTCCGCTTTGTAGGCCTTGTTTGTGTTCTCTGCCGTGGCTGAAGCCGCATAGTCGCGCGCCTGGTCGACCAGACGGTCGAGAGAGCCGGACCCGGCCACATGGGCGGGCAGGGTGATGTCTTCCTTATCGTCTTCGTCCTTTTCGTCCGCATCGGACAGAAGTTCTTCGAGATCAATGCCGGTAAGATCGTCCCGCACAAAGTCTGTGTCGCCGCGCTGAGCATCGCCGGACGGCCTGAGGGACGTTGAGCTCGACATCTCAGCCTCAGGGGGCTTCTTTGTACCGTTATTTATGAGACTGCGCGTCATTTTCACAGCCTATCGTTTTACGTCCGATAAGGCAACCTTATTGGACATATCGCAGAGCTGTAAGGTGGGGCGGTTACTACACTATATGGTAGGCAAAAGCGCCGCAGTGCGATAGTGTTGTGGCATGACTTATCAGCCAGCCACAGCCTCTGACGACTTGATCAGCCTACCGAAGCTTCCCGGCTGGGTCACCTTGGGTCGTGCAGAAACCCTTGCAACCGTGGCATTTAGGTCTGGGGCAGCGCTGACGGTGCTGGATCAGTTGGTTACCGATCCGAGGCATGGTGTGCCGGTCAAACTGTTAGCAAATCACCAGGCGTTGAAAGCGGCCACGGCAACCTCAAAGCTAGAAGGGCGGATGGCGCGGGAGGCATATATTCGTGATGCCTATCATCTGACGCCGCCGGGCGAGGCGCGCGGCCCGGATGGCGATTTGCTGGCATTCTGGCGGGAGACGGCGCGGCTGTCGTCGATCGGGCGCGACCGGCAATCTGGACTGAAGGATCTGGTTGGTCGGCACTTTGAGGCTGACTTGGAGGCTTGGCTCTCAGCCGGGGCCGCGCGCGCGAATTCCCATGGACCACTGGCGGGCTGTGTCGCGGTGATGCGCATGGTCTTGGAGGCAGACGACCGCGCAGAGCGGATTGCGTGTCTGCTCTCCGATGTGGTGTTGGCGCGGGCGCTGAATTGGAAGACTCTCTTGCCGGTTTCTGCACACCATCTCACCAAAGCGATGTTGCGGGATCTGATCGCAGACGGGCAGGGGGGTGAGCTGGCAGTTCAGCAACGCATCCTCGAGTCACTCGAAGACACGATCCGTGAGGCGCGTAACCTTTCATCAAGAGCGGCGGCGCTCAGGGCGGTGGCACCGAAACTCCGGGCCAAAGGATCTGACGCGGCCGTTGCGCTGTTTCTCTCCGAGGATGCCATTGGACCCTCGGCCGTGCTTTCACCAATGATCAAGGGCACAACAATGCCGATGACCGATCGCGCGGCGCGGCGGCTTTGCGATCGGCTCGTCGAGTTGGGTGTTGCACATGAGTTGACCGGTCGCGCCACCTTTCGTTTGTACGGAATTGCGCCATGACTGTTGCTGCCAAAGGTAAGGTTGCGAAAGGGCAGGGCGTCTCAGGAGGCGAAGGCCTGTTTGACCGGGAACTCGCGGACCTGCCGCAAGAGCTCCGTTGGCGCGAATGGATGGGGCGGATCGAGGCAGTGCTGTTTGCCAGTGTGTCGCCGGTTGGCCGCGAGGACCTCGCGCGCGTGGTAGGACAGGGGGCCTCGGTCGAGATGTTGATTGCCGATATCCAGGCAGAACTCACAGGTCGGCCTTACGAGCTGGCGCAAGTTTCTAGCGGATGGATGTTCAGAACCAAGACGCAGTTTGCCGAGGCGATCAAGGCTGCTGCTCATCTTGGCGATCAGACCCTCGCCTTCACCGAGATCGAGATGGGGGTGCTCTGCGCCATAGCCTATCACCAGCCGATTGATCGGGCAGGGCTGAAGGACATCTTTGGCAAAGAGATCAGTCGCGACTTGCTGGCCCGGTTGCGGTTCAAGAATTTGATCGCGAGTGGGCCCCGGGCGCCCAGGCCCGGAGCACCGCATACCTTTGTGACGACAGAGACGTTTCTGATAATGTTCGATTTGCAGAGCCTGCGGGATCTTCCTGACATGGGGCCGATCGATAGCGACAAAGTTGGTAGAGAAGGTGATGTCGCAACAATTGAGTGATCTAAGTTGAAGAGTCTGCCCTACATAGATGAATTTAGGAGAGCTACATATGAATGAGCAAGAAATGAAAATTGCCAAATTGCTGTTCAATGAAATGGCGTTCGAGGGCGCTACAGAACATTTTGGGGAGGAACCGCCTGATTTGGATATGGGCCTTTTTGAACAGATCAGGCGCTTGGGGATCCCGCTAAAGTATAACGGACACAAAGAAGACTACGATGAGGCTGTCATTGAGCTTGATGAGAACCAAAGCATTTTTGAGAACTGCTATCGTTGTCTGCGAACAATTAGGAACAATATTATTCATGCCAACAAGGCCTACCGACCTGATCCACCCGATCGACTGGAGGATCTTCTAAATTGGTCTGTCGACTTTATAGATCAGGTATATCAGTCCAATACCCGTTTCTCTGAACGCGCACTTGAGATCAAGAAGGCGCTTAGGATCGAAAATTTTTGAGTAGTGCCTTTGATTACCTTAGTTGAGCATCTTGCGTTTAGACCCACATGGCGAAGGACGATGCTTTCAGATCTCGTGAATGCGTACTTCATCACCGCAGACCTCTTTCGCAATCTCAACAACGTGCCGATGATGCGTCAGATACACAGCTTGCCCCGTCAGGCCAATTCTACGCATCAGCCCGCAGGCCGCGCGCGTGCGATCTTCATCAAAAGTCTCAAATACGTCGTCGCAGAAAAAGGGTAGAACAGTATCGTTCGCTGCCATCTGCTCGTAAGCTGCCGCTCGAAGAGCAAGGTAGAGCTGAAAGCGCGTCCCCTTCGACATTGCATGAGCTTGCTTGGCTGCACCGTCGGAGGTTTGGATAGCAACTAGGGTTTCGTTTGTTCCTTCGATCTGCGTCGTTAGACCACCATAAGCTCCTGTCGTGAGCTCTGTAAATGCAGCCTCTGCAGCCTCCATCATACCGCTACGATGTTTGTCCCGGTAACGGCGAATGGCCTCATCGGCCATCAAGTGTCCAATTCTCAATTCGAGAAAACTGCGGATTACGCTTTCCATTTCTAGCTCGATTGTTTGCCGACGAGTAACAAGCATTGCGACATCTGCATCACCAGTGATCGCATCAAGATCGGATTTCGCGCGAGTCCTGTTCTCGATGGCTGTTGTCAAATTCTCCTCGAGATTGGAGAGATCCCGTTCGACTTCAGTTATCGAGGCCCGAACCTCGGACAAAGATTGTTTCTCAAGTAATTCCTCTGCATCGGGCTTAGATTGCACATTGAGGAATGAACAAAGGTCGCTTGAAAGACTGGCAATTTCAGCACGTAATTCAATCGCCTGCCGTGCGCGCAGCACGGCTTTCCGAAGCTCTTCCACTGTGCCTGTCGGAATGGTGGAATCGAACATTGCGGCCGAATTTCGTACCTGTGCATCCACGGAGTCTAGATCTCCCTGGGCAGACTGAAGCTTGCCTTCAGCCGTGTCGATCTCACTGGAAAGCTCTGCCCGTATACCGTCGGATTTGATAGCAGCCTCAGACTTCGACACCAACGCATCGTACGCATCAATCGTTGGCATTTCGGCCAGCACGGGATCATTCGCGAACACTGGCACTAAGGCCTCGCCAAGCGCCTTTTGATCGGTTTCCATGCCGTCGATTTGGCGGCGCAAGCCGAGCACTTTTTCATTTAGTTCACGAATGCCTCTAAAAACTTCGAATGCCTGAGGAAACGGAATGGCATTGCCAGCATCGTCAAACGTGTCTTGCAACGCTTTGGACCATGCCGCTTTGGTTTCATCTCGCGTCCCCGAAGCGTCGGTCCTCTTGTTTGCCCTTTTCAGATGCTCAGATTTTGCATCATCCTTGGTTCTTTGCGCTGCCTGTTGCTTGATCTTCGCCTTTTCATTCTCTGCCGCAATCTTGCTGGCCAAAGGGACCAAAGCCTCAAGTCTTGCGGTGGGAGCATCCAGTGCCTTAGCAAGCTCTTTTCTCAGCAGTTCTGCCTTCTCGAAAACTGGCGCGGTAGCTATTTTCTCGTTTTCCGCAGCAATCGCCTGAGCTCGCGCTGTCTCTGCTTTACGCACCCAATCGGTGAAGCCAGTCGCTGAAAGGTCTGCTTTCAATCCGGCGGCCACTAGATGCCCTTGCAACTCAGATTGAAGAGCATCCAGGCGACGCTCTGTCTTCTCAATCGCCGCCTTCTTCGCGACAGATTTATCGGTTGCCTCAGCTAACGCGATATTGAGTTGTCTGACTTCGGCGAGTTCCTTTGCTTGACCATGACGAGTGACCCCCTTTGCGTCGTCATCGCGCATAGCGATCTCGAATAATTTTGCTGATGGTTGGGCGAGGTCGCCGAGATGCTCTTTCCAGAGCCTGTCTCTGTTACTGCGTGATGCGCTTGCCTCGTCATCTGTGACAAATGCGCTCGAGCCCTCCAGGGCATTTCTTCGCGAAACGAGCTGTTGAGCTTCTTCTTCCGCATCCGCTAAATCATCTTGAGCGCGGATGACCGCATCTCTAGCGGATTCGACGTCACGCGCCAACCTAGATGCCTCTTCAACACTCTGTGTCGCCTCAGGTACGGTTTCAAAACTTTGCTCGCCGAGAGAAAGCAACGAAAGTGTCGCGCGCGCAGACTGTTGCGCTAGCCTGAGTGCTTCCGTCGCTTTGTTGGCTTCCGCAAGAACGTGGGGCGCATTCTGCAGGTCAAGAATCTTTTGTAGATCAGGAACCTCTCCTGTCACGACAGGCAGCTCGTTAAGTGTATTTTTAGCCGCCTCAAAGTTCGCAAAGGCGTTTCTTTCTTCTTCGTCAGCAGTACGGAGCTCTCCCTCAGCATCGACAACAGCCTGGTACTTCATCTCGAGGTCCCGCAGATAGGTCAGGTCAAACACAAACCGATCCGGTACATCGTCGGGTTTCAACCCAATATCGGTAAGGCCGCGTTTCATATCCTCAACAACTTCATCTCGCTGGCTTTGCCTTCGAGGAAGATCGGTCGCGGCCGTCCCGCACCTATTTCTAAGATCTCGTAAGTCACCAAGCCTTGTCGGTATCTGACCCATCTCCGGCTGAGCGGCGATCGCGTCGCGCGCCTTTGTCTTTTCGTCAATCAAGTCCTTGAGGCGATTCTGTTCAGCTTCGAGTAAGACACGCTGTTTCGAAAGTTCAACGAGTTGCTCAGGATCAACGTCTAGGGCAACAGGAAAATGCTCTAGCGGTTCCAATTCTTGCACCATTTCTGCAATCTTCGTCGACACTGGAAAGGCCATGGCAATTGCTTCCAAGCGAGCTTGCAAATTCAGTTTTTCCCTGCGTTCTTCTCGGACGCCTTTTTCAAAAGCTTCAGTATCTTCCAATGCCTGTTTGCGATGGCGGTAGTCAGAAACGCTGATATCCGTTTCCCGGATATGCGCAGTTACATCGTCCAAGTCGCGCTTAAGTTGGGAAAAGACAGACTTGGTGCCACCCTTTTTGTAGAGATCGCCACAGCGGGTATCGACCGTATCCAGAACTTCAGATAAGTCGCTTACGCCAGCGGCAGCTGAAAACAACAGCCGTCCGATATCACCTTTGCTGTTTGCAATTTCGTCTCCGCCATCCTCTATTGTGGCATCGTCGAGACAAAGAAGCTTTCTGTAGTCATCAATCGCCAAGCCTGAAAGCATGCCTTGGAGTGCAGTCTCCGGCACTGCAGTGCCGGACTGGTCAACCAGACTGTTTTTACGGCCAGGCAGGCGAGTAAATTCTCGGATACCATCTTCCAGCATAAGCGTAGCGGATACCTTGAGGTTTGGCCGCTTGTGCTTGAAGTCATATGGCTCGATGTGGCGGAAGCCGTAAAGTAAGCGGAGATAGCCCTCCATGACGGTCGTTTTGCCCGCTTCGTTGGACCCATAAACCAGGTGAAAGTCGGAACCTCTGTCAGGACGGTCACCAAAATCCAGCCACTTGTCTGTGAAATGGCCGAAAAATTCGAGCCCTAGACGTTGGAGCCGCATCATTTCGAGGCTCCTTTCATTAGGGCCAACATCGAGATCGCTGCCTGATCAGTGATGCCCTCAAGCAGTTTTGCCGAAGCAGCTTCATCTGGAGTGAGGGCTTGTCTGCGGTCAGGAGGCAACAGTGAAACGAGGTGATCTAGCTCCTGTTTCGCAGATCTCTGGAAGCCTTCCTCACGGCGCAATTCGCTCATGATGCTCTTTAGTTCAGTTACAGCGTTTGCGGCCCCCGGAACCTCGGAGTCCACGACAACATCCAATTCGACTTTCTCGACCCAAAGACAACCCGTCTCCTCAGCAAGGTCCCGTATCGTTTCCTCCCACACATCAGCGTCTCGCCGGATCTGCCAAGCTCGCTCGGTTTGTCCGACTAAGCTGAGCCTGAGGATGGCTGCATCAGAATTGGTTGCTGCGGCTTCACCGCGCAGATGTGTATGGATGCATTTCCGAAGGTCTTCATCATCTGCAACATCTGATACATCGCAGCGGCTCACCCGAAATTCTACCGGTGCCACAGGCACTTCCTCAATTTCTATGTTAGAACCCTCAATTTTCAGAAGTGTCGCTGACTTTGGCCCGAATTCGCCGATATCGCGACCTTGCGGGATACCCGGCATGACGATCCATGGTTCTGAAGAATAGACCTCACGCTTATGCACGTGCCCTAGGGCCCAATAATCAAAGCCGTGGCCGGTCAATTGTCTGACTGTACAAGGTGCATAGGGATCGTGCCCGGATGCTCCGGACAGCGAGGTGTGCATCAAACCTATATTCACCGCACCGGCGACCGGTGGACCATATTTCGGCAATAGACTTTCCGGTGCGTGTTTGTCGCGAAAGCTAACGCCGTGGATCCAAATGTCTTCTTCCGCGAGTTGAACTTTTCCGCCGCGGCCATCAAAAACATGCACGTTGCCGGGTAATTCGAAAGCTCCAGCTACAGGGTTTTCCGCATCATGATTGCCTTTGACATAGAAAACGGGAACTTCAGCCTCACGCAGTCTCTCCAATGCCGAAATCAGGAAAGCTGCGGTCTTTGCGCTGCGCTCTTTACCGTCAAACAGATCGCCAGCGATGATTAGCGCGCTGACACTCTCATCAATGCAGTATTGCACCAACCGGTTGAGCGCAGTTCGCGTTGCGATCTGAATCTGTTCGCGAAGCCGCTCGTCTTTCAGAGCAAGACTCTTTAGCGGAGAATCCAAATGTAAGTCGGCAGTATGAAGTATTTTTATCAAGACGAATGCACCCCTTTAATGCCAGCAACGTTATTCGAATTCACATATTAAAAACAGACCAACGTCCGTCGATACATTGCTTTTGCTTCCTAGTTCTTCACATACTCATGCCTTCGAAGTGGTTGCCCTTGGCTTTCCGCCCTTGCACCAGTGGACTTGACCTTTTTTCACCCAAAAATGGCAACCGCATTTGTTCTGTTGATGAACGGACGGGTGGATGGTCGGCCGTTGCCAGAAGTCGTTTGTCACCTTCCACCTGGGCCGTCGATCTGGATTGAGGGACAAGGCGATGCGTTCTCCACAACCTCCCGGGCAGTTCATGCAGGCCCATTTCTTGATTTCACCACTTTCAACAACGATTAGCTCACCGGCATTGTCGGCCGTCGATGGTGGGAAAGACGCCTGCCTAGTCACTAGAAAGTCAAATCGCAACCATCCAAAGCGCCGAAACAAATTCGCCAAGAAATTTTTCATGTCAGGTCACCATATCCAGAAAGGGCGTCGCATCTCCCCGCCCCAGGGTTACTGAAGAGGCGCAGCAAGGACATCCAGGTTGGGACTCAATGGATGGGAAGCGCTCGTCGCGCGCATGGAACCGGCGCATTCGGGTTGGCAGCATTCCGGCGGGTCCAGCGAAGCCAGTAATGCCAGTTAGCCATTCGTTTACTGCCATGGTGGCGGCTTCGGTGGTGAAGGTCACCACTGCGGGTGACGGGTCGCCTTCGCCAAGCACATAGGCTTCCTCTTTAAGTTCTTCATAAACGTCGGGATCGCTGCGCTTCAGAGCTTCTTCACGAGCTCGCCGAGGATCGATAAACCCGCCACACAGCAGGCAGGGATGCCCTGGCACAAGGGTTGATACGCGTGCAAAGAGGTCGAAGGACTGCTCCCCGCGCCGCTGCATAGCCAGACCGACATCAATCACGGCGATTCCGTAAAACCTAGCGAAGCGGTTCAGGATCAGGCGCCCGGCATGATCGTCGGTGCAACAGAAGATCACATCGCAGGACTTCAAGGCATCCCATGTGGACGGCTCACCTGCCCAGCTATCGATGGCCACCAAAGACATGCCGAGGCCGGCTTCTGCCACGGTGCGACAGTGAATATCAGTCTTTGCCCTCTTCTCGGCTACATCTTCGCGACGTGCGCCGTGGAGGCGATTGAGATTGGTGTCCTCCGCGTGGTCCTTTTCGAACATAACCGCTTCACGAACACCCAGCCGCATCAGCAAAGGTAGCGCGGCGCTCCCTGTGGCCCCACCACCGGCAATCCCACAACGGAATTTCGTTATCATGGAATTGGTATAGTCCCCGAACAGCCGCGCTTGGCGATCCAGGAAGTCAAACTCTTGATGGTCTTGGGACACAAGCTTCAGCCGGGGTCCTGTATGCAAAATGCGGGTGATTGTGGTCGGTTTGGTTGCAGACAGCCAGATACGGATGACGATCTCGCCATTGCCGGCGATCAACACACTGATCAAGCCCGGAGCGCCTTTGATCAGGGCCGTTCGCGCCAATTCCGCCTCGTTGCGATCGTCCTGCTTGGAGAACCGCGCCTTTCCACTGGGGTGGGTATGTACGATCGCAGGAACCAGCCCCTCTGTCTGTGCGCGACCAAGCAGTCGCATGAAGCCGTCTGTTTGCCACGTCACATGTCGCTCTGAGGCCGAAACCACGTCCTGTTCATCAAGATCGAGGAAGGCATGCGAGATGAACCGTGTCCGTTCAGCTTGCGTCCATGGGTCACGGGTGATGGCAGCGATGCCAAACAGCATATAGGCCGACCGCTCGGCACCGGCACCCTGCGTCAGCAGGGCCCGGATACCAGCTTCATGCGGATCTGTCAGGATAATGTCCAGCGCACCTTTCATGACCGTGCCTCAGACAAAGCTGTCTTGATCCGCGCGACCATCGTGCGCAGACCGTCAATACCGGGCCGCCACGCGTTGTTGTGGCGTGACCAGCGCTGCCAGACCCGGCTAGCATAGTTGAGCTGGGCCGTACAGGCCTTCGGGACCTGTCCACTGGTCAGCATGAGGTTTGGCGATGCGTAGAACATGTCCGGCGCACAATCCGGATATCCGGCTGGAAGCAACACGAGGATATCCGCGGTCTCGGCATTGAACTTGCCCTCGGGCAGATCGAGCGACTTCAGGATGATACCGGTCTTACCTGCCTCCTGGACGACTTCGAATTGAAAGCCGTGGTCAGCCAGGAAGGTTTGATCAAACGACGGTAGAGTATCTCCTTCCGTCGTCTGATCGATCAGTGAGATGAAGCGCTCGACCCCTTTGTCAGCGAGATTGATGACGTCGCCGTCGCTGATCTTCTGGTCCTGCTGCCCCGGAATTTCTTGCCAGAGATTGTAGTTCGCCGGCAGGTCCGCAAGCTTGCGGAGAACGAAGCCGGTGATGCATGCGCGCGGCCATTCAAGATCCTTGTCATCAATCTTGAACTTGAACACACGATCAGTGCGAGCAACCAACACCTTTTCAGCGCCGCGCCCGCGCAGGTCGTAGCTTTCGTCGAGGCGGATATCCTCGAAATCACCATTGGGCAGAATGGCGATTGCCACATGCTCGTCGACGGGATGTCCGCCGACTGCTTCGATCAATTGACGGCCCAGAACCTTGGGGTCATCGAAAACATGTTGTTTGAAGTTGAGGTCCTCATCAGCGATGAGAACACGGAAGCGAGGATCATTTCCTTGCGATTTCATAGTCGTAGTCCTTATGTTGTTAGAGGTCACGGGCCTCATGCCCGCGCCTTCACAAGGACAATCGCGGCGTCAGGAAGAATCCGGTAAGCCAGATCCAATCTTTTTTCTCAGCGTTCCGGACGGTGGCGAATTGCAGATGAAAAAGTAGGGGCATCTTGCACATCGATCACTGCGGTTTGGGGGAAACCTTCCCTCAACGATGGAGATCGCAGCGCCCGCGATTTTCTTCTTCCTGGTCCCAATCTGACGATCCGACATGTTCAGACGGTCCTGATCGCCACCGGTAAGATATACGAATTCAGCCTCCCCACGCCCTTCGGCCGCAATCTGAAAAGCTGCGGCGTCGAGCGCATCCAATGCTGTACTCGTCTTGCGTCCCGTGCGGATACGTCGGAACACAGTCGAGTGACCAGTTTCGATCTCTTCATGGGCCGACACGACAATCTCGGCATCTTCAAACCTAAGCGATAGGGATTGAGGGGTCTTTCGAGTCTCACTTCGCCGAAGCTGGAAGAAGAACTGCAACAATTCGTCGGAAATCTGCCGATACTCAGCTGCGTAGCCATGTTCAGTGGGTCCATGAGCGACCCAGGCAGCCTCGATGATCGTCCGAAACTCTGTTTCGTCCGGCATCTCGGCAGGGCGAGCTGTTAGCTCGTCAACAACAGCCTGCACAGCATTGTGCATGCGCATGGGTGCAGACTCCATGCGCCGCCCCCCAACTTGCAGCACGTGAGCAAAGAAAAACCGCCGAGGACATTTGTCGTAAGTCGCAAGTTGAGAAGGCGACACTCGCGCAATCCCATCAACGTTCAGCGTGAAGCGTTCAGGTTCTTCTACAGAATTGGTAGGGGCGGCAATTGGCTGCGGTTCAGTTAGTTGGCCGGAAATATCATCGACAAAGATTGATCGGCTTTGGCGGTGCCCATTGGATTTCTTGTTTGGCGCATAGAGAGTCAGACTATCTTCCGCGCGCGACAATGCCACGAAGAACAAGCACCGCTGCTCCTCATCATGGCCTGCACTGACCGCCTCGCTGCCACGAAATGGCGCGCCCTCGATCATGCCATTTGGCGGAGCAAGGCCACGGCTTTGATTGGCGGAGCGTGGGATCGAGCCGCTTGTCAGAGATGGCAGGTGAAGGCTCTTGAACTCAAGGCCCTTGCTGCCGTGGATGGTCATCAAGCGGACGGCGTCTATGCTTTGCGCCGCGCCTGGGAGATCGCGTAAATCCCGCTCATCTGACAAGATCACTAGGCGTCGAATGTGTTCCAGAAGATCGCGGATTGGATAGCCTGATTTTTCTGGGAGAGTGGAGCGCAGGAAGTTCTGGAACTGCCAGAGGGCAAGCGCAGGGTTAGCGTTGCCATCTCGAGCCTGCTTTGCGATATCGGCCGCAAGACGCGTGCGGTCCAAATAGATTTTTGTGATTACCTGCCATGCGGTCGCCGTGGGCTCGATCCCGTCGAAAGCGTCGATAAGCGCTTTCAACGAGGCTTGACCACTTTCGCTCAACCCATCTGCCACTTCCAAAATGGTCCGCCAGTCGAGAGGAAGGGGCTTCTTTGTGTCCCGGATAGTCTCGATTGCCAGGGCGATGTCTTCGATAGGCATTTGAAAAGGCCGCATCGAGGCAACGCATGTCAAGCCCATTGCCCTGGGATCGACCACGAGGGATAGGAGGGATAGCGCTTCCTTGATTTCCGGTCGGTCGAATAGTGGTCCGAGGAACAGTACAGGGATTCCAAGGGCCTCCAAACCAGCGGCGATCTCCGCCAACCGTGCATTTCCCTTGCAGATGACCGCTTGATCACGAAACGAGCCCATCTCAGCACGGGTGGCGGTGATGCGGGAAGCTATTTCGTCGACTTCATGGTCCTTCGACTCCACTGCGAGGAAAGACGGCGCTGCACCGTTGTTGCCCTTGAACGCATTCGCCTGGAAACCGCCGGCCTCCATTCGAGTTGTCGCAAAAGTGCTGAATGCATCGCAGATTTCTTGGGACGAGCGGTAATTGGTGCTGAGCTGTAATGAAGTTCCGCCGGGAAAGTCATCTGTCTCGAACCGGTCAATATTGTAAGACGACGCGCCCCGGAAGCGGTAGATGGATTGCTTGGCGTCTCCCACAACCCAGAGGTTGCCACCATCTGGTTTCAGAGCGCGCAAGAGCCGCACGCTGGCGCGGTTCACATCCTGATACTCGTCCACAAGAACGTGCTTATACCGTTTCTGCAGCTCCTTGCGCACGGCTTCATCGGCTTCGACTAATGCCGTCGGGCGCGCGACGAGATCACCAAAATCGACCGCGCCGCGATCCAACTTCAGTTGTTCATAAAGATCGTAGACCGACGCGATCTCGAGACATTTCTCAGCGGCAATCTGGTCTTCCTCCGTTTCTGCCGCATCAGCCATCTGCTGTGCAAGAGCACGGTAGCGATGTTGGTCGACGACCTCGTCCTTCGCGCGTGAGATCGCCGACAGGATAGAGCGCAGGTTGTCGGTCGGATCCCATACATCGTTGAAATGCTTAAGCCTCAGGCGCGGAAACTCGTCTTCGAGAAGCGCAATCGCTTCGGTCGCATCGATCAGACGTGGATCTGGAGGCAAGTTTGCGCGGTCGTGGAACCGTCGTAGAAGATCGAGCCCGAAGGAATGAAACGTCCCGATCCATGCGGACCCAGCCGCTTCTGGCCAGGCAAACATTGCGCGATCCGTCATTTCACCGGCGGCCTTGTTCGAGAAGGTCAGAAGCAGAATGCTCTCGGGCTCGACGCTGCGGTTGTTTAGAACGGACAATCTGCCGACCAGCGTTTGCGTCTTTCCAGTTCCTGGCCCGGCCTTCAAAAGTAGAGCTTTTCCCTCGTGTTCTGCCGCCAGCTTTTGTTCTTCGTTTAAAGGCTTTGGCGGTGATACCGTATCTTTGTCAGGTTCAATCGGCGGAAGAAGAAGCGCGTCGAACAGTTGGACCGCCACCATCGGGTAGGGTGCCCCAAGCCGTTTGGCAATCTCTTCAGCGCTCAAACCCTCGTCAACATGCCATGACCAGGCCAATCCACGCGGAAACAGGAATTCGCGTGCAAACAGATCCATTTGGACCTCCTCGCGCGCACGATTGCTGTAGTCGACTACACGGTCGGCACCCACCGATGATGGATCTGCGGAACGCGCGGGATCGATCTCCATGGTTGGCGGAATGTCCACCTCTCCGCCAAACTCGTGGTGTCCAATCTCATGTGCGACCAAAAATGCATCGAGAAACGCGTTCCCGGTGTCTTCATGCAGAATGGTTGCGGACGTTTTCTGAAGAACAGCCCGCCCGCCTTTAAGCTGCGGATGACCTGCAGGGCGTTTTCGGACTTCCAGATCGCCTCGTTTGGCTTCGCAAAGCGCAAACTCATAGGGGCGGCTTGGGTCGCCACCTTTCTCTCGACACTGCGCGTGAAGGTCAGCCGCGCACGCTCTTATAGTTTCAATCCGATCCATCGTCCGCGAGCAACATCTTTAACGCGCGCCGCTCCTCCTCGGTCAAATCAGCATGTTCGACATAGGTCTCGAATCCGATAGGCGCCGCATTACTTGGTTTCCCATCGGACTTCATCGCAATGGCCTGCCCATCTCCTTGCTGCATGCCGCTGATGACGTCTTGAATGTGCACATCCAGCTTTTTTGCCAGCGCCTTCAACAGCCCCATTGGCATCGAGGCAAGATGTACGATGTCAGCGTTCAGACCGGTAAAAAAGCCTCGGGGAAGGCCAAGGTCACGCGAGAATTCTCTTACACCGCTGCCAAACAGTGTTTGCCGGACAAGTTGAACGCGCAGAATCTCCATGCTCATGGCCTTGGTCTCAAGCGGAAGGCTCGCCTCTGCAACCTCCAGATCGTTCATGGAAAGTTCGTTGAACAGCGCGAGGAGGTCTTGGGTGTATTCTGGATAGCGTTGGAGATACACTTTCAGCGTTTCAGGCGACAACTCCTCTTCGATTGTGAAGTCGTTAAGAACATCATCTCTATTTGCCATTATCTACCTCCAGCGCCAGTGCTTGCCGGATTTTCGCAAAAGCTCGATCGCGCCGGTTGCGTACAGTTTTCTCCACGCAGCCTAGAATCTCCGTCATCGAGCGTTCGCCATCTTTGTTCGTTTCAATTGGAATGTCTGCGAGTATCAAATCAATCACCTCTCGTTCGTCTGTCGGTAATGCGTTAATCGCACGGCGCACATGAATCCGGTAATCAAGATCTTCCTCAGCTGTGAGGTCACCCTTTTTATAGCGTTCTAATGCCGCTTCGACGACGGCACGCACTTCGCCAGTGACCGCGTCCTCGACGTCCTCACTTGCGTTTTCCCGACGATTAACCTTGCGGAGCTTCGTGATGTGCGCCGACCGCACCGCTTTGTCGAAGACGACCTCGTAGATATCGAGTTGCTCGTCATAGTTCTGCCTATCGGTGAACATCAGCTCGGTGACATGATTTACTGTCGCATCGCGGATTTCAGCGAGGCGTGTGTCTTCATGGATTTTGTCGCCAACATGGCGGCTTGCTCGTGGGCAGGCAGCTTCGACCCGATCGCGCAAAATATCGTAGAGCCGAATGAAACGACCGTCCGCGTTGTCTGATTTCGTCTGGCGCAAATAATAGACAAGCACTTCGGAGGGGATATAGTCGCTATGCCGACGATCCCTTAACGACGCGCGATCAATTAGCTCATCGAAGGACCAATCAAGGCTCTCTTTGATGAACTTGGTTGTGATTGATCGCCGCGTATAGAGATCACCGCTGATCTTGCGTTTTTGTAATGGGTCGATGTTCATTTGCCGTCGAAAATTGCCTCAAACCAGTTTGTTACCTAAGATATTCTGCCTCGCCTTGGCGCACCCTTTGTGCGCTTCTGCCTTGTAAACTGTCAGAAAACAAGCTATATATCTGACAGTAGGAGTTGAGCATGACCACCACATCACAAGCGATCAGGGCCTATGCAGAGGCTTTGCCGGAAGGCGCAACCTTGTCGGCAAAGGAGTTGTTGCATCTTGGTGAGAGGGCAGCGGTGGACCAAGCGCTGTCGCGCCTCGTCAGGCGCAGAGAGCTTTTGCGCGTTAGGCGCGGACTGTTCGCCTTGTCAGTCAAGACCCGGTTTGGCGAGCGTGCGCCCTCGGCCAGTATCGTTGTTGAGAGCATCGCCAAAACGACGGGGGAGCGCGTATCGATCAGTGGTGCTGCCGCCGCCAATTTACTGGGGCTATCTACGCAGAATCCATCACGTCAGGTCTTCTGGACATCCGGTCCCAGTCGGCATTTGAAGTTGGGGGCGCAAAAGGTCGAACTTAGACATGTTCCGAACTGGCAGCTTCGTGCCCCAAACAGCAAGGCCGGACACGCGTTTCGCGCTCTTGCTTATTTCGGGCAGTCGGAGGCGCGTGAGGCAATGAACAAGATCAAGCTGCGGCTCAACGAAGAAGAGCAGAGGGAGCTCTTCGGTTTACGCGCCAATGCGCCGACTTGGATGGCGAAAGAGCTGAGTGCTCTTGCCGTTTCTACCAACGCTTCATGAGCTCAAATATGACCTACTTCGGGCTCTCGGTGAGCGACAAGATCGACGCTTTGGAAGCCGCTGCCACCAGTTTGGGGCGGCCAGCGGATCTGCTTGAGAAAGACATTTGGGTCGTCTGGGCGCTTGATGCTCTCTTTGACAGCCCTATTGGAGAGCATCTTGTCTTCAAAGGCGGGACCTCGTTATCGAAAGCCTACCGGGCCATCGACCGGTTTTCTGAAGATGTTGATTTGACGTATGATATCAGGGAAATCATTCCCGAACTGATCGATGATCCAGACAATCCCTACCCATCCAGCCGTTCACAAGCGAGAAAATGGACAGATATTGTTCGAGCGCGCCTCGCAGAATGGATCGAGAACCAGCCGTTCCAAATACTGTCCGGCAAGATTGAAGAGGTCGGCGTTGATGCAAAGCTCAAATTGGAAGATGACAACATCGTCTTAGAGTATGAAGCGGTTCGAAATGGTACAGGTTACGTTCGTCCGGCAGTACTCTTGGAATTCGGTGCTCGATCGACGGGCGAGCCGGCCGAACATCGCAAAATCGTCTGTGATATTTCTGAAGCCCTGCCAGACCTGCTGACACCAATCGCCCATCCGCGCGTGATGCGTGCGGAGCGTACATTTTGGGAAAAAGCCACCGCGATCCACGCATATTGTTTAAGAGGGGCCTTTCGCGGGGGCGACCGCTACGCGCGTCACTGGTACGACCTCGATTGCCTTGACCGGGCCGGCATTGCAGCGACGGCGATTTCAGATCGAAGTCTTGCCTTGGACGTCGGGACGCACAAGCGGCACTTTTTTCGTGAAAACGATAAGTTAGGTAACGTGATCGATTACGCCAAAGCAGTTTCGGGATCATTAAGTCTTATCCCGTCGGGAGAAGCCCGCAAAGCTTTAGCGCACGATTATCAGCAGATGATCGATGCCGGTCTGCTTCAGGTGGATGCAGTAAATTTTGAACTTATGATGGATCGACTCTCGATCCTTCAAGAACGTATCAATTCTGGTTCCACCAAATGACGCGGTCACCCACAGAAAATCCCTATCATCATCCCTTCGTGAAACCGTTGGCTTTCGATTGCCGATACATTGAAGCCGCATGCCGCGACGGCTTCGAAATTATCATGACCACGCGCGGCCTTGAGACGTTCTGGAACTCCGATCTTGAAGAATTAGCAGAAGAGCCCGCCTGGTCATATCCACTTCTGGTCAATTGCCATCTAAACGTTGCCGAAGACAGGTTGTCGAGCATTCTCCTTCAACTTGCGGTGTCATATCGAACGCTTGACGATCAGTTCGAAGACCACCCTGATTTTGACACGTTCAGGAGAAAGCAGCATCAGACCCACGAGAGCTTCTTGACTGTATACGACGGGAAAAGAATACCAGATACGCTGCGGGAGTGTTGCAACAAAATCATCCACACGACTGACTTTCGACCGGTCTACGACAATGGATCTCAGCCTAGGGACGAAGGTGTTTACTTCATGACAGGGGAAATTGAACTCGAGGGCACGAAAGGGCGGTCGAAATGGTCAGCCTCAATTGACGTCTTCAAGTTTCTGGAAGCGATGCTCGAAGTGGTGGATTTCCTTGAAGATGAGTTGAGCCTGAATTCTCGCAATATATCGGCATCAGAAGCTTGAAAGTGAATTAGTTGCGCAATTCCCTGAGTGAACTTGATGACCTGAAGCGCAAACACCGTGCGCTTGCAATGCTAAGAACACTGGACCGAGAGGCCGGCTACACATTGAACGATGCAGTGATGTTGGATTGGCTCCGAACGATTGCGCTCGTTTCAACTCATGAGGAATTATGCATATCGATAGAGGATCTGGAGCGTCTTGCGCTTATCAGAACCCATACCGTTGATGTTTGCACGGTGCTCGAATTGACAGAAAAAGGTGGCGATGTGGCTCATGGAAGAACGATTGTTGAAGGCGTACTTCGACCTTCGCCAGATTGTCCCTACTGATTACCAAGAAAAATGGTAACGATGTGAACTGGTTATCATAGCCATAAGTCGAATGGTCGCGATCCGCTCGACGGTAACGATAATGGCCCACATTATCGTACATTGGGCACATATATCCATGTGTAAAAAGCGGAGCAATAATGGGCCACAGAAGCGGCTGCGAGATGCAGTTGTAGCGGAGTAAAAGTCCGCCAGTTTGTGTCCTTCGAGTTATCGGAGGGCGGGAGATGTATTCTGTGGATATTTATAGTCGTGTGCGCCGTGCTTGTTTGAAAGACGGGATGTCTGTTCGTGCGGCGGCCCGTTATTTCAACAAGGACCGCAAGACGATAGCGAAGATGCTGCGT
Organism: Paracoccaceae bacterium; assembly: GCA_028097405.1. Lineage (GTDB taxonomy): Bacteria > Pseudomonadota > Alphaproteobacteria > Rhodobacterales > Rhodobacteraceae > CALKXV01. The sequence goes on along the minus strand of JAOHEK010000030.1, from coordinate 8,251 downwards.
CATGCTCAGCCGCCAGGGTATCGCCGTTCAGAAGCTCCACAGCGACCAACGCTTGATGGTTATGTTGGTGTCATTGATGAGATTTTGCGCACAGATAAAGCCCTGATCAAAAAGCAGCGCCACACGGCTAAACGTATCTTTGAGCGGTTGCGCGACGAGCACGGATACGCAGGCAGTCTGACCACGGTGACCTATTACGTGCGCGAGCAAAAACGGCGCACCAAAGAGGTGTTTGTGCCGTTGTCGCATCGGCCGGGCCATGCACAGGTAGACTTTGGCGAGACGCTGGGTGTGATTGGTGGCGTAGAACGCAAAATCCACTTCTTTGTGATGAGCTTGCCGCATTCTGATGCGGTGTTTGTGAAGGGATATCCGGCTGAGACGACCGAGGCGTTTTGCGATGGCCACGTGTCCGCCTTTGTTTTCTTCGGCGGCATTCCCCAATCCATTCTCTACGATAATACCAAGATCGCCGTGGCGCGGATTTTGGGTGACCGCACCCGTGTCCGGACGCGTCGGTTCACAGAATTGCAATCGCACTACCTGTTTGATGACAAGTTTGGCAGGCCCGCTCGTGGGAACGACAAAGGCAATGTTGAGGGGATGGTTGCCCGCTCATTGAATGCTCAAGATTGTGGGCGCGAAGGAATGCTGTCCAATCCCGACTGGTATATTGCGAACACTGATCGGTGTGGATCAGGACCGTTTGCTTTGGTTTGCACCGCCAGACGGCCATGAGAAGCGCCTGCAGTACAAGGTCAGTTGGTTGCCGTGATTGCGTGGCCCAGCCAATCACACGACGCGAGTAAACGCTCCGAAACCTCACGAACCGAATACCTACGTACCGTGATCTGATGCACTGCAACACGCTTAAAATCGTCACTGAAATTTGGCTTCCCCATAACGGCCTCCTTGCCTCAAAATTAGGGAAGAAAGCGTCTACAATACTAGGGACTATTAGTTCGCATTCAACGAACCTAGCTACTGTGTCCACATTAGAATAAAATTTCAATATTGGCGAATATTCAACCACCTATTTCAAATGGCTTGGTGCATATTCCTAGCATAAATTACGTCCTCAACCGGATACAACATACAATGAAATCGCTGATTAAACGCAGCTCCCAAGAAAGTTCTACCATGCCTGGACTCGCGCTTTATTGCTTCTCTTGCCAGAAAAGTTACGATTTTGAAATGCGTTTCACGCCTTGCAACACGTGCAGTAACCCTCTTCAGGTCAAGTACGGGACAACAATCAAAAGCTCCGATTTTAACGCGCTAGCTGCTGATCCAACCGGTTTTGGTCTTAGTAGGTTCAAGGACTTACTGCCCCTGCCTTCAGATGTCGATTGTGTATCACTTGGCGAGGGAAATACGCCATTGATCCAGCTTCCAAAGCTCTCAATTGAAACAGGGCTTGAGAAGCTTTGGGTTAAGAATGAATCTGCCAACCCTTCATGGTCATTCAAAGATAGGCTGAACAGTGTCAACGCTTCCCTCGCCAAGGCTTATTCCTTTCCTGGCATCATCGCGAGCTCGACAGGGAACCATGGTGCGTCAGCAGCCGCATACGCGGCTGCGGCGGGATTGAAGAGTGTTGTACTTTTTCCTGATGGCACACCGGATATCTATCTTAAGCAAGTTCAAGCATATGGCGGAACTGCGGTCTCGATGGACTGGAAAGAGCGTGGCGGTTTATTGGCACGCTTCGTTAATGAGTTGGGTTGGTATCCGTCAAAAAGTTCGCTCCCTGCGCCTATCTCAAATCCTTTCGGCGTCGAAGGTTACAAGACCGTTGCCTACGAATTGGCTTTGAATATGCGTACGACTGAAATGCCTGAATACATCTTCATTCCTATCGGCAGCGGCGACGATTACTTTGGAATGACGCAAGGATTCAGTGAACTCTTTGAAATTGGTATCATTTCAAGAATCCCGACATTGGTTGCGTGTGAAGCAACAGGGAGCTGCCCGCTTCACGAAGCTGTTGTTTCTGGCGCTGACAGCATCGAGCAAATATCTAATCCAAGAACGCATGCGATTTCTATTAGCGAGGGCATTGTAAGCAATTTAGCGCTAGACGGCCTAAGGAAGGTCGGGGGGAAAACATGCACCGTTTCGGAAGCAGAAATACGGGAGGCAGCCATTTTGCTCGCGAAATCTGGCATCGTTGCTGAGTCCTCTTCATGTGTTTCTACGGCGTGCGCTGTTAAGTTTGCAAAACTAAACGATCTGCCCGCTGATACGACTATGGTCGTAATGCTCACGGCAACTGGACTGCGTTGGCCGACCCAAATTGTCGAAATTGATCGAGCTTCAACTTTCAAAGGTCGCGGCGATGAATTTAACCGGTTGCTTGAGGCATCGAGTAGAATTTGATCTCTGGAGAGAGTGTTGGATGTTATAAACATCCAGCGCCCATTTTTTGACATCAGACAATTGGAGACGCTTTTAAGAACGTAGGTTGCTGCCAACCTTGGGATCAGACCTCTAGTTCGCGATGTCGAACTTGTGTTCCTCTAGGACGAACTGCGATACGAATTGAAGAACGTTTTCATTGTCACCGTATAACTTTTTGCTAAGGCTCTGGAACTGTGCCATCGATCCGACAGTCATGATCACAATGACGTCGATATCACCAGAAACTGCATAGATTTGCGAAACAGCATCTGTGTTTTCAAGTTCTTCAATCCATCTTTTTCTTGCCTTTGTCCCATGATCAGCCAGTTTGATCGTCACAATTGCTTTGATCCCACGTCCCATTTGGGTTGCGTCGGTCACAACTATCATCTTTTTGATGATGCCTTTCGTTTTCAAGTTCCGAACCCGTCTCAGGCAGCTGGATGGCGCCAGGCCAACTTTGTCAGCAAGTGCATTGTTGCTGATGGACGCATCGCTTTGGAGATATGTCAGAATGTTTCGGTCAATCCTATCCATGCGGCCTTCTCATAAAATTGCAGTAGGTTAGAATAATATTGCAAAACATTTGAAACTTCAACCACCTATTTCATTCCCTCTATGCGAACCTTTGGGACGTTCTAATGATTTGAGGCTTTGGCTTTTTCATTTGAATTGAAGCAAAATGAGGTTCTGAGTCTTGGAAATAGAGCAGAGAATTGCCGCCCTGGGCCTACAGTTGCCCACGATGCCAACAGCCAACGGTAAGTATCGAACCTGGCACATCGATAACGGGTTATTTTTAACATCAGGCCAACTGAGCCGTGTTGATGATGAGGTTATTCGTGGTCCCATCCGCAGTGACGATGATCTTGAACAGGCCAAAGAAGCTGCAAGGATCTGCGCATTGAGGTGCCTATCAGTTGCACGATCAGCTCTGAATGATCTGGGCGCAATAGATCAGATATTATCTGTACGTGGTTTTGTCGCGGCGTCCGCTGACTTTACACGTCATTCGGAAGTCTTGGATGGTGCATCAGAGCTACTGGTCGAGCTGTTCGGGATCAAAGGCGATCATATTCGTACCGCTGTCGGAGTTTCGAGTTTGCCTGCTGGCGGTCTCATAGAGATCGAGATGACAGCAAGAGTCACAACGGCCATTGGCCAACTTCATCTCAAACCAAATTACGATCTTGCGCCATGAAGGTGCAAAGAAGGCCTTCTGGCCAACCATCAGATGCGCATAGGCGTGTCATAATCTTACAAAGGGGAGTACAATGAAAAATATCACAACTAACTTAAAAGGCCTGTTGGCCGGAGTTGTCGCCATGGTCGGTTTAAGCGGACCAGTATGGGCACAAGATATCGATTTTTTTACAATTGGGACAGGGGGAACAGCATATACCTATTACCCAGTTGGCGGCGTGATTGCTAACGCAATTTCCAGGCCACCAGGCTCTCGGGAATGCGATGCTGGCGGAAGTTGTGGTGTTGAAGGTCTCATCGCCACGGCTGTTTCTTCGCGAGGTTCAGTGGATAACGTAAATGCTATTGCATCTGGATTGAGGAATTCCGGTTTTGCTCAGTCTGACGTCGCGTATTGGGCATATACAGGCACTGGGACCATGGAGGGACAAGAACCCTCGACGAACCTCAGATCCATCGCGGCTTTGTTCGAGGAGCACGTTCACCTAGTGGCGCTTGCTGACAGCGGAATCAATTCGATCAGCGATCTTAGGGGCAGAAGAGTTTCTTTAGATGAACCAGGTTCTGGCACTTATGTTGATGCACAGCTCATTTTGGAAGCAAACGGTATGAGTGTTGATGACATCACGCCAGAGACACTTAAGGGTGGTGCAGCATCGGAAGCTTTGCGCAACGGCAAAATAGATGCGTTTTTCATTGTGGCAGGCTACCCGACTGGAGCATTGGTTGAGCTCGCGTCAGCCACAGAGATCATGATGGTTCCTATTGATGGGGCAGGGGCAGACGCACTTACAGAGAAGTATGGCTTTTTTTCACAAAGCATCATTCCGGACGGAACCTACGAAAATGTGGTTGCTGCGCCTACCGTGGCCGTCGGAGCCCAATGGTTCACCAGTTCAGTTGAAGATGAGGAGCTAATTTACAATATCACGAGAGCGTTGTGGAATGAAAACACTCGTACTTTGCTGGATGTGAGCCATGCAAAAGGCCCTTCCATCAATTTGGACACTGCTCTTAGCGGATTGGCCATCCCGCTACATCCTGGAGCTGAACGCTTCTACAGAGAAGTCGGCATTCTCAATAACTGATAAAAAAATGATTTGGGCACTTGATATGGTGCTCAAATCTGACCGTGGGCCTGCGCGAGGAGTTCAGCATGACAAACAACAAATCAATTACTTTATCGGCTGAGCAGCTTGATGCGATAGAGAGGAAATATGATCCTGAAACTGCGTTTCGGTCAACGGGTAAATTGGTCGGTTACTTCATCAGCGCAGTCCTTATCGCGATGTCAGCATACCATTTTTATGCATCTGGATTTGGACTAATCCGTGAGCTCCTGCACAGGGGCATTCACCTCGCATTTGTTCTTGGCCTCATTTTTCTTCTTTTTGGCTTCCGTCGTGAATCGCATGATGTAAACGTGCCGCGTCGTTGGTATCGACCGGATGGCATTCCACTTTCTGACTACTTGCTTTGCGTCCTTGCAGTTATCGCGTCACTTTATTTGCCGCTTATCCCTCCGGAGATCGTTGCAACACGCGTTGGCAATCCATCATCGTTTGACGTTTTTATGGGCAGCGCTCTTCTGCTACTGACATTAGAAGCCGCGCGACGTTCAGTCGGACCAACGCTTCCTGTTATCGCGATAATTTTTATGGGATTCGCATTGTTTGGGCCCTACGCGCCCGGTGCGTTGAAGCACGCTGGGACAACTTGGACAGGTCTCGTAAACCATCTCTATATTTCTAACCAAGGAATTTACGGCATCGCCATTGGCGTGATGGCCAAGTATGTTTTCCTGTTCATACTTTTCGGCGTCTTGGCAACTCGTATTGGGCTAGGCCAGCTCTTCATTGATTTGGCTATGGCAATCGCGGGTCGCTACTCCGGCGGTCCGGCGAAAGTCGCGATTTTTTCTTCCGCATTTATGGGTACAATCTCAGGGTCGAGCATTGCCAACACTGTTACTACGGGGGCTCTCACGATTCCTGCGATGAAACGAGTCGGTTATCCAGCGCATTTTGCAGGTGCTGTCGAAGCGACCGCTTCCACGGGTGGTCAGATCACACCTCCCATTCTAGGTGCTGCTGCATTTATTATGGTCGAGTACCTTGAGCTTCCTCTTAGAGACGTCCTTGCAGCTGCGTTATTTCCTGCATTGCTTCATTATTTCGGAATCTTCATCATGGTTCACCTAGAAGCCAAAAAACTAGGGCTTCGTGGCCTACGAAGTGAGGAAATTCCGAAAACTTTACTTGTTCTGCGACAACATTGGCTGTCCATCATTCCTCTGGCGATCCTAGTTTATCTGATCCTGTCTGGTAAGACACCCGACTACGCAGTCGTGTATGGCATCATCGCTTGCGTTGTTGTCGGGTTTTTGAACCCAACAAACCGCCTCACCATACCTGATCTAGGAACCGCTCTGGCAACAGGTGCCAAGAACACCTTGGCCGTCGGTGCAGCGGCAGCAGCCGTTGGCGTCGTGGTTGGCGTCGTAACGTTAACCGGCGTAGGATTCCGCCTTGGATATGTTGTAATCCAAACGGCATCAGATGTCGGAACGTTCTTAGGTTCACTTTGGCCGTTGTCCTACTTTGCCATCGAGCAATGGACCTTGTTTGTGGCACTGATCATGATCGCGTTTTCCTGCATTATTATGGGGGCAGGAATTCCGACGACAGCAACTTATATTATCTTGGTAGCGGTTGCGGCTCCCGCTCTGGCGCAACTCGACGTCGAACCCTTGGTTTCCCACTTTTTCGTATTCTACTATGGTGTGCTTGCAGATATTACTCCACCCGTCGCGCTGGCAGCTTACGCCGCAGCAGGGATAGCGGGCTCGAATCCATTTAAAACGGGCAATACTGCCTTTCGGCTTGGAATTGCAAAAGCATTGGTTCCGTTTGTATTCGTATACTCACCTGCACTTCTCCTTGTTGCCAGCGGATTCACATGGGGCGCATTCATCATTACGCTACTTGGCGCGATGCTAGGCATTGCATCAATAGGGATCGCATTTACAGGTTTTTTGTTTCAGCCTATGAAGAAATTTGAGCGTTGGTGGGTCGCTGGCGTGGGGCTACTGTTTGTTAGCCCTGGAATCTATTCACTGGGGCTTGGCATAGTCCTGCTTCTACCCATACTTGTCAGCCAAATTCGGAGCTATAAATCAAACATCCATGAGCCCAAAAGCTCCATACTGGAGGAATAGGGGTGCACAATGTTGTAGAAGCTTTGCGAAAGCTTGTCTCATTCAATACTGTCTCAGAAAACTCGAATTTGGAACTGGTCGAGTTTCTGCGAGATCAGTGTTTGGAACATGATTTTCCTTGCACAGTTATGCCCTCCAAGGATGGTAGCAAAGCAAATTTTCTAGCAACCTTTGGTCCAAACGTCCCCGGTGGAATTCTACTTAGCGGACATAGTGATGTTGTCACCATCGAAGGCCAGAAATGGTCATCACCGCCATTTCAGCTAGTGGAACGTGGAGAAAAGCTGTTTGGTCGTGGCACCTGCGACATGAAGGGGTTTTTAGCCGTAATTCTCGGAAACCTTCCAGCACTTGGCCGTGCGCGATTGACCCGACCAATTCACCTCGCAGTCTCATTCGATGAAGAAGTTGGTTGTTTGGGTGCGCCTTCGTTGATTAAGGAAATCAAACGTCTGCTGCCGCCGATTTCTACGGTTGTGGTTGGAGAACCTACTGGTATGGAAGTCGCTGTTGCGCATAAAGGCGTTACTGTTGGTCATGTTCATGTTGTGGGAGTTCAGGCACATTCCAGTCAAACCCACCTAGGAATTAGTGCGAATGCCTTTGCGGCACGCTTTATCGTTTTGCTCGACAATCTCAGTTGCAAGCTTTCTGAAGAGAAAAACCAAAAGCTTCGGCTTGCGCCAAAGCATAGCACGATTAACGTTGGCATCGTTCAAGGTGGCATGAACCCATATACGATCTCTGATCACTGTTCATTTTCTTGGGATCTCAGGGTAATACCTGGAGAATCAGCGGCTCCATTGATCCAACGAATTTCCAACTACGCGGCCAGTTTGGAGGCAGAAATGAAGCAGTTTTTTGAAAGCGCTTCTATCCGAATGAACGTCCACTCTGTGCCCGGTTTGGATGCAAACCTGAATAGTCACGCTACACAAGTGTGCCAACGGTGGCGAAACACTTCTAACTCAATTGATGTCTCATATGGAACCGAAGCTGGATTGTTTCAGGAGGCAGGTTTCTCAACCGTCATTTGTGGACCTGGATCGATAGAGCAAGCGCACAAGCCGGATGAGTTTATCACAATCCAACAGCTCCAGTCTTGCCATGAATTTTTTCATCGGATTACTGATAATCTATCGACTTAGAGATCGAGGGGTCTGTTTGGGTATCGGGCACAGAGCATAGAGCGGGTCGTAGAGACAAGTTCCTGCGACTGCGCCACGCGCTTCCCAACTTGGGATTCAGCCGAAGGCACCTTCCGAGAAAACCACGCCGATGCGGACCGTTCAGAAATGCTGCAAGCCTCGGACACCTACAACCGCCGTGCAAATGATCTTCGGCCTCAAGCCCAAGCGATCTGCGAAGCCGCTGGCAATTGGTAGGGAAATCCTGAAATGAGCGTTTGTAATCGGCGGAGCAATACTCGGC
>JAOHEK010000003.1 GCA_028097405.1 Paracoccaceae bacterium | reverse complement strand
GGTGCGGGACGTGCAGAAGCTCCTGACCCAATATCGCCAGTCCGTCCTGAAATCCGCCGTCACCGGCCAACTCACCAAGAGTGACAGGTCTGGTTGGGAGGCAGTCGAACTCGGGTCACTGTTGGAAGACATTCGCTATGGGACGGCAAAAAAGTGTAGCTACGAACCCGCAAACACCGCCGTCCTGCGAATTCCAAATGTGGTCGGAGGCAAGATCGGTCTCGATGACGTTAAGTACACGGACCTGACAGAAAGTGAATCGGAAAAGCTCGCGTTGGAGTTAGGTGACATCCTGATCGTGCGATCCAACGGCAGTGCCAATCTTATTGCACGGGGGGCAGTCGTGCGCGAAGAGGCTGTAGGAATGTCGTTCGCTGGCTACTTGATCCGACTCCGCGTGGATCAAGCTCGCATTCTCCCCGATTACTTACAAATGTCGATGGCATCGCCCCAGACGCGCGCTTTGATTGAACGCCAAGCGAGATCGACGAGCGGCGTTCACAACATCAACAGCGGCGAGGTGAAGTCCATAGCAGTCGAGTTGCCGCCAGTTCCTGAGCAAATCGAGATCATGGATGCGGTGGACGACGCGTTGCAGAAGATCGTTGATCTTGAACAGTGGAGCGAAACCGAACTCAAACGCTCCGCCTCTCTCCGCCAATCCATCCTAAAAGACGCCTTCGCAGGTAAACTCGTCCCGCAAGACCCGGCTGACGAACCTGCCAGCGACCTCCTTGCCCGCATCGCGGCAGAAAAACCAACCGCGAAGAAGCCCGGCAGAAAGACGCCCGCATGAGTGACATCAAACTATTCAAGCAAAATGGCGGGACGCTGACCGAACTCGAAAGCTCGTCTTCCCCACTTGAACGCGCCTTGCAGACGACGTTTGAGCAAAACCTCGAAACACTGCTGGGCGTGCGCTTCCTTGCATCTGAATACGCGACCTCTCACGGCGGGCGGATGGACACGTTGGGCATCGACGAGAACGGCTATCCGGTCATCATCGAATACAAGCGGCAACGCGATGAGAACATCATCAACCAAGGCCTGTTCTACCTTGATTGGCTGATGGATCACCGGGGCGAGTTCGAACTGTTGGTGCGGGATAAGTTCGACAAAGCAACCGCCGATGCCATCGAATGGAGCGCCCCGCGCCTGATATGCATCGCGGCGAGTTTCACCAAGTTCGACGAACATGCGATCAAGCAGATGAGCCGGAACATCGAGTTGATCCGGTACCGGCGGTTTGGCGATGATCTGCTGATGCTTGATCTTCTGACAACGGTTTCGACCAAGGCTCAGCCTGCCGTTGCCTCGCCAAATGGAATATCAACGAAATACAAGACCAATTCACAGAGCTTGTCTGACGCGGGTGAGGACCTGTCCAACCTCTATGCAGATATCGAGGTATTCATGGTTGGCTTGGGTGATGACGTGGTTCAGAAGACGCTGAACAATTACTTTGCGTTCAAGCGGATCAAGAATTTCGCCTGCGTCGAGATCAAACCACAGATCAACGTCATTCGCCTTTACCTGAAAGTCGATCCCGAAGCGGTGGCCTTGATCGATGGCCTTGAGGAAGGGTTCACGCGGGACGTGCGCAATATCGGGCATTTCGGGACTGGCGATTTGGAAGTTACGGTAAAAAACCATGAGGATCTTGATCGCGCGAAGTCCCTGATCCAGCAATCCTACGAGGCGTCATAATGGCTGCTAGGGTATTTGTTTCCTATTCGCACAAAGACGAGGAACTCAGGGACCAACTTGAGGTCCAGCTTTCGATGCTCAAGCGGCAGGGGCTGATCGATGTCTGGCACGACCGACGGATGCTTGCAGGCGATCATCTTGACTGGACTATCAGTGCCGAGCTTGACGCAGCGGACATCGTACTCCTGCTCGTTAGTCCGGATTTCTTGGCTTCCGATTACTGCTACAAGATCGAAAAGGGACGCGCTTTGGAGCGTCATCAAGAGGGTACGGCACGTCTGATATCTGTAATCTTGCGCCCGTGTGATTGGACGCATACCGATCTGGCCCAATACTTAGTGACACCTACCGACGGGAAACCGATCACGCTTTGGCCAAACAGCGATGAGGCGTTTCTTGACGTCGCGAAGTCGATCCGTCGGGCTATCAAAGAAATTGGCGCGGCGGAACAGCCGAAGGACGTGCACGAATTCATCGAATTGGAAGAGGTCGAGGCAATGGCAGAGGAACTGCCAAGGTCATCGAACCTCCGCCTTCAAAAGGAGTTCACGGAGGCTGACAAAGACCGCTTCTTGCTTGACGCCTTCGAGTACATGGATCGTTTCTTTCAGGGCTCACTCTCAGAGCTTGAGGCCCGCAATCAGGGAATTCAGGCGCGTTACCGCAAGGTTGATGGCAACACATTCACCGCAACTGTTTATCGCGGTGGTGCCAAGACAGCCGCGTGTAGCATTCGTCTTGGGGGCATGGTGGGAAATGGTATTGCCTACTCCAACGGAGACGAAGCGCCAACAAACTCGATGAATGAAAGCATGTCGGTCGAAAGCGACGACCAGAAGCTCTTTTTGCGACCTATGGGCATGCCACACTTTGGGCTTCCGACAGACCGCGACACACTAAGCGAAGAAGGAGCGGCTGAATACTACTGGTCTCTTCTGATCCAGCCGCTGCAAGGGAACTAAGAATGACGAATGAACAGCTTGTCTCGAAGGTCTGGAACTATGCCCATGTGCTGCGCGATCAGGGTATTTCGTATGGCGACTATATCGAGCAGATCACCTATCTGCTGTTCCTAAAAATGGATCAGGAACGTGTCGACCTGCTGGGCGAGGCGTCGGCAGTGCCCCCGGAATGGAATTGGACGCAATTGGCTGGTAAGACGGGTGACGCATTGGAGCTTCACTACCGACACACACTTGAGGCGCTTGCGACGGCGAGCGGGCTGATCGGGACGATCTTTCGGAAATCGCAGAACAAGTTGAGCGACCCGGCCAAACTGACACGCATCGTGTCTCTGATCGACAAAGAAGGACCTTGGATTGGGATCGGCGTCGACGTGAAAGGCGAGATTTACGAAGGCCTGCTTGAGAAGAATGCATCTGAGGTGAAGTCTGGCGCTGGGCAGTATTTCACGCCGCGCCCGGTGATCGAAGCAATTGTCGAATGTGTCGCCCCCAAGATCGGCGAGACGGTTTGTGACCCCGCATGCGGCACGGGCGGTTTTCTCCTAACGGCATACGATCACATGAAGGGTCAGAGCCAAGATCGTGAAAAGATCAAAACGCTCCGCGAAACCACGTTCACAGGTATCGATATCGTTGACGAAGTTGTGCGTTTGGCGGCGATGAACCTCTATCTGCATGGAGTCGGCAATGACAGCAGCCCAGTCCACCAAGGCGACGCCTTGGCGGGGGACCCCGGCAAGCGTTTCAACGTTGTTCTGACGAACCCGCCCTTTGGTAAAAAGTCGAGCTATACCGTCGTTGGCGAAGACGGGCAGGTCACTACCGAACGCGAGAGCTACGAGCGCGAAGACTTTAAATTCACGACCTCAAACAAACAGTTCAACTTTCTCCAACATATCTTGACGATCATGGAGACCAACGGGCGTGCCGGTGTCGTCCTTCCGGACAACGTCCTATTTGAAGCTGGCCGTGCCGGGGAAGGCATCCGAAAACGGCTGCTTGAAGGCTTCAACTTTCACACTTTGCTGCGTCTCCCGACGGGCATCTGGTATAGCCCCGGCGTGAAGGCCAACGTTTTGTTCTTCGACAAAAAGGCCGCGTCGCGAGAAGTTCAAACGCGAGAGTTGTGGGTCTACGATTTCCGCACCAACATACACAAAACGTTAAAAACGAAGAAGCTGGTCAAAGCGGACTTGGACGACTTCGTAAAGTGTTATCACGAACGGAAGGAAACTAAACGGTTTCGGCGTTTTGCCTACGAAGACCTAGTCGTTCGCGACAAGCTAAACATGGACATCTTTTGGCTGAAAGATGACAGTTTGGAAGACATCGACGCGCTACCCGAACCAGATGTCATCGCGGCTGAAATTGTCGAGAACTTGGAGGCGGCGCTTGAACAGTTTCGCAGCGTTGCCGAAGATTTGTCGGCGACCTCTGAGCAAGCATAATCGACTCTGATCGATGGCAGCAACTTGGATATCATCCCGGCTAACTTTTCGGATAGAACGATTCAAAAATTTCGCGCAATCTAACATTTTTGGTTCGGGTCGTTTGTGGCTAAGGATAACGTTTTCGCTTGAGCGGCGTCGACGTGGCTACTGCACGCCCTGACTACCCCCACGGGTAACCCCCACTTTGGGTCCCCAGCATTCTATTCTAGTGGGAATATCTGTATCTGAGCCATGATCAGAAGTGTGATAGCAACTGGTAAGCGACAAGCAACAAGGTCAGATTCACAAGAGAACCCATCACACGTCCTCCTTCAAGTAGCGGTAGACAGACGACCGGGCGACATCCAGTTCCTTCGCAATCGCTGTGGGCGTTTTCCCCTGCTCTCTCAGGGCGGTGATGCGCTTTCCATCTATTGTCGCTGGACGACCTTTGTAAGGGCTGTCAGGCCCCTTGGCGAGTGCTGCGTCAATTCCCTCACGCTGACGTGCCTTGCGAAGCTCTGTCTCAAATTCTGCGATACTGCCCAGCATATTAAAGAATAGACGACCTTCTGCTGTGCTGGTGTCAATCGCCTGTTCCGTAACCACCAGATCGACTTCTTTTTCTTTCAGCACATGAGCGATGTTTTGTAGGTCGCGCATGGAACGGGCTAGGCGATCTAAGCGTGTGATGACCAATCTATCGCCACGGCGAATGCCACGGGCCAGAAGCGCTTCTAGTTCGGCACGCCCGTCGCGCTTCGTGCCGGATGCCTTCTCTTGGTAGAGGTGCTCAGGTGTAACACCTGCGCGCGTGAGCGCGTCGATTTGGGGTTCGATGTTTTGGCCTTTGCTGCTGACCCTCGCATATCCAATGAGTTCGCCCACGCCTTATCCTTTCTGTCCGTTTTGACTGTCTCATAAATAGATAGTGTCCTATATATGATTCGGCAAGGCTAATCGGACACTTTTGGACGATTCTTCGCGTCCTTTGTCGCTATACACAAATCGGACAGGTTTCACTTGTCTAACGGCGATCCGGACAAAGCTGGCAATTTGGAGCGTGTTCGATCTGCTATGTGTGGTGCTTATGATCGATGCCGCCTTATACGGTGTTATCGTGGTCTCTGCGTTAGCTAAGATACCTAAGGCACCGGCGAAATGGGTGAGGTGTGCTGTTGGTAGTTTTGATTATCGCAAGATGCGTAGGTCCCTCAAAAATGGCCGGACGTCAAAACAAAAAATGCGCGCTCGTCAAGAAAAATGTAGTCTTTGACAAGGTGGGCTGATGGGCATGTTGCAGCGACCCCGCGTAGCGGGAATGTGTACCAGAATCGTCTGACTTTCGAATAGCCCAATACTGGCGATAACTTTGAAATAAAAATTGGCCCGAGGCCCCGACAGTCGCTGTGGAGTTGTTTTTGCGGGTACGCAGAATATGCCGCAGGCCTTTCGTTATTGGAAAAGTAGCGTGGTGAGTCAGTTAAATGTAGTAGGTTGTGGGTAAATTTCGTAATTGCCGGGTTTCAGAATGCCCGCTGTGTGGCGAAGACAAAATACATTCTTCAAACATCTTGTCCAGATTGTACTTCTAAATCAAAACTAAATACGGAAATACGATAAACTAACTGTCATATTGATTATGAAGGAATAGTCTACCGTATTTTTTCGTTTTCGGACCGTATTTGCCGTCTTTGGATGAAACCTGCGGCCCGCCGCCCCGCGCGAATAAGGGGTGGCTGCCGTTCATTTGAAGGGGTCTGCAACATTAGTGTTGGTGTTCGCGGCTTTTAGGATTGAAGTCGAGTGGTTCTTCTTGGCAGGGCGCTCAAACGCAATTTTAGTACCTTCGGACGGCGCGGCTTTTGCAGCGTCGCGGATTCCCGGCTTCTTCTCAACTTTTGAAAGCTTCCATGGGTATCCACCCTTGCCGCGCTTTTGGGATTGGCACAATTCGACTGTTGTGCCGTCTTCCATCTCAAAATGACGTCCGACGAACGTCTTCAAGTAACGCCCCATAGAACGTGTCGAAAATTCGTGCTCCCCGCCTAGCGGAACACGTTTAATCGGCAACGCGATTTTCTCGGCCTCTGCGATGGCGCAAAGCTCTGGCGCTTCTGCCCCATCCGGGCTCAAGCAACTCGACCACCAAGCAGCGAGCAGGTTTTCAATTTCTTCCTCTTCACCATCCGAAGCGATCTCATTGAGCGCGGAGCGATTTTGTTGCCAAGTTGTCCAGCTTTCAGACGCCACTTCAATTATTCCACCGATGACATAGCGGTAAGCTTCGTACGACCCAATGATTGGAGCATGCTTGGGCTCTGGGCAGCCTTTCTGTATCCAGTTTAGAGCAAGCACCAAAGTGGCCCAAACGAAGTCACCACGGTGCTTTTTTACGTAGCCCATTAGGGACTCGTGCCGGAAACCACTCCGCTCCTCAGGATTGGCCGTTTGTGGCTTCATCTCGATCAGACTGGTGCGTCGTCGAAGCTCGTCTGAAAGAAGAGGCCGATTGCCAACAATGACGAAGCTTGACGTGACTGGAATGGAGGCCTCCGAAGATCTGCCAAGAATTCGGTCATTCCAGATTGGCTCCGTCGTTACACTCGCCAAGGCAGCGCTAGACAAATCTCCTGTCACGTTATCCCAACAGATCATGCGAGTGCCACTTCGTAGCGCTGACGTGATCGCTTTACGGCGTTCTTCTTCATTGTTTGCCATTGGGCGTGAAGACGGACGCCCATCGACGATGTAGCCAATTGCATTCGAAAGGAGGCCACCTCCGGAACCGTTGACCGTCTTAGTGATTAGATTGAGCATCAACGGACCCTTGATCATGGGCCGGACGAATTGCTCGACCAAAAGGCCAACTGCGTTCAGGAAGGAGGCAGGGGGCGGAGTGCTCGGATCGCTGCCTAGCGCAGCTTTGAGAAGGGCATCACGGCTAACGCCGTCCAGTTCGAAATCGCCAAGAAGCTCTTCCGTCAAGATTCGTTTTGCCTCATCAACATCGCTACTCGTGACGTTTCGAGGAACGGTCGGAATCTTGAGGTCCATCGGTTTGGCGTAGAAGATGCCCGTCTTCTCATTGAAGCCCGGAGAGTTGATTAGATCGCAGTCCTCAGAAAAGACGGGAGCAGTGATCAAGCCATTAAGGTGCGGGATGTTGTGTTCATGGACGAAAAGCTGGTTTGCGACGTCAAGAGGTACACTAACTCCGCGAATGATCACATCATCCCCGGCCTGAAACGACTGACGGTACGGCGCGATCAGATTGAGTTTTGCTGTAAATTTCTTCTGATCTAGGGTTTCAATCCGGGTTTGATCAAGTTCGGGAATCGTTGTCACCGCAGCAAGCGTTGAGCCTCTCCGAAACATCGTTGGATTGGTACAATTGTCCTTTTCAACCTTTTTGGCTCCGTAGCTGCAAAGTTGAAGGTAGTCGTGCTCATTGACGATGTTCGTTTCCAGTCCTCTGGCAGCCGCTCTACGTTCTGATCCAAGCAGGTACTGCACCGCTTTGCGGAGGTCCTTGAGCCAACGCTTCTCAAGCTGAGGCCACGCAGCGCGAAGGTTGTTCATCAAGTTCGTGATCGTGACTTCACTTTCTCCGGATTTTTCCATTCCAGCAATTAGAACGCCCAATTGGATGTCTTGCATTGCGAACGCATGTCCGTGGTCTTCAAGACTCAACATCGCGTTCGTGTAGGAGAGTGGCTTAGCTTTTTTGATTTCATTGTGTTGGTCAGGCGAGAATTTATCTCGAATTGCAGCGGCACCAGCAGACAGCTTTCGACGATCAGGTACGATCTCCGGTTCATTTGCGGCAAGTGCGATTGCGTTGTTCGTGTTTAGAGACATGTTTGCGTTTCCTAGTTTTTGCAGCCAAAGGCCATCCACTGTGACGAGGACGAATTTCCCCATTCACAGACTCGCTGTGTTCTTTTGGGACATCTAAAATGACTGCGCGTTTTGATGATACGTGGCCCTAATTGGACTACGTGCGCTTGAACCCGCTCTCAATGTGAGCAGTTAGGTGCACCATACTCGATTACGGTCGATTTTCGATTAGGTAACGGGTCATGACCTATTTAGACCACCAACAATATATGGTATGATTAGAAATGTTTTGATGAACGTGCTTTGATGGCGGGCAGGGAGTTTGTTGCTCGCCATCAATTTTTTGTGGGCGAATCAGTTCAAAGACAGAAGTCAAACGTCTGTTTAACCGACTCCTTGGAAAATTGGAGCTTCTGCCGCTTGAAGCGCGGATCGCCAGAGCGCCAAATCGAGTCATCTTTCTCAAATCCTGCAATTCGAAGAACAAGTTCGGCGTCGGCGCTGTCCATGTATATCGCACGCATGACATCTGTACGGCAGATGGTGCAGCATTTGTCGCCGCCAGCATGGAGTACGAGGGAATCCAAACTCTCGGCGGCGAGTAGGATGATCGCCAAGTGTGGGTCTGCTGCTTTGGCAGCAATTGCCTCAGCAAGGGCGGTGCTGCGGTCGCAGTAACCGTCTTCAAGGTTCCATGCGTCGGCTAGTGCCAAATGCGTCTTTGAGCGTTTTAGTTGATCGAAGTTCATTTCAAGGTGCTTTCATGTTGGTCTCCTAATCGGGATCGGAAGATTTGAAGAAATCGCGCTCGCGCGCGGGGTGTATGGCACGTTTGTTTCACGCGCCGTCGGGTTCTCGAAATTTAGAGGGGATTTGGGTTTGGTTCGCGGGGCTGCTTGCTGAACGCCTCTGCCTGAACGCCTCTGCCTGAACGGCAGCTTCTGAGTATTCATTATAGTTATCGGGGCTCTTCACGAAGCCGCAATCAGGACAAGTATTCCCTGTGTTGATCGCCCGCAGCGCCCGCAGGAGTGTGCTGGGATCGACTTTCGGGCCAGAGGCCTTACGGACTTCGTTTGTCGGCTCGTCTGATAGCCACGCCATTAGTTTTTTAATCGTCGTGCTTGTCAGTTCTGCCGTTTTTATTAGACGGTCGATGGAATCCGGATCAGGATCAGCCGCATATCGGCGGAGATCACTCAAGTTTTCCCGCAGTAGGAATAGGCTGGCACGGGCTGTTCGGCTTTTTAGGGTCTCGGACATGTGCAAACTCTCCCCAAATAATTGGCAAGCGCTGTCATTACTTGGACCACCTCGTTGGGAGCGGTCACTTGATGGAATTCACCCATCTTCCCTTGCCTTGCGAGGTGTCCTGCCCAAACCGACTTCAATCGTTCAAGCGCTTGGGGTGGAACGCTGACAGTAACGTTCAAACAGGCCTTGTAAGCTGCCTCCAATGCCTCGCTCACCTCAAGTGAGGCGGAGATGATATCGGAACGGGAAAGGGCCTCAGGAACGCCAGTTGCCCGGCGGCGAACGTCAGCGGTGAGCCAACCGATGCGGGTACGAACCTCAGGGCGGCTTTCGCAGCGGTGACCGCTGACACGCAGACTCGTATTCGTACCCTTGTATGGCGTTCCAAAGGGGATCGTCCTCTGCCATGCCGTCGCCTGATCGAGGCCTTTCGAGCGAAAGTTGGCATAGGCCTCCCACCGCTTATTTGCGAGAGGTTGAGACGGGTCCGGTGCTTTCATTGTCAGAATGACCGTGCTTCAAGACGTTCTTTCACGGACTGCTCAAGGTGAGAGTCCAAGGTGCCTTCGCGCGCCATAGCCATTTTACGGGCAGGGTTCATCTTGTCCAACGCTTCGCGACGAAGACTCTCCCGCAATTGGCCGTCAGCATGGTCGATTGACAGCTTCGCCAAAGGCTCCGCGTTGGCAGCTTCCTTCGCAAACGCATCCCAGCCCCGAGGCGTAGTCGGCAATTCGTTGACTCCACCGCCGACCGTACATAGAACGGCCGGATTCAAAACCATCCCTTCCACAATTCTCGCGGCAACCTGAGAGTTTAGCCGGTGCCCGAAGACGCGAGCGAGTGCAAGTTCCGCTTCGCGCTGGGCGAACTCAAGGCGGTTCTTCTGGTGTGGAGGCATTGCCGAAACCTGTGTTTCGATGCGGCATTGCCGATCTCTCTCGCGATCAATTTCGGATTGGATTGTGTGCTGCGTCATTCTTCGATTTCCTTGCTGCGTGTTGCGGCGTCTGCCGCGATCAGTTTCAATGCCATTTCATCTGTGAAGCCTCGGCTCTCGCGACATCGCGTTAACAAGTCACTGAGGCGAAACAGGCGCACTCGCCCTCCGCCAGCGGGTCCGGCAGGCCGCAGGCGGAATTCGAGCGGGTAAAGGCGGGTAGTAATTGTGCGGACTCTGGACGCGCCCCACCGCGTGGCGGAACGGACGTCTGCGAGCCCAAGTGTAAACTCGGTCATTTGTTTCTCTGTTTTGGAGATATGTATACGCCTCTTGGGCGTCAGACCTGACTGCCCCCGGCAGTTAGGTCATGCTGTTCTTATAACATAAAATTCGACAAAAATCAACTTCGACCGCTAAAACGGGTCACATGCTTAGGTTGATTAAGGGCGACGCGGGTCTGCGTTTTCGACCCACTTCTTCAATAAGTCGAAGCTTGGCCCATCATCGTAGTGACGGATAGCACCGCTTTCTACGTGTCCTAGAATTGCTCGTCGGACATCTTTTGGCGCACCTGCGCGCCGCATTGCGTTCTGAAAAGTGGACCGAAGCGAATAGAGTGCTTTGCGGGGCTCATTAATTGGTTCCGTCATCTTTTTGCGGATTAGTCGTGAGAAATTGTGGCGAAGTACGGTGACAGTGTCGGTTTGGGTTTTCCCGGTCTTGCTATTGTTGAAGGCGGACAGTCCTCCTGCGTGCAGCCAAGCAGGGAAGTCCGAAATTTCGGGGTGGAGGGGGATTACGCGCCAAGAGCTTTTTGTCTTGCCTCCCTCAACGCGAATGGCCCGTTCATCGACTTGATCAGGGCGCAAAGCCATTAACTCGGCAGGCCGCATTGCTGTAAAGGCCAATACTCGCACTGCCATACACAACGCTTTGCGGCGTTCCTCGGACAGGCCACGCACTTTCTGTCCCCAAACTTCGTCCAGTGCCGCGAAAATTTGCAAAGTCTCTTTCGCGTCAAAGGGTAGCCACTTCATTTCCTCTACTGCACGGCGCTCCTTTGGTAACTTGACGCTGACCATCGGACTAATCTCGATTAGTTCTTCGTCCACGGCGTAACCGAACAGCCCCATGATTGGCGTGAACTCAGCTCGGATGGAAGAAGGGAGAAGACCTCGTAGTTTGAGCTTGTCTCGGTAGTCACGCAACATTCGCGGAGTGACCTGCGAGATAGGGATGTCTCCAAACTCTGCTATCAAGCGCTCCATCGTACGTCTGTACTTGTGTTCTGTTTTCTCTCGAAGGTCGGCAAAACCGAAGAACTTTCTGGCCACTTTGGACACGGTGTCAGGGTCTTTTGCCACCCGTGCGATCTTGCGTTCAAGCTTGAGTTTGGCGGCATCAAACTCGTCGCGATCTTCGGGGTCCTTGGGAAGTACGACGGTGTCACCAAAAAAGCGATCTAGGACACCTTTGAGTTGGTCATGATATTCGTCATCATCCATTGGAAAATCGTGCAAAACGCTGGTTTCTGGGTTCTCTCGTTCATGATCAATTGCCGCAATCCATCGAGCGGCATCTTCCCAAACAGGTAATTCTTCATTCAGCCCAGCGGCCAACAGCCTCGCCTCTTCTTGAAGATATTCCTCTGTTTCGGTCTTTAAGCCTTGCGCATGGCACCACTTTTCATATGCCTCATCCTCTCGGAAGTAATTCTCATAGCGGTTTTGCTCGACTGTTCGACGCGTTTGGGTTTTGAGTTTCTGCTTTTCGTCCGGGTCCTCTATTCGCTTGAGAAGGGCGTCATGTTCGTCGCGCAAATGCTTGAGGCGATCATAGGCATCGTCAAAGTCGTTCCCGAGTGGCGCGCGCCACTTCTTGCGCCCAACGACGCTTTGCACAGCTATCGGAACCTTACGCTGGTAGAAGTATCTACCATGCTCGATCAGCATGAACTTGGGCTTAGTTTGGGCCATCTCGGTACCGAAAATCTACGTTTGGGTACCGAAAATAGGCACCAAATACGCCTATTATATGGCAGAAGTGTATATTTCTCAATGAGATGGAGTAAATGGTGGGCGACCCTGGAATCGAACCAGGCGTGAGTCTCCTCGAGGGAGTTACAGTCCCCTGCCACACCTTGCGGCCTGTCGCCCACCGGGCGTGTCGTTGCCGACACGTCGGGGTGGGATAGCGAGGCCGCTGTGGTCGGTCAAGCGGGAAAATCTGTTGCGTTCGGGCTGTTGGCGGGGGATAGGCAGCTCCATGAAGAAGCCAAAGTGGATCATTGAAAAGGAACAGGCACGGCGCGGCGCGGGTCAAGCGACGTTGTGGCTCTTTGGTCTGCATGCGGTGCGCGATGCTTTGGCGAACCCAAAGCGCGTCAAGCTGCGCCTTGTGGTGACGAAAAACGCGCTGGATCGCTTGGGCGATGCGGTTGCAGCCTCGGGGCTTGAGCCTGAGATATCCGATCCCCGAAAATTCGCCGCTCCGCTTGATCCGGGCTCGGTGCATCAAGGCGCTGCCCTTGAGGTGCGCCCCTTAGATTGGGGCCCTTTGGTGGATTTGGTTCAGGGCGGGGGAGTTGTGCTTTGCCTTGACCGCGTGACGGACCCGCATAATGTCGGTGCTATTCTTCGATCTGCAGAGGTGTTTGGCGCGCGCGCTGTCGTCGCCCCCGAACGTCACGCCGCGCCCGAAACCGGTGCGCTGGCAAAGTCGGCCAGTGGCGCCTTGGAACGCCAACCCTACCTGCGCGTCAAGAACCTGTCGTCGATGATGGTCGAATTGCGCAAGATGGGCTTCTATCTGATCGGTCTAGACGGCACCGCGGAATCGTCACTGGAAACGGCTCTGGTCGAGGCCAAAGGCCCCGTGGCTCTGGTGCTGGGTGCAGAAGGCCCGGGCTTGCGGGATAAGACCAAAGACACTTGTGATGTATTGGCGAAAATCGACTTTGCAGGCGGATTTGGGTCACTCAATGTCTCAAATGCTGCCGCAATTGCCCTATATGCTGCAGGACACGTGAAGAGGTGACATGGCCCATTTTCAAAAGATCGCGACCTGCTGTTACTGTCGCACCCGCGCAGCACTGACCCTTGCCGGGCGCGAGCAGCACGAATTGGCCTGCTCGAACTGCGGCGCACCCCTGCATGACATGAAAATGCTAAAGGCCCCCGAGCCGGTCAGATCAAAGCCCGAACGATCTTTTGCCCCAAGGCCCGGAAAAAAATGTAAATACCGCAAAAATAAGAAACGCACGAAAAGCCTATCGCAGCGGTTCTTAAGCGAGGTTTGGGATGTGGCGGACGATCTGTTCGATGATCTGTTTGATATCTTCGACTAGGCTTTGGTTAGTCGGACAACGCCCTAACGCTCAGAAATCAAACCCATCGCGCTCGATCAACTCCGGCCCATCATCCTTGATACCGAATTTGCGCACCGGCCACGTTCGAAACTTGTCAGTCCAGTCCTGACCATAAGTTTCGATCACCTGTTCATCCTCATCGGCGAAATCGAGCCAGCTTTCGGTTTCTTGTGAATTCAGGATCACCGGCATTCTGTGGTGAAGCCGTGCGATCTCTGGTGTGGCCGCCCGCGTCAGAACCGTGCACGTTTCACTGCCGTCTTCCAGCGTCG
This sequence comes from Paracoccaceae bacterium, assembly GCA_028097405.1. Classification (GTDB taxonomy): domain Bacteria; phylum Pseudomonadota; class Alphaproteobacteria; order Rhodobacterales; family Rhodobacteraceae; genus CALKXV01. The sequence continues at coordinate 85,868 of JAOHEK010000003.1, read as the reverse complement.
AATGCAGGCCCGCAAAGAAGAAGACGGGCAGATTTTGTTCAACAGTAATATAGTGCGGTTGCTTCTTACCCTTTTCCCCCGTCCATTCGTAATATCCAGATGCCGGAACTAGGCACCGATCCGTTTTCCAAGCCGTCCGAAACGACGGTTTTTCAAAGGCCGTTTCGATCCGGGCGTTGAATGTGGTTTGCTTCCAGTCTTTCACGTTGCCTTTGTGCCAATGGGGTACGAACCACCACCTGGCCAGTGACGTCGTCAGATTCCGGTCGCGCCCTGTGACAACAGGAACCATCTCGGTCGGCTTGATGTTAAAGCTGGGCGCGACTGCGACACTTGGAATAATCGACAGGGCCGCGTGATATTGCGCCCAGTTCGCCTCGCTTAGGATCATTCGTCCGCACATGATCACACTGAAAGAAGTTTGCGCGGATAGGTCAACCAGTGAAGTCGCCCTAAGCGAGCCGTTCACATCGCCGCGGACATGAAACCTTACCAGCCGTTGCGCGCGACCGCCGTTTTAGCGAAGTGTTAGCCACAGCGCTCATGATCCACCTTTGGGTCATTCTGCCGTTCGCGTCTTTGTACAAACCGGTATTCCAAGCTTTTTGAGGCGTACAAATGGATAAAAGCCACCGTTCGGTGGGCCTTGATGGCCGGGGTAGGTCAGAACAACGCGGTTTTAGAACCGCTTGCTAGTACCCACGCCAAATCCAACCACCGCCTAAAACGCGACTGCCTGCCGTTTCATAGAACACACAGGCTTGCCCCGGAGAGACACCTTCTTCGGCAACCAGCAGTTCCACTTCGGCTTCTGTGGCCGACAAGGGGCGCAACACCGCCTCAACGGGCGGTTTGGTTGAACGCACCTTGACCGAGATGTCCCACGTGTCACGGGCGTCAAAGGCGACATCACCCAGCCAGTTGATCTCGCGCACAGGCACGATGCGCGTCGCCAGCAAGCTTTTGGGCCCGACGATCACATGACCTTTGTCCACGTCTAACTGCACAACATACAAAGGGTCCGCCAGCCCGCCGATCCCTAAACCGCGCCGTTGCCCTATCGTATAATGGATCACCCCGTTGTGCTGACCCAGAACATTGCCATCCACATCGACGATCTCGCCGGGTTCTGCGGCACCGGGGCGCAGTTTCTCAATGACCGAGGCGTAATTTCCATCCGGCACAAAGCAGATATCCTGACTGTCGGGCTTGTCCGCAATCTGAAGCCCATGGGATAGCGCAAGCTTACGAGTTTCGTCCTTGGACGCCAGATGGCCCAAGGGGAACCGCAAATAGGCAAGCTGATCGGGCGTGGTCGAGAATAGGAAATAGCTCTGATCGCGCACATGGTCTGCCGCCATATGCAGCTCGGGGCCTGATTCTCCAAGTTTGCGCTGAATATAGTGTCCTGTGGCCATACAATCGGCTTCAAGATCACGCGCTGTCTCTAGCAAATCCTTGAATTTTACACGTTCGTTGCACCGAATACATGGCACAGGCGTCGCGCCAGCAAGATAACTGTCGGCAAATTCGTCGATCACTGCGTCGCGAAAGATGTTCTCGTAATCCAGCACATAGTGAGGGAATCCCATCTCTTCGGCGACACGTCGCGCGTCATGAATATCGACGCCTGCACAGCAAGCGCCCTTCTTGGCTAAGGCCGCGCCGTGGTCATAAAGCTGCAGCGTCACGCCGACCACATCATAGCCCTCGCGCGCCAGTTCAGCGGCCACAACAGAACTATCCACGCCCCCCGACATCGCCACAACGACGCGGGTTTCCGAGACAGGCTTTGCAAAGCCCAATGAGTTCAGCTCGTTTGTTCGATCAAGCGCCATGAAAGTCACCAGTTACGGAGGAAGTCCCGCGAAATATAGGAAAATTGTGCGTAGTCGCAACATGTATCCTTCATCCATGATTAAGCAACCTCAGGCTATACACGCGAAACGAACACGCGAGCGGCACAGATCAGATGTATTTGAAAAAGGTAAACGGACCCCGGGCAGTGACCATGCCAGATGGCACGGTGATGACCCATGCGGATCTGCCAGACCCCTCGACCCGACGTTGGGTTGCCAGTCGGAAGGCTTCGGTTGTCCGCGCAATCGAATATGACCTGCTTTCCCGCGAAGAAGCCCTGAAACGGTACGCACTGTCAGAAGAAGAATTAGACGCTTGGCACGTTGCGGTTGAGCAACACGGCGAGGCCGCACTGAAAGCAACAACAATTCAACGCTATAGACAACCATAGCGTGTAATGCTAAATGTGATCGGGTAGTAACCGGCAGTTAACCAATAGCCCCCATGCTAAGACTGTAATTAGGACATGACTGCGGAGAAGTATTAATGCGCGTACTCTTGGTTGAAGATGATCCCACGACATCCCGCAGCATTGAATTGATGCTGACGCACGCAAATCTGAATGTGTATGCGACGGATATGGGGGAAGAAGGTGTCGATCTAGCGAAACTCTATGACTACGATCTTATTCTACTCGATTTGGATTTGCCGGATATGGATGGTCACGAAGTGCTTCGGCAACTTCGATTGGCTCGGGTGGAAACGCCTATTCTGATTCTTACTGGTTCGGATGATACCGAAAGTAAGATCAAAGGTTTTGGATTTGGGGCTGATGATTACCTGACAAAGCCGTTCCACCGCGAAGAACTGGTCGCGCGCATCCACGCGATCATCCGCAGATCGAAAGGTCATGCACAATCGGTTATTCACACAGGCAAGGTTTCGGTGAATCTTGACGCTAAAACCGTCGAAACGGGTGGCAAAACCATTCATCTGACAGGCAAAGAATATCAGATGCTTGAGCTCTTATCACTACGCAAGGGTACCACGCTGACGAAGGAAATGTTTCTCAACCACCTCTACGGCGGCATGGATGAGCCGGAGTTGAAGATCATCGATGTCTTTATCTGCAAGCTACGCAAGAAACTATCGGTCGCGACGGGCGGCGATAACTACATCGAAACGGTCTGGGGTCGCGGATATGTGTTGCGTGATCCTGAACCCCTTGAAATACCGCCTGAACCGGTTCGGGCGTCGGCTTAAGTCTTCTTACTACTCGTTACCTCTCGATCCAAATTTTCCTCCATCAACTTGAAAGCCGCCAGCCACCACTGGCGGCTTTCTTTTTGCAGGGTCTTCGCCAGTGCTTTGCTTAAAGGCGATCCGCAACGGGGCTGGACGAGCCGTCGACCGGGTCTTATCCATGGGAAAACTCGCGGGTAGAGACTTTGCCATGAAGGACATACAATCGCTGACACGCAACGAGGCCGCAGACGAACTCGCGCGTTTGGCGAAGTCTTTGGGGTCGGCAAACAAGACCTATTACCAAGACGATAGGCCAGACATATCAGACGTCGAATACGATCAGCTAAAACGTCGTAACACCGCGATCGAAACCAAGTTCCCCGATCTGAAACGCAAAGATTCGCCCAGTGATCAGGTCGGCGCGGCTCCAACTTCCGGCTTTCAGAAAATCACCCATTCCGTATCAATGCTATCGCTTGGGAACGCGTTCACGGACGAAGATGTGGTCGAATTTGATCGGTCGATCCGCAAGTACCTTGGCAAATCCAAAACTGACCAACTTCCATTCACGGCGGAACCAAAAATCGACGGGTTGTCCCTGTCTTTGCGCTATGAACAAGGCCAATTGATCCACGCCGCCACGCGCGGGGATGGTACAACAGGCGAAAACGTCACCGCAAACGCTCGCACGATCAAAGACATACCCGTAACGATCAAAAACGCACCCAAGGTTCTGGAAGTGCGCGGCGAAGTCTACATGAGCCACGCAGATTTCGCGGCCTTGAACAGCACCCAAGAAAAACAAGGCGGCAAAACTTTCGCCAATCCGCGAAATGCCGCTGCCGGATCGCTTCGCCAACTGGACGCCACCATCACCGAAAAGCGCCCGCTTAGGTTTTTCGCCTATGCTTGGGGCAGCCTCAGCGCGCCTTTGGCCGAAACCCAATCCGGCGCCATTAAAAAGCTGTCTGATTTCGGATTTCAAATCAACGAACTAACGGCTCTGTGCCAATCTCCAGATCAGATGATCGCCCATTACCGCAAAATCAGACGCCCTATAGAAGCCCTATGAGTTTTCGCGCCCGCCACCTTCTTGGCATTGAACACCTCGCCCCGGACGAGATCACAACCCTTCTGGATTTGGCGGACACCTATGTCGATCTGAACCGCCGGGACGTCAAACACGACACTGCTTTGACTGGTCTTACTCAGATCAACATGTTCTTTGAGAACTCGACACGAACTCAAGCCAGTTTCGAGATCGCAGGAAAACGTCTGGGCGCGGACGTCATGAACATGAACATGCAGGCGTCTTCCACGAAAAAGGGCGAAACGCTTGTTGACACTGCGTTGACGCTGAACGCGATGCATCCCGATCTTTTGGTGGTGCGACATCCGAATTCGGGCGCTGTCAATTTGCTGGCCCAGAAAGTGAATTGTGCTGTCCTGAATGCAGGGGATGGTCGTCACGAACATCCGACCCAAGCGCTTTTGGACGCGTTGACCATCCGCCGGGCCAAAGGGCGTTTGCACCGTTTGACCGTGGCCATTTGCGGTGACATCTCGCACAGCCGTGTCGCGCGTTCGAACATTCACCTGCTGGGAAAGATGGAAAACCGTATCCGCCTTGTGGGTCCGCCGACTTTGATGCCGTCGGGTGCGGCCGAGTGGGGCGTTGAAGTCTGCAATACAATGGAAGAGGGCCTGAAAGACGCCGATGTTGTCATGATGCTTAGGCTTCAAAAGGAACGCATGGATGGCGCCTTTATTCCGTCCGAGCGTGAATATTACCATCGTTACGGTCTGGATGCCAAAAAGCTAAGTCACGCCAAGGGCGACGCCATCGTCATGCACCCGGGGCCGATGAACCGCGGCGTCGAAATCGACAGCACCATTGCCGACGACATCAACCGCTCGGTCATACAAGATCAGGTCGAAATGGGTGTCGCCGTGCGCATGGCAGCGATGAACCTACTGGCACGAAACCTGCATTCAAAGCATGAGGACAACGGGGTCATGGTTTAAGATGTCCGACCGGTGGGAAGATTACTTTGCCCCGGACGAGTCACTACTGTGGCAGGGCGCACCATTCTCCGATAAACGTATCGGGGTGATGATGCTTTTTTTGGCGGTCATCGGTGCTGTCTTTTGCGTTTTCGGAGCAGCCGCGATCTTTGACGCCTTCAGACGAATTATGGCGCTTCAGATCGTGCCGGGCATTGCGATCTTTCCCTTCGGCGTGTTTCTCTTTGGAGTAGGCGTCTTGTTGATTGTCGGGCCATGGTACCAAAAGGCGTTCGCCGACCGGCACATCCTATACGCGCTTACGAATAAGAAAGCCTATGTGGCCACGCGGTTCTTGGGTCGCAGACTGGAAACCATGCCGATTGCGAAAGACGATGACATAATACTTGTGGATGAACATACGGTTCTGTTCCACACGCAAATTAAGTATGACAGCAAGGGTCGGGCGCGCAAATCCAGACGTGGATTTGAAAACATATCCGACGCGGCTAAAGTCTTTGCACTTCTGCGCGGCATACAGGCCGAAGCAACATGACCGACGACCCCTATCTTGTCCGCGCCAATGAAACCGGAATAACCCGCATTTTCACGGCCAAGCTTGACCCCGTTGGGGTCACCGCGTTCACCGTAGCCAATGTCGAAAAACTTCTTGGCGCTGACGTCACTCTGAACCCGGCGAAGGTCGAAGTTTTTTCCGCTGAAGTCATCGGGCCGATCGGTTTGGCGACTTACCTTGCCGACGGTTATGGGATCAAGGAAAGTGACTTGAAGGACAAGCGCGCGGCGCTTGACGCTTTGACTGATTTGATCGTGATCATCCCATCCTCTGCGTTTCAGGGCACCGCGCAAACGCTTGATCCCAATCCTGCGCTCACGTTCATCGGCGTGTTCCATGAACCCGACGCTGTACCGCCTTTTCAGATGGCCCGAGTTGCGGCGACCGAAGGTCGCGTGACGCTGCCCAAAGCAGGTTTGGATCAGGCGCGTCTTAAACAGCAAAAAGGGTCTTGGGTCATTGCGCTGGGAGCCTTGATTTTTGCCGCCGCTCTTGTGCTTTTTGCCGTCTTCTGACACCTGAAACCTATGATACCGACGATTTTCACCAACGCCCGCCTGATCGACCCCGAGAAGGGGACAGACACAATTGGCACGCTTGCGATCAAGGATGGTGTAATCGCCGGTCCGCAAGGTCTGGATGGTGCAACCCAGATCGATTGCGATGGCAAATGTCTGGCACCCGGTATCGTCGATATCGGCGTCAAAGTGTCGGAACCCGGCGAACGTCACAAAGAAAGCTTCCGCACCGCCGGGTTGGCCGCCGCTGCCGGTGGTGTGACAACCATCGTGACGCGCCCGGATACCTTGCCTGCCATCGACACCCCGGAAGTTCTGGAATTCGTGCGCCGCCGGGCAAATGAAGCGGCTCCCGTCAACGTTTTGCCTATGGCTGCGCTGACCCGTGGCCGCGAAGGCCGCGAGATGGCCGAAATCGGTTTTCTGCTGGATGCTGGTGCCGTGGCGTTTACCGATTGCGACCGGGTTACGGAAAACCCCAAGGTCTTTTCGCGCTGCATGACCTATGCCGCTGCGCTTGGCGCGTTGGTTGTCGCGCACCCACAGGAACCAACGCTGTCTGCCGGAGCCGCCGCAACCAGCGGAAAATTCGCGGCTTTGAAGGGCATTCCTGCAGTGTCGCCCTTGGCTGAACGGATGGGCCTTGATCGCGACATTGCCATCGTCGAAATGACTGGCGGGCGATACCACGCTGACCAAATTACCACCGCGCGCGCGGTAGTGCGACTTCAGCGCGCAAAAGAGGCGGGGCTGGACGTAACGGCAGGTGTTTCAATCCACCATCTGACTTTGAACGAGCTTGACGTCGGAGACTATCGCACCTTCTTCAAGGTCAAACCGCCACTTCGGTCGGAAGACGATCGTTTGGCCGTGGCGGAGGCCGTGGCAACGGGGGTCATCGACGTCATTTCGTCCATGCACACACCGCAGGACGAAGAATCCAAACGTCTGCCGTTCGAGGAAGCGGCCTCGGGCGCCATTGGGTTGGAAACACTTTTGCCCGCCTCAATGCGCCTTTACCACGCAGGCCAAATCGATCTGCCCGGACTGTGGCGCGCGCTGTCGCTGAATCCGGCAAAACGCCTTGGCCTCTCATCGGGGCGCCTAGCACCCGAAGCCCCCGCCGACCTTGTTCTGTTCGATCCCGACGCGCCCTTTGTGATGAACCGTTTCAAGCTTCAGTCAAAGTCCAAGAATACCCCCTTCGACGAAGCGCGTATGGAAGGCCGTGTTTTGGACACATGGGTCGCGGGCGAACGGATCAACGTCGCGCCGATATCAGACGTCTAAACTCTTGCCTCTGATCCCGGTCTGCCTATTCTGGCGGCGAGGGAGACGGCCATGCCACCAATCGACACCGCAATTCCGCTGCTGCTGCTTGTAGCAATCGCCGCTTTTTTGCTTGGCGGAGTGCCCTTTGGTCTGGTGATGGCAAAGCTTTTTGGGCTGCCGGATCCGCGCAGCATTGGGTCTGGTAATATCGGGGCTACGAATGTCTTGCGCACAGGCTCTAAACCCGCCGCACTTGCCACGCTGGTCCTTGACAGTTCGAAAGGCCTGATCGCCGTCTTGGTGGCGCGCGCTCTTGCTGGCGAAGAGGCGGCACAAATCGCAGGCTTGTTTGCGTTTCTGGGTCACATCTTTCCGGTCTGGCTTAACTTCAAAGGCGGTAAGGGCGTTGCGACGTTCCTTGGGACATTGCTTGGCTTGGCACCGCTTCTTGGATTGGTTGCGATGGGGCTTTGGCTTGTCTCATTCCTTGTATCGCGCATCTCATCTCTGTCGGCCCTGATCGCGACGGCCTGTGCGCCACTGGCAGCCGTATTCCTTGGTGTTGGTCAGGCATCCTTGGTGACGTTTGTCATGGCTTTGATCGTCTTTTGGGCGCATCGCGCCAACATCAAGCGCCTTCGCGCAGGCACCGAGCCTCGCGTTGGTCAAAAAGAATGATGCTGGACGATTTCCTCACCGCGTTTGATGCCATGCCCGCCGGGGGCTATGGCGGCAGCTTTGACGGCAAGCGGTATCGGATCACGAAAACCGTCATGGCCACGGGCCGTTCGCAAAAACTCGAAGCCGAGGAACTTGGCGGCAATGATTATGTCAGCTTTAATCTTTACCGGCTGGCCGATGGCTCGACGCTTTTGAAGCCTTGCGAGATGCCGGAAGAAAAGGTCACCTCGTTTGTTTTGGGTGTGGTCGTCGATTAGATCGAACCGCATTGTCCTTGGCCCCGCCTCAGCATAGCCTGGGCCCATGGGATTCTGGGAAATGAAAGCGGCTCTTGAATGGCAAATCGCCTGCGGTGCAGACGAAGCGATTATGGACGCGCCTATAGACCGCACGAAGGTCCCAGAAAAGCCAAAGAAAGCACCAGCCAAAACCACTCAAACCGGTCCTGTGCCAATGGCCGAAGTCGATACTGTTGGCATCGCACAAGCCGCCGCCAAGGCAGCGACTGATCTGGCCGCGCTTAAAGCCGCGATAAAGGCTTATCCGCATTGCGACCTAAAGCGCGGGGCCAAGCAACTGGTGTTCTCGGACGGTCAGCCAAATGCGCGCGTCATGATTATTGGCGAGGCACCGGGCCGGGACGAGGATATGGCAGGCAAGCCTTTCGTCGGGCGCGCGGGTCAGCTTTTGGACCTAATGTTCAGCCACATCCACCTGTCGCGCGATAACCCCGACCGCGATCAAGGGCTTTATATCACTAACGTTCTGCCGTGGCGTCCGCCCCAGAACCGTGACCCCAAGCCCGACGAAATGGCCATGATGCTGCCGTTTCTTAAGCGCCACGTTGAGTTGATTAATCCCGATCTGATCGTCGCCATGGGCAACCACGCCTGTCAGGCACTTTTGGGCCAACGTGGCATCACCAAGCTGCGCGGCAAATGGACCGAGGCCATGGGCAAACCCTGCTTGCCGATTTTTCACCCGGCCTATCTTTTGCGGACAGCGGAAGCCAAACGCGAAGCGTGGGCCGATCTTCTTGACCTGCAAGCGCGGCTGCGCGGATGATCGACCCACTTGTCCTTCTAGCATTTCTGCCTGCGGCGTTGGCGCTGAACTTCACGCCGGGTGCGGATATGCTGTTCTGCTTGGCGCAAGGCACGCGCGGTGGCGCACGTCCGGCTATAGCTGCGTCGCTTGGAGTTTCCACGGGTTCCATGGTGCATGTTTTGATCGCAGGCCTTGGCCTTGGCTATCTTGTCGCCCAGTACCCCGTGATCTTCGACGTGATCCGCTATTTTGGTGCTGTCTATCTGGTCTGGCTGGCATGGCGCACCTTGCGGTCTCCGCTTGGGTCATCTGACATCCAAGCCATGCCGACGTCCCGAGCGTTTCGCGACGCGCTGCTCGTGAACCTTGCAAATCCCAAAGTGATCCTTTTTATCCTCGCCTTCCTTCCGCAATTCGTCGATCCAACCCGCCCCGTGTTGCCGCAGTTCCTGATCCTTGGCGCGATGATCGCGGCCGGAGGGTTCTTCATCAACGGCGCGGTTGGCGTATTCGCAGGCAGTATCGGTCAACACATGGTAAAGAACCCCAGCTTTGAGCGCATTTTGCGGTGGATCACAGCAACCATCTTCGGAGCCCTCGCGCTTCGCCTATTGTTCGAGGACAAACGCATATGAGCCGCATCGACGACACCCGCGACTTTCTTCCGGTTCGTATCGCTGTTTTGGCCGTCAGTGATACACGCAGCCTTGATGACGATCGCTCAGGTGACACGCTGGTGGCGCGCCTTGAAAAGACGGGTCATACGCTTGCGGCACGCGATATTGTGACGGACGATCGCGCCAATATCGCTGACATTTTGCGGAAATGGTGCGCCGACGATGCCATCGACGTCATTATTTCCACCGGAGGCACAGGCCTGACGGGTCGAGACGTAACCGTTGAAGCGCACCGCGATGTCTACGAGAAAGAAATCGACGCCTTTGGCACCGTTTTCACTCATGTTTCTATGGCTAAAATTGGCACGTCCGCGGTCCAAAGCCGTGCTTGTGGTGGTGTGGCAAACGGAACATATCTGTTCGCATTGCCGGGCAGTACAGGGGCTTGCAAGGACGCGTGGGACGAAATTTTAAGCCTTCAGCTAGATTTTCGGCACCGTCCCTGCAATTTTGTGGAAATAATGCCGCGCCTTGACGAACATTTGCGACGGAAATAGCGCTCGCGAACGTTTTACCTTTAGAACTTTGCTAAATACCGAAAAGGCCTACATAGTAGATATCCCATAACTGGATGATTTTCGTGCGCTTTTTACGACGATGCCTCACCGGACTTTTGCTTATTGCCGTGACCTTCGGCCTGATGGCCTATGCGGGATCCATGGTTTGGGGTGCCTTGGAGGCCCGGTGGGCGGAAGAACCCAGCCAACGGCCTCAGCGTGAACGCGTCTTTGCGGCCAATGTTGTCGTCATTGAACCCGAAACCATCCGCCCCGTCCTGACCACCTTTGGCGAATTGCGCGCTCGGCGAACGCTGGAACTGCGCGCGGCTACAGCTGGCGCGATCATGTGGATCTCAGAACAGGTCGAAGAAGGCGGCCAAGTTAAAGCAGGCGATGTTCTGGTTCGTTTAAATCCGGTCGAAGCGCAATCTGCTCAGGATACGGCCGGCGCGGATCTTGCCGAAGCCGAGGCTGACCTGCGCGATGCAGAACGTCTTTTGCTCCTATCGCGCGATGAAATAACAGGGGCCAAAGATCAGGCGCGATTGCGAGCCAACGCTTTGGCCCGCCAACAGGATCTGCTTGAGCGCGGCGTCGGGTCAACCGCTGCCGTGGAAATCGCTGAACTTGCTCTGGCAACGGCGAACGGCGCGATCTTGTCCAGTCGCCAGGCCGAAGCCAGCGCGGAAGCGCGCATTGACCAAGCCAAAACCACATTAGACCGCCGCCGCATCGCCCTGGCGGACGCGAAGCGCGGCGTGGCCGATACCGAAATTGCCGCCGAATTCGACGGCGTCCTGTCCGAGGTTGCGATGATCCCGGGCGGTCGCGTGTCTTCGGGCGAAGCACTGGCGCGGTTGGTTGACCCCGACGCGCTGGAAGTCGCTTTCCGTGTCTCGACGCCGCAATACACGCGGCTGCTGAACGAAACCGGTGATCTGATCGGGGCCGATGTCATCGCATCAATCGACATCCTTGGCGTCGATCTGGAAGCACGCGGCATAATCAGCCGTGAAAGTGCTAATGTGGGGGATGGGCAAACCGGAAGACTTTTGTTTGCGCGCCTCGACAACACGCCGGGTTTCCGGCCCGGTGATTTCGTCTCGATCCGTATCGAAGAGCCCCCCTTGGAAAACGTGACCCGACTACCTGCCTTTGCGGTCGATGCCGCAGGTACAGTGCTGGTATTGGGGGAAGAAGACCGACTTGAAGTGGCCAACGTCACGGTTTTGCGCCGCGAGGGCGACGATGTGATTGTCCGCGCACGAAACCTACGGGGGCGCGAAGTTGTCGCTGAACGCACACCGCTATTGGGTGCCGGTATCCGCATCGGTCCGATCCGCCCAGAAGGGCAAGAGGCTCCGGCAGAACCCGAATTACTGGCGCTTGATCCCGATCGACGCGCGCGGCTTGTGGCCTTTGTCGAAGGCAATCAGTTCATGCCAGACGAAGCCAAAACCCGGGTGTTGTCGGCACTGAAAGAAGACCGCGTGCCCGCTCAGATGGTCGAGCGGATCGAAAGCCGTATGGGTGGATAACCGTTCGTCCCACTTGCGGCCAAGGAAATGGCAAAAGGCCGATGACGAACCAAAAGCGTGCGCCGCAGGCGCTTCTCTGGGTTAGGAGAACGTAAGGAAATGGTACGCGATCTCAGCAAAGCTACGGGCGGTCTGCTTGCCTATTTTACACGTCATCGAACGGCGGCGAACCTGCTTTTGGTGTTGCTGGTCTGTGCGGGTCTTTATGCGGCCCCGCAAATGCGCGCGCAGTTCTTCCCCGACGTCGTCATTGACGACATCACGGTCGGAATCACTTGGGACGGTGCCGGCGCTGAAGACGTTGACGCCGCAATCGTCGAGGTCTTGCAACCCACACTTCAGGCAGTTGATGGGGTCACCCAAACCTCGTCCCGGTCCCGCGAAGGTTCTGCGACTATGTCGCTTGAGTTCGAGCCCGGTTGGGACATGGTTCAGGCTCAGGACGATGTGACCACAGCTTTGGAAACCGTCAACAACCTACCTGCCGACGCTGATGATCCGGAAATTCAACGCGGTCGCTGGTCAGATCGTGTGACCGACGTGGTCATAAAAGGCCCGGTTGGTGTCGACCAGCTTGCCAACTTTGCAGATGAATTCACCACCCGCCTTTTCGCGGTCGGCGTCACCCGCACGACGATCCGCGGCGTCGCCTCGCCGGAAAGCGTGGTCGAGGTCACATCGCTGGACCTGATCCGCCACGATGTCACGATGCGCCAAATCTCGGACGCTATCGCCGCCGAGGCTGAAACCGACCCTGCAGGTGACGTGTCTGGTTCGGCACGTGTGCGCACGGGCGTTGCAAAACGCTCGGCCAGTCAGATCGCGGATATCGTCTTGCGCACCGACGAGGATGGAACGCAACTTAGGATCGGTGACGTCGCGAATGTGCTTGTCGGCAGCGTTGACCGTGACCGCGCTTATTTCGTCGACGAGGATTCCGCCATTTCAATCCGCGTGGACAGGTCTGCGAACGGCGACGCGATCCGCATGCAAGCGGTTGTGGAAGAGGTCGCCGCCGAAATGGAATCGACACTGCCCACAGGTGTTGAAATAAGCCTGATCCGCACTTTGGCAGAATCAATCACGGGCCGTCTGAACATCCTGTTGTATAATGGACTGACGGGCCTTGGCCTTGTGGTGCTTCTTCTTTTCCTTTTCCTCAACACCCGGACGGCGATCTGGGTGGCCGCTGGTATTCCTGTGGCGATGCTTGCCACAATCGCGATCATGTTTGCGGCAGGCTTGACCATCAACATGATCTCGCTTTTTGCCCTAATCATCACGCTGGGGATCGTCGTCGATGATGCCATTGTGGTGGGTGAACACGCCGATTTCCGTGCCCGCCGCTTGGGCGAAGACCCGGCGACCGCGGCGGAAAACGCCGCGCGCCGCATGTTCACGCCTGTGTTTTCGGCCACCATTACAACCATCATCGCCTTCTTTGGCCTTGTGTCCATCGGTGGACGTTTTGGGGATCTGATCCAAGCGATTCCATTTACCGTCATCGTTGTACTGGCCGCCTCGCTGGTCGAATGCTTTCTCATCCTGCCGCATCACATGAGCCACGCGTTGAAGCACACCTCGCGGGATCATTGGTACGATTGGCCCTCGCGGCAGGTGAACAAGGGCTTTCGCGTATTCCGCGAACGGCTGTTCCGCCCCTTTATCTCGGGTGTGGTCTGGGCACGCTATCCCGTGATGGCAATGGCCTTTGTCGTTTTGGCGACCCAAGCCGTGCTTTTCATCGACGGCGACGTCAAATGGCGGTTCTTTAATGCCCCGGAACGTTCATCGGTCACCGGTAATTTCGCCATGGTGCCCGGAGCCACCCGTGAAGATACGTTAGACGTCGTCCGCGCGACGCAACGCGCCGCCGAAGAACTGGGTGCAAAATACGAAGCGGAACACGGGCTGAACCCGATCAAATTCGCCATGGCGGAAATCGGTGGCAATACCGGGCGCGGATTGGCCGGGACCGAGACCAAGGAAAGCTACCAGCTTGGGTCCATCGCGATTGAACTGATCGACGCAGACTTACGCCCCTATTCCAGCTTTGCCTTCGTGGCGGATCTGCAAGACGCAGTCCCGCGTCATCCCCTGTTGGAAACCATCAGCTTTCGTGGCTGGCGACGTGGTCCGGGTGGCGACGCAGTGGATATCGAGCTGTCGGGCGCTAACACACAAATCCTAAAAGACGCCGCCGAAGCGTTGAAAACCCAAATTAGCCGCTATGGTGAAGTGTCGGCTGTTGAAGATAATCTTGGGTACGACAAAGAAGAACTGTTGCTTGATCTCACTCCGCAAGGTCAAGCGCTTGGGCTAACAATCGACACGCTGGGCGCGACTTTGCGCGCTCGCCTGAACGGCATTGAAGCGGCAACTTTTCCAGATGGTCAACGATCCGCCGCGATCCGTGTTGAACTTCCTGAGGGCGAACTGACCGCAGATTTTTTGGAACGCATGCTGATCCGCACCGGCCCTTCGGCATCGGGCGAAGGCGTTTATGTGCCGCTGGCTGACATAGTGACCGTCGAACGGCGAACCGGGTTTTCGGCGATCCGACGCGAAAATGGCATTGCGGTTGTTTCAGTGACAGCGGACTTGTCGGAAGACGATCCGACCCGCGCGGCCGAAATCTCGGAAGAGATCCAATCGAAGCTTCTGCCAAAACTGGAACAAGATTTCGGTATCTCGTCCTATATGTCAGGCCTTGCCGAAGACGAACGCAACTTCTTGTCTGACGCAGGCACCGGATTGATCCTGTGCCTTGCCGGCATTTATTTGGTGCTGGCGTGGGTCTTTGCGTCGTGGTCGCGGCCATTCGTCGTTATGGCGATCATCCCATTCGGGCTAGTTGGTGCAATCTGGGGTCACTACATTTGGGATGTACCGCTGTCGATGTTCTCGATCGTCGGTCTGATTGGCATGGTCGGTATCATCATCAACGACAGTATCGTTCTGGTGACCACAGTGGACGAATATGCCGAAGACCGTGGGCTATTGCCCGCGATCATCGATGGTGCGGCGGACCGTTTGCGACCCGTTTTCCTAACGACCGCAACCACGGTTCTTGGACTTGCCCCATTGCTTTATGAAACCTCAAAGGATGCGCAGTTCCTGAAACCCACAGTGATCACCCTGACCTATGGATTGGGTTTTGGACTTGTTCTGGTGTTGCTTGTCGTGCCCGCGCTTTTGGCCATCGGTCACGACGTTGGCCGCAACTACCGATCCTTCCGTCACGGCTTGAATTCAACCGGGCGTGCACCGGGTCTTTCGACGACGCTGGGACTGGCAATGGTTGTGATCGGAGGATGGTTCGTCGCCACCATGGGCAGCGTTCTGTTCACCGGAAGCCTGCCCGCCGCCTTGGGTGGCAGCGCATCGCTTCCACAAGCACTAGGACTGTTCGTGCTGGGATCAGCGGCGACATGTTTCGTCACCTGGACCTTGGCAGCATTACGGTTCGCGCGGGCTTAACCTGAAGATCAACAGCCCAACATTTCAATCGCTCGACCACCGGCCAGAACCGTCATGCGGACATCCGAGCGCGCCAACGCAAAAGGCTTGGCTGTGGGGGCAACCATCTCGACCTCTGCGCTTAACTTGCCACCTTTGCGGACCAACTTGGGCGACGACACCCAAACTTCTGGATCGCCAATTTCGATCACCGCAATCTCTTCGCCCGGCATTTGCTGGATCGTGGCCACGGCTGTCATCCGCAGACCGTCAGCAATCGGAGTAATCTCGCAAGCTAAGCCGCCACCAGTTTCGGGACGGTTTTTCAAAAGCGCCGCCAGACCACGATCATGGGAACCAACCGCAGGCAGGGTTGTCGACAATTTAAGCGTCACAGGCACGCAAATCTCTTCGCAGACCCCAATGTTAATTTCGCCCTCAATCGACACAGGTGCCGAGCCATTTCTTGTGGTGATCACCAACGGAAAAGTCACTTGGTCCGAGTAACCGATGCTTTGCAGGCCGTTCTGATTGTAAACCTTGGGCACTGGAAACCTGACTTCGACATTCGTGACATTCGACGAACCCGACCAGTTGAACCGAGGCGGAATGCCGCCTTCGCCGGGTGCCCGCCAATAGGTCTTCCAACCCGGGGCCATCTTGATCGTCAGCCCGGCCACATGGGTGTTTCCGTCGCGCCAACCCGGCATGAATTCGGCGCGAGCCAAATCATTCGGCATTTCAAACGACAGAGCAGGAGTGGCGAGGCACAAAAGTGCGGCAATGGCTGATCTAAACATGACGCAGGGATACCCTAACGGTGGGTACAAATTGAAATCACGTTCCAGTTAAGATTTGTGAGCGTTGCATCAGAACACTTGATGGCCCCTCGCCGTTGGGCCATGTTCACCTTCATGATCGACGAAAGCATCTCAGGGCTTGACGGCAAACTACTGATCGCAATGCCCGGTATGGGGGATCCGCGCTTCGAAAAAACCGTTATTTTCATGTGCGCGCACTCGGATGACGGGGCGATGGGGCTGATCATCAACAAGCCCGCTCCGGATCTAGAGTTTTCCGACCTTCTGGCACAGCTTGAGATCACCACGGTCACCCCAAAACGCGACATCCGCGTCCATCTTGGCGGTCCGGTCGAGCATGGCCGGGGCTTTGTGTTACACTCAGATGACTACCACTCCGAACATTCCACGCTGCAAGTGTCGAAAGGATTCGGTATGACCGCGACCTTGGACGTCCTTGAGGAACTCGCGCGCGGCGATGGTCCGGCGTCGGCGCTTTTGACCTTGGGCTATTCTGGCTGGGGTCCCGGTCAGCTTGAAGCCGAGATCCTATCCAACGGTTGGCTTACCTGCGACGCCCCCGCCGACATCGTCTTTGGCGACGCCGAAGATAAATGGACCGCCGCGTTGAAATCCATGGGAGTTGATGCGCGGATGCTGTCCAGTGAGGCAGGTCGGGCTTGAGGGGTGCGTTTCGTTGCGGGAATTGCGGGCGAGGGTATAGTGGAACGGCAGGTTTGTGGCCAGTTTTCCTGATGCTGCGCTCCGCGCGAATGTCGGCTTCAACTTCACCAATCCGACCAAGGTTCCGCTGATTGTTTCCCAGATAGTTCTATGCTGTGCGACTTCGCTTCAGTAGACTCACTCGCAATTTTACTGTGTTTTTGGTTTCTCTGAAATCCATCGACGAAATCTTCCGCGGCATGGTCGCGCCTAGCAACAGATGCTATGATGACGACACTGAATTTCAAGATGGATAACGGCAAGCCTAACGCGTTCGGCTTAACAACAAAGGTGCCTGAGTGATGTTTAATTTTTTCCAAATATTGACAGTTTTGTTCCGTTCCCCAAAATACGACCCCAAGAACCCTCCGCTCGGAATGGAAGCGATGGATTTGGACTTAGTGAACAAGACAATCTCTGAGAACGAGCGGATTGAAGATAAGAATTGGCGCGACATGCATCGGCGTTAGAGAAGAACGAAAAATGACGAACTCGTCTCCGGATTGCTTTTTGTTACGTTCGATGAGGCTTCGGTTTGTTCAATAAAGAAGCCAACATTGGCGCAGCCGCAGCAAAAGCTCAGTTTGTCCCGCAAAGCAGACCTGCGCATTCGCGTTCTTGCTGACCGAACGCACTGCCTACCTTGCAACCAGCCTAACCTAATTCATCCACTCAGCCCAACCAGTCTCATAATACCGCACAAGTGGATGCGACAGGATGGTGTTTGCTTCGGCATCCGTGGGGCGCATGTCCTTGGCGAAGGTGGTCATGACCGGCCAAATCTCGGGCGTGAAAAACTTCAAACCGGGCGGCAAGGTATCGGGGTTCGGAAGCACTTTAGGGCTGGCAAGCACAAATCCCCAATCCCCGAAGCTGGGCACATAGGCGTGGTACGGCGTGACGTTCAGCGCGCCCTCGACGGCGTATGGATTGCGCGTCTCGGCCATGGTGCGCACCACTGACCAAAATGCGTTGCGGGCGAACAGGGGGGAACCTGCCTGACTGACAATCGCACCGTTCGTCGCAACCCGTTCGACCAAGGGCGCGTAGAATTCGCGGCTGTAAAGCTTGGACACCGCGAAATCCTGTGGGTCCGGCAAATCCAGAACGATCAGATCGTAGCTGCCCTGATCATCGCGCACAAAGGTCCAAGCATCTTCCGCGTGCACCTTGACCCGAGGGTCCGATAACGCCCCGCCGTTCAGAGCCGCCAACTCGCCATTGTCGCGAAACAGTTCGACCACGCGCGGATCCAAATCCACCAGCGTTACCTGTTCGACATCCGGCCAGCGCAGAACCTCGCGCACAGCCATTCCATCACCACCTCCAAGGATCAGCACGTCTTTGTGGCGCGAAAGCCGGGCCATTGCGGGATGAATCAAAGCCTCGTGGTAGCGGTGTTCGTCCAGCGTATCGAACTGGATCGAGCCGTTCAGAAACAACCGATACCGGTCTTTCCACCGCGTCACGACAATCCGTTGATAGGGCGTTTCCTCGCTGAAGACGACGTCGTCATCAAAGAACGCCGCATCTGCCAAGGACACCAGCCGATCCGCCCAGATCAGGCCCGCGACGCATGCTACCAACCCAAAACCCCAAGCCGCGCGCAATCCCCAGCCGATCTGGTCGCGAAACACCCAGACGCTGACGCCCGCCACCAACAGGTTCAGCAAGCCGAACACCAGACTGGCCGCCATCAACCCAAGTTGCGGCACCACCAGCAAGGGAAAGGCAACCGCCGCAACCAAAGCGCCTGCGTAATCCGCCGTCAGTACGCTGGACAATGTGTGGGTCATCGCGCCGCGCTCGGTCAGGATGCGTGTGATCAAGGGGATTTCCAGCCCGGACAATGCGCCAATCGCGATCACGATGGCAAAAAGGATCAACTGCAAGCCGTCCAGATACCCATAGGCCAAGAACAACGCCGGGGCCGAAAATCCGCCCACGATCCCCAGCATGATCTGGCTAAGTGTGAACCCGCGCTCGGCTCGCGTCACATAGCGCGACGCCCAAGCGCCAAGGCCCATCGAGGTCATGAAGACCCCGATCACCATTGAAAACTGTGTTACGCTATCGCCCAACAAATAGGACGAGACAGCCCCCGCAATCAGTTCATAAACCAACCCCGCCACGGCCACCGTGAAGGTCGCCGCCAAAAGCCAAAGCGTTTGACCATCCTTTAGACGCGGGGCATCGCTCAAGACAGGATCACCGCTCCGATCAGCAGGGAAATTGAGATAAACAACGCCCCGATCAACACCGCAATTGCGATGTTCTGGTCATCCTCAATCTCTTTTCGAAGGGAAAATGGCGTCATCCATTCGATGGCTTTCCAACTGACCCCCAACAGGATCAGCCCCAAAAACACATAGAACACCGTGGCGATCACCTCGGCCAGAATAACCTCTGCAAACATTGCTTTCTCCTTATTTGACGCCCCGTCCGCCGATGCCATAGCCGCCACCGGGTGAACCATTGCGGGTGGAAATGACGGCGCTGGAATCGCCCCAAACGCCATTGATTGACATGAAAGTTGCGGCTCCGATCAAGCCCAGAACTAAAACCACAAAGACAACGCGGACTATCATCAGTCGTCACTCCAATCGCTGCCGGACCAGCGCGACTGATGATGCAAGAAGCGCTGCCCCAGAAACAAGAACCCGATTAGACCCAAGAAGGTGGCCGCGCCAAAGACCCACATCACTTGCGCCACACCCTGACGCACGGTCACAGACATGTTTGTGGCAAGGCGACCACCGGTCCAGTCCACCTTTGCTTCGGTCATGGACAGGTAAAGCGTGTAGGTTCCCGTTGGTAAGGTCAGCCGAGTGCGGGCCTTTCGCGAGCCTTCCTTCCAATCACTGCCAGAATAATACTCGATCCCGCGTTCGAAAGCGGCGACGGGTTCATCTTCGGCGTCGGTCAGTTCGGTCTCGAACCAAGCCCATGAGTTATTAGCATTTGCTTCGATCGTGATTTCGGTCAGGCCGGTGTCGTCTGTCACCTCGAAGGGTAATGTGATTTCGGAACTTACAGCGGTTTGCCCGCTTCTTGCGATCTGCTCGCCCTTTGCGCTTAGGCCAATTCCCAGAACTACAGCGACGGCGGCCCCGATTAAGGCCACGTTCCGGGTAAATAACTGCAAGGATGAGCGGACCAGATTTTCTAGCGGATGCGTGCCTTTTTGGCGCGGACGACGATTCGTCGCCACCCCGAAACTGCTCAAAAGCGCGGCCTGATCCGGCAGTTCCGTAACCTCGTATTCGCGTTCCCGGCCGCTTTGAACAATATCCAACATCCGGGAGCTACCCATCAGTTCCACATACCGGACGCTGTCGTCCAAACTGGGCCGGTAATTGAACTCACCTTCGATAAAGGTCGGGCTCGCAGTGCCTGAACTGAAGTACTGGAAAGTCTCGCCCTGAAATTTAACCAACGGGCGGCTTTCGTTGTGTTCAATGGTCGAGTTTGAAATGAAGGGAGGCGATGGAATCTCACGGGTTTTACGGGTATAGGTCACATAGCCCTTGTCGACGGTTAGCCAGCCATAGCCATGGGTCGGCGAATAGACTTGGTGATCCACCCATGTCCAGCGCTTGTCTTCATAGTATTCGGTCCATGCCATGGTGCCGATTATTGTAAACTCTACGCCCCAAAGCTGACCAGTCATCCCAAGATCAAAGGGGGTGTCTGGGCGTTTCATGTCGCGGAATTGTTGAATGACCTTGTAGTCGTCCTGCGCGTCCAACTCGGCACCGCAATAGGAACAGATGTGGGTTTTCACCCGACCGCCACCCAGCACATCCAGACCCGCGCCGCATTGTGTGCAATTCAAGCTGTGCGTCTGATCGGCGGCTTCGTTCATGACAAGGTCACATCCCAAGGATCAACCCATTGACCGATCGACCATGCCTCGCCGCCGTCCCATTTTTCATAGGTCGCCATCGCGCTGTTTTCGCCAGACAGATCGAAGTAAAGATGCGCTTCACCCACCTCAAGTTCTTCGGGGAACTCACCCCGCACAGCGATCGAACTTGCAGTTTCAGCTTCGCTTATCGTGAAAGACTGCCCCAGTATTTCGGTCTCTGCGCCAAGTCTGGGACGAAAAGACTTTGGCCAATGGTCACGGGATAGATCGCGCTCCAATGCATAATCCCCTTCATCGGCACTTAGCCAATGGCCTTCACCGTACCCGTCGATGCACCAGAATTCATCCCACCATCCACGCCCATAGCTGAACCGGGCATGGCCCACGGGCATCAGATCGAGCGACCTGACTACAATGGATTGACCCAACCGGATCAGGGACGGCGCATCCAGCATCTCTCCGCCTGAGCCGGCAGTTTCAAAGGCTTGATCGCGCAGTACCGAAGACGTGCCGCAAGACTCGCAGGTGATCATGCGCGCCTGTGCAAACCGTCCCGGAAGTTCGGCGCCGCAACTCCCGCACTTTGGTCGTTCAATTGATGTCATCAATGTCTGCTCTTGGCCTGCGCGCAGGATGCCTTCTGTCGGCCCAATGCGCAATAAGGATCAACCGTCGCCGATATGCACCTCGCCGCGTCCACGCGCCAAATGGATTTGCTTATGTCGTTCGCGGAACCGAGTGCGGTCGCTGTCCGTGAATTGGTCTATGCAATGGTGACAGGAGACACCGGGTTCATAGTTGGCGTGGGTTTTGTCAGCGTCAGACACAGGGCGGCGGCAGGCGTGGCAAAGATCGTAAGACCCTTCGACCAGTCCGTGGCCAACCGACACGCGCTGATCAAACACAAAGCATTCGCCCTGCCATAGGCTTTGATCTTCAGCCACGTCTTCAAGATATTTCAGAATGCCACCTTTCAGGTGAAAGACATCCTTTGATCCCTGACCAATCAGATAGTTCGTCGCTTTTTCACAGCGAATGCCACCGGTGCAGAACATGGCGATCTTCTTGCCCTCGTATCGATGCTTGTTCGCCTTCCACCATTCCGGGAATTCGCCGAAACTATCGGTATTGGGGTCAATCGCCCCTTCGAAAGTCCCGATCCCAACTTCGTAATCGTTCCGCGTGTCGATCACTGCTACATCGTCGCGGCCGATCAATGCGTTCCAATCGCTGGGCTGAACATACGTGCCGACACTGCCGGTTGGATCCACATTGGGCTGACGCATGGTGACGATTTCGCGCTTGATCCGAATCTTTAGGCGCAGGAACGGCATGTCGGACGCCGCACTTTCTTTCCATTCCAGATCAGAACACCCCGGAAGGGTGCGAATATGGGCCAGAACCCGATCAATGCCAGCGCGGGGGCCTGCGAACGTGCCGTTGATCCCTTCCTCGGCCAACAGCACCGTGCCTTTAACCCCCTCGCTCTGTGCCAGTTCTAACAACGGTGTACGAAGGGCTTCCGGGTCAGCGAAGCGGGTGAACTTATATAGGGCAGCGACAGTGTACATGTCGCTGATTTACCCCGCGCCGCGCCTAAGGAAAAGGGATTGCGCCATCTTTGGTGCGTTGATCATATGTGGTTAGACGTGAAGTATTGCGAGAAACAGCGGAGAATCCAGATGCGGCCAGCCAACGAAGCGATCCTTGTCATCGACGTGCAGAACGATTTTTGCCCGGGCGGCGCGCTTGCCGTGGCGGGCGGTGACGACATCGTGGCCCCGATCAACGCTCTTGTGCCCGAATACCCAGTGCGCGTGTTCACCCAAGATTGGCACCCCGCCGACCACCACAGCTTTGCCAGCCAACACGACGGTGCCGCGCCCATGTCGGTGATTGAAATGCCCTATGGCCCCCAAGTGCTTTGGCCCGACCATTGCATCATTGGGTCCGATGGGGCGGCGTTCCACAGCAAGCTGGACCCGCGTCCAGCCGATTTGATCATCCGCAAAGGGTTCCGCCGACAGATCGACAGCTATTCCGCGTTCTTTGAGAACGACCACGCAACGTCGACCGGGTTGGAAGGATATCTGCGCAACCGAGGCGTCGAGAAGCTGGTTGTCGTTGGTTTGGCTTTGGACTTCTGCGTGAACTATTCTGCTGTGGATGCCGCGAAACTTGGGTTTGAGGTGACTGTGATCGAAAGCCTGTGTCGTGCGATTGATTTCGATGGGTCGCTTAACGCCGCAAAAGCTGGGATGGCGGCGGCGGGCATCACCCTCAAATAGGCGGTGTTAAGGTTTTGTTTGGTATACATTTGCATACGATCTTCCCATAAAGCCCCAACTCAGCTATGCCGCGCGCAAGAGTGAAATTCAGTGCGAGGCAAAGCCCCATGTCCAAGATCAAAGTCGAAAACCCCATCGTCGAGATGGATGGTGATGAAATGACCCGGATCATCTGGGATTTTATCAAGCAAAAGCTCATCCTGCCATACCTCGATATTGATCTGCTGTACTACGATCTTGGCATCGAATCCCGTGATGAAACCAACGACCAGATCACGATCGACTCGGCCGAGAAAACCAAAGAAGTCGGCGTTGCTGTCAAATGTGCGACCATCACGCCTGACGAAGGACGGGTCGAGGAATTTGGCCTGAAAGAGATGTGGAAAAGCCCGAACGGTACGATCCGCAACATCCTTGGTGGTGTCATCTTTCGCCAGCCAATTATCTGCAAGAACGTGCCACGTCTGGTACCGGGCTGGACCAAACCCATCGTGGTGGGACGCCATGCTTTTGGGGATCAATATAAGGCGACAGATTTTACTTTTCCCGGTCCCGGTAAGCTGACGATCAAGTTCGAAGGTGAAGACGGCAAAGTCATCGAACGCGAGGTTTACGACGCGCCCGGTGCGGGTGTTTCCGTGTCGATGTACAACCTCGACAGTTCGATCTTCGACTTTGCACGTGCCTCGCTGAACTATGGATTGAACCTTGGTTGGCCTGTGTATTTGTCGACCAAGAACACGATCATGAAAGCCTATGACGGGCGGTTCAAAGACATCTTCCAAGAGGTGTTCGAGGCTGAATTCAAAGAGAAATTCGAAGAAAAAGAGATCTGGTACGAACACCGTTTGATCGATGACATGGTTGCGTCGGCGCTGAAATGGTCGGGCGGCTATGTCTGGGCCTGCAAGAACTACGATGGGGATGTGCAGTCCGATACCGTTGCGCAGGGCTTTGGTTCACTGGGCTTGATGACCTCGCAACTGATGACGCCGGACGGCAAGATCGTTGAGGCCGAAGCGGCTCACGGCACAGTCACGCGCCACTATCGCCAGCACCAGAAGGGCGAAGAAACGTCGACGAACTCGATCGCGTCGATTTACGCTTGGACAGGTGGCTTAAAGCATCGCGCGAAACTTGACGGAAATGACGCGTTGAAAAGCTTTGCTGAAACGCTGGAAAAGGTTCTGGTGGATACCGTCGAAAGCGGCTTCATGACCAAGGACTTGGCGCTGCTGGTCGGACCGGATCAAAGCTGGCTGACAACCATGGGCTTCTTGGACAAGATCGACGAGAACCTGCAAAAAGCGCTGAGCTAGGCGTTTTCGGTTAACGGAGCGTGCGCAGCTTGGGTGTTGCGGTGCAGGGGCGTTGGGCGTTAACGCCTTGTTTTGCTGATTCTGGGCGATCTGTTTAGCGTCGGTATCACGTCGGTATTGCGTAGGTGGATGATTTGGTAATTGGGTGCCCAAGGCTTGGATGGGCAGCGTGCGCTAATACTGATTAGCGGTGCGTTAAGGGCTGGGAATGTGGAGAGATTTCGGTTCTATTTTTTTTCAAGAAATCGTTTGGGGTGATGTCCGTTGTGCGGGGCGAAGCGGACATCCAGCCTAAAGAACGAACCAAGAGGTCTTAGCTATATATCGAACGTTTCATGGGCGAGATTGTAGTGCTAACAATCTTACATGACGCTCACAGAGGAATTCATAACGTATTCCGTTGACGATCTGGCTTCGCCAGACTTTCGGACGCGCCTCAGTAAAGAGCTTGAGAGATCGTCCTTTGTTCTGATGGTTGAAGCCGTGGGCGGAATAGTATCATTTGCCTTGGCTGCAATTGGCCTTCTGGTGCTATTTGGCTACCTGAAGGGAAATCCAAACAGCGAACCGCTGAGCGTCGCAATAGCTGGGATGGTCGGCATCGCCGGAGCGTTCCTTATGTTGCACTTGTTTCAAGGCCGACGGACTCGGCGCGCATATAGGTCAATTTTGACCGATCCGACGAATTGGAGCTTAGAGAACGCCGAAATCAATCGTGTATCGCAATTTGCGTTTCCGACAACGGGGTCTGACAACAATGCTGTTCGAGTTTTTTGGGTCGGTACGAATTCCGGGGTCGCAAGCATTGAGACCAACCGCCATCTCACCAAAGGGCGTCGCATCACAATTGCCACGTCGCAAAAATCTGCACCGTTGATTGTATCGCTCAATATAAAGAAATTGAGTCGCTATTAACTTATGCGTCTCTCACCATCTTCGCGACCAGCTTGTGTGCCAGTGGTGCGACGAAAAGGGCGACAGGAAAGGCGACGGGCCAACTGATGAGCCAAGCGCCGGACCATGCAACGAGGTAACCCGGCTGGAAGCCAATGACGTGCCAGGTCGCGACGGCTGAGACGAAGAAAGTCATGCAACAAGTCAGGATCAGGGCGAATAAGACGGGCGCGGCGCGGTTTGGAAACATGTCATGCTCTTGCTGGTGGTGCTTAGGCGTACCTAATGATGTCGTTTGCGTCTATATCTTTCCTTCAGTGCATCGATACGTACGGAGGATTCAAAGCGGCCAAACCACCAAAATGGTCGGCATCGCGACAGCGATGACCAACAGCTCTAGCGGCAATCCGATCCGCCAGTAGTCTCCGAACTGGTAGCCGCCGGGGCCTAGGATGATGGTGTTGTTCTTGTGCCCGATGGGCGTGAGGAAGGCGCAGGATGCGGCGACGGCCACGGCCATCAACCAAGCATCGGGATTCGTGCCTGTTGAGGCGGCTAGTGACATGGCGATGGGGGCCGCGATCAAGGCCGTTGCGACGTTGTTGAGGAAATCAGACAGCGTCATTGTCACCACGAACAACACCAGCAATGACACCCATGCGGGATAGCCTTGGGTCCACTCAAGGATGCCCGAGGCGATCAATTGCGCACCGCCTACCTGTTCGAAAGCGGCCGCGAGCGGGATCAGACTGGCGAGCAGGACGATGACTTTCCATTCGATGCTTTCGTAGACCTCGTTGCTTGAGACCAGCCCGACGGCGATAAAGCCAATGACGGCGCCGGCGAGGGACACGGGCAACGACGTCCAACCCAAGACTGCGACTAGAATCGCGCCTAAGAACATGGCGACCGAGAGCCACGCTTTGGAACGCTGCACCACGGCCGTTGCGCGTCCTTCTAAGGGTAGAACGCCCAACCACGCGGCGGCGGCGGCATTGCGTTCGGGTGTGCCCAGCAACAACAGCACATCGCCGGGTTTGATCGTTAGAAGCCGCACCCGATCCCGGAAGCGCTTGCCGTTTCGCGACACGCCCAGAAGCGTCACCGAATGTTTGTAGAGCAGTTGCAGACCCCGTGCTGTGCGCCCGTCGATGCGCGCACCGTCGGGGACAATCGCTTCGGTTAGGATCAAGCCACCTGCTGTCACGCCCGAGGGCTGTTTTTCCGAGCCTGCAAATTCCATTTCGCCTTTGCCCATGAAGGATTCGATGGCTTTGGGTTCGCCTTCGACGACCAGAAAGTCGGTGGCCAGAACCTCTTGTCGCGCCGAAAAACCCGGAAGCCGTTTGCCGCGTCGTACCAGACCTAAGATGTGAACGTCGTGTTCATTCGCATGGGGGTAGAGATCGCGCACCTCCAAGCCATCCTCGACCGCCTTTTCGCCCACGCGGACTTCGGCGACGTAACGGCCTTGTTCGAAGTCGTCGCCCTGTTCCACAGCACCTTCACGGTCGGGTAGAAAGCGCCAGCCGATCAGCGACACGAAGGCGATCCCGGCAATGGCGACAGTGAGGCCGACAGGGGCGAAATCGAACATACCAAAGCTTTTGCCCAGCGCTTCTTCCCGGAACGCTGCGATGACGATGTTGGGGGGCGTACCGATCAAAGTGATCATGCCGCCAAGAATGGTTGCGAACGAGAGCGGCATTAGTGATTTGCCGACGGCACGTTTGGCCTTGGCGGCGGTTTCCAAGTCTAGCGGCATCAGCAGGGCCAAGGCCGCGACGTTGTTGATGATGGCCGAGATGCCTGCGCCGACGATGGCCATGACGGCGATGTGTAAGGGAAGGGTGCGTTCGGAATCCAGCAGTCGTTCGGCCAGTTTTTCAATCGCGCCCGAGCCGACCAAGCCTTTCGAGACGATCAGTACCAAAGCGATGATTGCGACCGCTGAGTTGCCAAAGCCCGAGAAAACGTCGGATGTTGGCACCAGTCCTAGGGCGGCGGCTGTGACCAACGCTCCGAAGGCGACAAGGTCATAGCGAATGCGGCCCCAGATCAGAAGGACGAAAAGGATACCGAAGATGCCGAAAATCAGGGTCTGGTCGCTGGGCATGATGTCTCTCGCTGAATTTCGGCTAGGAAGCGCTTTTTGAGGCGAAACAGCAACGAGAAATCCTCGCGCCGTAATATCCTAGGTGGCGAGGAGCGCACCTAGTCTTTGAATAGCGAACCCGTAGCCTGCAATTCCACAGCCAGCGATCACAGCTTCGGCGCGGGCCGAGACGAATGAGTGATGACGAAACGCCTCGCGGGCGTGGATGTTCGAGATGTGCACTTCGATTACTGGACCGTCATAGGTATTTAGCGCGTCGAGAATTGCGACCGATGTATGGGAATAAGCGCCCGGGTTGATCACGATGCCTGCATGGGTCTCGCGGGCGTCTTGGATCCAGTCGACAAGCTCGCCTTCGTGGTTTGACTGCTGCATAACGACGCCGAGGTCAAAAGCCTTGGCCGCATCCGCACAAAGACGGGCGACGTCGTTCAGCGTTTCGGCCCCGTAAATCTCGGGCTGGCGCTTGCCCAGAAGGTTCAGGTTCGGGCCGTTCAGGATCAGGATCGTATTGCTCATGCGCCTTGATTAACGCAGGTCGCGGGCTTGGGACAGAGAGGTGGCGGAATTTCCAGCCTCTTGTGTCATTTCAGCGAAATCTCTTTGCGCGCCTTACCCCATCCATCGGGCAGCGTTCGGGCTTCGATAAAGACCTTATCCACACCGTCGGGGACCGTCACACCGCTTAGACTTCGGGTAAAAGGCTGTTCGTTGACGTGCGGATGATAGAGCACGCGTAGACCCAATTCTTTGCCATCAGCAGTAACAACACGCCAGCCATCGGCGTAATCGTCCCAGCCCGTATCGCCGTGGCGCAGGGTTACGGAAAAAGACCAACTGTTCCCGCCGCCCGTCGCTTGGACGTCTTCAATGACAGCATCGTCGGCAAAAGCTGACGTGGTGAACGCAAGTAAAGCAAGCAGCATTCGCATGGGTTCGATTCTCCTTGTGAATTGCGAAGAATATCGCTGATCCGGGCCACGAGGGCTACCAAAAAACGGCTGTCTCAAGAGACCGTGACATTGCCGCGGGGCCGAGCCTGCCAAAACACCAAATATTGTGGGTGATGCGTGACAATGCCCCAAGAAAAGCCTATAAATCAGGGGAAAAGAACAAGGATAAACCACATGGCCGAGGACAACGCAGCGACCGAAGAATATGGCGCTGATTCTATCAAAGTTCTCAGAGGCTTAGAGGCTGTTCGAAAGCGTCCCGGAATGTATATCGGCGACACGGATGATGGCTCGGGCCTGCACCATATGGTCTACGAGGTCGTCGACAACGGCATCGACGAGGCTTTGGCGGGTCACGCCGACCTTGTGACGGTCACAGTCCACGCAGATTCCAGCGTTTCGGTATCTGACAATGGGCGCGGTATTCCCGTCGGCATCCATGAAGAAGAAGGCGTTTCGGCAGCCGAGGTCATCATGACCCAACTGCATGCTGGCGGTAAATTTGACCAGAATTCCTATAAGGTGTCGGGCGGTTTGCACGGGGTCGGCGTTTCTGTGGTGAATGCGCTTTCGGATTGGCTGGAATTGCGCATCTGGCGTGACGGCAAGGAACATCTGGCCCGTTTTGAGGGTGGCGATACGGTTGACCACCTAACGGTGGTTGGCGACGCTAATGGCCGCAATGGCACCGAGGTGCGCTTTCTGGCCTCGACGAAGACATTCTCAAACCTCGATTACGTGTTCAAGACTTTGGAAAATCGTCTGCGCGAATTGGCATTCCTGAATTCCGGCGTGCGCATTTTGCTTCGCGATGAGCGTGCCGCCGAACCGCAAGAAACCGAGTTTTGTTTTGACGGTGGCGTGCGCGAATTCGTGCGCTATCTTGACCGGTCGAAATCGCCTGTGATCGAAGAGCCCATCTTCATCACAGGCGAAAAAGATGGCATCACCATTGAAGTCGCCATGTGGTGGAACGATGGCTACCACGAAAGTGTGCTGCCGTTTACGAACAACATCCCGCAACGGGACGGCGGAACCCATTTAGCAGGCTTTCGCGGCGCTTTGACCCGGACCATGAACCACTATGCTGGCGTCTCGGGTGTGGCTCGGAAGGAAAAGATCAGCTTTACTGGCGATGATGCCCGTGAAGGGCTGACTTGCGTTCTATCCGTCAAAGTACCGGACCCAAAGTTTTCGTCTCAGACCAAAGACAAACTTGTGTCGTCCGAAGTGCGCCCTGCCGTCGAAGGCCTGATGAACGAGCGCCTTGCCGAATGGTTCGAAGAAAATCCAGTGCCCGCCAAGATCATCGTGACAAAAGTTGTCGAAGCCGCCTTTGCCCGTGAAGCGGCCCGCAAAGCCCGCGAGATGACGCGCAAGAAATCTGCGCTCGACATTGCCTCTTTGCCGGGCAAATTGGCAGACTGTCAGGAAAAGGCGCCCGAAAAACGCGAGATTTTCCTCGTCGAGGGTGACAGTGCTGGCGGTTCGGCAAAACAAGGCCGGGCGCGGGCGAACCAAGCCGTGCTGCCACTTAGGGGTAAGATCCTGAACGTTGAGCGCGCCCGTTTCGACCGGATGCTGTCCAGCCAAGAGATCGGAACACTGATCACCGCGCTTGGAACCGGCATCGGGCGCGACGAATTCGATATTGCCAAGTTGCGGTATCACAAGATCATCATCATGACGGATGCCGACGTAGACGGTGCGCATATTCGCACGCTTTTGCTGACGTTTTTCTTCCGCCAGATGCCCGAGGTGATCGAAGGAGGTTATCTCTATATTGCGCAGCCGCCTCTGTACAAAGTGGCGCGAGGTAAGTCCGAAGTCTATCTGAAGGACCAACCAGCGCTTGATGATTACCTGATTCAGATGGGTATCGATGGCGCGATTCTGCGGTTGGGATCAGGCGAAGAAATCGTCGGTCAGGATCTGTTGCGTGTGGTCGAAGAGGCGCGTCAGCTTAGGCGAGTTTTACAAGCCTTTCCAACGCACTACCCGCATACGATCCTAGAACAAGCCGCCATCTCTGGTGCCTTCCGCGAGGGTCAGGTTGATGCCGATCTGCAAGGCGCAGCCGACGCAGTGGCCAAACGATTGGATCAGGTGGCGCAGGAATACGAACGGGGCTGGCAGGGGCGGATCACCCAAGACCACGGCATTCGTTTGGCGCGCAGCCTGCGCGGCGTTGAAGAGGTTCGCACGCTCGATGGACCAATCCTGCGCTCGGGTGAAGCCCGCCGTTTGGGCGGCTACACCGATGCGCTGCAAGAGGTCTACAGCCAACCCGCAAAACTGGTGCGCCGCGACCGCGATGCGCCAGTGAACGGGCCGCTGGATCTGTTGGCGACGATATTGGACGAGGGCGAAAAAGGCCTAAGCCTGCAACGCTACAAAGGTCTGGGCGAAATGAACCCAAGCCAGCTTTGGGAAACCACACTTGACCCCGAAGCGCGGACGCTGCTGCAAGTGAAAGTCGAAGACCTCGCCGAAGCCGACGACATCTTCACCAAGCTGATGGGCGACGTTGTGGAACCCCGCCGCGAGTTCATCCAGCAAAACGCCCTCAGCGTCGAAAATCTCGACGCCTGACCCGCGCGCGCCACGACCCAACTTCATCTTGCCAAAAATATCCTGGGGAAGCGCGAGGGGGCAAAGCCCTCTCGTACCCGCGACGGACGAAAGTCCGACGCAAATAAAGAAACCCCGACACAATGGCCGGGGTTTCTTAACTTATTTTAAAGCCAGACTTACGCGTCGTCGTTCTCGCCCGTCGCTTCTTCTTTACCGGTCTCTTGATTGACCATCTTCATGGCCAAACGCACCTTGCCGCGATCATCAAAGCCCAGAAGCTTCACATAGACGTCCTGACCTTCTTTCAAAGCATCCGAAGGGTGGTTCAGGCGCTTGTTCTCGATCTGAGACACATGAACCAGACCATCGCGTTTGCCAAAGAAGTTCACGAAAGCACCGAAGTCGACGATCTTCACAACCTTGCCTTTGTAAACCATGCCTTCTTCTGGCTCGGCCACGATCGAATGGATCATGTCATAGGCCTTCTGAATAGCTTCGCCGTTGGGCGAGGCGATCTTGATGACACCGTCGTCGTTGATGTCGACCTTGGCACCTGAAACCTCGACGATTTCGCGGATGACCTTGCCGCCTGAACCGATGACTTCGCGGATTTTGTCCGTTGGAACTGTCATCGTCTCAATGCGAGGGGCGTGCACCGAAAACTCGCCAGCGCCAGACAGCGCTTTGTTCATCTCACTCAAGATATGCAACCGGCCGTCTTTGGCCTGCGCCAGTGCCTTTTCCATAATGTCGGATGTGATGCCTGCGATTTTGATGTCCATCTGCAGCGATGTGATGCCGTTTTCGGTGCCTGCCACTTTGAAGTCCATGTCGCCAAGGTGATCTTCGTCGCCCAAGATGTCGGACAGGATAGCGTATTTGCCATCCTCTTCCAAAATCAGACCCATGGCCACACCGGCCACAGCCGACTTCAGCGGAACGCCCGCGTCCATCATCGACAAGGAACCACCACAGACCGAAGCCATTGAGGACGAGCCGTTAGATTCGGTGATCTCGGACACAACCCGCACCGTGTAGGGGAAGTCGGTGGCCGAAGGCAGAACCGCCTGCAACGCACGCCAAGCCAACTTGCCGTGACCAATCTCGCGGCGGCCGGTAAAGCCGAAGCGACCCACTTCGCCGACCGAATAGGGCGGGAAGTTATAGTGCAGCAAGAAGTTCGAGCGGAAGTTGCCGTGCAAAGCGTCGATGATTTGTTCATCGTCGCCGGTGCCCAGCGTGGTCACGACCAAGCCTTGGGTTTCACCGCGTGTGAACAGGGCCGAACCGTGGGTCCTTGGCAGGATGCCAGTTTCCGACACGATGGGCCGGATTTCATCCGTTGCACGTCCGTCGATGCGGCGGCCATGGGCCACGACATCGCCGCGAAGAACTGCGGATTCAAGCTTCTTCAGAGCAGACCCAAGGTTTGCATCTTCAAGCTGGTCGTCGCTTAAGGTTGATTTGATCGCATCGCGGGCAGCGCCAACGGCTGTTGTGCGCTCCTGCTTGTCGGTAATGGCGTAAGCCGCGCGCATCCCGTCTTCGCCAGCTGCTTTAACCGCAGCGTAAAGGTCGGAATAGTCCGGTGCCTGGAAGTCGAACGGTTCGTTTGCAGATTCTTCGGCCAGCGAGATAATCAGGTCGATCACCGGTTGAATTTGCTCGTGCGCAAAGTTGACCGCACCCAGCATTTCGGCTTCCGAAAGCTCGTATGCTTCGGATTCCACCATCATCACTGCGTCTTTTGTGCCAGCGACAACAAGGTCCAGACGTTGATCGGGGCTGTTGCGCAAGTCCTGCATGTCGTCGCAAGTGGGGTTTAGAACGTATTCGCCATCCTCAAACCCAACACGGGCACAGGCGATTGGGCCCATGAAAGGCGCGCCCGAAATCGTCAGAGCAGCCGAGGCCGCGATCATTGCCACGATGTCTGGGTCATTGACCAGATCGTGCGAAAGAACCGTACAGATCACCAGAACTTCGTTTTTGAAGCCGGGTACAAACAAAGGCCGTACCGGACGGTCAATCAAACGCGATGTCAGCGTTTCTTTTTCCGTTGGACGGGCTTCGCGCTTGAAAAAGCCGCCCGGAATTTTACCGGCGGCATAGTATTTCTCGTTGTAATGAACGGTAAGCGGGAAAAAATCCTGCCCCGGCTTCTGCTCTTTTGCGAAGGTTACGTTCGCCATGACAGAAGTTTCACCATAGGTTGCGATAACCGATCCATCGGCCTGACGGGCAACCTTACCCGTTTCCAGTGTCAGCTCTTCTTCGCCCCACTGGATTGATTTTTTGATTTCTTTGAACATTTTTCATCCTAGCTGGGATAGGGCGGCGCTCCGTCTATCCCTTTGAATATGCGGCCCCATTGCCGCCAGCCCTTTTCATCATGTCATGCGCCAGAGCCACAGCGTCACGTCTCAGATGCGCGCGCCATACCGTAGTTTTTTGAAAGAAGGAAGGGGGGCGGGTTGGATTGGTTAGTGGTGGACTGAGTGGGGGATGTCGGAGGAAATGCTGCGGTTGACCAATGATTTGTCTATGAGCGTCTGCTTTGAGCCCATAATCGCTTTATGCAATAAGTTGACGAACGACAGATTTGGTGGTGGGCTGCTTACATACTTTTGAAATTAAGTTTGGGAGAACATAATGCGTATTCTTCTGGTGGCTTGCTTTTTGGCCACGCCCCTTTTTTCGCAATCACTTGACCCTCAATATGAGGTAGTGGGTGACTTTGAAGGGATGTTCGGTGAGACGCCGCTTGTCCTAAATTCGTTGTTTGACTTAGAAAAAGACAGAAGCATGGTTCGGCTTCGCGATGTCAGTGGCTTTGTAGTTGTTGGCATCAGCGCTAGAACAATAGGTGAGGACGGCAAGCCAACCCGCCCCTCTATTTCGTTCAACATTGGTCCGATAGGTGTCGGCAGTGACGGCGCTCGAGCTGACGTCACATATAGCGATGTGTCTGGTAACTTTGTCTCTGATATAGATATTGGTGGACGGGTAACCCTTTTGGACTATGAACAAACCGAAACGACAGTGTCTTTTTCGCTTGAGGCAACGCTTCAACCTATCAAACGAAGTGACGTTGGATATGAGATTGACGAAACTCGTGTCAGCCAAGTGATTTCGGGGGCTTTCTCGGGCATGATTTCAAACGTCGACTGACTGACCCAAAACGAATACTGCCAGCCATGAGCAACTGAAGACATGATGGTTGAAAAGGCATCCATTTGCGCGGACCCATCGAACGGCAGCTTCATCTTGCACAACAGCCCGCCACAAAAAAAGACCGCACTTAAAGCGCGGCCTTTCGAATTTCGCTTGGTGCTTAGCGCAGATTAACGGCGCAGACCCAGACGTTTGATCAGGTCCTGATAGCGGGCCTCGTCCTTTGAACGGGCGTAGTCCAGCAACTTGCGGCGTGTGGCCACCAGCCGCAACAATCCACGGCGCGAGTGGTTGTCTTTTTTGTGGGTCTTAAAATGCTCGGTCAATGTCGCGATGCGCGATGACAGAACGGCAACCTGAACTTCGGGCGAACCTGTGTCGCCTTCTTTGGTTGCGAATTCTTTCATGACCCGCGCTTTTTCTTCAGCAGTAATCGACATCGGGGTCTCCTTCATTTCAAAGGGTTATGGCGCAAACCGGGATGTCGTCCAGCAAGGCCCGTGGAGTTAAGAAAGGGGCGTATAGGGTAACCTTTGTCGAAAGGGAAGGCATTTTTGACACGCGGCACGGGCGGTTTCGCAAACCTGGTTGAGATGAGGGGGATGGCGCGGCATGATTTTGGAAAAATATTGGCATTTTAAAATACGGGCTTTGTTATGGAAATTGTAATTCTTTTGGCTGGAGCTGGCTTGATCGCCGCGTTTGCTGGTGGCGGCGGTGGTGATGACGACGGTGCAGCCCCACCCATGGCCGAGGAAGGCCCCGATATTACGCAAGAAGGCGACGACACAGCCGAAACTTTGGTCGGGCTGCCTGAACTGGACGATGTCATTTTCGGACGCGGCGGCAATGACACGATCACCGGAGATGTGGGCAACGACTTTCTTGACGGCAACTCGGGCAACGATGAGGTTTCTGGCGATATCGGTGACGATGAAGTTCGTGGCGGCGCAGGCAATGATCTTCTTCGCGGCGGAACAGGATTGGATACGCTGTTTGGCGGTCTTGACGATGATACCCTGTTTGGTGACGCAGGTGACGATACGCTGAACGGTGGCGCCAATGCAGACTTCCTTGACGGAGGCGAAGGAAACGACAGCTTGGACGGTGTGTTTGGTATAGACACCCTGATCGGCGGTGTTGGCATGGATACGCTGGATGGTGGCATTGGCAACGACTTACTTATTGGCATCACCGGCGACCCCGAAGATTTGCCAACAACCGCCGAAGAAGACAGCGGCGCTGATGTTCTTTTCGGCGAAGAAGGCTCGGACCGGATAATTCTGGGGTCCGGGGATGAGGCTTACGGCGAGTTCGAGGGGGCTGTTGCGGATGGTGCAGGGGATACTTTCGTTGTCGGAACATGGGTCAGCGCACCTGCGCCCATCATCCGTGATTTCGATCCAGATGAGGACGCAATCGAGGTTTTCT
The DNA here is from genome assembly GCA_028097405.1 of Paracoccaceae bacterium. Lineage (GTDB taxonomy): Bacteria > Pseudomonadota > Alphaproteobacteria > Rhodobacterales > Rhodobacteraceae > CALKXV01. The sequence continues at coordinate 50,410 of JAOHEK010000003.1, read as the reverse complement.
TTGACAGTACTATCGATGGAGACCCGAACATCGCGATTGGCATGGATATCGTCGACGGAGAGGACGCGTTCATCGTTTCTTTTGACGGTGATCCGATCGTTGTTGTGCAGGTTGGGATGCCCGGCGATGTTCTTACGCTGGGCGAGATAACATTGGTGGATGTTTTAACGCTGGCCCAAACGTAACGGTCTATCAATCAACCTGTTGTAACCATTGGGTTCACCGCGAGGGGCGGCCGCTCTAGAACGGAGTCTTTGGAACCTTGGAAAGGGCGGCGGACCCGGGTTTGGCCCGGACGCATGCGGCGGCTGCCTATGCAGTCGTCGCCCGCCGTACTTCCGCGCGATCTTATCGATTTTTATCGAGATGTTTTCTAAGGGTTTCAAGATCACCGCTGATGCGGCTCATGATTTCGATATGCTCGGGCTGCAAAGCATGGCCAAATCGTTTGCTGACCCGTTGAATGGCCTCGTTCCGGAAGACGCTACCCGACGCGGTCAGAAAGACTTTCTTGGCGCGGCCATCTTCGGGGTTTGGGGCAATACGAACGAACCCGTGATCTTTCAGTACTTTCAGCGAATGGGTCATGGTGGTTTTTGTAACTTGCATGGCCGCCGCGATCCGCACCGGCGTAGTCCCGTCGCCGACGCGGTGAAGATGATTGATGATCGCGAAATGCGACGGGTGCACGCCGCCCGGTAGGGCACTGGCCAACATCGTCACCGAAAGCTGGTTGATGATGCCAACTTCGGTGAAAAAGGCGAACACCTCGGCTGGGTTCGTCTTGGATGGGTCTGGGTTTGCCGTCAAACAGATCTCAATTTGGCTTCCACCGGCCAGCGTGGGGTGGCGTCTATTGATGGACCGTAGCCGATCCTTGCCAGCATTTGAACCGTTCCGCCATTTGGTGCAAGGCGGGCATGAGTTTCGTGATAAATTGCATCCATTTCCTGGTATTCCTGCAAAGCTTGGCTAAGCGGCTGAAACCCCAGACCTTCGGCAGTCGTTGCCAGATTAACGCGCAACCAGTCACCGCCTGCCGCAATCTGATCGCGGCGGGTATTGCCCTTGGTGACCATCCAGAGATGCCCCATGGCCGTTTCGGTGTTGGCCAGCACAGCTTTCACGCCTTCGGCGTACATCGTTGAATGAGGATCAAGGGCAGCCTTGCGTGACGCTGCGCCGACAAGTGCAAGCGACCCGATCAGAGCTCCGCCTAGATCGATGCCATCGGGGTTGGCGTTGATTTCAGATTTGCCAATCCGGAACAGATCGACGCTTTCTTTATAGGTGCGAGGTGTTTCGATCTCGAGCCGAAGGGCATCTGTCGTGAGGGCCCGCCAAGCGGCGATGTCTTCTGGATTGATTGAACCACCGAGCGGTGTTCCATGGTTCGCAACGCTTGTGATCCTAGCAAGCTGATCCGGCGCGACGGTCCGCGTGATGTCGAAAGGTTCCTTGTTCGAGCGGCGGTTCATGACATGCGCCCAAAGTAAATCGGGTTTTACCGTGGGATCAGCGATAATGCGGGCTTTTGCCACCGGTCTGTTGTCTAGGCCGTTCGGGTCTTCGCCTTCGGGGAAGAGATCCAGATCGACGCGGTACCCATTGGCATTCGCGGCCATGGTCATCAGTTCCAGAAAGGTGCCAAGGCCGATGGTCAATTGGCGATCAAGGGGGTCGGTCTCAGGCAGTTGTTTGTCGGTGTCGAACCAAAGGGTCAGGGCATCGTCACCTTCGAGCCCTACGATCCAAGGTTGGCGGTTGTGCGGATTTGGGGCCAGTACGGCGTAAGACAACGCGTTCATGCGCGGATCGGAGTAACCGCCAGCTGCTGTCCAGGGGCTAAGCGCTTTGGTGGGGCGACGGGTGGTAGCGAATGTAGTTGCACTCGCAGCGGCAAGGATAAGGCCACCACCGGCGATCTTCAGGAATTTTCTGCGGTTCAAAGGGGATTCCTCATTTAGTACGATATCATACTAATATAGTGTGGCATCGTACTAAACAAGAGAATTGCTACTCCCAGTTCGCAGGTTGAATTTTGTAAGCGATATAAAGGGGATGGCGGGGATGGCCGTGTTTGGTTAGGCCAAGCGTTAGGCAAGGTTTTTCAGAGAACCGCAGGATTGGAAGCAGTATTTCCGCCTGATTTCTGTGGTCTCCGTGGACTCCCCAAGCGCAAAGAATGTCGTCGGTCCAGTCCAATGCCTCTTTTATCTGCGTGGTATTGGCGGGCCCTTCGGGACGTCGTGCACGTTTTAGAAGGGTGGGGCTTGTTTCGCGTAAGCCGAACAGATTGCACACGCGGAACCCGCCGTACCCAAGTGCGGTGGCACGGCGTTCGCATCGTTCAATCGTGGGATCATTGGCAAGTTCGGTTGCCTTGGACGGGTTCAACATGATGAACAGCAGACGTTTACCATCCGGGTCCCAAACCCGCGTCAGCGCGTAGCGGTATTTTTCACATGGCGAATAAACCGCCGTACTTAGGCGTTCGCCGTCGGTGTTGCTGCGCGTGATAAGGGTCACACGACGAAGACCCGCGTGGGGTGCAATTCACCCGCCATATAGGTGCCGATGGCCACGGGTTCGCCTTGGTAGGTCGCCCAACAGGTTTCGCCGTATTCTGCGTTGGACGCGATGACCATGCCGGGGTTGCCATTGCGGATGCGCATGGCGCCTTCTGCTGTGGTTTGGACTTGGGGCAAATCCTGTAGGCCCGCCGTTAAAGGCAGAATATGGGCGTCCAGCTCGGGGTTTTTGGCAAGGGCTTCGATCACGTCGTCGGTAACAGCATTGTCCAGATCAAATGGCCCGGACCAAAGACGCCGCAGGTTTGTTACGTGAGCGCAGGTTCCAAGGGTCTGGGCCAGATCGCGCGCGATGGATCGGACGTAGCCGCCCTTGCCACAGGTCATTTCCAATGTGGCGTGATCGGCGTCGGGCATGTCCACCAGAGTAAGGGCGTCGACGTAAAGCGAACGGGCGGCCAGCGTGACCTCTTCTCCGGCGCGGGCTTTGGCATAGGCGCGTTCGCCGTCGATCTTGACGGCCGAGAATGCAGGCGGGATCTGTTGGATGTTGCCGGTGAATGCGGGCAAAGCCGCGCGGATGGCGTCGGCATCGGGGCGCTGGTCCGAGGTTTGAATGACCTCGCCGTCGGCGTCATCGGTGTTGGTGCCTTGGCCAAAGCGGATGGTGAAAGCGTAAGCCTTTAGCGCGTCGGTCACGAAGGGGATCGTTTTGGTCGCTTCGCCCAGTGCGATGGCCAGAAGGCCGGTGGCTGCGGGATCCAAAGTGCCCGCGTGCCCTGCCTTTTTGGCGTCCAGCGCCCAACGGACTTTGTTCACAATGGCGGTCGATGTTGGCCCGGCGGCTTTGTCCACCAAAAGCCACCCCGAGATGTCGCGCCCTTTTTTCCGCCGTCCCATGTCACCTGTCCTTTACCGAAAGGCCGGGGCTAGCGTCTGCGGGGTGAGAATGTCAACCGAGTGGTGTTATTCGACGACGCCAAGCATGGGGCCGACGGGGAAGCCGAGATCATTGCGGTTGATCTGGGGAGCGTATAGCCGCGAGACTTTGCCGTCGAAGAACAAAGCGTTGGGCGTTTTCAGCACGTCGCGGAACAGGCGCGCGAAGTGGTGGAAGTTGATGGGGCGATCCGAGATCACAGCCAATAGTTTGCCGTCTGCGGTGACGCCGACGCCGTTGCGACGGAATTTTGAGGTGCTGTCCGCGAGGAATTTTGGGTGCAGCGTGCCGTCGATCACCAGCATTGGGCCTGATTGGCTGGCATAGGTGCAGTTTGGTGGATCTGCGTCGAAGCTTTGGGATTCGATGATTTGAGCGCTGCCGGACGCAAGGCACAAAACGCCGTTTGGCAGCAGGCCAAAGTTGCCCGGACCTTCGCGGGTGACGATCTTGGAAACGGTGTCGCCGTCTTGGATATACAACCCAACCGGGCTGCGATCGGGGTGGTACATGCCTGCGTTCATGGCAAAAATCAGCGCTTTTCCGGTGCTTTCGACCTGAGCTTGCAGATTGCCGAAACTGCCCAAGTTTTGGCCCGCGTCGTCTTTCAGGAAAAGCCGGATGTCTTCGGTTGCAGGATCGGTGGTGCAAACGGTAAAGGGCGTGTCTTCGAAATCCACGCCTTCACATTGGGCAGCCGCCATGGGGCTGGCCCAAAGCGTGCTACTCAGGATCGATATCGCGGCGAACGTTTTCATCTAAGAACATGGCGCGTGTGTCGTCGAGACGGTCGAATGTCTCGTCGATCTGAAAGCGGATTTCGGGTGAGTATTTGAGCGCTACACCTTTGCCGACGGCGCGGCGAATTTCATAGCGGTTGCGACGGAGCATTTCCAATGCCAGTTCGCGGTCATTTCCGCCTAAGGGCAGAACGTAGGCGGTTGCGATCTTCAGATCGTTAGAACAGACCACTTCGCCGACGGTGATAGACAAGCGGTTAAGATCGGGATCATGGATGTCGCCCTGCATCAACACTTCGGACAAACGCCGACGGATCACTTCCGCGACGCGAAGTTGTCGTTGGGACCGTGCGGGGCCTTCGTTGATGTGTGCGCGTGCCATACTCCGCATCTAAGTGCTGGCGAGCGTCGGGGCAAGTCGCTAAGGATTATTACGTTTATGGAGGGTGCGATGAGCAAATTTCCGGGAATTGCGATTACGGGCGCGTCAGGGCGCATGGGTCAGATGCTGGTGGCCGAGATTTTAGGCTCGGACAAGGCGCGGCTTGCGGGCGTCGTCGAGCGTGCGGGCCACGATTGGATTGGGCAGGATTTGGGCGTTGCGATGGGCGGCATTGCTTTGGATGTGACGGTGTCGGATGATCCGCAGGCGGTTTTTGCTAAGGCGGATGTTGTGATCGACTTTACGTCACCAGCGGCTACCGTTGCCCATGCGGACCTAGCGGCTAAAAGCGGAACGGCGCTTGTGATCGGCACGACGGGCATGACCGACGACGACCTTGCTGCGATCAAGGTGGCATCTGCCGAAACGCAGATCATGCAGGCGGGTAACATGAGCCTTGGCGTGAACCTTTTGGTGCAGCTTACGCGTCAGGTGGCGGCTGCATTGGACGAAGATTTCGACATCGAGGTGGTCGAAGCGCATCATCGTCACAAGGTCGATGCACCTTCGGGCACGGCGCTAATGCTGGGCGAAGCTGCGGCAGACGGCCGGGGCGTGGCGCTGAAGGATGTTTCTGATCGCGGGCGTGACGGGATCACCGGAGCGCGCAAGGTCGGAGACATCGGGTTTACGGCGATCCGTGGCGGCGATGTGGTCGGCGAACATGATGTGATTTTTGCGGCCCAAGGCGAGCGGATCGTGCTGCGCCACTTGGCGACAGATCGGGGCATCTTTGCCCGTGGAGCCGTAAAAGCAGCGCTTTGGGCCCCAAACCAGCCGTTTGGGCTTTATGACATGTTGGATGTATTGGGCTTAAAGTGATCCGGGTCTGCTCCTGACACGTAAGAATGATAAAACGTGTTGAGGATCTATCATGCGAACCCTTTCCCTGACCGCTGCTGTCATAGCTTTTCTGGCGGGCGTCCCTTCTGCTGCATCGGCCGAAACCTTTCAACGTATAGACGACCGCGACGGGTTCTTGAATGTCATCCAAGATCGCAATCTAACCCGGATGGGCATTCGCCTGTCTGTTCAGGATAACGGCAAGATTATTGGACGAGCGTTTGGGCGAGCAGTCACCGGCGATTGGAGCTGGAACGGTGGTTACTTTTGCCGTGATCTCTTCGTAGGAGGCAACGAGCTAGATGTGGAAAATTGCCAAGTGGTGCAAGTTCTGGGCAACACGGTGCGGTTTACCTCTGACAAAGGCTCGGGCGACTATGCAGACCTTCGCTTGAAGTAAAAACAGACACTCAGTTCAGTGTGGTGCTGCGGCGCGGCGATTGACTCCCTCTAAAGCTGCGGGCACAACATAGTCCTCGACTATGGCGGGGAGAGTGGCCCATGAAGAAGATTTACAAAAACGCAACCGAAGCGCTGGATGGCATCTTGAAAGATGACATGCTGATTGCGGCTGGTGGCTTCGGTCTGTGCGGTATTCCAGAGCTTTTGCTTGAGGCGATTAAGCAAAGCGGTGTGAAAGACCTGACATTCGCGTCCAACAACGCAGGTGTCGACGATTTCGGTATCGGCATTTTGCTGCAAACCCGACAAGTTAAGAAAATGATGTCGTCCTACGTGGGCGAGAACGATGAATTCATGCGCCAGTATCTGGCGGGCGAGTTGGAGATCGAATTCAATCCGCAAGGCACTTTGGCTGAACGTATGCGCGCGGGCGGATGTGGCATCCCCGGATTTTACACCAAAACCGGCGTTGGCACTCAAGTGGCTGAAGGCAAAGAGCACAAAGATTTCAATGGCCAAACTTATGTGCTGGAAGAAGGCATTTTCGCCGACCTGTCCATCGTGAAAGCTTGGAAAGCGGATGAAACCGGCAACTGCATTTTCCGCAAGACAGCGCGCAACTTTAACCCACCTGCTGCGATGTGCGGCAAAATCTGCGTGATGGAGGTTGAGGAAATCGTGCCCGTGGGTTCGCTAGACTCCGACCACATCCACATGCCGGGCATCTATGTGCACCGTCTGATCCAAGGCACGCACGAAAAACGCATCGAACAGCGCACTGTCCGCCAGAAGGAGACCGCATAATGCCTTGGGATCGCAACCAGATGGCGGAACGGGCTGCCAAAGAACTTGAAGATGGCATGTATGTGAACCTTGGCATCGGCATTCCGACGCTTGTGGCGAACTATGTGGGCGACAAGGACATCACCCTACAGTCCGAAAACGGTATGCTGGGCATGGGCCCTTTCCCGTTCGAGGGCGAAGAGGATCCAGACCTGATCAATGCCGGTAAGCAGACGATCACCGAGATGGACCGGACGGCCTATTTCGACAGCTCTCAGTCCTTCGGCATGATCCGAGGCGGCAAGATTGCAGCGGCGATCTTGGGCGCGATGGAAGTGGCAGAAAATGGCGATCTTGCGAACTGGATGATCCCCGGCAAACTGGTCAAGGGCATGGGCGGCGCTATGGACTTGGTCGCCGGTGTGGGCCGTGTGATCGTTGTGATGGATCACACGAACAAGCATGGGGCGTCCAAGGTTTTGAAGGATTGCACTCTGCCGCTGACGGGCAAAGGCGTGGTCGACCTGATCATTTCGAACCTTGGGGTTCTTGAAGTTGTTAAGGGCGGTTTGCGGATTGTCGAGACAGCACCTGACGTGTCTGAAGACGATATTCGGGCGGCGACGGAAGCGACCATCGTCTGACATAAAGCAATGCAAGGGCGCGCCAGCAACACTGGTCTTAGCCCGAAGTTTCATCTCCACGCCGAAGCGCTTTCACAGTGCTTCGGCGTTTTTTTTCGTCCAGCCGTTTGCGCTTTTGCGACGGTGTCACCCGTGTCTTCCGTCGCGTCTTAGGTGCCACCAAAGCACGTCGGATCATCTCAGCCAAGCGCTCGCGGGCAATCTCGCGGTTTCGGGACTGTGACCTTGTTTCGGACACCTGCAAAACCAGCGCCCCTTCCTTGGTCCACTTCTGCCCGGCAATCCGACGCAGACGCGCCTTCATAGCATCCGTCAATGCAGGCGACCGCGCAGCCTCAAATCGTAGCTCAACGGCGGTGGCGACCTTATTGACGTTCTGCCCACCGGGGCCGCCTGAACGAACAAACTGCTCGGTCAGTTCCCAATCGTCGATTTCGATGTCATCCGTGATCTGCATGTTTTTTCCGGTGCTTCTTCTGTCCAGAATACTTTGGGGGGTCCGGGGGGCAAAGCCCCCCGTCGGATTGGCGCGCGAAGCGCGGCGAAACAATCACAAACCATGGTAGGGCACAAACAAAAGAAGGGCCGCCGATACGGCGACCCTTCCGAGTGTCTTGGAGATGGGTCAGCTAGCGATCGAAAAAGATCCGTAAAGCCCAATCAGAAGCGTTTATTCCAAGGGTTTTCCCTTAGATCACGATCCCTCCGACTGTTCCGACACATTTCTCCAATATCTCTTTAAACACTGGACCACCTCCTTTCGTTGTTACCAATACGTATGAAGGTGGCACAGTTTTGATGTCTGTCAACATTTTTTACGCCCGACGGGCAGCCATCTTTCCAACAATTACGCGAAATGGCACCAAAGCGATGAATGCGATGGCAAGTTTTACACTCCAATCTACACCCGCCGTTCCGACCCAGCGGGTCAGTTCCGGTCCAAAGGGGGTTGCCACAACTTCGTTGAAAAACGCGGTGTTGTGATCGGTGCCAAGAACACCCGAGGCCGTCGTTGAAAAGGCGATGAAAAAGAACAAAGCCGTGTCCAGCGTTGAACCTACCACGGTCGAGGCCAGCGGCGCGCGCCACCAACTTCCCTGCCGCAGCCGGTCGAACACCGCGACGTCCACAAGCTGTGCGATCAGGAAGGCGGTCGCTGACCCAAGTGCGATGCGCAATGTTACAGCAGGGGCCGAGAAATCGGGGGCAAGTTGAACCATGACTTGCGTGCCGATCAGGGAACAGAGGATGCCGACGACAAAACCCGCCGCGATCACTTTCCGCGCGGCTTGTGGCCCGTGGATTCGGTTCATCAGATCAGTCGCTAAAAAGGCGAAAGGATAGGTGAAGGCGCCCCAAGTCAGCCAATCGCCGACAAAGAACTGCACCAGAATATTGGACGCCACAACGATGGCGGCCATGGCAAGAATGCCGGGAAGAAGTCGGGACATATTTTAATCCGTTTTGACAAGGTTGCGGAGACTTGGCCCTAAAGGGACTTGCGGCGGATACCCGTGCCGACTTGCAGGGTCAAGGCTGGGTGCCGGGCGCAATCACTTTTACTAGGCGTAAAACGCGCTCGGTGTCATACTCCTAGAAGCGGAGGACAGACTGATGATTTTTAAAAGCCCATTCCCGGATGTCGAGATCAGGGATCAATCCATTACCGAGCGTGTTTTCTCAAACCTGACCACAAGGCCGGACGATGTGGTGTTGATAGATGGTCCGACCGGGCAAAGCATGACGGCTGCGGTGTTCATGGACCGGGTGAAACGTCTGAGCGGTGGTTTGACGGCGGCGGGGTTGGGCGCGGGCAAAACGGTTGCGCTGATGGCACCGAACATGCCCGAGTATTGCGTTGTGTTCCACGGCGTGGCTTGGGCAGGCGGGACGATCACCACGCTTAATCCCAGCTACACAGGCCCCGAGGTGGCGCATCAACTGGCCGACGCAAGTGCCGACATTCTGATTACGATCCCTGATTTCATGGAAACCGCTAAGGCAGGGGCCGGGGGTTGCCCGGTGGTGGCGATTGGAACGCCGGAATACGACGCATTGTTCGGGGCGCCGCTTGAGGCTCAGGTCGCCACTGATCTGGATGCGCATACGGTTGTTCTGCCCTATTCGTCAGGGACGACGGGTCTTCCCAAGGGCGTAATGCTGTCGCACCGCAATTTGGTGGTGAACCTCGACCAGTGTATCGTAAGCGCAGACTTTCAGCCCGGAGAAGTAACTGCCGGTTTTCTGCCCCTGTTTCACATCTATGGCATGACGGTCCTGATGAACGTGCATTTGGGCGGTGGCGGAGTTCTGGTGACGATGCCGCGGTTTGATCTGCCGATGTTCTTGCAGATTAGCCAAGACCACAAAGCGCGTCGCATGTGGGTTGTGCCGCCTGTCGGGATTGCTCTGGCCAAGCATCCATTGATCGACGACTACGATCTGTCTGAATTGGAGCAGGTGTTTATCGCGGCGGCCCCGTCCGGGGCAGAACTGTCTGCTGCGATTTCAGCCCGTTTGAGTTGCTCCGCTTTGCAAGGCTACGGTATGACCGAGCTTAGTCCGGTGTCTCATGTTGTTCCGGGCTCTGCTCCTCGTGCTGGCGCGTCTGGATTTGTGGTCTCGAACACGACCTGCAAGATCGTCGATCCCGAAACGGGCGAAGCTTTGCCCGTCGACGGCGAGGGTGAGCTTTGGATCAAAGGGCCTCAGGTGATGCAGGGCTATCTGAACAACGCCAAAGCCACGTCCGAGACGATTACGGATGACGGTTGGTTGCGAACGGGCGATATCGCTCGTGTTGATTCGGATGGTTACATGTTTATTGTGGATCGGCTGAAAGAACTGATCAAATACAAGGGGTTTCAGGTGGCCCCCGCTGAACTTGAGGCAACCTTGATCGCAATTGAGGGTATTACGGACGCCGCCGTGATTGGATTGCCTGATGAAGAAGCCGGTGAACTGCCCATAGCTTTTGTTGTTCTGGGCGAGGGCGGACCCGACGAAGCGGCGATCCATGCGCATTTTGAGGCGAACTTGGCGACCTATAAGCAGCTGCACCAGATCAGATTTGTCGCTGAAATCCCGAAATCGGCGTCCGGGAAAATTCTGCGCCGGTTCTTGCGGGATCAGGTTGCTCAGGAGTGATTGAGGATCGGCGGGCCAGAGGCATCGTGATTACAAGAAGTTGACGTGACTTTCCCAGTCTGCTGGTTAGTTTGCCGGGCATGAAACACGTATTCCTTATGATCCCGCTTCTTTTCTTGTCGTCACTCGCCATGGCCGAAGGCCAGCGCGGTTGCCATGAACAGGTACCTTGCCATGTGGACGACCGTTCGTACCACGTGAAAGAGCCCGACGGCTGGGACGGTAAGTCCCCGCTTCCGGTTCTATTGCATTTCCATGGTTGGCAGCGCCAAGGCACGTTGATCGTACAACATCAACGCATTTCGGGTGCGACGCGTCGGCGTGGCGTTTTGCTGGTGGCACCCAATGGTGCGCGGCGAACTTGGGATTTTTGGCAGTCGGGGTCACGGGACGTCGATTTTGCCCGTGCGGTGTTGGAGGACGTCAAGAAGCGGTACCCGGTGATCGAAGATCAGGTCTATGTCTCGGGATATTCTTGGGGATCGAATATGGCGTGGCGGTTTGTCTGCGAAGACGGGGCCGATGTGGCGGCATTGCTGGCGATCTCGGGCACCTTGGATCAGAACGAGGATTGTGACACTGCGCCCCGCGAAGTGCGGCAGGTCTATGGTTTGAACGATGGCGTGCTGAGCTTTCCCTATGGGCCGGGTGGTGATACCACCTATCCGGTGCAGCTATGGCGAGATGCCTTAGGATGTGGCGAGGGCGATGTGACGGGGCCATGGAACGCCGTGGATTTCTTGACGTTAGAGCGAACCGTTTGGGACAATTGCGAAACCGGTCGCGTATCGTTGGATATTCATCCCGGCGGGCATTTTATACCCCATGGCTGGATCGCGCGCCAGTTGGACGAGATTCTGGATTTGCCCGTTCGGTATCCCTAACAGACGCGAAAGCTTACGATCCAATGCATCAGACGTAGTCATTAAACATCTTCGGCCACAGGCGGTGACACGTCCGTAATTTGTTCAGATCCAGCGGTTTGGATGACGAAATTTGTCGAAAGCTGCCCGATCTATATCCGAGGCTTTGGCGATTTTCGCTGGGGCTGACGGGAAATCCGGATCACGCTGCAGATCTGGCACAGACCACAAGTTTGCGCGCCATCGAGAAAGCCGAGCTATAAAAACCGGGTACCCGGCTGGACAGTTGGTTGTTCAAAATGGCGCAACGGATTTGGTTGAACGAGCTGCGCGCAGCCGCGGTGCGGCGTGGTGGCGGGTTGTTTCAAGTGGACGATTTGGACCTGCCCGACACCGGTCCGGACACAACGACGAATATTTTGTCACGTCAGGTGTTGTCCGAGGTGAACTTACTTCCCGAAGCTCAGCGCGCGAGCGTGATGTTGGTGTATGTGGAAGGTTTCACCTATGCTGAAGCCGCCGACGTCTTAGAGGTGCCCATCGGAACCATTATGAGCCGCTTGGCGGCGGCCAGAAAGACATTTGGCAAGAAGATGAATCCAGAGGCCAAGACGGTAAACAGATGAGCAATCGCACATTCAGTGATGAAGAGCTGACTGCGTATCTTGATGGTGAGGCTGATGCCGAGTTGACCCGCGCGATCCTTTTCACCTGCAAGGACGATGAGGTTTTGCGCGCACGTCTGGACGACTTAACAATCGACACGCGCGCCATTGCTGCAGCTTTTGACGAACTGACTGGAACGGCGCCTGCGATGCCTGCCTTGCCCGCGCCTGCCTTGCGGGCTCAACGCCGTTGGACGGTGGGCGGGGCTGTTGCCGCCGCCTTGGTTCTAGGGCTTGGGGTCGGATGCGTGACCCGTGGCAGCCAACAGCTTGATGGCTGGATGGACTATGTGGCGGCTTATCAAGCGCTTTACATCCACGATACGGTCGCCAGCCTGCCGGACCGCGGTCCCAGCGATGATGATAGGTTGGCATATCTGGCCGAGATACTTGGAACCGATCTTACGCTGCCCAAGGGGCCATCTCCGTTGGATTATCGTCGCGCTCAGCTTTTGGGTTTCGAAGGCAAGCCGCTGGTTCAGATCGCGTTCTTGTCGCCTGTTGGGGCTCCTGTTGCGTTATGTGTCATTGCCAGCGAAGGTGCAGATGTCGAGATTGCTGTGACTGAACTGGAAGGCATGAGCACTGCGCACTGGCGTAAAAACGGGTTCAGCTACATGTTGATTGGTGGTACCGATTCTGGTCTTATCCGGCAAGAAGCTGGGCGCTTTGAAGAAACATTGTGACGATAAATACCCCAAAGGCGGTCTGTAACACTTGATCCGCTTAAGTAACACCACGGTGAGCAAGTGCGATTTTTCCTATGCATGTTAAAAAGTTCACCTATCTGAAAGAAAGTATTAATAATGTCGTAACCATAACGGCGCCGTCCTTTCAAAGGAGAAGAGAGTGAAAGTAACTTCATTCAAACCGAAATCTGTCCATCCGCTTCACGCGATGTGGTTATTTATTCTGGGCGTCGCCTTCGTGCTGGCCCAAACGATTGCAGCTTCGGCGCAGTCCCGACCTAGCACATTTGCTGATCTTGCTGAAAAGGTCAGCCCGTCGGTTGTAAACATTACCACCTCGACAAACGTGGCCACCACCTCGACGCAACCGGGTCCGGTTGTTCCGGATGGCTCTCCTTTCGAGGATTTCTTCCGTGATTTCATGGATCGAAACGGCCAAGGCGGCGGTGATGGCCAAAGTCCACGACGCAGCCAAGCGCTTGGTTCGGGTTTCGTCATTTCGGAAGATGGCTTCATTGTCACGAACAACCACGTGATCCAAGGTGCCGACGAGATCCTGATCGAATTCTTCGAAGGCTTTGAACTGCAAGCCGAGCTGATCGGGACCGATCCGACAACGGATTTGGCTCTGCTGAAGGTCGAAAGCGACAAGCCGCTAAAGTTTGTTAATTTCGGTGACAGCGAAGAATCGCGTGTCGGCGATTGGGTCATGGCCATGGGCAACCCCTTAGGTCAGGGCTTTTCCGTTTCTGCTGGGATCGTATCGGCCCGTGGTCGTGCGCTTTCTGGAAGCTATGACGACTTCATTCAGACCGACGCTGCGATCAACCGAGGAAACTCAGGCGGGCCGCTGTTCAATATGAATGGCGACGTCATTGGTGTAAACACGGCGATCCTGTCGCCCAACGGTGGTTCTATCGGCATTGGCTTTGCGATGTCTTCGCGGGTGGCTGAGAACGTGATCGCGCAGCTGCGTGACTTTGGCGAAACCCGTCGCGGATGGCTGGGTGTGCGCATTCAGGACGTCACCGAAGACCTTGTCGAAGGTCTTGGTCTGGAGGAGGTGCGTGGCGCGCTGGTGACAGATGTGCCGGAAGGCCCTGCGCTGGAAGCCGGCATGGAAGCAGGTGATGTGATTCTGTCCTTTGATGGAGCAGAAGTCGACGACACGCGCGGCCTTGTTCGCAAAGTGGGCGAAACGACCATCGGCAAGGAAGTTCGGGTTCTGGTGTTCCGTGATGGCGAAACCGAAACTTTGCTTGTGACGCTTGGACGTCGCGAAGACGGCGATGCCGCTGTGCCTGCCTCGATCGAAACCGAAGAACCTACCATCGAAGAACTGATGGGTCTGACGGTAAGCGACATGACCGACGAACTGCGCGAACAGCTGGGTTTAGCTGACGATGCTGATGGTCTTGTGGTGGCAGAAGTCGCCGAAGACAGCGAAGCCTATGAAAAGGGTTTGCGGGCTGGCGATCTGATCATCGAAGCTGGACAGGAAAAGGTCAGTTCGGTTGGTGATCTGACGACACGCATCGAAGATGCCCGCGACGGCGGGCGCAAATCGATTCTGTTGTTGGTTCGTCGTGCTGGTGATCCACGGTTTGTGGCGCTGACGCTCGACGAAAGCTAGGCGGTCACAATAAGACAGCAAGGGCGCCTTCGGGCGCCCTTTTCTTTGGGTCAAAGGGAGTGTTGGATTATTCGGCAGCCATTCTTACGTCGGTGCGTCCGATCCGGGCGACATCTGCCACCACCCGGTCGATCAGGCCACGAAACGCATCGAAATTATTGTTCGGTCGAATGGCATGCTCGTTCATATAAAGCGAGCGGTCGATTTCAATCTGAACCACATGTCGGTTCTGTGCCGGTCGACCATATTGCTGCGTGACATAGGCCCCGGCAAAGGGGGCGTTGCGCGCCACGCGCAAACCTGCCGCGCCGAACGCAGCTTCAATCCGGTCGACGACATCCGAAGATGCTGCCGCACCGAATCGGTCGCCTAGGACGATTTCGGGGCGTGCTCCATGAGCAACGGATACGGACTCGATCGCTTCATGAGGCATCGAATGGCAGTCGATCAGGATTGCCGTGCCAAAAAGCGCGACGCTATCGTTCATCAGCGTGGCAAGCGCATCATGCCAAGGTCGCCAGACGTCGGTGATGCGTTGCTCGGCTTCTAGCCTGGTCAGTTTGCCCCGATAGATCGCGCGACCGTTGGCGACCACTCGAGGCACCACGCCCAAACCCGAGGAGACCCTTGGGTTGTGGGCAACTTTGCGCACGCCTTCGATCAAAGCGGGATCCAGCTCATCAACCGAGCGATTCACATCAAGCCATGCCCGAGGTGCCACAGCCGCCAAAAGCGGCGCACCTTGATGGGGGGCGGATGCAAACAATTGATCTACAAAAGCATCTTCGGACGACCGCAATGTCCGTTGATCCAGTACCGACTGGCGTGCAAAGCTGCGCGGATAGGCTCTGCCGGAATGGGGCGACGCGAAAATAACGCTGGTCGTGCGAATATCAGGCATCGTAAGATGGTAAGCGGTCAACAAGGTACTCCTGAAACTTGACGGGACTATAGACAGTTTTAGATCACGCCAAAAGCCCTTGAAGTGTTTCAGGGTTACGAATATAGACCTGTCGATCGACGCGGGAACTTCCCGCGCCTTTTGTTTCATATCGGGCGATTAGCTCAGCGGTAGAGCACTTCGGTGACATCGAAGGGGTCACTGGTTCGAAACCAGTATCGCCCACCATTCACCGCCACATGGCTTGTGGCAAAGGTAAAACGGCGCAAATCGCGCCACGACAAGGAGAAAGCGCATGAAAGTCAGGAACTCGCTTCGTTCGCTGAAAGCCCGTCATCGTGACTGCCGCGTGGTGCGTCGCAAAGGCCGGGTATACGTGATCAACAAAACACAGCGTCGCTTCAAAGCCCGTCAGGGCTAATTGCGTCACATCCGAAACAATGGCCGCCTTCGGGCGGCTTTTTGTGTTTTGCGAGGATGATTGGAACTTCTTTGCAACCGGTTGCAAAGAGAAATTGACCAGTCTATTCCTGCCTCCAAGACGGGGGCTTGATTGAACGTCAGCCTCCGGCTACGGCAGCGCCAACGGAGGAAAGACCATGACGAAACTGAACTGGGGCATGATCGGTGGCGGCGAAGGCAGCCAGATCGGGCCAGCACATCGGCTTGGGTCGGTCGTGGATGGCGAGTTTGCTTTTACCGCAGGCGCTTTGGATCACCGCCCTGACGAAGGCCGCGCATATGGTCAATCGTTGGGGCTGGCGCTGGATCGGTCTTACGGCGACTGGCGCGAGATGCTTGACGGTGAAACCGGGCGGCCCGACGCCGTTGATCTGGTGACGATTGCTACACCGAACAGCACCCATTTTGAGATTGCCAAGGCCTATTTGTCCGCGGGTTTTAACGTACTGTGCGAAAAACCGATGACGATTACGGTGGATGAGGCCGAAGAAATCGTGCGCATCAGTCGCGACACCGGGCGCATTTGTGCGGTGAATTACGGCTATTCGGGCTATGCGCTGGTGCGCCATATGAAAGCGATGGTGGCGCGTGGTGATCTTGGCAAGGTTCGTCTGGTTGTGGCGAATTTCGCCCACGGTCATCATGCGGATGAAGCGGACGCGGATAACCCACGGGTACGCTGGCGCTATGACCCGGCTCAGGCCGGTGTGTCGGCGCAGTTTGCTGATTGTGGCATTCACGCCATGCACATGGCCAGCTTTGTCGTTGGCCAAGAGGTTGAGCGTCTGTCAGCAGATTGTGTGTCGTGCCTTGCCAGTCGCGAGTTGGAAGACGATGCGATGGTCAACTTCCGCATGGATGGCGGCACCGTCGGGCGGCTTTGGACATCTTCGGTTGCGATTGGGCGTCAGCATGGGCTTGAGATTCAGGTCTATGGTGAGACAGGCGGTTTGCGGTGGAGCCAAGAGCAACCGAACCAGCTGTTCTGGATGCCGCTTGGCGAACGTCTGCAGGTGATCGAGCGGGGCGAAGCGAACCTATCCCCGGAAGCCGATCGCGCGACCCGCGTCACCATTGGGCACGCTGAGGGCATGCCCTTGGCCTTCGCGAATATCTACAAGGATTTATCAGAAGCGATTCGTGCGCAGAAAGAAGGCCGTGCGGCGGACAAGGCGGCTGATCTCTATCCGCGTGCGGAAGATGGTTTGCGGTCGATGGCGGCGATTTTTGCGGTCGCTCAATCGGGTAAGTCGGATGGCGCATGGATCGATGCGCGCCCGCCGATGTTCCGCTAAGCGAGTGGTTCTAGCGAGCGTTCCAGCTTTTCGCGCAAGTGTTCGTGCTGTGACGGAAGGCGAAGCGCTTCGCCCAAATGCGCCGTATCTTCATCGACGTTGAACCCCGGTTCATTGGTGGCGATTTCGAACAAGACGCCACCCGGTGCGCGGAAATAGATCGCCCAGAAGTAGTCTCGGTTGATGACTGGCGTTACTTGATAGCCGGTGTCCAAGAGGGCCTCTCGTACCTCAAGCTGGCGCGCACGATTATCGACCGCGAAGGCAATGTGGTGGACCGAGCCTGCGCCTTGATCTGAAGGCGCTGCGCTGAGTGTTTCGATATCGATCACGTTTGCCTCGTTGCCGCCGGGGACGGCGAAACGGGTGATGTTATCCGTGCGGTCGATTTGTTCGTAGCCCATGAATGTGAGCAATTCGGTTGAGGCTGCGGCATCGGACAGCCGCATGTCGGTCGAGTGAAAACCGCGGATCGCGATGTTTGAGGCCACACCATTGCCGGTCCAGGGTATGCGATTGTCGTCTTTCACACCGATCAGCGCAAAGCTGTCGCCATCTGGGCCGTCGAACAACAGCCGGTCTTCACCGAAGCGCGTGTCTTGTGACATGTTCTTGGTATCAAGCGCGGCCAGCCGGTCTGCCCAAGCTTGCAGGGTACCTTTGGGGACGGAAAAGGCCGTGCGTCCAATTTCGCCAACGCCCTTTTTGCCACGTGCGGTATTGGGGAACGGAAAGTAGGTCATCACCGAACCGGGCGTGCCAGCCTCGTCACCATAGTACAAATGATAGACATCGGGGGCATCGAAGTTTACCGTCGTCTTAACCCGGCGCAGACCGAGGACATCTGTGAAAAACGCATTGTTCCCACGCGCCGACGAGGCAACAGACGTGACGTGATGCAGGCCTTTGATTTGGGTTAACATGGTATGCTCCGTAAAATTGATGCCCCCAAGTTAATGTGTAATAAGATTATATAAACTGGCGATTTCGCGCGTATTCTGCGCATTTTTGCACATGAGGCCAGTCGGCGTATGGCCCACCATTGTTGTTACACGACTATTATAAAACCATCACACAGCGTTTTCGCAGTTTTGTTAATCCCGTGTCATGTCGCCGGAAACAAGGCGACCAAAATGCACGCCAACACAGCCGAGGAAGCTATGAAAGATATTGATACCACTGAATTAAGCTGGGACGATTGGGACGAACTGAACGACCCGCGACCCGCCAGCAACGATTTTGACTCTGTCGTCGAAGAAGCACTCAGTCGCCGTGGATTTATGGGTGGTGTTCTGGCCTTTGGGTCGGGCGCGATGGCCATGGGCACCGGCACTTTGATGTCGTCGACGGCCGTGATGGCCGATGGTCATGCCGCCAGCCGCTTTCCGTTTGATAACCTGCCGATACAGACGGATGCCACCGTCCATGTGCCGGACGGGTATCAGTCGAAAACGCTGGTGCGCTACGGCGATCCCTTGTTCTCGGACGCTACAGAGTTCAGCCAGAGCGAACGTCTGCCCGCAGGCAAAGCCGAGCGCGTGTTTGGTGAAAACACCGATGGAATGGAGCTGTTCGAAGTTGACGGCCATGAAGTGATCGCGGTGAACCATGAGTATGTGAACACCAAGATCAACCTGCCCGCCAATGAAGATGGCGCGGTGTTGACCGCTGATGACGTCAACGTCCTTCAGAACCTGCAAGGTGTCGGTGTGTTCGAAGTTGCACGTAGCGACGATGGTTGGAAGGTTGTCGTCGATAGCCCGTTTAACCGCCGCATCACGCATCTGTCCGAGATCAAGATCGAAGGCCCTGCTGCGGGTCATGACCTGATGAAAACCGACGCCGACCCGACTGGTACGGTCGTTAGGGGCACGATGAACAACTGCGGGGCTGGTCGAACGCCTTGGGGCACGTATCTGACTTGCGAGGAGAATTTCAACGGTTACTTCGGCTCAACCGATGAGAACTTTGAACGGCCCGAGGATTACAAGCGCTATGGTATCAACCTTGAGGGCCGCTATGCCTATGAGGTTCATGACGCCCGCTACGACATCTCGAAAAACCCGAACGAGCCTTTGCGCCACGGGTATGTCACCGAGATTGATCCGTCTAATCCAAACAAGATGCCGGTCAAGCGGACGGCTTTGGGTCGGTTCAAGCACGAGAATGCGGCGGTCGTGATCGCGCCTTCTGGCCATGTCGTTGTCTATATGGGTGACGACGAGCGGGGCGAGTACATGTATAAGTATGTCTCGTCCAACACCTATGCGCCGGGTGGTGACACGGATGAACTGATGAACAACGGCCATCTTTATACAGCCAAGTTCAATTGGGATGGCACCGGCGAATGGGTCGAGCTGACGGAAGAAGCGACGGGCATGTCCGAAGCTGAAATTCGTATCTATACCCGTCTTGCAGCCACCAAAGTTGGGGCCACCACTATGGACCGGCCTGAGTGGGTAGCGGTGAACCCCGTTGCGGCGGAAGGTTATTGCGCGCTGACCAACAACTCGCGTCGGAACGTGACGGACGACGATGGGAAGTTACGCACCAATGCCGCCGGTCAGGAGATGACTTTGAATGCGGCGAACACGCGGTCCAAGAATGACTATGGTCAGATCATCCGTTGGTATCCCTCAAGTGACGACCACGCGACCGACACGTTTCGTTGGGATCTGTTCTGCATGGCGGGCAATCCCAAGCTGCATTCGGATGCTTATGCCGGGTCGCCTAATATCAACGAGGGCAACATGTTCAATTCGCCCGACGGGATGATGTTTGACAGTGCGGGCATCCTTTGGATCCAGACGGACGGCAACGACGACAATGAAGATGACTTCGAAGGTCAGGGCAACAATCAGATGTTGGCGGGTGATCCGGTGACTGGCGAAATCCGGCGTTTTCTGACGGGGCCGAATGGATCGGAAGTGACCGGTCTGACGTGGTCTGCCGACCGGCGCACGATGTTCGTTGGTATCCAGCACCCGTCTTCGCCTTTCCCTGATGGTGACGGCACGCTGGCGCGGTCATCGATTGTGGCGGTTTGGCGCGACGATGGTGCCGTTGTCGGCTAACCGACTGGCTTAAGCGACAAGGGCCCGACTGCGTGGTGCGATCGGGCCCTTATATTGTTCCAGGGTCTAAAGCGTCTTCAGATCAGGCGCTTTTAGGCTCAAAGTCCAAAGCCGTCCCGTTGATGCAATGCAAGATGAACAGACCAACTTGCAGAACGTGACCAAGGTGCGATCCGCAGCGGCGGCAGTGCGCTTCGATCAGATGGCCTGCAGGGCCTTCCGTCGCCGAGTCTGAGGCGCCGTATGGATTTATCTTATCAATGCCGAACATAACGGTGTTGGGTATGCCGTGGAAGAAGAAGACCCAGCCCTTGTCCAACTGTGTTTTGTACTGGGAATCGTAAACCTCAAGGTCGCATCCTTTACAGGAATAGATGCCCGTTTCCTTGTTTTCCCAATAGGGGCTGCTTTTCGGTGCTTCGGTGCCGCCGCTCCGCAGAATTTCAAATTCCTCGGGCGTCAACATTTCTTTCCATTCTGCGTCGGTACGTTGTACTTCGAATTCGTATCCGCCACCCTTGCTAACCAGTTTGGCCATGACTGGCTGCGAGCTTGCGCCGACTAAACCTACTGCGGCCCCTGCGAGTAGCCGACGACGATTTATACCATTTTTCATTTCGATCTCCGCATTTCGAGTGATGATTGATCCTACGTCGCCAATTGTAATGTTGCCCCAAAAAGATATAGCGGGCTGGATCGATCCTGTTCAAACCTACGCGGGCCGGAACCGCCGGGCAAGGGTGGGGCCAACGCACCCCACGTAAGTCTTGCGTTCTTGGTGCGTAAATGCACAATGGCGGCGCGGTGACTTCTACTTCGTGCGTGATAAGATGGTGATTGACCGAAAGAGGAGACCGGGATGGGACAGCTTGTAGACGGAACATGGCATGAGAGCGTCGTCGGATCCGCGTCTAAAGATGGTCAATTTAAACGTGAAGCGTCGAAATTCAGGAACTGGATTACCGCAGATGGTTCTCCCGGATCATCGGGCGAAGGCGGGTTCGCCGCCGAGGCTGATCGTTACCATCTTTACGTATCGCATGCCTGCCCCTGGGCGCATCGCACCCTGATCTTCCGGGCGTTGAAGGGTTTGACGGATTTAATCACCGTTTCGGTCGTACACCCTGACATGCTGGGCGATGGCTGGACGTTTGCGACGGGCTTTCCCGGCGCGACCGGTGACACACTTTATGGACTGCCGTTCGCACGGGATGTTTACGTAAAAGCCGACCCAAACGTCACTGCCCGCGTCACTGTTCCCATTCTATGGGACAAGTCGCGTGAAACCATCGTGTCGAACGAAAGCTCCGAGATCATTCGGATGTTCAACTCGGCCTTTGATGGGTTAACGGGAAATACGTTGGATTTCTGGCCGCGTGATTTGCGCGATGATATCGAACCCGTGAATGTCCGGATATACGATACGCTGAACAACGGGGTTTATCGGTCGGGTTTTGCGGGCGCGCAAGAGGCCTATGACCAAGCGGTGGGCGAGCTATTCGACACGCTTGATTGGCTTGAGGACCGGCTGGCGGCAAATCGTTTTCTGATGGGGGGTCGGGTGACCGAGGCTGATTGGCGGCTAGGGCCAACGCTTTTTCGCTTTGATTTAGTCTATCACACCCATTTCAAGTGCAACCGGAACTATCTGCGCGACTATACAAACCTTTGGGCGTATACGCGTGAATTGTATCAATGGCCCGGTGTCGCCGAGATTGTGAACTTTGATCACATCGTGCGGCATTACCACTACAGCCACGAAAGCATCAATCCACACCGTATTATTCCGATTAATCCTGTGCTGGATTGGCAGAAGCCTCATGGCCGTGACGTGCAGTTCGCTGTTAATGATTAAGGCGCGATCTTCGCACCAAAGGACCCTGAAAGCGCCACGAAACGGCCCATTTAGATCTCGATTGTCTGGGGTCTAGAATGATGTCCTCAGTTTGGAAATTTGGTGCTCAGAACGACACGACTCTTCCTGTCTTCGCCGCGTTTGTGGGCCTTAACCGCGATGTTTTGCTTCGCGGGCTGGATTCTGATTGGTTATCATCTGGATCAGGTGAGGGCTAATTTGGCCTTGAGCCAGATGGGTGGCGTAGATGCGAATTCGCCCGATGCGATCGGCGAATATGAAGCTTTGCGTCAAACCCTGCTGTTCCTATCCTTTGCTTTGATGTTGGTGACGGCCTGTCTTAAGTACCGGCCGTTTTCCTGGCTCACAAAGTCGCAAAAAACCTTGGCTAAAGGGGCGGAACCATCGGATACGGTACAATCTGATGCGTTTCAGCCCATTCGGACGCAGGAAGAAATTGGCGTCGAAGATGCTGCTGCAACCGACTCTACGTCGCGAAGACGGCGTGTTTCACGGGTGGTGACGCAGTTCGCGCAAGGGGCCGTGAAAGCCATTCGACCTGTCAAAAGTCGACAGTAACGCCCGGCAGCCGAAGTGATTTGACCAACTCGCGCAGTTCCTGACGGGCCGCCACGTTCGACAGGTTCAGGTTTTGAATGCCGATGTCCCGCAAATCCAACAGTGTCAGGCCGCGTGGGAAAAGTTCGCGAAAGATCACCCGTTCTGCGAATCCCGGCGCAACGCGAAATCCGATGCGCTTTGCAAGGGTTTCGACCGCTTCGGCCATCTTCTTCTTGTTATGCATCGCCTGAGCGCCGACACGGTTGCGCACCACCACCCAGTCAATCGGTTCCAGTCCAGCCTGCGCGCGAAGTTGTCGGGCGTTCCAGACCATTTCCGCATAGACCGATGGGGCAAGCACTTTGCCGGTGCGCGGATCGGTCTGCGCCAGCAAGTCGAAATCCACGAAGCTGTCATTCAGCGGTGTGACCAGCGTATCGGCAAGGGAATGGGCAACCTGACTAAGCCGCGTATGCGAGCCGGGGCAATCGATCAGAATAAACTCGACGTCGCGTTCAAGCCCGGTCACTGCGGCGGACAGGCGTTGGTCATAGAGATTTTCACCGGGAGCAAGACTGTCCGGCGAGATCGTTGGCAAGTCGCGATACACAGGGCAGGGCAGATCAATCTGCTCGGCTTCCATGAACTTGTTTCGGTTGTCGATATAGCGTCCAAAGCTGCGCTGCCGCAGATCCAGATCAAGAACACCAACCGTATGGTTCAACCGAACGAGGGATGTTGCAATATGCATCGACACGGTTGATTTGCCCGCGCCACCTTTTTCGTTCCCGACGACGATAATATGCGCCAATGGTTCTGCCCGTTTAGGTCGTGTTTTTTGTTCTATATCGTGGAGCAGCCCTTTTTGGAAGAACCAGTTTGTCCTTACCGTCGGGAAGACAGTCATTTTATGGGCAGCCATTCAACCGACCGCGCAACCCTAGATCACTGATGGGCTAGATTTTCGGCGGACGTGCATCGGTTCAGGTGTGATAAGTTTCGACGTTTTCCAACCAATATCCGTAGAGAAGCATCAAGTGCAATTTAACCAAATTGAGTACATTTCTAATATGCTGCGGGGTGTCATTCGGAGCGAAGCGGCAAGCCAATCAAAATCTGGCACCAGTCATCATGCATAAAAAAGGCGGGCCACTAGGGCCCGCCAAAGTAAGATGCCAACAGGGAGGTCGTTGGCAATTTGAAAACTGGTATTACTTACTAAAAACTCGTCTTACTTAGCAGTCGCTTTCTTAGCGGCAGCAGTCATTTCGTCAGTCGCTTTCTTGACAGCTTTCTGAGCGTCTTCGCCTACGTCTTTGCCAGCAGCCATCATCAGTTCAACTGTTTCCATCTGAACTTTCTTGGCGACTTCAGCGAAAGAGGCCATTGATTCAGCGCTCATCTCGGCTTGTGTCGAAGCGAAGTCAGTCAACGCCTTCGAATAGTCAGCAGCTTCGGCTTTAGGGTTGGTTACAACGCCCATTTTGCCGATTGTTGCTTTCGTCCAGCCTGCGGAAATCTCGGTTGATTTCTCAGCAGCTTCCAGAACGACTTTTGACATTTTGTCAGCGAAAGCGGTCTGCGACTTGAAAGCATCTTGGAACGCGGCGGTATCAACCGGGAATGCGCCCATCATGTCTTTCATCATGCTTGTGTAGTCTGTTGTAGCTTTAGCCATGGTCTCTCTCCATCAAAGGGATGGCGGGAAAAACCCGCCCGTTTGCGTATGCAGCATAGATAGCCGCTGCAGTGCAGCATTACAAGAGTTTATTCTGCACCGCAGCAAAATTCTTTTGCTTTTAAATCAGCATATTAGCTGACTTTGATGGTTTCTTTGACGTAAGTTCCTGGGGCTGGACCCAAAATCGGGTGTAATTTCTCTTGGCCAGGAATCCGCGCTGGAATCATTTTGCCCGATCGAGATTTCAGCCATGCTTCCCATGTTGGCCACCAGCTGCCGTCGTTGAAATCTGCGTCAGACTGCCAAGCTTCCGGCGTGCCCTTCATGTCTGTGTTGGTGTAGTGTCCGTACTTTTTCTTAGACGGGGGGTTTACGATGCCAGCGATATGGCCTGATTCCGATAATAGGAACGTCTTTGAGCGGCTACCCAGATCACGAAAGCCGTTGTAGCACGACGACCAGGCAGCGATGTGATCAGTTTCGCAGGCGATCGAACAGACGGGAACTTTGACGTCTTTGACTGTTACCGTCTCGCCCAAAACCTCGAACCCTTCGTTTGCGAAACGGTTTTGCTGACAGAGGCCACGGAGATATTCCATCAGCATCGCGGCTGGCAGATGGGTGCCGTCACCGTTCCAGTATAATAGGTCGAAGGCTGGGGGCGCTTCGCCAAGCATATAGCTTCGGATCGCGGGGCCGTAGATCAGATCGTTCGCGCGCAGGTAACTGAACGTCCGGCTCATGATGAAGTATTCCAGAATACCCACGCGATTGGCTTGCTCTTCAATGGCATCCACGAAGTCATCCGTCAGGAAGACGCCGAATTCGCCTTGATCAGAGAAATCCGTGAGCGTGGTGAAGAAGGTTGCCGACTTTACCGATTTGTCGCCACGTTTTTCCAATAGCCCAAGGGTCATCGACAGTGTGGTGCCAGCGATACAATAGCCGACGGCGTTCACCTGCTTTTCGCCAGTGATTGCCTTGACCTGATCGATGGCAGTCAGAAAGCCCTTTTCGACGTAATCATCTATGCCGAAATCGCGGTAGCTTTGATCCGGGTTTTTCCATGAGGCCACGAACAGCGTATAACCCTGATCGACGATCCATTTGATCAGGCTGTTCTTTTCTTTCAGGTCCAGAATGTAGAATCGGTTGATCCAAGGCGGAAAGATAATCAGCGGGGTTTTGTGCACAGTTTCGGTGGTTGGTGCGTATTGGATCAACTCGATGATCTCGTTGCGGAACACGACTGAACCTTCGGTGGTTCCGATGTTGCGGCCAACTTCGAAGGCGGATTTGTCTGCGAGGGTTACCATCAACTCGCCATCTGAATTTTCGACATCGCGGACCAGATTTTCCAAACCGTTGACCAAAGACTGTCCGTTCGTTTCAACGGCGCGGGTCAAAGCTTCGGGATTGGTGCCCAGAAAATTGGTCGGGCTCATCATGTCTACGATTTGCTGGGTGAAGTATTTCAGACGTTTGTGATCCCGTTCTTCCAGATCATCCAAACCTTCGACCGCGTCAGAAATTGCTTCGGCAGAGTTTAGGTATTGTTGCTTTATCAAGTTGAAATAGGGGTGTTCGTCCCACAGGGGAGTAGAAAACCTAGGGTCGGGCGGTGTGTTGTCTTCTGGCGGCGCAAGAATGCCCTGCATCAGATTTTGCTGCACTGCCATATATTGGGTGAGAGATTTACCCCAGAATTCGACCTGACTTTCAAAAAGACGCGACGGATCGGCCATCACGCCCGAAGTATAGGCAGCGGCCGCTTTTTCAAAAAGGTCCTGTCCGGGGCCCTGAAGACCGGGATTCATCTCTTTTTTATTGAACATAGATGCCACTAATCTTTGCGACAATTCCTCAATCCGGGCGAGGTTTGCGTTCAACACTTCCAGGTTTTCCACAGAGTTATCGTTTTCTTTAGTTGTCATAGGCGATTATCCGTCTTACTTTGCACCTGCAGCATCGAGCCTTTGTAATGGTGCAAGTCGTGTGTTTCCAAGCGGCGTTTTGGCTCGATATGGCTGGGAGATTGCGCATGCGACATATGATGTCCTATGATCTGATAGACACAATTCGTAACACAAACCAATGGTTCGGAGCAACGGCGTCAGCCATGGCATCCTATCCGGTTTGGGGCGGCGTGCCTAATCCTGCGATCAATATGATGGCGGCTTGGGGCGACGTGACGGAACGAAGTTTTGCGCGCATGGTTACCAAACCGGATTGGGGCATCGATTCTGTTGTGGGATCAGACGGACGTGATCATCTTGTGACTGTTGAATCCGAAGTGGAGCGACCGTTTGGCGATCTGATCCGGTTTCACGTTCATGGACGCCCCGAAAAACGCCGCCGTATACTTCTGGTGGCGCCAATGTCTGGTCATTATGCGACGTTGCTGCGGTCTACTGTTCAAAGCCTTTTGCCGGATTGCGAGGTCTGGATCACCGATTGGCACAACGCGCGGGATATTCCCGTCAGCATGGGCAAGTTCGACGTTGAGGATTATACGCTCTATCTGGCTGATTTCTTTCGCCATCTTGGACCATCGATCAATGTGGTGGCTGTGTGTCAGCCGGCCCCTTTGGCGCTTGCTGCGACGGCTTATCTTGCTGCTGAGGATCCCAAAGCACAACCCAGAACACTGACTTTGATCGGCGGTCCGATTGATCCTGATGCGGCTGCGACCGATGTCACGGATTTTGGGCGCCGTGTGACCATGGGCCAATTGGAACAATCGATCATTCAGCGGGTTGGGTTCAAATATGCGGGTGTCGGCCGAAAGGTTTATCCGGGGATGGTGCAACTGGCATCGTTCATGTCGATGAATAGCGAAACGCATTCCCGCGCCTTTACCGATCAGATCATGCGGGTCGCCAAGGGTGAAGGCGGTGACCACGACAAGCATAATAAATTCTACGATGAATATCTGGCGGTTATGGACATGACGGCCGAATTTTATCTGTCCACTGTCGAGCGTATATTCAAAGACCGAGAGATCGCGCGGAACGCCTTTATTGTCGATGGCCGTGAAGTTGATATCGGGGCGATCACCAATGTCGCCGTGAAAACGGTTGAGGGTGAGAACGACGACATTTCAGCACCCGGACAGTGCGAGGCCGCCTTGGACCTGTTGACCGGTTTGCCGGAAAAACTCAAAGCGGCCCACCTTGAACCCGGTGCCGGACACTACGGTATTTTTGCGGGTAAGAGCTGGCGCAACAACATCCGCCCGTTGGTTCTGAATTTCATTGATCAGAACACACCGACCGGCCGAAAGAAAAAAGCGCTTAAAGCCTGAAATCAGGTCCAGTTGACGTCCGCACCGCCCGGAAGGGCAGCGCGGGCGCGCAGCGGATATTCGGGAGTGTAGTCTGTCGTTTGGCAGAAAGCTTCGATCCAAGCGTCGTCCATTAACAAAAAATCTAAGACCGATGCGAGGAACTCACGATCCTTTGATCGTTGGCGAAGATCTGCCTCGCTGGCCCCTGTAGATCCAAGAAATACCGGCAAAAGGTCATCGTTTCCCACCAACCATGACAGTGCTTCAAGGGCCACGATTTCGGCTGATTGCTGCGTAAGAGGTGTCATATCTCATCCATGGAAAGGGTTTGTTAACGCTTATGAGAAAACAATGAATTCGGGAACATGAAATTTAGGCAAATTATAACTCATGCCAAAGTGCCTTCTAATTATCGATCCGGTGCCAACCAACAGAATTCGGCTGTCTGCCGTTTTTGAAGCCGCTCAATATGACGTTGTCACAGTTGAAACCCCGCACGACGCGACCCGGTTCGATCTTCCGGACCCTGACCTTGTCATCTTGGGAGTATACAACGAACAGCCTGTTAAAGCATTGGCCTCATTGAAAAGAACGGGCATCGCTTCAGACGTGCCGGTATTTTGCCTGGATGCAGATGCCTCGCCACTTCGCCGCTTGCAGGCGTTGCGCAACGGCGCACGCGAAATGCTGGCGCGTTCTACGCCGGATGCGTTGCTGCTTGCGCGCCTCAGAAGCTTGATCCGGGAAGGCGATGCGGAACGCGAATGCGAACGCCGCCGCGTTACGGCCACAAGTTTCGGTTTTGCCGAGGCGGCGTATCCGTTTGGCACACCTGCTTGTGTGGCTTTTGTTATGGCGGATGATGTGCCCGTGATCCTGCCCGACATTATTCGCGGATCCTTGCCGCATAATCTTGAGATCCTTAGTCTGGATGATGCGCTGCGCGGTGCGACGACGGCCGTCGAGCCCGACGCCTATCTGTTCGCGCCGGGTTCGGATGAGGAGGCGCTGGACACCTTATTGCCCGAGTTACGGGTTCGCAGTCATTCGCGCCATGCACCGGTGTTGGTTCTACACCAAGCCGATAAACCCGACCTTGCGATCCGCGCCTTGAACCTAGGGGCCAGCGACATCGCGGCGGATACAGCCAGCGGCGACGAATTGGCGATCCGTATTGATGACATGCTGCGCCGAAAACGTCTGCGCGACACGCTGCGGCAGACCGACGAACAAAGCTATCGGCTTGCGGCAACAGACCCGTTGACCGGGTTGTATAATCGTCGCTACGCCGAGGCTTATCTGGCTGATTTGCTGATGCGCGAGGTCGATCAGAGCCGTGGTTATGTCTTGATGCTGGTCGATCTGGATCACTTCAAAATCATCAACGACGAACATGGCCACCCGGTTGGCGACAGGGTGTTGTGCGAAGTGGCCGCGCGATTGCGAGACAACTTAAGGGCTGGCGATCTTGTGTCGCGTCATGGTGGCGAAGAGTTTCTGGTCGTGCTGCCGGACACAGATACGATTGAAGGCGAGGTGACAGCAGAGCGGCTTCGGTCTGCCATCGGCGAAGTTCCGATTATGCTTGAGAACGGCGTCGAGGTCTGCGTGACCGCCAGTATTGGCGTCGGCTTTGGCCACGACCCGGGCGAACGAGAAGTGGCCGCTAAGACCGGTACCTTCGATGTGGCCGAGGTTAGTAATCCTGTATCGCTTCAACGGCTGTTCGACGCCGCTGACGCAGCACTTTACCGCGCGAAAAGTGCAGGTCGGAACCGCGTGGAATTCAGCGTCTCCTGAGCGCTTTTAACGATTTTTCCAAGCGGTCTGCATAAGCAGCCCGGGCGGCTGCATCCATTTCGGTCAATCTGTTCAACAGCAGTGTTTCACCCAGTTCCTGACGTCCTTGGGCGACCTGCCGCTGTTCTTGCAAAAGGCGCTTCACATCTTCGGCCACGAAGGGATCAGCGCGAAGTGCTGTCAAAAAGGTCTCAAAACGGCCGCGCAGACTTTCGCGATTTTCACGAATTTTTCGGGCTTCGCGGCGCACGTCTTCCACAAGGGCGCGTCGATCATCGGGTTCCAATGCGCGCACGAAGGGTTCGCCGATTACGCTGCGCAAGGCCCCCGGAACGCGGTCCCTATTGCCGCGATGGTCATCGGGCGCAAACGAGCGGCCCACAATCGCACCCACGACAAGAAGGTTCAGCGACAGCGAGATGAAAAGCAGTGGCATGACCCACCGGCGGCGCGGTTTTGTTGGTTCTTTCATTGGATCACTCATCAAAAAGGCTACCCATATCGGCCCCCGGCAGGAACGCCGTCAGCGAGACAGAATTGTCGGCGGTCAGGGTCAGCGTGTCAAAACTCTCGGGCATGGCAAAGCCAATCCATATGCCAGCCAAGGCAGCGCCAGACAGGCCAGACGCGGTGAAGATGCCCGCCAGCCAGCTCGTGCGGCGCGGGGCGGATCTTATCTGGGGAGCGGGTTTCGGAATGGCGGCGACGGCCTCCGCTTCAAGTCGGGCCATGAACTCTGGGCTTATCTCGGGCGCGCGTGTGCGTTCTGCCTGAAACAGCGCCTCAAGCGCGGCGTCTTCGCGTGGATCATCCATCATCACTGTACCCCAGTTCTTCTTTGTGCCCTGCCAAGGCGGCTTTCAATGCGCGCTTGCCTCGGGCTGTCAAACTTTCCACGGCTTCCACCCCGATGTCCATGATCCGGGCAATTTCCGGATTCGTGGCGCCCTCCAAATGACGCAGCACAACGGCTTGGCGTTGCCGGTCAGGAAGGGTTTGCAAGGCCGCGTTCAAAGCGTCAGATCGCGCGGCTTCGGTCATCACTTCGACGGCGCTGGCCAGATCGGCGGGTGGTTCGGCGACGTCGTCGATGTTAACTTGGCCGCCACGGCGCTGACGCAAACGATCGGTGCAAAGGTTTGCCATAACACGGTAAGCCCAGGTCGAGACCTTTGCTTCACCCTGCCGCCAATCGGGCGCGATCTTCCAAAGCTTCAACATGGTTTCTTGAACCACGTCTTCAGCTTCGGCGCGGTCGCCCAAAACGCGGGTCGCATAGCCGAACAACATCGGCGACAACAATCGCACCATCGTGCGACCGGCGTCGGTGTCTCCGTTGGCGTAAGCCACCAAGAGCGCACCATCGGCCATGTCGTCAGCCGCATCGGCGGCACGGGGAAGGGTCTGGTCCATTCTGCCAAGGGCTTAGCGCCGGATACCCCGAAGAGCAATCCGGCGCTTACTGCCTTAATTACGGCCGCGGTCGCCGCCACGTCCGCCACCTTTGCCATGCCGGCGGCCACCGCGTTCGGC
This sequence comes from Paracoccaceae bacterium, assembly GCA_028097405.1. Classification (GTDB taxonomy): domain Bacteria; phylum Pseudomonadota; class Alphaproteobacteria; order Rhodobacterales; family Rhodobacteraceae; genus CALKXV01. The sequence goes on along the minus strand of JAOHEK010000003.1, from coordinate 19,640 downwards.
CAACTGTTCTTTTGCGGTTTCGAATTCTTCAGCCGAGACACCGCCCGAGTTGTCTGCATCAAAACGCGTGATCATCCGTTCACTGATCCCACGTCCACGACGGTTCTCAAGCACATCGCGGCTAAGGGTGCCATCGCCGTCGGCATCCAGTCGGGCGAACCGAGCGGCTGCCTGTTCGCCTGCGCGCGATGCGGCTGCTGCTGTGTATTCGGCTTCGCTGGCGCTTCCGTTACCGTCCGTGTCTAGTTCAGCGAACCGAGCATCGCGCAGTGCTTTCAGATCTTCGGCTGTGATTTCGCCGCTGCCATCTGCATCAAGCGTCTCAAAACTTGGGCCAGACCGGCCTGCGTTTTCTTGACCTTGGGCGTAAGCGACGCCTGTACCGGCAAGGATCAATGTCGAGAGGGCGACGATCTTAAGTGTTGCGTTATCCATTCTATTCTCTCCATCAGGTGGTTTCTGATAAATCAAACGCGGCAGCTTTTACTTTCCGTCGAAAAAAGTTTCACTGCTCTTAAAGCGGCCGGTGCGCCAATCCTTAACCCGCTATTTACCTAAACGAATTCATAACGGCTGTACCCATTGGTTAGGAGCGGCTGATATGGATATTTCGGACAAGCTGGTTGCAGAGCGACGCGCAAGGTTGGCAGCGGAACGATCGCTGGAACAAATGAAGTCCGAGCTTTATCAAGCAAATCAATCGCTTTCGCTTCATGCGCGCAGCCTTTCCAGCGAAATTGCCACCACACAGGAAGAGGTTTTGACCGTCCGAGGCGAAGCCGCCGAGCTAAAAGAGCAATACCAGCGCGCCGAAACCAACCTGAAAAATGCCAAAAGTGCCATCACCATTGCCGAGCGCCGTTTGTGGGATTCGCTGGAAACCATTCGCGACGGGTTTGCCGTGTTTGGCCCCGACGAATTGCTGATCGCTGCGAACCGCGCCTATCTTGCGGTATTCGATGGGCTGGAAATGGTGCGTCCGGGCATTTCGCTAAACGAGCTGTTCTCGCTTCTAGCCGAAGAAGGCATTGTCGACACTGGCGGGGTGCGGGCCTCGGTTTGGAAGAATGCCATGTTGGACCGCATCCATCAGCACCGGATCGAAAGCGCCGTTCTGAAAATCTGGAATGGAACATATATTAAACTGGTCGACCGTCGGACCCGTGACGGCGATCTGGTTACGCTTGCGCTGAACATCACCGACCAGATTGAACGCGAGCAACAGTTACAAGAGGCCAGCGAACGGGCCGAGGCTGCCAATCGCGCCAAGTCGGCGTTCCTTGCCAACATGAGCCATGAAATTCGCACCCCGATGAATGGTGTGATCGGGATGACTGATATCCTGACGGAAACTGAACTGGACGAAGAACAACGAAGCTATCTGGATACCATCCGGTCTTCGGGCGAAGCGCTTTTGGTGATCATCAATGACGTTTTAGATTATTCCAAGATCGAGGCTGAGAAAGTCAGCTTAAAACCCCGGCCGTTTGATCTGGAACGCTGCATCCATGATGTGGTCACCCTGTTGTCACCGACCGCGCGCGAAAAGGGGTTTGAGATCGCGGTAGATTACGACCTGTTCATGCCGACGGAATACAATGGCGATGCTGGTCGCATCCGGCAGGTTCTGACCAATCTTGTGGGCAACGCAATCAAGTTCACCGATAGCGGCCATGTGGCGATCCAAGTCGTTGGTTTGCCCGAGGATGCGAACCGGTCTTACCGCATTCACGTCACGGTCGAAGACACAGGGATCGGCATCCCCGAGGAACAGTTGGACGATATTTTTCGGGAATTCCAGCAAGTGGAAAATGAGAAAGATCGCGCACATGACGGTACAGGCTTGGGATTGGCGATCACCAAGCGGCTGATCAGCCTGATGGAAGGCGAGGTCTGGGTTGATAGTTCGGAAAGCGAAGGTTCGGTCTTTGGTTTCCATATCACCCTGCCGGTTGTGAACGATATCCAACCGTCGGAAATTACAGCACCCGACTGGATGGACCGTGCGATCGTGATTGATCGCAACGGCATGAACCGATCCATTCTGATCAAACAGCTTGGGCTGATGGGGTTGCGTTCAGTCGTTGCGGACAACTTGGAAGGTGTGGCCGAACTTAGGCCCGGAGCGCGCGACGTTGTTTTCATCAGCGCCGATGCTGATGAAGATGTGGTGTCGGCCAGTCAGGCTTTGCGCACGCAATTTTCGCCGGCCGCGGTGTTCCTTTTGGCCGACCCCGGGCGCGGGCCGCGACGTAACGCGGAATTCAACGGCTCGCTGCACCGACCAGTGTTGCGAGCCGATATGACGCGGTGTCTGCATAGTATCGCCAAGCCCGTGGTCCAAATCGAGGCACCGTTGAAGGTAGAAACTGCTGAAGCCCCCGAGGATGTCGTGGATGTGGCGGATCAGGTTGCGGATGACAGCATGACCGTGTCAAACGCCAACGGCGTGTCGGATGGCTTGGTGGTTGCTGTTGCGCCCGTGGTTGAACCGCTTGATGAAGAGCCTGAGTTGTCGGGCCCACCGGCGGACAGCAACGAAAATGCGGTGGCGGTCGCAACTGTTGGATCAAAGGAGCTGGAAACTGCAGTCGAACCTGTGATGGACAAGCCGGTTCTTAAATTCGAGGACGTCTCAACCGAGGTGTCTGCCATCATAAGTGCAGCTGATGCCCCGGAAATTCTGGATCATCCGGGCATTGATGTCGGCATTGAATCCGTTCAACCGACTGAAAATTCGGCAACGTCTTTGCCAGTCGAACCAGATACAGAGCCAGAGGTAGAAGCCGCAAGCCCAGACGCCATTGAGGGCGCGGACGAAACGCGATCCATAGCGGATGAAGCCGTTGAGCGTAAAGCAGAGGTGCCCGCCGACGAGGTTGAAGTGCCAAGCGAACCAGAAGACGGTCCGAGGATCACGGTAACGATGCTGTCTTCGGCACCGGGGTTGGAACATGCAGTTTTTCCAGATTTGCCACCGGACGCTTATTCGCAGTCTGATGAATTCTATGTCTCGGCATGGGAACCTGCTGTGGAAGAAGAGCCTGCAGCGAACTTAACAGAAACCGACGGGTTCGAAGACAGCGAGCAGAATGCGCTAGAGATGACGGCGCAAGGCCCGGCCACTTGGCTGACAGATTCTTGGATCGAACCGGCGCCCTCGATCTATCACAGCATTCCAGTTTCGGAGCAAAATGCTACTGCACCTACCTTAGATGCAGGTTTTGACGTCAGCGAGCCCGAATTTGATATCCTGCCCTCAGTCGCGTCGGAAACGCAAAGCCGTCCGGTTCGTGTGCTGGTGGCCGAGGACAACAAGACGAACCGTATGGTGATTGAAAAGATGCTCAAATCCCTGAACATCGAGCTGGTTTTTGCCGAAAATGGCCAGGAAGCCGTCGATCATTTCCAGTGGCAGTGCCCTGATGTGTTTTTCACAGATATTTCGATGCCGAAAATGGATGGCAAAGAGGCCGCGCGTCGCATTCGCGCGTTTGAAGCGGAAACCAATCTGTCACGCTGCCCAATTATCGCTATTACGGCCCATGCGATGGAAGGTGACGCCGAGGATATTTTGGCTGCTGGTATCGACCACTATTTGACGAAACCCGTCAAGAAAGCTGCCCTGATCGAACATATTCTGCAAGCTCAGCCTGATGGAACAGAACCGGTTCTGGACGCGCCCGCCGAAGCTATTTCGGCGTAAAGCCCAAACTTAGGCGGTGACGGCCTCGCGTTGGAAAACCAGCGTTTGGCCGTCGCCTGCTGCTTCATTGAAGCGATAGCCGTCGATGTTGAAATCTTTTAGCCCCGCAATATGGCTCACCTGATTTTCCACGATAAACCGCGCCATGGCCCCACGGGCCTTCTTGGCGAAAAAGCTGATCATCTTGGCGTTGCCGTCTTTCAGCTCAAAGAACTGCGGCGTGATCACCTTCAGCTTCAAAGCCTTCAGATCAACCGCACCGAAGTATTCCTGACTGGCGCAATTGACCAAGGTCTTTGAGCCAACCTTTTCGGCGGTTTCGTTCAAGGCCTTTGAAATCTGATCGCCCCAATAGGAATAAAGGTTGGTGCCGCGCCGCGTTTTCAAACGACTACCCATTTCAAGCCGGTAAGGTTGGATGCCATCCAAAGGTCGAAGTGCGCCGTAAAGGCCGGACAGGATCCGCATGTGGCTTTGCGCTCGGGCGCGGCCCTTGGCGTCTAGACTGGCGGCGTCAAAGCCGACATAAGTGTCGCCCGCGAAGGCATAAAGCGCAGGGCGGGCGTCGTCGGATGCCGGCGCGTCCTGAAAGGCGCGGAACCGGTCGCGGTTCAGACGGGCCAGATCGTCGGACAGGCCCATCATGGATTTCAGCTTGCCCAGCGTGAGCTGGCGCGCGTGTCCTGCCAGCCGGTTTGCGTCATCTAGGAAATCGGGGGTTGTCATCTCGAAGGGGCGTTCGTCCCAGTCCAAACGTTTGGCAGGTGATACAACGACAAGCATGGCGACCCTCTCAGTTTCTATATTCGAGAGTTAGCATGGCGGCAGGCGAGGTCCAGCCTCAATAGTGCGTTATCCGTCGTCGAGGATCGCGGTGAATGCAGGACCAAAGCGTTGGGATAGTCGGTCGCCCAACAAACGTTCGATCTGTTCCGCAGCGCCGGGGCCAAGGCCTGCAACTTTGGCCAGAACCGAAGCAGAGCAGGACATCGGTTTCCCTGTTCCGTCTTCGCCCCGGCTAAGTTGCGCCTGAACTGCCAGCAATTTGTCGTAGACATCGCCGGCTGCGCGGCCCGCAAGCTTGCGGCGTGCCGGATGAGGTGTGGCTTCGGTTTCGCCGGTGATCACCTCCAGAAAGACTTTGCCGTAGCGTTCCAGCTTTTTGGCACCGACGCCATTGATCGCGGCCATTTCGTCCAATGTTGTGGGCCGTTTTTCCGCCATTTCGATCAGAGTGCGGTCGGGAAAGATCACGTAAGCGGGCGCTCGTTTGGCTTCGGCCAAGGCGCGGCGTTTGGCTTTCAGGGCGGACAGAAGCGGGGCGTCTTCGTCAGAAACCATCTCTTTGGGCGCGCGGCGGGTTCCGCCGGATGTCATCGCGTCTTTGCGTAAACTTATCGACGCTTCGCCCCGCAAAATCGGTCGCGCGTGCTCGGTCATACGCAAGGCCCCGTGGCGTTCGGGATCGGGGCGGACCAGATCGTGGCCCATCATTTGGCGGAAGATCGCGCCCCAATGACGACGATTGATGTCGCTGCCAACACCGAACGTGGGCAATCGGTCATGACCGCGCGCCCGGACTTTGTCGGTTGTCGTGCCTAGTAGAATGTCTGTCAGATGGCCTGCACCAAAATATTCACCGGTGCGCAGAATGGCCGACAGCGCCTTCATCACGGCTTCGGTGCCGTCAAAAGTCTCGGGTGGTTTGTCGCAAAGATCGCAATGACCGCATGGGGTTGCGTCTTCGCCAAAGAACTCTAGCAGTTGCACGCGGCGACAGGCCAAGGCCTCGGCCAGACCTAGCAGAGCGTTCAGCCGTCCGTGATCCGCCATGCGGTGTTCGGGTGGGGCGGGGCTTTCGTCGATCTGCATGCGGCGGAAGCGGATGTCGTCCGATCCAAACAGCGTTAGCGTTTCGGCAGGCGCGCCATCGCGGCCGGCGCGGCCGATTTCCTGATAATAGGCCTCGATGGATTTCGGCAGATCGGCATGTGCGACCCAACGGATGTCAGGTTTGTCGACGCCCATGCCGAAAGCCACGGTGGCCACAACGATCAAGTCGTCGTCGGTTTGGAAGCGGCGTTCAACTTCACGGCGACGGTCGGACTGCATGCCGCCGTGATAGGCCAGAGCCATCTGGCCCGCACCGTTCAGGGCGTTTGCAAGCGTTTCCGTCTTTGCCCGCGTCCCGCAGTAAACAATGCCTGATTGGCCTTTGCGTGCGCTGGCAAAGTTCAGGATCTGCTCGCGCGGTTTGTTCTTGGCCTGAAACGCGAGGTGAATGTTCGGTCGGTCGAATCCGCCCAAGAACTGGCGCGGTTGAACCTCGCCAAACAGCCGCACAACGATCTCGGCGCGGGTTTCTTCATCGGCGGTCGCCGTGAATGCGGCAAGGGGGACGTCAAGCGCGCGGCGAAGCGCACCAATCCGCAGATAGTCAGGTCGGAAGTCATGGCCCCACTGGCTGACGCAATGTGCTTCGTCGACGGCCAAGAGCGAGACATCGGCATTGATTAGCAACCGTTCCGTCCCGCCCGAGGCAAGTCGTTCGGGGGCCATGTAGAGCACTTTCAGCGATCTGTCGTGAAGCGCCTCGAAAACGGCAGAGGTTTCGTCTTCCGTGTTGCCCGAGGTAAGCGCGCCTGCAGAAACACCCGCCTCGCGCAGCGCGCGGACTTGGTCACGCATCAAGGCGATCAGCGGAGATATCACGACGGTCAGGCCAGAGCGTAGCAAGGCAGGCAGCTGATAGCACAGGGATTTTCCGCCACCCGTTGGTAGGATCGCCAAAACGTCTTCGCCTTTGGTCACGGCGTTGACGATGTCTTCCTGCATTGGGCGGAATTCATCGAATCCAAAAACCTGCGCCAATAGCGCATGTGCGTCGGGCTGTGACCCGTCCATTCTATGCCTCAAGTTTTATTCAACTGCTCTTTGAATAGACTGTGGCACGTGAACAAGGTGTGAACAATGGAGAAGCGGAAAATGATACATTTTCCGGTCCGATTTCTACATCAGAAATCGTTGGTTTAGAGCAACGAGGCGGCCATATTCGGAACGACAATGTCGCGTAGGATGATGATGATCAAGAAGGCGACCAATGGTGCCAAATCAAGCGCGCCGGTGTTTGGTAACATCCGGCGGATCGGGTCGTAAATCGGTTGCAAAAGGCGGTTCAACCCGTCCCAGACTGAGGCAACGATCGGTTGGCCCAAATTGAGGACATTGAAGTTGATCAGCCAGCTCATGATCACGTGCACCAACAAGATCATGAAGGCGACATGCAATAAAAGTTCGATGATCGCAAATATGCTATACATAACTTGGCCCGTTTTGATGTCGGATATCATCTAAGGCTACAAACCACTCTGCGCAAGAGCGTGTTCTGTCGCATCTGGCTTGATCTCATTCGTGTTTTACTGGCCTCACCTGCAAGGCAGACCTTAGGTATGTTACAATCTAGCCAGCTGATTTTCCAATCGGCTCAAGGCTTGGATTCTGGCTAAAACCGCGTACCTGACCAACTCAAGTCGGGCCGGTTTTCAACAACTAGGGTTGCAAGCAAGCTGGCGTGCGGGCTTAGTAGCGCGGACGATCTCAGGAGCCCAAATGTCAGAACCAAGCCTGAAGAAACGCATCTGGGGATGGTTCTTTTTCGATTGGGCCAGCCAGCCATATCATACGCTGATCATCACCTTCGTCTTCGGCCCTTACTTCGTCGGTGTTGCCGCCGATACTTATATGGCGGGCGGAATTGGTGAAGAACCAGCAAAGGCGCAGGCACAATCTTTTTGGTCTTTGGGGTTGATGATTTCGGGCCTGATCATTGGGTTTGGTGGCCCGGTCATCGGTGCTTTGGCCGACGCGGCCGGACGACGGATGCCTTGGATTGCGGTGTTTTCCGTACTGTTTGTACTGGGCGCAAGTGCGCTTTGGTGGGTTACGCCGGATGGGTCGAACCTGACGATTGGCCTAATCGCCTTTGGTATCGGGTTTATTGGCGCGGAATACGCTTTGATCTTTACCAACGCGCAGTTGCCGACGCTGGGGGATGAAAAGGAAGTTGGTAAGCTATCAGGCACCGGGTTTGCCTTCGGTTATGTCGGCGGCTTGGTATCTTTGCTGATCATGTTGCTGCTTTTTGTCGAGCAGGCGAACGGGAAAACGCTTATCGGCCTTGCGCCCGCCTTTGGGTTGGATCCTGAGTTGCGCGAAGGGACGCGCTTTGTCGGTCCTTTTGTAGCGATATGGTTCGCGATTTTCATGATCCCTTATTTTCTGTGGGTGCGCGAAACTCATGTGCCCGAAGCCCGTCGGCCAGCAAAAATGGCCTTGGCGCAGTTGTGGGGCACCATTCGTGCTTTGCCGCGACGTCCCAGCCTGTTGTCCTTTCTGGGAAGCTCGATGCTGTACCGGGACGGTTTGAACGGGCTCTATGCTTTTGGGGGGACGTATGCGGCGCTGGTCTTGGATTGGGATATCACGCGGATCGGTATTTTCGGCATTGTCAGCGTGATTTCTGCTGCGGGGATGACTTGGGTTGGGGGGCGTTTGGACGCACGATTTGGGCCGAGGCCTGTGATTTTTGTATCGATAATCGCTTTGGGGATTGTCTGTGTCGGTCTGATCAACATGAGCCGCGATGCGATCTTTGGGGTCACACTTGTTGATGGTTCAAACCTGCCGGACAATATGTTCATGGTCGCGGGCGTTTTGATCGGTGGCCTTGGCGGTATCGTGCAGGCGGCCAGCCGGTCGATGATGACGCGGCACACGACGCCGGAAAACGCGACCGAGACTTTTGGACTGTTCGGTTTCGCAGGCCGCGCCACATCGTTTCTGGCACCGGGGCTGATTGGCTTAGTCACTTTATTGACGGAAAACGCCCGTCTTGGCTTTTTGCCGGTGATCGGGCTTTTTATTTTGGGCCTTATTCTGCTACGCTGGACGAACCCTGACGGAGAACAACACGCTTCATGATCCGACGCTTTGCATTTGCCATTCTGGCCAGTTCGCTATTGGCCTCATCCGGGTCGGCCCAGACGCTTGCCAAAGAGCAGTTCGGGGCCAAGCGAAATGGCTCGTCTGAACGTAGTGCGCCGATCGGAGGCTATGCCAAAGGCTGTCTTGCCGGTGGCGCGCAACTGGCTGAAACAGGGCCCACATGGCAGGCCATGCGTTTGTCGCGGAACCGGAATTGGGCGCATCCCGACACTTTGGATTTTGTGCGTGACCTATCAGGTTTCGCCGCGAAACAATCGGGTTGGGCAGGGCTTTACATCGGGGACATGTCACAGCCGCGCGGTGGTCCCATGCTGACCGGGCACCGAAGCCACCAAACTGGGATGGATATCGACGTCTGGATGCTGCCGCCCAAACGCCTGAATTTATCGCCGCGCGAAAGGGAAAACCTATCGTCGATTTCGACGCGTCGCGCGAACGGAGCCTACGTCAACCAGAACTGGACTCGTCAGCACCACAACATCTTGAAGGCAGCCGCCAGCGACAGACGCGTCGCGCGGATTTTTGTCTTTCCGGGTGCCAAGGTTCAGATGTGCAAGGACGCGAAAGGCAACCGCAACTGGCTTCGGAAAATCCGGCCATGGTGGGGTCATCACTATCACTTCCACGTCCGTCTTGCCTGCCCACGTGGTGCGCGCAACTGCGTCGATCAAGCGCCACCACCCGCAGGTGATGGCTGTGCAGATGCGGAACGCTGGGTGCGCGATATCTTGAACCCGCCGCCACCTAATCCCAACCCACCCGCTGCAACACCCCGGCGTGAATTCGTCCTTGCTGATTTGCCAAGACAATGTTCCGTCACACTCTCGCGCTGATCCTGACACTCGCGGCAGCGAATGCCCGCGCAGAAGAAGAGTTCACCCTGATTGGGCACTTTTCTTGGAGCACAGAACTTTTGGCCGAGTTATCTGGTCTGGAAATAACCGACGATGGGAATGGGTTTCTGGCAGTCGGCGACCGTGGCTGGTGGGTAGAAGGCCGACTTCTCCGCGAGCGGGACGTCATTTCGGAGGTCATAGTTACTCGGATCGAAGGGATTAAAGGGCCGAATGGTTTTCCTGTGGCGGCGCGTCGCGTCGGAGATTGGGCGGATTCCGAAGGCTTGAGTCTGGCCCCCGATGGAACCGCTTGGGTGTCATTTGAGCGCTGGGCTCATGTCTGGCGCTTTGATGCGCCATTTGAGCCGGCGAAGTTCGTAAAGGATCATCCGACCTTTCGCGACCTGGCCGATAACTGGCAACTTGAAGCAATAGCCGTTGATCCACTGGGAAGAGCCTATGTATTCCCCGAAAAGCCCACGACGCTGGGTTTCCCGGTTTATCGATTGGGTGCGGATGACCTTTGGGTGAACGACGGATATTTGCCCGAACGGGACGTTTTTGCCATCGTTGGAGCGGACTTCGCTCCTGATGGTACCTTGTATCTGCTGGAACGTAAGCTGGTTGTGGGTCTGTGGTGGCAAAGTCGGATTAGGCGCGTTCGTCTTGATGGGTCGGTGGATGAAACGCTATGGACCAGTGATCGAGGCGAGTTCGACAATCTTGAGGGCTTATCGGTCTGGGACGACGGAGAAGGTCTAAGGTTCACGCTTGTGTCGGACAACAACGGAGGGAAAACGACGCCCACTGAGTTCGTCGAGTTCCGCCTGACTGAGTGAACCCCGCAGCACCGCAATTGACCGACGCCAAGTTCCACATGCCCCAAACGAATTGAGCGCCCCGAAGGGCGCTCAAAGTCATTCTATGCGGAATGGGAAGGCTTTAGCAGCTGTAGTACATTGCGAACTCAACCGGGTGTGGTGTGTGTTCGTAGTTGTAAATTTCTTCCCACTTCAGACCCATGTAGCCTTCGATCTGGCTTTTAGTGAAGACATCACCAGCTGTCAGGAAGTCCATGTCCGCCTCAAGTGCGCCCATGGCTTCACGTAGCGATGCGCAGACTGTCGGGATGTCAGCCAGTTCTTCTGGTGGCAGATCATAAAGATCTTTGTCCATGGCTTCGCCGGGATCGATTTTGTTTTTGATACCGTCAAGGCCAGCCATCAGAAGCGCCGAGAAGCAAAGGTAAGGGTTCGCTGCCGGATCTGGGAAGCGGGCCTCGACGCGCTTGGCCTTCGGGCTTTCTGCCCATGGGATACGTACGCAACCCGAGCGGTTCCGAGCCGAATAGGCACGCAGCACCGGGGCTTCGAAGCCTGGGATCAGACGCTTGTAGCTGTTGGTCGATGGGTTGGTGAAAGCGTTCAGCGCTTTCGCGTGCTTCAGGACGCCACCGATGTAATACAGAGCTTCCTGAGACAGGTCGGCGTATTTGTCGCCTGCAAAGAGCGGCTTGCCGTCTTTCCAGATCGACATGTTTACGTGCATTCCGGTGCCGTTGTCGCCAGCGATGGGCTTCGGCATGAATGTCGCCGATTTGCCGTAGGCGTGGGCAACCTGATGAATGACGTACTTGTATTTCTGAAGGTGGTCGGCTTGCTCGGTCAGCGATCCGAAGATCAGGCCAAGCTCGTGCTGACAGGACGCCACTTCGTGGTGGTGCTTATCAACCTTCATACCCATGCGTTTCATCGTCGAGAGCATTTCCGAACGGATGTCCTGAGCGTCGTCAATCGGCGGAACGGGAAAGTAACCGCCTTTGACGCCGGGACGGTGGCCCATGTTGCCCATCTCGTATTCAGTGTCGGTGTTCCACGAGGCGTCGACCGCGTCGACTTCATACGACACTTTGTTCATCTCAACCGAGTAACGCACGTCGTCGAAAAGGAAGAATTCGGCCTCGGGGCCCCAATACGACGTATCACCGATGCCGGTTGACTTGAGGTAGGCCTCGGCCTTTTCAGCAGTGCCGCGCGGATCGCGATCATAGGCTTCGCCGGTGTCGGGTTCGACGACCGAGCAATGAACGGCCATGGTTTTTTCTGCAAAGAACGGGTCCATGTACATGGACGACGTATCAGGCATCAATTTCATGTCCGACTGATCAATTGATTTCCAGCCCGCGATGGACGAGCCATCAAACATGAAACCTTCTTCAAGGAAATCTTCGTCAACCTGATCCGACATAACAGTTACGTGCTGCAGCTTGCCGCGTGGATCGGTGAACCGGATATCGACGTATTCAACATCTTCATCACGGATTGTGCTTAGCATATCGCTTTTGCTCATGGGTGTGGCCCTCTTCCTCTCTGCTATCTGAATCTTGGTTAAAGTGCGTCGGTGCCGGATTCACCGGTGCGGATACGAATGGCTTGGCCGACATCGCTGACAAAAATCTTGCCGTCGCCGATTTTGTCGGTTTTTGCGGCGTTTACGATGGCTTCGATTGCAGCATCTACCTGATCTGCCGGTAGGACGACTTCGATCTTCACCTTGGGCAGGAAATCAACCACGTATTCAGCGCCGCGATAAAGCTCGGTATGGCCTTTCTGACGGCCAAAACCTTTGACCTCCAGAACCGAAAGGCCCTGAACGCCGATCTCTTGCAGTGCTTCTTTCACTTCATCAAGCTTGAACGGCTTAATGATTGCCTCGACTTTCTTCATGGCTTCGACTCCCTTTAGGCTTTTGTGGCGTGAGACCATGTGGCGGTGTTTGCCACAATCAAGCCTATGTGATTCCGTGCTAAAACGGTGGATGAATTATTTCTATATGCACAATAATTAGGCGAACTGCATAATTTGCGATCGAAACTGAATCAGGTCAGGCAGGTCGGCCCGGATCTTGCGAATGTTCTAATACTATTATCGATCACGGCCTGAAACGCGGCTTCTTCGGTGCGCCCGCCGGATCGAATGAGGCGTCGGCGTATGCCCGGAGGCCAATCCAGCTGCACAAGGGTCGCCATAGCAGGAACCCCCCGAACGCGGCCCTGTTGGAATGCCAGTACCGAGAATGTTCCTTGGCAATCGGGTTTCAATTTATCGTTCAGGACACGGCCAAGACGTTCGGCCAGCTTCAGGTCTTCGCTGTTAGTCCCATTGCTTTGACCAAGTGCTGCGTAAGGCAGCAGGCTGCTGGCGATAAGAAGTCCGGTGGTTTGTCGGCGTGTCATTTGTTTCATGGGCGTTATTTTGGCTGACCCGGTGGAGGTTGTCCACGCTTGCGTCGCAAGACTGAATTGCCCACAAATACCCCATGACCGAACTTCTGACAGCCGCCCAGATGCGGGCCATCGAACAAGCCGCCATCGACAGTGGCGAAGTGACCGGCCTTGAGCTGATGGAACGCGCCGGGCGCGGTGTGGTCGAGGCGGTCTTTGAGGAATGGCCCGAGCTGGCCAAGACATCGCATCGCGCGGTGGTGCTGTGCGGGCCGGGGAACAATGGTGGCGACGGGTTTGTTGTGGCGCGGTTGTTGAAAGACTGGGGCTGGGAGGTTGAGGTATTTCTGTATGGGGATGCTGACAAGCTGCCACCTGATGCGCGGGTGAATTATGAGCGGTGGGGGGAGTTGGGGAAATTTGTTCCGCTGCAAGACGACCTGTTCGACGGCTGGCCGGACGACGACAGCAGCGTCAGCCTGATCGTTGATGCGCTTTTTGGGACTGGGCTATCCCGGCCTTTCGTTTCATTCAGGCACTTGTCGATGGCACTGAATACACTTTCATCCCAAGCAAATATCAAGCGAACGTTTCCCAAAGTCGTAGCGGTCGATGTTCCAAGCGGTATGTGTTCGGATTCCGGGAAATGGCTTGATGACGATCAGCCGTTAGATTTCGCAAATACAGCCAACTTAACCGTTTCATTTCACGCTGCTAAGATTGGGCATTGCTTGAACGCCGGACCATCTGTTTGTGGCCAACTGAAAACGGTGAGCATCGGCCTTGAGGGCAGCCTCCGGCCGTCGGGTGGGGGTGAAGCCCCCGCCCGGGGGGGCGGTCGGGGGCTGCCCGGCGTGCCGCCGGGCGAAAGGGTTGAGCTGGTTGAGGCTCCAAGCCCGGTTATTTGGAAGCGTGGAGACCACAAATACTCGCACGGTCACGCCCTCATCCTTGCTGGTGGTCCCGGCAAAACCGGCGCTGCCCGGCTCGCCGCGCGGGGCGCGTTGCGTGTAGGTGCAGGCCTCACCACCATCGCTTGTCCTCAAAAAGCGCTTTGGGAGGTCGCGACGCATGTAACGGCGGTCATGGTGCAGACGCTGGATGGGCCTCCGGGCTTGCGCGAGGTGTTGGAGGATGAGCGGATCAATGCGCTCTGTCTTGGTCCCGGCATGGGGTTGGGCGCAGATACGCAGGCTTTGGTGCTGGAATCTTTGAAAGCCAAGCGCAAAACCGTTTTGGACGCCGACGCGCTGTCCCGGTTTGAACGCAATCCGCAGGTGCTTTTCGATGCGCTGCATAAAGACGTGGTGCTGACCCCTCATGCGGGCGAATTCAAACGCCTCTTCCCTGACATCGCCGAAAAGCTGGATACACCCGCCATAACAGGCCCTGCCTACTCAAAGGTGGATGCCACTCGGGATGCGGCAGCGCGGGCAGGCTGTGTGGTGCTGTTCAAAGGCCCAGACACCGTGATTGCGACCCCCGATGGGCGGGCCTCGATCAATTCCAGCGCTTATGAGCGAGCGGCACCTTGGTTGGCGACGGCAGGGTCAGGCGACGTTTTAGCGGGATTCATTACTGGGCTTTTGGCGCGAGGTTTTGATCCAATGCAGGCCGCCGAAACAGGGGCTTGGCTGCACACCGAATGCGCATTGTCCTTCGGGCCGGGTCTTATCGCCGAAGACCTGCCCGAGGAACTGCCAAAGGTCTTTCGCGCCCTTCTTTGATCGGCCCGGGCTGGATAATTAACCAACCTGCACCAATTTCCTAATAATTGGTTGAAAGCGAAACTGACTTCGATAGGCTCGCTGGAAGAGAAATTGGGGGTGGGACATGATCCCGATATTATCACTGGAGGGTCAAAACGACCTTCCACGTTATTTTGCTGCTACGTTTAAGATGTCTCAGAAGCTAAATCGCGGGCGTGTTGATTTCCGCCTGCCGGATGGGCGTCTGTTTCGCGTCGAGGCACCCCAACCCGGTCCCGTGGCCGAGATTGTTGTTCATAATCCGGATGTCTTCGCACGTATGATCCGCGAAGGTGATCTGGGCTTCGCCGAGGCCTATCTAGAAGGTTGGTGGTCCACGCCGGATTTGCAGGCTTTTATGGACGTTATGCACGCTGATAACGACGATGTTTACGACAGTTTCGCAGGCTTTCAGATGGTCCGCATGTGGGAACGCCTGCGTCATTGGATGAACCGTAACACCAAAGATCAGGCCAAAAAGAACATCTCGGCGCATTACGATCTGGGCAATGATTTCTACAGTCTTTGGTTGGATGACACGATGACTTACTCGTCGGCTCTGTTCGAAACCGGGCAGGAAAGTCTGGAGAATGCGCAAAACAAGAAATACGCAAGCATGGTTGATCAGATGGGGGCTGGACCCGGCGATCATGTGTTGGAAATCGGCTGTGGCTGGGGCGGATTCGCCGAATACGCCGCAAAAGAACGTGGTCTTAAAGTGACCTGCTTAACAATCAGCCAAGAACAGTACGATTATGCCGTTTTGCGCATGAAACGACAGGGCCTGTCTGACCGTGTCGAGATCAAGCTGCAGGATTATCGTGATGAAACCGGAACATACGACGGAATCGTCTCGATCGAGATGTTCGAAGCGGTTGGCGAGAAGTATTGGCCGGTCTATTTCGACGCCCTTAGAAAACGGCTAAAACCTGGAAGAAACGCCACTTTGCAGATCATCACAGTGCCTGATGAGCGGTTCGAGATTTATCGTAAGAGTGTTGATTTCATTCAAAAATATATTTTTCCGGGCGGTATGCTGCCCTCAGACGCTGTTTTGAAGAAAGAAGTCGAAAAGGCGGGCCTTAGCGTTCTGAAATCCATAGAATTTGGCGAAAGTTATAGCCAAACTTTGCGCCGCTGGCACGACACATTCAACCAACGCTGGGACGACGTATCGTTGCTTGGATTCGACGGTCGGTTCAGAAGAATGTGGAATTTCTATCTTACGGCTTGCGCGGCGGGTTTTCATGCCGGAACTATTGATGTGACGCAAATAACGGTCACTAATCCGGGATAAACCCATGCCCACGTTCGGAAAACTTATCGCAGCCATTGTCTTCGGAGCTCTAGCTTACTTCGTCTCTGATCTTTTAAAGCCCCTTTTGGAACCAACCGAAGGGACGCGGGTCGGCATGTTGTCGATCGTCAATGGCTTTATTGGCATGGTCATGGGTTGGTCGCTTATGGGAAAAGCTGCCGGGAAAAACTATCGTGTTTCCTTTGGCTTTGGCCTGACTACGCTAGCGGTGACGGTGTTTTGGTGCGCATTGTTTTGGGCCGGTCAAAAGATGCTCAGCCGATCTGTGGATCTGCGCTATGATGGTCCGATGGAAGCGCTTCAGCAAATGGGTGGGATTTTCCTAGAATACTTGCGTCTGGTGACGGCCCAAGAGATCTTGATTCCAGCCATTGTCGGAGCGATTTTTGTCTCGTGGTTGACGGAATTCTTTGCGCGCCGTTGGGGTTAGTGCCGGTAAAATAAGCCCTTCGGATTGAATCCCTGCGCCTGCACCTCTAGGACAGTTGTAAGACTATTTAGGTGCTCTTATGAACGTCCGAAGCGATCTTGCCGCAACCGTTGGAAATACGCCCCTTATCCGTTTGAACGGCCCGTCTAAAGCGACAGGCTGCGAGATTTTGGGAAAGGCTGAGTTTCTAAATCCGGGCCAGTCGGTCAAGGATCGGGCTGCCCTTTTCATAATCCAGAACGCAGTGGCGCGGGGCGAATTGCGACCGGGTGGTACGATTGTGGAAGGGACTGCGGGCAACACAGGCATTGGACTGGCGCTGGTGGGTGCTTCGATGGGGTATCGCACCGTCATTGTTATTCCCGAGACCCAGAGCCAGGAAAAGAAAGATATGATCCGGCTTTGTGGCGCTGAACTGGTTCAGGTGCCAGCGGTGCCCTATTCGAACCCGAACAACTATGTGAAATATTCGCAACGCTTGGCCGAGCGGTTGAACAAAACCGAAGCGAATGGTGCGGTCTGGGCCAATCAATTTGATAACGTCGCCAATCGTCAGGCGCATGTGGAAACAACCGGGCCCGAGATTTGGGAGCAGACCGAAGGCAAGGTTGATGGGTTCACCTGTGCTGTTGGATCCGGTGGGACGCTGGCAGGCGTTGCAGAATATCTGCAGCCAAAGGGCGTGCGTGTCGGTCTTTCGGACCCGGATGGATCGGGGTTATTCAAGCTTTATACAAACGAAGATCCTCCCGAGGGCAGCTCGATTACGGAGGGCATCGGACAGGGGCGGATCACTGCGAATTTGGAAGGTTTCACACCCGACTTTGTCTACAAAATCCCAGACGCCGAGGCCTTGCCCGTTGTGTTTGACCTGTTGGCAACCGAAGGTCTGTGTCTTGGCGGGTCGTGTGGTATCAATGTGGCTGGCGCGATGAGGTTGGCCCAAGACATGGGGCCGGGGCACACCATCGTCACCATTCTCTGCGACTATGGAAACAGGTATCAGTCCAAACTGTTCAACCCCGCCTTCCTGCGCGAAAAGGGACTTCCGGTCCCTTCATGGCTGGAACATCAAGACCGCATTCTTCCGGCGGTGTTCGAAGGATGATCCGCCCCCTTCGTCAGACATTGCTGTGGCTGGGGCTTGTCCTTTTCTATTCGTTAAGTGCTGCGCAGGCTCAGGATCAGCTAGACTACGGACAGTTTGACACCTTTGCCAATTCGGTCAGCTCTAGTCTGGAAAACGACCAACTTCCCGACTATGGGTTCGAAACGCTTCGGTCAGTCATGGTCAATTGGCGTGACGACTTTCTGGATGCCCGCGCCATCAACATCATTCAGATCGATTCCCTAAACGCCCAGATAGACTCGCTTGGCCCACTGGCTGCAGAAGGCGAAACCGAACCAGCCGCGCTTGCCCGCCGCCGGGAGGCTTTAAACGAGTCCTTGCAGGAGGCTTTGGCACCCAGAATTCGGGCTGAAGAGAGTTTTGCCCGCGCCAATGCTTTGATCAGCCAAATTGATGCTAGGCTGCGTGCCCGCCAGACGGACGCCCTGTTTGAACTGTCGCGAACGCCTCTTGATCCGACGCTTTGGCCGGGCGCTGTCACTGCGTTGATCGACATTAACACCAAGATTCGTGACGAAGCTGTTGAGAACTTGCAGGCGTCATCCGCCGAGACTTCGATCTGGCAACGTGTGGCGATCGCGGTGCTGTTGGTGATCGTGGCAGTCCTACTTGTGGTTTGGGGACCACGCGTGATTGAACGTCAATTGACCCGGATTGAAACATCCGCTCCGGGCGATAATGGGCGTGTCTTGTTAGGATTCTTGTTGTCCTTTGGCAATGTGCTGGTCTCGGTGCTTGCTGTGTCGCTGTTGAACCTTGTGCTGATATCCAGCGGGATCTTGGGCGAAACGGGTCGAGCCCTGGCGATCGGTATCAACGCAGCCATCCTTTGTTATGCGGTTGCCCGCTGGTTGGCCGGGCGCTTGTTCCCGAAACGTGCATCAATCCCAACGATACTGGTGTTGAGCGACGCAAAACGCGCGCGGGCCCGCTATGTCTTCAGCGCGATGGGCACATTGGCCGGTTTGCTGATGCTGGTTGGTTTTACCGAAGAGGTGGCAGGTTTCGACACGGATGTTGTGGGCGTGATCACGCTGCCGATCTTTGTGGTTTTGGCGATTGTGTTATTCAAAGTCGGCGGGTTTATCAATCAAGGCGGATCACCGGCGGAAGGTGCGACACCGGCATTCAGTGACCGGGTTGAACGCCTGATGGGGCGTGCCCTGCAGTTGGCGGCCATCATCGGCTTGGTGTCGGCGGTGGTTGGTCTTCAGCACCTTGCGCGAGGCGTCTTGCTGCCCTCGGCCTTTAGCATTGGGCTAGTTGCGTTTCTGTCGGGCATGCATTTCGCGTTTCAGGCCTTTTACGCAATTGTGCGGCGGCTGAATGCGGAACAATCGCGTCAGGCGCTGGCTCCGGTTCTGTTTAGCCTGTTTTTGACGGTGGTTTCTATTCCGGTCTTTGCTTTGATCTGGGGTGCACGGGATTCCGACCTGGGCGAGATCTGGACCGGTTTCAAGACCGGCATTCCATTGGGCGACAGTTCGATATCTCCGGTTGATCTGCTTACCTTTGCGGCCGTTTTTGCCGCAGGCTTTGGTCTGACGCGTCTTTTGCAGGGAACGTTAAAGTCCAGCGTACTGCCGCGCACGAAGATGGATGTTGGCGGACGGAATGCCATCGTTTCAGGGCTTGGCTATTTGGGTGTTACGATTGCTGCACTTGTGGCTGTTACGACGGCTGGGATCAATTTGTCGTCCTTCGCGATCATCATTGGCGCGCTTTCAGTTGGCATCGGCTTTGGTCTACAGAACATCGTCAACAATTTCGTCTCTGGGATCATCCTTCTGATCGAGCGTCCGATTGGCGAAGGCGATTGGGTCGAGGTCAACGGCCAGATGGGGGTCGTTCAGGCGATCAGCGTTAGATCGACCCGGATCGAAACCTTCGACCGCACAGATGTCATTGTTCCCAACGGGGACCTGATTTCGGGCACCGTAACTAACTGGACGCGGGGCAACAGCGTTGGTCGGATCATTGTGCCCGTGGGTGTGGCCTATGGGACCGACACGCGCAAAGTGGAAACCATCCTGCGCGAAATCGCCGAAGCCCATCCCATCGTTACGCTGAACCCCGCGCCAAAGATCACCTTCAAGGGCTTTGGGGCCGACAGTATGGATTTTGAGATCCGTGCGATCCTAAGTGATATCTATTTCGGTCTAGACGTCAGATCCGATATCAACCACGAAATCGCCCGGCGCTTCGCCGAGGAAGATATCGAGATTCCGTTCGCGCAGCGTGATGTC
>JAOHEK010000029.1 GCA_028097405.1 Paracoccaceae bacterium | reverse complement strand
GTGGCAGCGACGTGCGCGCGAACACGACGAGAGCTTCAGCCTTGACCGATGGTGGTTACGCCCTGACCGGGCACAAATGGTTCTGTTCGGCGCCCATGTCAGACGGGTTTCTGACGCTGGCTTATCTCGACGAACAGATGACGTGCTTTCTGGTGCCGCGTGTTTTGGCCGACGGGTCGCTTAATACGATCAACGTGATGCGGCTGAAGAACAAGCTGGGCAACATCGCCAATGCCTCGTCCGAAATCGAATACCATGGCGCATGGGCGCAGCGGATTGGCGATCCCGGCAATGGCGTCAAAAGCATCCTCGACATGGTGCACCACACGCGTCTTGGTGCCGTTGCGGCGACGCTGGGGATTATGCGCATGGCGCTGGCCCAAGCGATCAACCACACGATGGGGCGCAGCGCTTTTCAACGCCGTCTGATTGATCAGCCCTTGATGCGCGCGGTTCTGGCCGATCTTCAGGTGGAATACGAAGCGGCCGTCGCGATGGTGATCCATATCGCCGCCCGGTTTGGATCGGACGCCCCCGAAGAACGCGCCTATATTCGACTTGCCGTTGCCTTGGCGAAATACCTGCTGACCAAGCGCTGTCCCAACTTTGTCTACGAATGCCTCGAATGCCACGGGGGCGGCGGATACATCCAAGACGGCCCCATGGCGCGGCTTTACCGCGAGGCCCCTTTGAACGCGATTTGGGAAGGCTCGGGCAACGTCATCGCTTTGGATGTCTTGCGCACAATCGCAAAAGAACCGGCGGCGCTGGACGCCTATCTGGACCAGATCAACAGGTTTGATTCCGCATTGCGAGACGAGATTGCCGAAATATTCAAAGACGGAACGCCACCTGAAAACACCGCACGCTTTGTCGCGGAGAAAATGGCGCTGACGTTGCAGACGGTTCTGCTGCAAGACGCGCCTAGTGCAATCTTGGATGCGCACCGCCAGAACTTGAGTGGAGTCCCCAGAACCTATGGCGGGGGCTCGCCCGGCGTCGACATTGACCACATCCTAAAGCGCGCTGAATTTCGCGATTGAATAAATTCGACAATGGCGCGACGGAAGGCTGTCGTGCAAACGTATAATCACAATTAGACCGATGGGAGTTTGCCTTGAAACACACTCTAACTGCATCACTCATGTGCCTGATGTCCGCCACCGCCGTTGCCGCAGACACCTTTGAAGCCGACGTCTGGGCTGACAATTGGTTCGAGATGCGCATCGACGGCGTTCAAGTCGCCGAAGACAGCGTGCCGATCACGACTGAGCGGTCGTTTAACGCAGAAAGTTTCACGTTCGACGCCGAGCGCCCGTTTGTGGTTGGCGTTGTGGCGAAGGATTTCAAAGAAAACGACACAGGCCTAGAATACATCGGTTCGCGTCGCCAACAAATGGGTGATGGTGGTCTGATCTTGCAAATCCGCGATGCGGCGGGCGCGACGATTGCAGTCAGCTCCGGCGATTGGTCTTGTCTAGTGATCCATACCGCGCCTTTGGACAAAACTTGCGAAAGCGAAGAGAATCCAGTGGCGGGTGAGGGGGCTTGTACCTTTGAGGCCGAGGGCGAGCCAAGCGGTTGGGACACCGCGGACTTCGACGCTTCGGCTTGGCCGAATGCCGACTTCTACACTGCTCGTGAGGTCAGCCCAAAGGATGGCTATGATCAGATCAGCTGGTCGGATGATGCCGAACTGATTTGGGGCCCGGACCTTGAGCAAAGCAATACCGTCCTGTGCCGCTTGACCGTCAATTGATCCAGAATGAGAACGCCAACCTTATGAAACGCACCATCAGCCTTTTCGCCTGTCCACTTTTTATTGCCATTGCCGGTTCAGCATCAGCCCATGACGACCATTGCGGCGCAGTGACCGCGTCTGTTGCGGACGCGGGCTTTGAGGACAGCGTCACCGTGACTTGCACTGACACCCACGCCATTATGACATCCGACACCTATCCCGATCATGATATGATGACCGGGATTACCGGAACCAACGAACAGGTTCCTGTGCCCGCCGAATATCCAGCACCAGTCATCTTGGACCCTGTCTTGTCGGGCAGCCCGCTGACCCGAGACGCTGCACTTGGTGTGGCGGTCAATGGGGTGCCGATTTACGACTACACTGGTGGCGGCGAGATGAGCCAAGATGATCTTGCCCACCATCAGACCAGACACGACACGTTGCAAACAGGCCAGTTGGATGTCTGCGGCGGCCATGCAGGACGCGGCGACGACTACCACTACCACGTGGCGCCCACCTGCATGATCGCTGAAATGGCGAATGCGGGGCCGGATGCGATCATCGGATGGGCCTTTGATGGGTTTCCCATCTATGGCGACACCAATCCCGACGGCAGCACCATTGCCGAGGGCATTTTGGATGTCTGTAACGGGCAAACTGACGACACATTCGGATACCGCTATCATACCTCGCAAGAGGCCCCCTATTTTGTGCAGTGCCTTATGGGCGAAGTTCCCGATTTCGATGACTTGCCGCGCGTTCGCCCGTTATCTGCTGCAAGCGGTGGCGGTGCCGAACCGGGACGCCCGCCGGCAGGAGGCGTTCAAAACCTGGTCTTCACCCAGAGTGCAGATGGCAGCCGCAGCATGGATTATAGCTATGAGGGGCAAGACTATTACATCCGTTACCAACCTGCCGAGACGGCGAATTGCTATGATTACACCACCAAGACGGTGACCAGCAACGGTGAGGTCATGGAAGGCGAGTATTGCCGGTGAGCGCGCATCGGTGTGCGGCCTTCGCTAAGGTGCTTCTGTGCTGCGCGTTGTCGGGGCCGGCGGTCGCCCAAGAGACGTTCGTTCTGACCAGTCCGGCATTTACGGATGGCGATGATCTGCCGAATGATCTGAAATGCAGCCGCGATGGCGGCACAGGTCTTTCGCCGCCGGTTGCATGGACCACCCCGCCTGAAGGGACGGCAAGTCTTGCCCTTATGATGCAGCACTATCCTCGGGGCAGAGTTCCGGGCGTTGATGCCCCCAGCCAATATTGGTTGCTTTGGAATATTCCGGCAGACGAATCAGCTTTGGCACCCGGAAACCCGCCGACCCTTGGCGACGAAGGTGCCGACAAGGACGAACGACGCACCGGCTACACGCCACCATGCTCACCACCCGGAGGACGTCACGAATACACCATCACCCTTTATGCGCTCAGCGCCCCACCCGACACCTTGCCCGCCAGCGATAGCAAAGACGTTGACTGGACTGTGATGACGCGGGCCATTTCGGCGGCCCAAGCTTTTTCACGAGCAACGATACCGGGACCGGCTGCCACGAAGCTTGCGGTTTCGGACGGTCGCACTTCGTCGATGGTCTCAAAGCCTTCCCCAAGATGGAGGCAGCCGGTAAATTCAAAGAGGATCGATTTAACGTCTGTTAGCAGCAGGTAACGTGACGGCGCGTTGCGCTGGCAAAACACCTGCATATTACGCGAACCGGTCGCATAGCGTATGTTTATTGGATCAGATAAAATCAGCGCGTCAACGCCGGAGCGTTGCATCTCGTGGCGGACACGGCCCAATCGGTATAGGCGAACAGCCTTAAGGTCTATGCCTTCGCTTTCCGGTGCGCGGTCCAGAAGGGCGATTCCAGCCAAATCACGGCGCTCAGCGTGCCAGTCAAAGTTTGCTAATACGTCGTCTCCTGTTTGGCTGATTACTGATACCAATCTGCCATGCGGTAAAGCCCCATCAGGCTTTGCCGCAAGGTAGCTGTCAGGAAGCCACTAACTTGAGAGCTGAAAGACGTGCTTGTCTGCACAGATAAATGCGTCAGGTCTCAATTCTAGCAAGCTTAGGCTACTCTGCTGCAGTTTTTTCACCGGCCAGATTTGCCCAAGCGTCGTATTGTGAAAGAAAGACTTTACCGTTCAGTTCAGTGATAAGGTGTGATTTTTTCAAACGATCCATGACTGGTCCTTTGACCTCGGATAGGTGCAACCCCACACCCATGTCGGTAAGTCGTAGGTTAATGGCCTCAAGGCTTTCCAGCGCTGAAAAATCCACTTCATTAACCGCCGAGAACATTAAGACGACGTCTTTGATGTCGCACCCGGTGGTGACGCGAGACTGGACCAGATCTTCGAGAAAGCGCGCGTTCACGAAGTAGAGGCTTTCATCCACCCGCAGCGTCAGAACCTGCGGGTTGGTTTCAACGGCATGCCGTTTCACATTGCGAAAATGTTGTGTGCCGGGGACAAGCCCGACCTCGGCAACATGAGGCCGCGAGGTCTTGTAGAGATGCAGCAGGATAGAAGTCGCCACTCCGCTAGCCACGCCTACTTCGACGCCCAGCACGAGGGTCAGCAAGATAGTTGCGGCAACGGCTGTGAAATCTGCTCTCGCATAGCCCCATGTCTTCTTCAGGATCGAAAAGTCTACAAGCGAGAGGACTGCGACGATGATTGTAGCAGCAAGGGTCGCGTTCGGCAGGTAGTAAACCAACGGTGTCAGGGCAAGGGCCGCAATCGCAAGGCCGATTGCTGTGTAAATGCCTGCTGCAGGTGTTTCGGCGCCTGCGTCAAAATTCACAACCGAGCGGGAAAAGCCACCGGTGACGGGAAAGCCGCCGGTAAATGCCGCGCCAAGGTTTGCAGCGCCCAGCCCGATCAATTCTTGATCCGGATCGATCCGCTGGCGTTTCTTGGCTGCTAGTGTTTGTGCGATAGAGATACTTTCGACAAAGCCGATGACGGAGATCAAGATTGCGGGAACAAGAAGTGATCTGATGAGGTCGGGCGAAAGACCGGGCACGGTGAATGGGGGCAGGCTTTGCGGCACATCGCCCACGATTTTCACGCCCATACCATCAAGGCCGAACGCCCAAACGATAAGCGTTGTTGTCACCACTGCGGCTACAGGACCAGCCTTGGCCAAAAGGTCTGTTAGCAGCGGTCCGGTCCCTAGCCGTTTCAAAAGGGCTTTCAGATTCCCACGCACCCAGAACAAAAAACCTGTCGCACTTAGACCGATGACAACGGTGATCCAGTTGATTTGATCGAGATGTGCAAAGATTGCCCCCAACATTTCTGGCATTGTATGCCCATGGGCGCTGACGCCGAGGATGTGTTTTAGCTGGCTGGTGGCGATTAAAATGCCCGAAGCCGTGATGAAGCCCGCAATGACGGGGTGACTGAGAAAGTTCGCAAGGAACCCAAGCCGGAACACTCCGAGAAGCACCAGAAACGCCCCAGAAAGCCCGGCCAATGTCAACGCGGCGACGCCGTAGCCTGCGGTGCCTGCTTCGGCCACCTGACCGATTGCAGTGGCTGTTAATAGCGACACCACCGCCACCGGCCCTACGGCCAGCGCTTTGGACGTGCCAAAAATAGCATAAAGCACA
This sequence comes from Paracoccaceae bacterium, assembly GCA_028097405.1. Classification (GTDB taxonomy): domain Bacteria; phylum Pseudomonadota; class Alphaproteobacteria; order Rhodobacterales; family Rhodobacteraceae; genus CALKXV01. Next base: position 28,699 of record JAOHEK010000029.1, on the reverse strand, counting down.
ATTGGCGCGATCGAAGCGTAAATCCCCGCCTCGGGAGGTAGCCCCGCCAACAACGCATAAGCTAGTGATTGCGGGATCAGCATGATCGTGACGATCACGGCAGCGATCATGTCATTTGACAGAGCTGATCGATCATAGTGCCGCCCCCAGTCAAGGATCGGCAGATAACGGGAAAAGGTGGTCATTTGGCGTTCAGTCTATTTTGGGAAACCCCACGCGGGCGTACGGTTTCCCGTTATATGCTTTTGCGAATGTAGACTGCGGTTAGTCCGCCGAGACATTCAGTTTCTCGGGCGTGGCCATCCATTCCTTGCCCTTCAACATGGCCTGCCAATAGATCGGCGGCAGTATCTTTTCCTTCAGGAACCATGCCGCGCGGGTCGGTTTAGTGCCATCGACAAGGAAAGATGGAAAGCTGGGTTTTAACACGCCGCCATATCCAAGTTCGGCCAGCACGATCTTACCGCGCTCTACAGTTAGTGGGCAAGATCCATACCCGTCATAGGCAGACACGGGAGATCGCCCTCGGATATCCGCGATGATGTTGTCCGCCACGGTGGGCGCTTGTTTACGCGCGGCGGCGGCTGTCTTGGCGTTAGGCGCGTTCATCACGTCACCCAAGGACCAGATGTTGTCATAGGTCTTGTGCCGCAAAGTCGCCTGATCCACATCGATCCAGCCCGCAGCATCAGCAAGCGGCGAAACCCGGATAAAGTCTGGTGCTGTTTGCGGTGGGCAGACATGCATCATGTCAAAATCAACCGTGACCGTCTCGGGATCAGTGTCAGGTTTTGCCACCTTAAACGTCGCTTTTTTGGCAAAGCCATCAACCGACACCAGATCGTGGAAATAGTTCAAGGTTGCGTCGTACTTCTTGATGTATTCCATCAGAGCGGGGACATAATCCTTAACCCCGAACAGAACCCCGCCCGCATTCATAAACTGAATGTCGATATTCTTAAGAGCTTTATTGCGGAACCATGCATCTCCGGACAAATACATCACCTTTTGCGGCGCACCTGCACATTTGATCGGCATGGGCGGTTGGGTGAACAACGCACGACCCTCTTTCAGTTCCTGCACCAACTGCCATGTGTAAGGCGCAAGGTCATAGCGGTAGTTCGACGTCACGCCATTGCGGCCCAAAGAGTCTTCAAGCCCTTCGACAGCCTCCCAATCCAGTTTCAGTCCCGGACAGACAGCCAAACGGTCGTATTTGACGACGCGGCTGCCATCAAGAATGACGGCGTTGTTCGCAGGTTCAAAAGCAGCGACAGCGGCCTTGATCCATTTGACACCCCGAGGGATGAGCGATCCCATTGTCTTAGAGGTCTGTTCGGGCTGGAAAATACCGGCGCCCACCATGGTCCAACCGGGTTGGTAATAGTGGACGTCCGCAGGATCAATTACCGCGATTGAAAGCCCGGGCTTACGGGACTTCAAGCTGGCCGCGACAGAAATTCCGCCCGCGCCTGCGCCAACAATAACAACATCAAAGTGTGCATCGCCCGTGTCGGTCGGTGTCTTGCCACCATTGGCGATACGGCGCGCGACACCGTTCATGTCATAGCCCGCTGCTTTGGTCGCAGCCAAAATTTCGGGCATTGGGCGTTTCTTGGATTCATGGAAGGACCAAAGCGTTGCAGAGCGTGTACCCGTTCGACAATAGGCCAACACTGGGCGCGGCAAGTCTTTGAGGGCCGCAGAGAATGCGTCAACATCATTGTCGCTGACCATGCCTGACTGCACAGGAACATAGCGCGCTTCGATTCCTGCCTTCTTGGCGGCAACCGAAATTTCCTCGAATGAAGGTTGATCGGCACCTTCGCCATCGGGGCGATTGCAGATGATCGCGCGAATACCTGCGGATTTGATGGCCTCCATATCTGCGGGCATGACTTGCGCGCTGACGGTTGTCTTCTCAGTAATTTTCTTAAGTTCCATGATCCTGTTCCTTCTATAGACCGTTCACTGGCACTTTAAGCATCGGGTTGCCGTCCTTGTCGGTCGGCACTTCACCCGCGCGCATGTTCACCTGAAGCGAGGGAATGATCAGTTTTGGCATGCCCAATTGCGCATCACGTTCGGTGCGAAACCTAATGAAGTCTTCGCGCGTCTTGTCGCCCCCTACGTGGATATTGTGGGCCTTTTCGTCGGCCACAGTGGTTTCCCACTGAATATCACGCCCGTTGGGGCCGTAATCATGGCACATGAACAAGCGCATTTCGTCCGGCAGAGCCAGTACCATCATAATGCTGTCATAGAGTTCTTCAGCAGAACCGCCTGGGAAATCGCAACGCGCGGAGCCTCCATCTGGCATAAACAGTGTGTCGCCAGTGAAGGCCGCGTTGCCTATAACATGTACCATACAAGCGGGCGTATGGCCGGGCGTGTACATTGCAAAGCCCTGCATGTTGCCGATCATGTAGGTGTCGCCATCTTGGAATAGCGCATCGAACTGGCTGCCATCTCGCTGAAAGTCGGTGCCTTCGTTGAACACCTTGCCGAAGACGTCCTGCACCACGGTGATCTTTGAGCCGACTCCGATCTTGCCGCCCAACTTCTCCTGAATGTAAGGGGCCGCACTTAGGTGATCAGCATGGACATGGGTCTCGATGATCCACTCAAGCTTAAGACCCTGCGTCTCGATTTGTTGGATCAACGCGTCCGCATGATCGAAGGTTATCCGGCCAGCGGCATAGTCGATGTCCATAACGCTATCGACAATCGCGCAAGCGTCAGATGTCGGATCTTTGACGATATAACTGATGGTGTTTGTTGCGTCGTCGAAAAAGGCCTGAACGTCGGGCTTGATGTCCATGTTCACGGGGTAAGTCATTCTAATCCTCCTTGGTTTCAAGCGCAGTCAGTGACCGCGTCCTTGGTCCATCATCATCTCGTGGACAGCGGCCATGCCGCGATCCGCCATATCTGTGACCTCGGCCGCATGAGTTTGCAGCGCAGCCACGACATCGGGGTTTTCAGAGGTCTGGATGACGACAAGCCCATCATCGGTCATCTCAACACCCGATTGGATTTCGTCGCCATGCAGGAAAAACATATCGAGCGTGGGGCTTTGAATCGCGATCTTGGGATCGTCGTTTTGGCCAACGCGATCAATCATACCGATAGAGTGGTTGACGATTGCATCCATGACCGCCTGATCGGAGGACCGGGTAACGGTGCGAATGCCGTCGGGCAGGTTTTCAACCTCGCGCGTGATCGTATCAAAATTGCGGAACATCAGTGCCAGTTCAGCGCTTTCTTTGGCGCTTGCGTTTTCGCCAATCAGGCCCGGCATGGTCGCTTCGTCATGTTTGTGCATCCCCGCGCCGTGGCCCGTGTGGCCATGAGATTGCGCAAAGGCAAACATCAGACCGCCGATCGCAAGCGCGGAAATGCCTGCACCAATGTAAACCCCACGTTTCATTGCGGAACACCTATTGATTTAATCCGGGTCAGAACGCACCCATCGATGCCCCAATCAATGCCAAACAGGGCAGAGCCACCCTTGAGCAAGCTGAAAGATGTGAAGTCTGTTGCCATGATCACACCCGACACGTCTTAATGCCAAAGATGCTATCGATCGGACACATGCGCACCGCAGCAATATGCAGCAAGATGGCGCTCAAATTACGATCGATGGTGGCTACATTGCTGGACATGATAGTCTCCTCAGGATGATAAGTTAATATTAGAATATAACTTTATCAGTACGTCTTCAGTGACATTGTCACCCAAGACGAAAAAACCCCTGTAAACGCATCATGCACTTTGCGCGATGGCGGCCAGACCAGATTTGTCGGTGAAGGCAATGACACCGCGCGATTGCGAAATAAGGTCGCGCTTGTGGAAATCATTCAACACGCGCGAAATGACCTCGCGCGCAGTGCCAAGTTCGCTCGCCAACACCTGATGAGTCGTCCGAATTTCTTTCAGCCCGTCTCCAAGTGTTAAAAGTCGCTCGGCCAAACGCACATCGATCCGGCCAAAGGCGACATCATCAATAACACGCAACATGTCGATCAATCGGCGCGAATAAGCCGCAAAAACAAAGTTGCGAAACGTGTCTTCTTCGGAGGCCAGACGGTCAAATGCGACCTTGGGCAGCACCACCGCGGTCACATCCGTTTCTGCAATCCCCTCTGCATTATAGGCTTCTTCAGCTAACATGCAGGCCGTCGTCAACACACAGCTTTCGCCCGCATCCACACGGTAGAGAACAATCTCGCGTCCACTGTCCGAGCTTTGGGACACTCGGATGCGGCCATCGTATAAAAAGAAAAGACTATCGGGTATATTCATAGGCCCAAAGACCTGATCACCACGCTTTATATGGATGACGCGGGCTGTTGCATTCAACCGCCTGCGGACTGCTGGGGGCAATGCGACGGTTCCCTTAAAGCGTTCTGTCCAATCAATATCTGTCATTTCGCACTCCGTTTCGGGACTGTGATACCGTTCTCCAAGGGTGCGATCCGTGCCAGTAAGTCGCTACGGTTCGACGCAATGTCGGCCAGAGTCAGATCGTCCAGAACAGCCATAAAGGCGCGTGTTGCATCTTGCAGGGCACGCGACAGCTTGCAGATACCGATCAAGGGGCAGGTGTTGCTTTCCGGGTTGAAACATTCGACCAGATCAATCGGGCCTTCAGTCAGTCGCACGACATCGCCAACGATGATCTCTTCTGCTGGGCGGGCCAGACGAAAACCGCCGCCGCGCCCACGTTGCGTTTCAATATAACCGGCTAACCCAAGCTCATGCACGATTTTGACAATGTGTGGACGGGCAAGGCCATGTACGCGAACCACGTCATCGACCCGGATAAGGTCAGGTGCTTTCAAAGCAGCCAACTGTAACGAACGCATAGCGAAATTGGTATATGATGTGAGCTTCATGCCGCCTCCCTAAAGAAATATATATCAAAAGTATAACTTTTTGCAAGTCGCGTGACATTGTCACTGAAAGGGTTTGGGCGAGCCACTAGATCAGGGGCAGACGACAAATGGAGATGACCATGACCTTGCTCCTTGGAGACACCGTTCCCGACTTTACGGCCGATACAACGACCGGTCCAATTTCCTTTCATGACTGGATCGGAACGGACTGGGCGTTTTTCTTCAGCCACCCGGCAGACTTTACCCCCGTTTGCACGACTGAGATGGGGCGCACCGCACAATTGGCGGACGCATTTACGAACCGCAGCGTGAAGCCCATCGGTCTCAGCACTGACAGCGTCGCCGAACACCTCAAATGGATCGAGGATGTGAACGAGACGCAGAACACAACCCTGCACTTTCCCATCGTCGCCGACCCGAATTGCGAGATCGCGAAGCTATATGAGATGATCCACCCCGGTGAATCCCTAACAGCGGCAGTCCGCTCCGTATTCATTATCGACCCCGACAAAAAGCTGCGGCTTACTATGACTTATCCGATGAGCGTGGGGCGCAACTTTGAGGAAATTCTGCGTGTCATTGATGCTCTGCAAACAAGCGATGCCAAAGGCGTGGCTTTGCCAGCCGATTGGCGACCCGGCGATCGTGCAATAATCCCGCCTTCTGTCTCAAATGCCGAGGCGGCTGCGAAGTTCCCTCAAGGCTTTGACGAAATCCGTCCTTATCTGCGCACGGTCGATATTGACGTTGCATAACTCAAGGGAAATTTCATGAAACTAATGACTTTCACCTTTGCCGCGCTACTTTCCCTCGCTGTGGCAGCACTGGGCGGTGCGCCCGGGTCCAACTTCATCGAAAACTGGGATCTGGACGGCAACGAAACGGTAACCCTCGCCGAGCTGACCGAAAAGCGCGGCGAGGTATTCTATGTGTTTGACTCGGACGAGAACGGTTTTCTCAACGCCGAGGAGTACGCCTCATTCGATGATACGCGCGCTGCTGATATGGAAAACTAAGGCGATCACGTACAGGATAAGATCGGCCGGGTGCAAGAAGGCATGCAGATGACGTTCAACGATGCAAATGGCGATAGGCAGGTTAGCGAGGCGGAGTTCCTTGCCAAAGCCGCTGACTGGCTGACAATCATTGACCGCGATGACGGTGGTGATATCACATCTGTTGATTTCGGCCCTCGCAGCTAAACTTACTTAGCTGAGGCCCTGTCGGGGGCCTCGGCTCTTCATCCCAGACCAAGAGGACAATCATGCTAGACGGTTTTTCCGCAGAGATGCTGGCGCGGGTTCAATTCGCGTTTACCGTGTCGTTCCACATCATCTTCCCGGCGTTCTCCATCGGACTTGCCAGTTTTCTGGCGGTCCTGAATGGCATGTGGATTAGAACGCGCGATGAGACCTATCTGACGCTGTTCAACTATTGGAAAAAGATCTTCGCCGTGACCTTTGGCATGGGCGTCGTGTCGGGTATCGTTATGTCCTACCAATTCGGGACAAATTGGGCGGTGTTTTCGGACAAAGCGGGACCAGTGGTCGGGCCGCTGATGGCATACGAAGTGCTGTCTGCATTCTTCCTTGAAGCTGGTTTCCTTGGGATAATGCTCTTTGGGCGTGAACGGGTCGGAGAGCGGTTGCATATGTTCGCCACAGCGATGGTTGCCTTCGGCACCTTGATGTCTGCGACGTGGATTTTATCGGTCAACAGCTGGATGCAGACCCCAGCGGGCTTTAGCATCAATGAGGTTGGCCAGTTCGTCCCCGAAGACTGGTGGCAAATCGTCTTCAATCCATCCTTCCCATACCGCCTCGTCCATATGGTACTGGCCGCTTTCCTGACAACCGCGCTGGCGGTCGGGGCTGTGGGTGGTTTGCACCTGTTGCGTGATCGTGCCGATAATGAGGCGCGGCGCATGTTCTCTATGGCGATGTGGATGGCTCTGCTCGTCACACCATTGCAGATTGCGGCTGGCCACGTGCACGGGCTCAATACGCTGGAACATCAACCCGTGAAGATCATGGCGATGGAAGGGCACTACGAAAGCCATCCAGAAGGGTGGTCCCCGCTTTATCTGTTCGGCATTCCCAATGACGCAGAGCAACGGCTGGACTACGCTTTTGGTATTCCTGGCCTTGGCAACCTGATTTTCGAGAAGCCGCTGGATGCGCCAGTGATGGGCCTTGATACAATCCCGGACGAAGAACAGCCCCCGGTTTTCATCGTCTTCTGGTCTTTCCGAGTCATGGTCGGGCTTGGATTTTTGATGCTGGGCTTAGGCGCATGGTCCGCATGGGCACGCTGGAAGGGGAATTTGTATGAAGCGCCATGGCTGCACCGCGCCTGCATCGTCATGGGACCAACCGGTTTTATCGCGGTCTTGGCGGGCTGGATCACCACAGAGGTGGGGCGCCAACCCTATACGGTCTATGGCTTGCTGCGCACGTCAGACAGCCTCGCGCCTATCGATGCGCCCGCGGTTGCGGCCTCGCTTATCGCCTTTATCATCGTCTATTTCTTCGTCTTCGGCGCGGGGACATTCTACATACTTCGCATGATGAACAAGCGCCCATCGACCCCGAAACTTGGCCTTGCCGATGGCCCGATCCGCACCGCTGGCATTTCGCCAGCCCCGCAGATCGACGACAAATTCGTCCCTGGCAAATAGGAGAACCACCATGATTTTTGATCTCGCATTTATTTGGGCCGGGCTGATCGCATTTGCTGTGTTGACCTATGTTGTCTTAGACGGGTTTGACCTTGGCCTTGGCATCCTGTTTCCCTTTGCCAAATCCGACGGCGACCGGGATCAGATGATGAATTCGGTCGCCCCAGTTTGGGACGGCAATGAAACATGGCTGGTGCTGGGTGGAGGCGGGTTGTTTGCCGTGTTTCCGCTGGCTTACGCCGTCATAATGCCTGCACTCTATATGCCGATCACGGTGATGCTGTTGGCTTTGGTGTTTCGCGGGGTGTCGTTTGAGTACCGCTGGCGCACGACCCGTTGGAAAGGCGTGTGGGATATCGCGTTCTTTGGTGGTTCGCTCATAGCGGCACTGTGTCAGGGAATAGCCCTTGGGGCATTGGTGCAGGGGATCGAAGTTTCAGACCGCGCCTATTCGGGTGGCTGGTTTGACTGGCTAACACCGTTCTCAATTCTTACGGGGATAGCTGTGGTTGTGGGTTATGCTCTACTAGGGGCCACGTGGCTGGTGCTGAAAACGGAGAACGCATTGCACAACCAGATGCGCAGTTACGCATGGTATCTGGGTGCGGCAACTTTGGGCCTGATCGGGCTGATCAGCCTGCTGACCCCGTTCCAAGATCCGGTCTACTTCCAGCGCTGGTTCAGTCTTCCCGGAAGCCTGTGGACCATGATTGTACCGGTCGTCATGTTGGCCTTGGTTTGGTCGTTCTTCCGAGGATTAAACGACCAGAAAGACTTACAGCCCTTCTTATCCGCATTGGGGTTTTTCACGGTCAGCTTTATTGGCATCGGCATCAGCTTTTATCCGATGATGGTGCCACCGTCGCTCAGCATCTGGGACGTGGCGGCACCTGATAGCAGTCTGGCCTTCGCGTTGGTTGGCGCTGTGATCCTGATACCCATCATTCTGGGCTACACCGCTTACGCCTACTGGGTGTTTCGTGGCAAAATGGACCCCTCTGAGGGATATCACTGATGATTGGCCCTCTCATGCGAAAATGGCTTTGGTTTGTCGGGCTCTGGCTGGGCAGTGTGTTGGCCCTTGGTGTTGTGGCCTATGCGATCAAACTGGTCATCTAACCTCAGGTTATAGCGGGGCATTGGACCGCTTGCCGCCAACGCCACAATCAACAGATGTCGAGCGTTTGTCTCGACACCGTCGGCGACCTGACCAGCCGAGTGTAGAAGATGTGGTGCGGTCCAACTTTTGCCCGAGGTGATAAGGGAATCGCTTGTCGAATTGGCAGGTCTCGCTTGCAAAAGGGATTTGCCTTTCCGATACTACGTGGTCACGTTTAATTTAGCGTATTGAGGGGTTTTTAGGTGATTGTGGGCCGAAGTGCGGAACAACGTGTTTTGAAAGAAGCATTGCGCTGCGTCCCCAAAAGGGGCGGGCAGCTGGTTCTTGTGCGCGGTGAGGCTGGAATTGGAAAATCGACCTTTATTGAGCATTTCCTCGCGGAAGTCCCAGCTGAACATGACGCGGCATTTTCGTGGTGCGACCCGCTCAAAACACCGCGTCCGCTAGGGCCGATACGCGAACTTGCTACAACCGTCGGAGACGACACGGATACGCTTTTGACAGAGGAAGATTTGTTCGAAGGTTTCGTATCCGATGTCCAAGCTGGGCGCAGCACGCGAAGTTGTGTAGAAAATTCTTAAGCCTGGTGAAACTTATTAACCTCAACTCTCGTGGCTTCTCCCACAACCGACGATGATATGTCGTCTCAACTGGGAAACAAAATGACATTCAAAACCATCCTGACGAGCGCATTTGCGGCCACCTTTCTTTCTACATCCGCGTTTGCGGCCAACCCGGACGTTGGTGGCGCAGCAATGTTTGAAACTAAAAACATCGTTGAAAATGCCGTGAACTCGGCGGATCACACGACGCTTGTTGCGGCTGTTCAGGCCGCCGGTCTTGTCGATACATTGCAAGGCCCCGGACCATTTACGGTTTTCGCGCCCGTGAACAGTGCTTTTGCCGCCCTGCCAGCAGGTACGGTCGACAACCTACTCAAGCCCGAAAATAAGGCCGCATTGACCAAAGTTCTGACCAGCCATGTCGTTTCGGGAAATTGGTCAGCGCAAAAGATCGTGTCAGCGATCAAAAGCTCACCCGATGGGTTTTATCACTTCAACGCTGTCTCTGGCGATGCTCTGTCGGCAAAGCTCGTGGGTGGACAAGTCTATATTTTTGACGAATCCGGTCGCGCAGCGCGTGTCACAATCGCGGATGTGAACCAATCCAATGGTGTCATTCACGTCGTCAATAAAGTGCTGCTGCCTAAGTAAGCAGTTCTTTGGTTCGGTACTGCCCTGAAGTCATTTAGACTTACGGGCAGCACCATTTTTTTGGGAAGAACCCTGATATGAACCGCGGCCCTTTTCTTTCCTATTTTTCTGCCCAGCCAATTCGGCAAAAAAGGGCGCGGATCGAACGGATGATTGGGCGGTGGTTGATGGGGGCGCTGCTTCTCATTGGTGGGTTTCAGAAGATTCTTGATCCCCGTCCCGTCATGCAGCTTTTGGCTGATCAGGGGATGCCAGAGAGCCTGATTGTGCCCGCGACTGTGTTCAACCTTGGCGCCGGGGCCTGCGTCTTGATCAATTGGAATCTTCGACCGGTTTGTCTTTCGTCATGCGCCTATTGCGCTTTTACCAGCCTGTTCCATTTCATTCCCGCGGATGGCTGGCAGATGTCTATCTTCGTCAAGAACTGGGCCATCGCAGGTGGGTTTTTGTGCCTCGCCGCCACAACGGATCAGCTTCAAAGTACTGAACTTGACCGATAGCGGTTTTCCCAAAATTTATTTGAAGCAGTCTTGCCCCGCGTTTCGTGACCGATTGGCTATCCGTTAAAAGTCTGCAGTATTTGTGAAAAAGTCTGTCCGTTCTCGTGTAATGTCCGCAATTACTCACACTTTTTTGAAACTTTTAAGCAGTTCGTTCCGTGACTGCTAAGTGGAAAATTTTTTTTGCGTAATGGAGTGGGAAGACTATGTTAAAATTTACCAAAGCGATTGCGGTAGTTGGAGTGTGCGCGCTGGGTGCACCTGCGATGGCTGCCAGTGTCTTTATTGACTTTGAGGAGTTTGCCGGAGGAGACACGATCACAGCTGGAACTGATGTTGGTGGTGGCCTGACATTTGACAGGAACTTGCGAATTGATGCCACCGGACTGCTATCTGGTCCACCAGCAACAAGCGGTAACGTCGCCTTTGCACCGAACGCCACCTTTGCACAAGGAGACGACGTTATGGGCTATTTCAGCTCGGTCGTTTCATCCTTGCGCTTGGGGGCCGGTGACTTGGGCTTTGATCCAGACACAGTCATTTTGACGGCGTTCGACGTCGATATGAACGTGGTCGGAACAGACAGATTTACTGGCCGAGCCGCAGAGTTTCTTGAAGTTGCGGGTGCTGGGATAACCAGTTTCTTCCTAGAGTTCGACGATGTTCGCCTGCCTGCTGGCACCGGATCCGGTGGCTTTGACAACATCACTTTTGAAGTTGCCGCAGTGCCGCTTCCGGCCAGTCTGCCGTTTCTTCTTGCGGGTCTTCTTGGCTTCGGGATTGTTCGTCAGCGAAACGACAATAGATAATCCCATTTAAAAATGGGAAGAAGACTTGTGTCAAAGTTGGTCTTCTTCCTGACATTTCGCGATAGAACTTTTGTGCCAACCGAACGCGCATAGCTTTTGTGGCTTGGGTCTCAACAGGGACCGCAAAGCCAGTTTTGACTGGCTTTTTCCTGTTCTTGGCTCGCACCATAAAATTTCGCAAAAGTTTGAAACTATCCGGGACCAAGTCCCGTGTCTTTTATCTGAGAGCTAAATTTTGCTCTGGAACAACAGGAGAAAGATATGAAAACGACTGCTATCGCGTTATTTGCAACACTGTCAGCATCGGCTGCATTTGCCGACGGACACGCTGCAGCACCAATGGTCATGACTGCTGATCAATCGGTTGCGAATGGTATTGTGAGCGCTGAAAAAGTTGTTGCTGGTGAAAATGGCTGGATGGTTGTTCATCGCACTGACGCTGACATGAAGCCCGGTCCTGTCGTTGCATATGCTCCGCTTCGCGAAGGTGAAAACCTTGATGTGGCAGCCATTTTGACTGAAGATGTCGCCCCCGGCGAGATGCTGATGCTTATGGTTCACGCTGAAACAGGTGGCGTGGCAAAAGGTGTATTCGAGTACACCCTCGGTGCGAAAGAAGATGGTCCGATTCGGATTGACGATAAACTTGTTATGAGTGTCATCACTGCTAAATAAGTGCTTGGCTGACCGTCTTCTAAGGTGCCCACGTCTCATGTCATCCCCTTGGGACGTGGGCACTGTTATTTGACATGACCAGATAAGAGTTTAGCGTAATTTGGATGGACGCTGCCGAGATATGACAACACCCGCCGATATAGAGAAAATGATCGTGCAAACTGCTTTGCACGATCGTTCTGCGTTTTCGGCACTATACGATGCGACCAGTGCGAAGCTTCTCGGTGTTTGCCTCCGTGTCTTAAACAACCGCAGCGAAGCCGAAGAGGTCTTGCAGGAAGTCTACATCAGGGTTTGGCAAAGAGCAGACAGTTATACCGTTACAGGCCACAGCCCCATGACCTGGCTGATAACCGTTGCCCGCAATCTTGCAATCGACCGGTTGAGGGCGCGCAAAACTCCGACAAAGACAATCGACGTTGCCGTTGATCTGGCAGATGACAAGCCAGGCCCAGAAGACGCGGCTATTGCCAATTCTGAGAATGCAAAAATTGATTCTTGCATGCGCGAACTTGAACCTGAACACGCTGCTGCTGTGCGACGAGTCTATCTTGAAGGGGAGACCTACAAGACTCTCGCGGACAGCCACAAAGTGCCGTTGAATACGATGCGCACTTGGTTGCGACGCAGTTTGTTGAAGCTGAGGGATTGCTTGACCCGATGACTGGTACCGACGATCCAAATGACGACAATGCGCTGGCGGCAGAATACGTTCTGCGTCTGTTGGACGTTGACGAGCACAGGGCGTTTGAAGACCGGTTACGTGAAGATGCCCGGTTGAATGAACTGGTGCGAGATTGGGAAAAAAGCTTTGCGTCTGTTGCCGACGAGGTTGCTCCAGTTCGCCCACCAGCGCACCTCAAAGCGAAGATCATGAACGTCATTGCTCCAGATACTGCGCGCGCACCCAAAGGACGTTGGCAATGGCTTGCCGGTTTGGGTGCTTTGGGCGTAGCAGCGTTGATCGCGTTCGTCCTGCTTGGTCCGATTTTACGCAGCCCCGGCGATCTTTCCCCAAGCTTTCAGGCCGAGCTTGCTTCATCTGATGGCGCGCTTGTCCTAACGGCCGGTGTCATCCCGGCCACCCATGAGATCATCATAGACCGCTTAGTCGGCGCACCCTCGGAAGGCCGTGTGTTTGAGCTCTGGCTTATTGCGTTGGGTTCAAGCACACCCGTGTCACTTGGTGTGCTAGAGGCCGAAGGGACAACTCGTATCCGCGTCCCGGATGACATTGCACCCGGCGTGCGCACGGGAACAATCGCAATTTCAGACGAGCCGCCGGGCGGTTCACCAACGGGCGTGCCCACGGGTGAGATTTTGGCAACTGCCACTTTCACGGACGTATAGCAGAGTGTCTACAGAGTTGCTGTCGACAAATTGGAATTGATTCAACGACAACAAGCGCTTTTATCACCCGGATAAGAAGGCTGGTTCCCCAGAGCGTTTGAAGGATCGCAGAACAAATTCGATATTGACGACACGGAAGCCGGCGCCTCGACCGAGGCCGACAGACGGATTATAGAATTGCGCATTATTTTAGCTTAGCGATTGTTTGGTTGTCGTAGCTTGTTCACCCGTGTCATCGAGATTAGGCGGCTACATTCTGGTGATGGGCGATTCTGTCAAGGTCTGGAACCGACGCAATGGTGGCGACATCGGAAGTGACCTGATGCAGTGCAATTATGTTGGGAAAATATCTATAGGCATAGAAAAATCAATTATTTTCAATGAGATGGTGTTGTAAAGTGGTGGAGCCAAGGTCCGCATAATAAAGGCATCAAGTATAAGATTTAATTGTAAAATAAATTAAGCCAGGAAAATAATACCACAAAAAATACCTCTCTTGGTCGGTGATTTGCCTGAAATGACCCCCACCCCCCTTTTTCCGAGGAGATATCGCGCATGGTACAGGGGGACGGGTCTGGCAGACCGTCCACTCCCAAGATTGAGCGGAGGGGGGAGGGCGAAACACATGCGATTGCCGTCATTGTTTGTCACGGCCAGATGAGAAACGTCTTCAGTACGTCTGAACTTCTACGGCGACGGCTTCGGGAACAAGTGTTGTATGCGTTTCAGGTGCTCTTGGTCGAGCCAGTAAAGATGTGCCATGGACAAACCTCCTACCGCTCTTGAATCACTTCGTGACGGTGTTTGGAATCGGCCATCCACAAGTCCGTCGTTTGGCGTGAAGCGGTCATCCGACCAAAAGAGTCAGATGACTGCAAGGAGCCCACTGCGGGCCTTAAGTTCGAGCGCAGCATTCGATACTATGTGCGGAAAGCTGACCTTCGCTGCGGGAGCAAATAGTGCCAAGTCAGTTAGGCAAAGCAGCCATTCATGTCAAAGAAGTTCGACTGAAACCGTCGGAGGACTGCTGCTCTTTAAGTTGATGTGTTTCTAAGTCTGCCTTCTTGGATCCTCTCGCTCGTGCCTTTCTTGAGCACGTCGTGATGTTCATTCTCAACCTCGCAAGGTCCACTCTGTTGCGCCCCCCCAAGACATTCGCGCGAAAGACGGCAACAGCAGGCGTTACCGCTCGTATTGGGCGTCTTGCTTGCCTCAGGGTTTACTGGGCAAACGTTTGGAGACACGCGAACGTTTCGCAGATTTAGCGGTTTTGAAACTGTGCGCTGCGAACACAAGGGTATCGTGTTGTCCTAGAAAACTAGGGAGACTTCAGACGGACATGCATTGATCCCTACAAAACTTTTCCGGAAAGTTGACATGATCTCGCCGCAAACGGCGGAAACGCAGCAACTCACCGCACCTTTTTGACGAGGTTGTGAGAAAGTTCCCCCCTTCTGCATGCCTAATGACGCCACATTCGTATGTCATTCCTTAACAATACCGAGCGCTTTTTAACGAGTTCTGTTTGTTATTGTGAAAAGGAAACGCTGCCTATGTCCAAGATGGAAATTTATCCGACCACCCTTAGTGGTGAAGCGGTCAACCTGCGTTGTGAGCGCCCATGGGGCTGGTACCAGACTGTAGATTTAGGCAAGCGTTTTCGCGTTAAGCGGATCTTTGTAGAGTGCGGTGCTCGGTTGTCCTTGCAACGGCACTTTCACCGGTCAGAGCACTGGACCGTGGTTAGCGGTACAGCGGAGGTCACGATTGGATCTGACGTCCGCATGCTCAGTGAGAATGAGTCCACTTTCATCCCGCTGGGCGAAATGCACCGACTTAGTAACCCCGGAATGGTCCCATTGGAATTGGTAGAGGTCCAGACTGGTTGCTACCTCGAAGAAGACGACATTGAACGGTTCGAAGATGATTTTGGGCGCGTGGAGAACCAACTGGCCCATCAAGCGATGGCAGCACGGTAATACAACTCGGCGGAGTGCATACAATGAGAATTGGCAAGATTTGTTTAATTGGAGTGTTGGCCGGGTTAAGTCAGCCGGTGCTTGCTCAAACGCCAGTGGTCCTGCAAAATGTGCCAGCTGTCGAGGAAGAAAAGATTTTCCGACAGATAACGCTGGACGAACTTGGCTATCGCCGTGGCGTGACGTTTACAAGTTTTTTTGGCCGTGAAGACCTGTACTTTCCCGTTCCGGAACGCGAAGGGCTTTTGTCGGCGCAACTGATTTTGAATTACAGCTCTGGCTCGACAGTGGACGATGAGCGATATGTTCGAATATGGGCCGATGACCGCATAGTGAAAGCGATCAATCTCGCTCAGTTGCCATCTATGGGCCAAATTGAAATCCCCGTTGATGTCTCGCAGAGTGCCGGTGGCTTTGTGCGGATCACTTTAGAGTATTCCGGTGGTTCCAGTGAATTGATGTGTCTGGATGAACGTGTCTCCGGCGATTTTCTTGCCTTTCGCGAAGACAGTATGCTGGTGTTGGGGCTAAATCCAAACGATTTGAACACGGCCGATACGATAGCGCGGCTTCAGCCAACCACGACACGCGTGACGATACCAGAAGGGCCGCTGTCGCCTACCGTTCTGACTGCGGCGCTAAAAGCGGCGTCCCTTTATGATGCTGAATCCGGTCAGGTTGCCTTTGGGGGTGCGTCTGCGAATACTGGCTTCGACTGGACGGAAGCGCAAATTTCAATCACCGCGAGCGATACTGCCACTGGATTCGCATCACTGCTTGAAGCCGACAAGCGCGAAGGGTGGCCGCTTCTGACGATCTCTGGGGCGGATGCGCAGCAGGCGTTCGATCTATTAAATGAGAAAACGCTGGCTGGCTTGTCCACGGTAGAAGCACTTTCAAGCGATGGTTTCACTGCATTTGAAACAAACGAGACAGCGGTCGGTTTCGATCAATTAGGCTTTGATCTGGGCATGCAGTCTTCGTCAGGTACATCAACCTTCGATTTTGCATTTGACATCGACCAGCTTCCGCAAGGTATGCGGCCAGGGTCGGTATCGCTTTTGGTCGCTGCCGCGCAGAGTTCGTCTGAAGACGCAGGCGAAGCCACTGTTGTTGCCTTCCTGAACGGTACGATTTTGGGAAGTGCTGGCGTGCCAGATAGTTCACCAACTTGGATGGAGTTCGACATCCCAAAAGGATTAGAGGCACGCGACAACATTATGCGTGTTCAGGTCTTACGTCGTCATACTGGTGACGCGTGCGAACTTGCTCCGCAGTCCTTCCCCGCGCAGGTATTGCCGGGCAGCGCAATCAACTTGCTGTCGCAATCGGGTGAAGTTTTGGATTTCTATACTTTGCGTCAAAACATGCAGGGTAACGTCGACATCATGGTGGAATCCACCTTGCAGCAAACAGCGCCCGCTGCGTTTCTGAATCGGATCACGCCAGCGCTTGCAAGTGTCATTCCGGCAAGTGCGGACCTTATACCGGTCACATCGCTGAGCGAAACTAGCACAGTGCCATTCATCTATGTTTCGGATCGTCCCCCACTGGGAAGCGACCCGCGACTGCGCTTTGACGCTGGCGTTGTAGAGTTACGAAATGGTCGTGACGAAGTGATCTTCAATGGTGGCGAACTTGATCAGTTTGCAATGGCGCAAATCGTGACCATTGGTACACGTAGTGGACTATGGCTTCGTTTGGGGCAGGGTGAGGCTCCTGTGCTCTCAAAGGCGCGACCGCTTGTTTTGGATCGCGGTGACGTGGCCTTGATGGATCAAAGCGGCATAGTCTTAGCAACCTCAACGGCCCATGGAAGTCTTGTCCGGATCGAGTACCCGGAAAGACAACATCTCTGGAAGACTGTCGAGCGCTATCGTCCTTGGATCATTGTGGGCATCTGGCTGGTCGTCACACTGCTTGTGCTCCGCATCCTTCGGTCGATCTACGCTTCGAAACAGGTTGGCTCGGACTAATGAGCGTTCCTTTGGAGTTACAGGATAATGTTGCGTCATTTGTAGAGCGCGATCGAACCCAGTTCGCAAAGGTCTTGGTGGCGCGCGGACATCTGACTGAAGATCAGGCTTCCGAAGTCATTCGTCTTAGCAAAAACTGGGGAGTGTCGTTGACCGACGTGCTCATGGCCAGAAAATGGATGTCGCAAGACGCACTTTTCGGCGAGCTTGCAGCACATCATAGGTTGGATTTTGTGGACTTGAACACGACCTCGCCTGATGCGGCACTGCTGGAAAGCACGGGCGACTCGCGCGCGATGGCCCATTTTCAGACTGTCCCAATTGCGATGGACGGCGACGTCACAGTATTGGCAACGGCCCAACCCGGCCCAAGGGTCCGGCGGCATGTCCAAAAGACCTATGGCCTAAAGACTAGGTTTGTCGTCACCACACCGGCGCACATTACGCGTGTTTTGCAAAAGCAGTTCCGAGATGCGCATAGCCACCGCGCTGTTTATGCGTTGGCTGAACTTGACCCCGAGATGTCTGCACAGCAAGTATTCACCCCAATCCAGGTGGTGCTTATCTATCTGGCTGCGTCAGTGTTTTTGTTTGGTTTGATTTTGGCACCCATTTCCACCTTGATTGCCGTTAACATAGCCTTGACGATCCTGTATCTCGGCAACTTTTTGTTCAAAGGTTTTCTGGTCTGGGTTGGAGGCGAAGCACAGGATCGATCAGCAGAGACAATCTCGCTGGAAGTCGACAACCTGCAAGATGTTGACCTGCCAGTTTATACTGTTTTGGTTCCAATGTTCAAAGAACCCGAAGTGTTACCAATTCTGGCAAACGCATTGCGCCAGCTGGATTATCCATTGGCCAAGCTCGACATTAAAATCGTGCTGGAAGAAACTGACAATGAAACCATTGAAGCCGCCGAGGCGCTAAATCTGGAAGGGATATTTGAGATTATCCGCGTGCCGGAATCCCATCCCCAGACCAAGCCCAAGGCCTGCAACTATGCGCTGAACTACGCGCGTGGCGACTTTTTGGTGATCTTCGACGCAGAAGACAAACCCGAGCCAGATCAATTAAAAAAAGTAATTGCTGCATTCAAAACATCACCCGAGAACACGGCCTGCATTCAATGCCGCCTGAACTATTATAACGCGCGAGAAAACTGGCTGACGCGGATGTTCACGCTGGATTATTCGCTGTGGTTCGATTTGATGCTACCCGGCCTGGAAAAGTTGGGCATTCCGATTCCACTGGGCGGCACTTCAAACCACTTTCGCCTCGACGTGCTGAAAGAGCTTCACGCATGGGACCCATTTAATGTCACAGAAGATGCCGATCTGGGTATCCGTCTGACCCAGAAGGGCTATCGTGTTGGCGTCATTGAATCGACAACCTTCGAAGAAGCAAATGTTTCAATCCCAAACTGGATCCGCCAGCGCTCTCGCTGGGTGAAAGGTTATATGCAGACCTTTCTTGTTCACACGCGCCGGCCAATCCATCTGTATCAGACAATTGGGCCCGCAGGTGTTCTGGGCTTTGTGGCATTCATCGGGGGAACGTTCCTGACCGGTCTTTTAAACCCCATCAGTTGGTCTGTAACGCTGATCTGGTTGATGGTTGGGTCCGATGCGATCCTTGCCTACTTCCCGCCGATCATCCTGTATTTGTCGCTGGCAAATCTTTTGCTTGGAAATGGACTTCTGACCTACCTGACGATGATCGCGCCCGTGCGCAGAAGATGGTCTGATCTGGCACCTTGGGGTTTGACTGTGATCGGGTATTGGGTGTTGATGACAATCGCTTCCTACAAAGCCCTCAGCCAGCTGATCTTTAACCCCTTCTACTGGGAAAAAACTCAGCATGGTCTATCGAAACACACCGCAGCCGAGGTAGCAGACGCGACCATCTCAGTTCAGCCAGAAGCTGCCTGATGTCGGGGGCGTCGAGGTTTTACGGAGTTTGTTTTTTTGGCACGACAGTCCTATTGGCGATTGCAGGCTGGCTAGAGCTTAACGGCTTTCTTTCAGACAACGCGGTCCGGCTTTGGAGTAAAGCCATCCTACAAATGGATGGTCCACCAGGCTTTAGGTCTTCGGAAGCACTCTATCCGCCGCTTCCGTTCCTTGCCTCGATGATATTGCATAGCCTGATAGGAGCGAACAGTATCCCCGTTCCCACCCTTTTTGCAGCAATTTGTGGCGGGGTGTTGGCAGCACTTGCGTATCAGAAACTGCGGGACGAGGCAGATTACGCCCGCCTGACGGCGGTGTTTCTGGTTGCATTAACCATTCTCAATCCGATGTTCCTTTTTGCCATCTCCGAGACACCTGAATTAGCGACCCTCTGTTTAGGCGCTTGGATATTTGCAACCGGATTGACTCAACTGCGACAACGAGGAAACGCCCCAGACATGATGAAAGTCGGTTTGGGTCTTATGATCATGGGGCTCTCGTCAACCTACGGGCTTTTGATATGCCTTGCATCAATCCCCTTTTTGGCTTTGGTCGTCCCACCACGGATGCTAATGGTTTCGCCACTCGGCACCATCCTTGCTGTCGTTTTTCCGGCGATCTGCGCGGTGGGATCCTTGCTTTTGATTAGTATCATCTTTGACACCCCGCTGGTTGCAACGCAGATTTCAGCGGATCGCCAAAATAGTCTCGCATCAGTTCTGATCGCAATGCTGACTGCCGCTAGTGCCGCGCTTTTATTGGTAATCGTCTCGAGGAAATCGTGGTCAGAAACCGTTCCGCTTTTCGCTGCTTTGGGCACGTTCGCCGGCGGAATGATTTTAGACTTCCATATAGGATACTTGGGCGACCCAGTGAAAACCGCCGCCCCTCTTTTGATCCTTGCGCCGGTTTCAGCATGTCTTTGCGCACCAAAGTCGTTGCGTGGGCCTATTGTGGTGGCAATCTTCGCATTCTCGTGGGTTATCGGCGGAGCTCTCATTGTAAAAAGCGATCAAGTTGATCATGATAGGTGGTTAAGTGCTGTCCGCGGTGATCTGCCCAAAGATTTCGACGTCTCCCAGGTGGCGGCCTTTCTTAAAGGTGAGGCTGGTGTGTTGCTTGATGCTGAACGAAACCCCGAATTGGTTTTGGCACTGGGAGGCATCGACAACCTGATTGTGGCCGGTTCACCGGAGTTCGAAACTGTTGTACTTGGCGGGCGGCCTGAGCACGCTTTTGTCGTCATCAAGAATGATCCGGAAGCTTCAGCCAACACCGGTCGCCTAAAACGCCGTTTTCCGGAAGTGGCGAGCCTTACTTCCCATGGCTATTCTCTCGTATTTGAGCGCGGGAGCTGGATGGTTTTCGAACGACAATTTTTCCTAAACTGATGATCGGCACAAGCACTGCTGTCGCTCATTGGTGGAGGCGTTAATTCTAATGTCACGTAAAGCAAGATTATTGCATGCCTAACTTGATCGGCTGAAAATCCGATTTGGACCGAAAGCAGTACGTACAAATTAAAGATCAAGATGCCCTGCGAAGTGTGATCCGCCGGCTCTGAGATTTTGCGCTTGAGGCGAAGGTCTGCAATGCGGGCTGTGGCTGCAGCGCTTAACGGCAGTGGTAAACGGCGGCTTTGGGCCGTGAGCGACAGGCAAATTGGTGGCTTGGCGGCGGATGCTGCGCCGCATCCGATGGCGGCTGAGAGCCCTTTCTACCGATTTTCTGTGATGCAGCGAAAGTCAGCTTTGTAAAATGTGTGAATGAACTGCTAGACTTAACCTTAACCTAACTTGGAGTCATTATAATGTCTGATGCATCAGTTGTACTGACCGTTCTGTTCCTCTACGCCATGATTGTGATTAGCCCTGGGCCAAACTTTGCTCTCATTTCGCGCCTTGCGTTACGTCGAGAGGATCATGCCGCTTGGGGAGCTACAGTCGGACTTGCCGTCGCTGCAACTTTTTATGGGGTGCTGGCCATGGTCGGATTGTCTGCATTATTGCAGCAGCTTGGCTGGCTGACCCGCGTCGTCCAAATTGGGGGTGGCCTTTATCTGGTTTGGCTTGGTGTTCAAGCGTGGCGTCATGCTGGTGAGATGACGACAATGGAGGCATCCGAAGCAGCGCGTTTGGGCATGGGGCGATACCGTGAGGTTTTGCGAGGCGTGCGTCTTGGCGCGCTCGTGAATCTGTCAAACCCGAAGGGGATCGCCTTTTTCGTAAGCCTCTATGCAGTAGCCGTCCCGCCAAACACTGCACTTTGGGCCAAAGCGACCATTCTTGGATCTTCGTTCTTGATAGAGATTGTCTGGTACGGGTTAGTCATCCTTTTGCTCTCGACCGGACGCGCTCGGCGTATTTACGACCGCTTTGGTGCATGGATTGAGCGGGTTATTGGGAGCGCTCTAATTTTATTCGGCGTTCGGCTGGCGACCGAGAGGGCTTAGCCTGAAAAGCTGATATTGGGCCGCGAGCAACGAAAGCTAACTTCTCTAATCGGGCGTTTGGGTCAAGTTCATTTCATCGTTTGATTTCCGTGCTGTAGGAATCGTTGTCTCTCATCCGGGTCACACTTCTCTTCGCAGTCATCGATGACCCGGTTCGGTTGGGCCGCTGCATGCATGTGTCGGATTGGACGTGGAGCGCCCCGCTTAGTCTCGCGCTTCAAGTTGCGCAGTGAGCTTTTTCGGCGTCTTCCACAGACCTCGTCCGGTGAGGGACGATCCCGTCTATGATCGTTGAAAGGGTTCGGTCAGATCATGCTGCTCCCCTCAATGGTTCATGACGGAACTCGGTGCCATCTGCCCAGATACGGTGCATTATGACGGCTAACTTTCTTGCGACGGCCACAAGGGCACGGCGGCGGCCTTTCCGACGCATCAGTCGCAGACCCCAGCTCTTGATTTCTGATCCAGCGACAGAGCGCATCATCATGGCGTTCGCGGCGCTGTAAAGTGTTGCTCGAACATCAGAGTCACCTGCTTTCGAGATGCGTCCCGGATTGTCCTTTTCGCCAGATTGGTATCGCCGTGGCGTAAGTCCAAAATGTGCGGCCACAGTACGCGAGCTGGTAAAGCGCGATGGATCATCAACGGCAGCCCTAAAGGTCAATGCTGCAATTGGCCCGACGCCCGGAATGGCCATGAAACGCATGCAGGCCTCGTCTCGGCTGGCCGCCTGTTTTACGCGTCTGTCAAGCTCGCGGTAAGTTGTGTAAAGCACGGCCCGTGCATCAAGCAAAGGCAAGAGCGCATGGGACAAATCAGGGTCCGCTTCGACCAACGGTCTCACCCGCTCATCAAAAGAGCCTTGCTCGACGCGAGAAGGAAGTCGGATACCAAATATCTTGAACAATCCACGGACTTCATTGGCCAAATCAATACACTTCTTCTGGATCGCTTTGCGACTACTCAAAAGCGCCCGAAGCGCGTGGGCTTCACGGCTTTTGATATAAACTGGATTGAACCAACCGGAACGCAGCACCTGTGCAATTCCGCGCGCGTCGGTCTTATCTGTCTTGTTGCGCATCGCCGATAGCGCCGCATTCACCTGGCGCGCTTCCATGCAAACAACATCAAAGCCTGCGGCGCGAAGGCCCCTAAACAAATGTTGGCACATTGGCCCTGCTTCAAAGCCAATGTGCAGGGCGGCGGTCGGCACGTCCCGTAGACATTCGACGATGTCTTCGATTTCGCAGGCAACCGAGCGCTCAAAGATCAGCTTGCCATCAGCATTGATCACGCAAACTGCAACAGTTCTCAGCGATATATCCAGTCCAACATAGTAATCCATTTTGTTCTCCTCAAATTGCAAAAACTTCTGCAACTCTATCAAGAACCTGACCCATCATGATGGTCAGCCCGATTACCCATGCTTCGTCCCGCAAACTGTGAATTCGCGTACGCCACGATTGCAGCACTGCAGCGAAAGTCCGGTTCGACGGGCCGCGTTGCAGCATCAAGATAGGGTGGTGAAGGTCCTCTGTGGGTGGCTCCTGCATTGCAAGCGTTTTCTGTCGATGTTTGCGGTCATTTTCGTCAGTACTGTCGTCTGTCCGGCCTGTTTATGTTTTGGCATTGCCTCCACTGGCCCTGATGAATTCCGCAAGCAAGGTTCCAATCGGCTTAACGACCTCAGAGGGCCGATGACCTTCCCGGAGTGTCCTTGCTCTTGGTTGACTTAATTCCGCATCATCACTTCAACGTCTTGCATCTCGTAGGCAGTCGGCGCGGTTAGAGCGCGGGCTGCCGGTATTCCTGTTTCTTTGTGAGCATCGCCCAGATGGAACGCGCTGCTTTGTTTGCCATCGCGACTGTTGCCAGCCGGAACGGTTTCTCCGCGATGATCTTGGCCGTCCACAAATCCACTTTTCAGGTGAGCGCTTCGCCATCACGGCACGAGACGTCATGCCCACGACCAGAAGCTTGCGAATGTAGCGGTCGCCAGCCTTTGTGATCTTGCCCAATCGCTCCTTGCCGCCACTGGATTTGTTGAGCGGGGTCAGCCCCAGCCAAGCCGCTAGATCGCGCCCGGTGCGGAATTGTTTTGCGTCCCCGATCGTGGCGACAATGGCCGATGCCGTTATTGGCCCAATTCCTGGCATGCGCATCAATCTGCGCGCATCAGCATTTAGCCGAGCATGTTGTTCGATCATCTTTGAGTAGCCTTCGACGCGCTCGTTCAAGCCGATGAATTGATAGCACTGGATACCGAGCATTCCGTTCGCGATCTCGGGCATGTCCGGGTGATCACCGTCAAGGTGGCGCTTCGCAAAGGCTGTTACCGCTTCGATCCCGATAGGCAAGATATGCCCGAACTCGCGCAACAGGCTGCGGATCATATTGGCCAGCTGGGTGCGCTGCCGGACTGCCAGATCCCGCGTGCGGTGGATCGATAGAATAGCCTGTTGATCCTCGGTTTTGATCTCGACAAAGCGCATCGTCGGACGCCTGACAGCTTCGCAAATTGCCTCCGCGTCCACAGCATCTGTCTTTCCGCGTTTGACATAAGGCTTCACATAGTTTGCTGGCATTAGCCTGACGTCATGACCAGCCTTGCGCAACGTGCGACCCCAGTGATGGGCTGATCCACAGGCCTCCATTCCGACCATACAAGGTGGCAGTGCCTCAAAAAACGCCAAGAGCTTCGCACGCTTGATTGGCTTGTTGAAGATCACGCGCCCACTTTCTGAAATACCGTGAACTTGAAAAACATCCTTGGCCAAATCTAGGCCGACTGTCTTAACTGTCATTGGGTGGCTCCTATCCTAGCAGTTGATGATAACTGCACTTTGGCACATTCGATGCCGGTGGAGCAGGAGCCACCCACCTCATCCGCAATGGGCCGAACGCCCATCGTCAAATGGCTTAGGACCGAGCTTGTCTTCGCCTCATTTTTGCTCAGTTGGCTTAATAAACTCAAGGTACCCTTGATAGATTTAGGAGCTTTCAGCAGACTAGTGTGATCGAACAAGCCTACATATATGACCACATCTCCATCCTGGAAGCGACCCCAACGGGACCCTCTCTGGCGTTGGCGAGCGATCGAAACGTCGCAACCAAACCGGCTTTTCTGAGGGCGCGGGCGCTTGCCCCGGAAGTGACGGCCAAATCGTTGCGAGCTATCTCCGAGATTGTCGGGTCGCGGTTCTATGTTCCACCGTCGATGTTGGCAAAGATTTTACGCGAAGCGGATCCGGTAGCGACAGTTGGTGCTGATGCGGTTCGGTTCGAAGGCTTTTCCGCCTGTTGCAGCGCTTATATCAGGCTGGATCTGGATAACGCCGCTCTGGATGTAGAAGAGCGCCGTAAAGGCACCACTAATGTCGACTTCGGACCTGAACTGCGCGGAGCCTTGGCCACGGTAGCGCGAAACACTAAGATGGCGATCAGCATCGGCGCGGATGCGGTCGAGATCATCAAAGATGGCAAGGCCATCGTCGAAAAGAAGGTGCCTCTGCCGCTGCGGTGGGTGAAGGGCTTCGCCGAGGTGCAGGTGGCGGTTGCGGGAATGGAACCCGCGTTTTCCCTACCAAAGATCGGGGCGCAGCGGTTTCTGCGCGGATTGCCCAGAGCCAAGCATGATCAAATGGTTTGGGTTTCAGCCACCGGATCCATGGCCCGGGTAACAGCGCGAGAGAGCAAGGGTTCAGTTCCATTGCGGGGGAGCCACAGGTTACGTGTGTTCGAGTCTCTGGCTGGGTTGGCCGATGGTCTGGATGTACATGTTAATCGCTCCACGGGGGTCACAAGCTGGGCGTTGAATTTCGGTACGCAGCGGCTTTGGCTGGTGCTGAACGCCGAGCCCTGGCGAGGATTCTCGGGCGATGGTGGGTTGCTTAGCCAGATGACATGCTCTGACAAGTCTGGCGTCGCGGCAATCACTGCGCAACTGAACTGGCAAGACCAAATAGATGCAGAAGCCTTAGCGCTGGCGACGGATTTGGCCCCCAAGACGGTCGAGGTTGCTCTGGCCGGGCTGGCCGCCGGTGGGCAGCTCGGATTCGACCTGGAACGCGCAGCCTACTTCCATCGCGAACTACCATTCGACATGAGCAGGGTTGAGGGACTGAATCCACGACTGAAATCAGCGCAGGCGCTGTTTGACAAAGGTGCAGTACGTTGGGTGGGTGACGAGGCTGAGGTTGTGTCGAGCGACGTGACCCATACCGTAACGCAGGGCGAAACCAGCTGGCGTTGCACCTGCCCTTGGTTCGCCAAGAACGGCGATCAGCGCGGTCCGTGCAAACACATGCTGGCAGTAGAAATAGATCTGGACCGACAGAATGACTGAGCAGGAATTTCTCGATCTTATCACCTCCAAATCCGCAAAGGCGGTGCTGGACGAACTGTCAATAATACCCGCCAAGGAACGTCGGGCGTTTGCAAAGCCCGCAATGACGCGCTTCAAGAAACTGGACCGGTTCTGGACCATAGCGGATCGCCCTTCCGAGCTACAGGTCAAAGATGGCGAAGCTGTTACCATTGCTGTGCTCGCGACTGCCTCAGGCTCGGAATTGAAGAAGATGTCCTTCTTCCCGATACCGCAAAAAGTCTCGCTTGAAGGCATCGTTCGCAAACTTCAGCCCGATTGGCTTCAAGCAGTTGTCGATCATTTCGTCGAAGAGAGGGTGTTTTATGTCGCGCAGTTCCGGTCTCTCTGGACGGCTGGGCTTTGTGAACGTCCAGAGAGTGATGCCATTATTCTGAGTTACTACGGCTACATGGCGACGTTAAATGATGTCGATGAAGACTCGTTGCTGACCGGTGATGTCTGGCGCTTCTTCGAGGTCGAAGGCGGCGGCGAAGATAGCCTTGCGAACCATGACAAATTCCTTAAACGCGGTCAGGCGAGTTGGGCGGACCAACTTAAGCGTTATTCCGTTGAGGGTAAGCTGGATCGACAGCGTTTGCTTGATGCCTCGTTAGAAGCCTTGGAACGGGATTTCGCGCAGTATCGCGCCGGGTGGTATTCGCGTTTCCATGTGTTGATGGCGCCGGACGCCAATGAAATGGCAGCATGGGCCGATCGATATCTTAGGCTGTTAGCGTCATCCATTCCGCCGACTGTGTCCTTCGCGCTGAAGTACGTTCAGGCGCTGGATAAGGCTGGCGTTCTTGACGGCAGCAACCTACTTGCCGCTTTGGGATCTGCGTTGCAGGCCAGAGCAAAGGGAACAGTGGGAGCAGCTTTGAAGTTATTGCTGAGCGCGGCGAAACGGCAAACGAACTTGCGGGCAGAAGCGGCTTCCAAAGCCGTGCTCGCGCTGATTTCAGAAGACGCCGGGGTGCAAGGAAAAGCGCTGGATGCGATTGAAGTTCTGGGCCCCGAGACTGTCGTCACGGAACTGGCGGAATACGTAGATCTTGTCGCGCCGTCGGTTCGCCCAAGGATCGTCGCACTGACAGGCGTGGCCGCGGATCCAGTACCCGCGGCTGACATAGTGTCGTCTCCGGCGACCGCGCAACCGATCGTACCCGTGGCGTCGGCTCAAGACACGCTCACATCACTCCTGTCTTTGCTCGAAGACCCGCGTGATCCGTTCGAGGTTGAACGCGCGATTGATGGCGTCTCGCGGTTCGGTCCTGCGCTTTTGGCGAATAAAACAGTTCTGTCGCCTCTGCGGAAGCGGGCCAAGCAGGTCTGCAAATCGCCGGGTGAAAGTGATATCCGCTTCGTTCTTGCCATGACTGGACTTGCGCTGGCCGAGGGCCAAAGCCTTAGGGCCATTCTGTCTGAGCAAAGCGATAGTCAATATGATTATGCCTTCGTTCAGAAACTAAGTCTTCAAGAATTTCATTTGGCGAGGAATGTGGCGATCGTCGAACGTGTCATAAAAGGGGTGTCTTTGCCACTTCTCGCACTTCCCAGTGATACATCCGGCACGGTTAGTGTGACCGATCTTTGTTCCCGAATGGCGACTTATAGAAATGCGGGCGTCGAACCTGATCTCAAAGACTTGGAATTGTCTCTGATGCGTTTGGCACCCAAAAGCGGTTCGGCAGAAAGCCTAACGACCGTTACTGAGGCAGATCGAGCGGTGGCCTATGCCTTGGGTGTGCAGGTGCAGGTGGGTCCGACACCCGAGCTTTGGGCGGCAGCATGGCGCGCGCGCCAATCTGAGAAACCTGACGGCGAGGTTGCCAAACTGTTCAAAAAACCGATGCCAGATTGTGGTGTGCCCGCCGCGACGGAATTAATGGTCACAGCAAAGCATTCCGAAGGCGGTGAGTACACGTGGATCGATGTTAAGGCTCCCGTGACGCCGCTAAACGATATCGGCTGCTGCGCTTTGCCTGCGCTCTTTGGAACTGAGGCGCGTCGGCATTTTGATCAAACCTGTTGCGGCAATACATACGCCGACATTGCTTGGGCGTCCCTATCGCGTCCCGCGGATTATGAGCCGTTCTTTCGCATAGGACTAATTACCCAGGACACTTGGCAGAAGCTGTCTGATAATCCCACTCGGGCTTATCTTGAGCCGCTCTTCCGACCTGGACCCCCGATAGAACTGCTTGGGGCCGGGATTTTGGCCTATTACATGGCGTGCGAAGACAAATCGGTGTCCTCCTTGGCAATCGAGGCCACGACCACGCTTGCAGCCGAAGGAAGGCTATCGACCGAAGTCTTTGTTGCCGCTCTGAAGCAGTTCATGATGTCGCATTCCTTACCGACCAGCCGCTGGACGAAGGCTATGAAAACTGTCGCCGACCTGGGAGCGGGAAGGTTTGCCAGGGATGTCATCGTCGGCTTGCTTGACTTTGCACCAGACGACACGCCGCGCGATATCGGAGGCCTACTTGAGCTTTGCTATGAGTTACACTTTGCCCAGAATGCAGCGCTTAAGAACACCAAAGCCGTTGCTTGCCTGGAGACAATTCCGGGAGGCGGAAAGGCGGCGCGCTTTAGAAAGAAGCTTTTGGTTTTGGCATCACATGGTTAGCCCTACCGCAGTTCGATACACTATTCGCTGTTCGCCAATACGATTTGTCTTAGGTCGGTTATCAAAAGGTCATGCGGAACAAGACATGTGCAATGTCCGCTATGC
>JAOHEK010000028.1 GCA_028097405.1 Paracoccaceae bacterium | reverse complement strand
CAATCGCGATTCTTATGGCCTTGGCGTTTTATTTTATCAGCCGAAAAGCGACGTCACGTCTCAGATTTTTCCAACGCGAGTCGGCTGAACTTCGCCAGCTTAACGTTGCCCTGCAGCGGGAAATCGCCGAACGAGAGAAGGCCGAAAGGCACCTCGAAGTGGCCGAGCAAACGCTGCAACAATCCTCAAAACTTGCCGCCTTGGGCGAGATGTCTGCGGCCGTCAGTCACGAGCTGAACCAACCACTTGCCGCGATGAAAACCTATCTCGCAGGTGCGAAACTATTGCTGCAACGTCGTCGCGGCGACGAAGCCTTGTCTTCGTTCCAGCGGATCGATGATCTGATCGAACGGATGGGCGCGATCACACGTCAGCTAAAATCCTATGCGCGCAAGGGCGGAACCGCGTTTGAACCCATAGACGTTGGCAAAAGCGTGTCTTCCGCACTGTCGATGATGGAACCTCAGCTGCGCCGCGGCGATATCGAAATCAACGCCTCGCTGCCCCGCGATCCCGTGATCGTGGAAGCCGACCGCATTCGTCTGGAACAGGTTCTGGTCAATCTGTTGCGTAATGCGCTGGACGCGATCAAGGCCACGCCCAACCCCAAGGTCGATCTTCTGGTCACCGTCGGAGACGAGGTTCTGGTGACAGTGCGCGACAATGGCTCGGGCATCGAAGACCTCGAAAACCTTTTCGAACCCTTTTACACCACCAAAGCGCCCGGCGACGGGGTCGGGCTGGGGCTTGCCATTTCGTCGGGGATCGTCAACGACCTTGGAGGCCGTCTGACCGCGCGCAACGGCAGGGATGGCGGTGCCGTGTTTGAAATAACCTTACCGCTAGCCGAACAGACGAGCCAGGCAGCTGAATGACAACGGAGTAGACGCGATGACACAGGCAATGAAAGTCGCGATTGTTGATGACGAACAAGACATGCGGCAGTCGATCAGCCAATGGCTGGCGCTCTCGGGTTTTGATACGGAAACCTATGGCAGCGCCGAAGACGCGCTAAAAGCCCTCAGCCCCGATTTTCCCGGTGTTGTAGTCAGCGACATCAAGATGCCGGGCATGGATGGAATGGGGTTCCTGAAACGGCTGATGAGCGTCGATAGCGCGCTGCCCGTTATTATGATTACCGGCCACGGTGATGTGCCGATGGCGGTCGAAGCCATGCAGGTCGGCGCGTTCGACTTTCTGGAAAAGCCGTTCAACCCCGACAAAATGACCGAACTGACCAAGCGCGCCGCCAATGCACGCCGCCTAACGCTCGACAACCGCGCGCTGCGCCGGGAATTGTCAGACGGCACCGGGCTGATGCAAAAGCTGATCGGCGCGTCGCCGGTGATGGAGCGTCTGCGCGAAGATATTTTGGATCTGGGTCAAGCCGATGGTCACGTGTTGATCGAAGGCGAAACCGGTACCGGTAAAACGCTTGTCGCTCATGCGCTTCATGCGGTCGGCGCTAAGGCTGGTAAGAAATTCGTGCTGTTTTCCTGTGCAGCCCAAGAAGAAGCCGCCATTGCGACCCGCTTGTTTGGTCCGATCGAAGAAGGCGCGCCTGTGCCGCTTTTGGAAGAAGCCCGTGGCGGCACGTTGGTTCTGGAAGACATCGAAGCCCTGCCACAATCTTTACAGGCGCGCTTGCTTGGCTGGATGAACGACCAAGGCATGCCTGCCGAAACGCGCATCGTTGCGATCTGTAACCTGCAAGAGGCGGGCCGCACATGCGAAGACGCACTACGCCCCGATCTGTTTTACCGGCTGGCCGCGATGAAAATTACGCTTCCGCCTTTGCGTCAGCGCGGCGAAGACATCCTGATGTTGTTCCAACAGTTCTCAGAGCAGTACGCGGATGAATACGGCTGCGACACGCCCGAAGTCAGCGCTCAAGAGGCCGCCCAGTTGTTGCAGGCCCCATGGCCCGGCAACATCCGTCAGCTGATCAACATCGCCGAGCGCGCCGTTCTGCAATCACGCCGTGGCTCGGGCACCATCGCGTCCCTGTTGATGGCGGACAACGAAGAAGCCGCCGACGCCACTGTCACGACCGACGGCAAGCCTTTGAAGGAATACGTCGAAGCCTTTGAGCGGATGCTGATCGACAACACGATGCGCAGGCACCGTGGCTCCATCGTCAACGTCATGGACGAGCTTTGCCTGCCGCGCCGGACCTTGAACGAGAAAATGGCGAAGTACGGATTGCAGCGCTCGGATTATCTTTAGATCTCGTTTGCGTCGCACTCACTACGGCTATCGGGGTGATCGATCCATCGATCACCTTGGTGTCGATCCGCCTAGACTATTTTCATACAGTATTCATCCGACCGCACGCGACCACGTACAAAATGGAAAACTGGGGGGCAAAATGACGTACAAAACGCTAAAAAAGCTCCAACCGCGAACGTATGGCCAACCAAGCGTTAACATTCGAACGCGCGCACAGTATCGGCAGAAATCGCCGTTCGGGAAATTCTTCATTGTATTTTATCATCATCAACCCTTATGTATGCATAAGGCGTGACGGTGTTTTTTACCGGACGTCGTCGAAAAGTTTCGCTGTTCCAGACGCTTGGCCGCACAATGCGGCCCTCTGGTCCGGCTCATGGGCTGTGAAAAGCCCCAAATCGAATTGCCCGAGCGGCGGACAAATACGCTGCGACGGGCCATGAATGGGCACCTCTGTTAGAGGTGTCGGAGAAGAACCGCGATGACGCGCGCGTCGAACAGAAACAGGACGAGTCCGCTTTTTGCGGACCTGCATCCTGTCGACCAGCAGCGTCCAGTCGCCTCAGAAAAAAGCCGTAACATCAACACCTTGGCCCCACCAGGCTTGGGATTTGCGTTGCGCAGAAAGAACATATGTCAAAGAAGATGCTTATCGATGCGACCCACGCGGAAGAGACCCGCGTGGTGGTTGTCGACGGAAACAAGGTTGAAGAATTCGATTTTGAGTCCGAAAACAAACGCCAGCTTTCCGGGAATATCTATCTCGCCAAAGTAACACGGGTCGAACCCTCGTTACAGGCGGCCTTCATCGATTATGGCGGAAATCGCCATGGTTTCTTGGCCTTTTCGGAAATTCACCCGGATTACTATCAGATCCCGGTTGCCGACCGCGAAGCGTTGATCGCTGAAGAAATGGCCTTCGCCAAAGCCGAGGCCGACGAGGAAGAAAAGCCAAAGCGCCGCCGCCGCCGCGCGAAACCCAAAGCTGAAGCCGTTGTAACGGAAGACGAAACCGCGACCATGAATGTCCCCGAAGGTGATGCGCCTACGGAAGATGACGCCGCGCCAGAAGTCTCGGTGGAAGACACACCCGCCGAAGCACCTGCCGAGATTTCCGGCATGGATGTCGTCGATCTGGACACGGGCGACGTTGACCGCGGTCTTGTAGAAGATGGCGAAAGTGAAGGCAGCCCTGCTGATGCCTCGGACAAAGACGAAACCATAGAAGCCGTCGCCGACGACGACACTCAAGAAGAAATCCGGCGTCCGCGCCGCCAGCGCCAGCGCCGGTACAAAATTCAAGAAGTCGTTAAAGTGCGTCAGATCCTGTTGGTTCAGGTCGTTAAAGAAGAACGCGGCAACAAAGGCGCGGCTCTGACCACCTACCTCAGCCTTGCCGGTCGGTACTGCGTTTTGATGCCCAATACAGCGCGTGGTGGCGGTATCAGCCGCAAGATCACCAATGCAGCTGACCGTAAGAAACTAAAGGCCATCGCAGGCGAAATAGAAGTGCCTCAAGGCGCTGGTCTGATTGTGCGGACGGCGGGTGCGAAACGCACCAAATCCGAAATCAAGCGCGACTATGAATACCTGCAACGCCTGTGGGAACAGATCCGCGCGCTGACGCTTCAGTCGATTGCACCTGCGAAGATTTACGAAGAAGGCAACCTGATCAAACGGTCGATCCGCGATCTATATTCGCGTGAAATCGACGAAGTTCTGGTCGAAGGCGAAGCGGGTTTCCGCACGGCCAAGGACTTCATGAAAATGATCATGCCGTCCCACGCCAAGAACGTGAAATTCTACAACGATCCAATGCCACTGTTCGCCCGTTTTCAGGTCGAAAGTTACCTTGGCGCAATGTTCAACCCGGTCGTTCAATTGAAATCGGGTGGCTACATCGTGATCGGCGTGACCGAAGCGCTGGTGGCAATCGATGTGAACTCGGGGAAAGCGACCAAGGAAAACTCGATCGAGGAAACGGCGTTAAAAACCAACCTCGAAGCTTCGGACGAAGTGGCCCGACAGTTGCGGCTGCGCGATTTGGCCGGTCTGATCGTGATCGATTACATCGACATGGAAGAGCGGAAAAACAACGCTGCCGTCGAGAAACGCTTTAAGGATCGGCTGAAGACAGATCGGGCGCGCATTCAAGTTGGCCGGATTTCGGGCTTTGGCTTGCTTGAAATGTCGCGGCAGCGGTTGCGTCCTGGGATGCTTGAAGCCTCGACCCAGCCTTGCCCCTCGTGCCACGGCACTGGTTTGATCCGGTCGGACGATAGCGTGGGTCTGAACATTCTGCGCCAGCTGGAAGAAGAAGGCGTGCGCCGCCGTTCGCGCGAGGTGCTGCTTAAAGCGCCGGTGTCGATCATCAACTTCCTGATGAACATGAAGCGTGAACATATCGCGCAGATCGAAGCGCGCTATGGCA
This sequence comes from Paracoccaceae bacterium, assembly GCA_028097405.1. Classification (GTDB taxonomy): domain Bacteria; phylum Pseudomonadota; class Alphaproteobacteria; order Rhodobacterales; family Rhodobacteraceae; genus CALKXV01. The sequence goes on along the minus strand of JAOHEK010000028.1, from coordinate 29,530 downwards.
TGGCCGTGCGGCTTGAAGCCGATCCGCATATGATCTCGCCGGACTTCACGATTGAAAAGTTCAAGACCGCGACCCGCAAAGTCGAAGCGACAGCACCGGTGGTTTCGGTGGATGCGTCGTTGATGGCTGAGATCGAAGAAGAAATGGCGGAAGAAGCTGCCGCTGAAGATGCGGATGAAGATACCGTTGCAGATGATGTCGCGGAAGAGACACGCGGCACCGAAGATCAGCCGAAGAAACGCCGTCGTCGGCGTCGTCGTCGGCGTGGCAAGGGCGGGGATGCTCAAAACGAAGACGGTACGCCGTCGGACAACGACCATGGGTCTTCTGAAGGGGCGGAAACGACCTTAGAGGCGGATGTGTCGGTATCTGATGGGGCGGAAACGCCTGCACCTGACGCCGAGGTGGTCGAGAAACCCAAGCGCACCCGCACGCGTCGTCGCAAAAAGGATGACGCACCGGCGGAGGCCAAAACACCTGCCGAGCCAGTCGTCGAAGCACCGGTCGAAGCCGCTGAGGACGCGACCGTGGCCGAAGAAAAGCCCAAGCGTCGTCGCACGCGCAAGAAGAAAGAGCCGGAAGCGGAAGCCTTGGTTGTTGCTGCGGAGCCTGTGCCGGCCCCTGAACCTGCGCCTGAGCCGACACCGGCCCCTGAACCGACACCACCGGCCCCAACGCCAGAGCCTGTAATGGTTGAGGCGGCACCTCAATCGACGCCAGACGAAACCAAGCCGCGAAAGCGTGGCTGGTGGTCTATGGGGCGATAAAAATCCACGTTTCCGAGGCCGTGGATATCGGTCTCGGAAAACGGATGCTTTGCCGCGATGATTGGTATCGCAGGCGCGTCAGAGTTTACGATTTTTGGATAAAAAACACCTGATGCGCGTTATGATCTTGAGTGTCGATCAATTCGTGTGCTTGCTCGGTGCAGAAATGGGGCACATCGATCACTGCCGCTGGGTCGTCGGTGATAACCTTCAAAACCGCACCCGTTTTCATGGTCCGCAAGCGTTTCGCCGCCTTTAGCACGGGCAGGGGGCACAAAAGCCCCAATGCGTCGAGTTCTTCGTCGAAGGTCATGGGGTCGAGCGGTACGCGCCATATTACAGTTTGTCCACTGGGATCTGACGGTTAAGTGACTAGGATGTCGGCGGCATTTCGGCTTATGACAACGGGGTAACGAAGGAATCTATATGTTTGGCATCGATATTTTTGATCTTAGCCTTTTGCCTGCCTTGCTTGTCGCAATGGCGGCTGGATTGCTGTCGTTCCTAAGCCCCTGCGTTTTGCCCATCGTGCCGCCCTATCTTGCCTACATGAGCGGGATTTCAATGGCGGATATGGACAGCGGCGATAACAGAGCCTCGCGGCGCGCTCTTGGCTCGGCAGCCTTCTTCGTTTTAGGTCTATCGACGGTCTTTATCTTCCTTGGATTTACCGCCAGCGCTTTTGGCAGGTTCTTTCTGTCGAACCAAGATTGGTTCGTTAGTGCTGCAGGCGTTATTATTATGATCTTTGGGGCCCATTTTCTGGGTGTTTACCGGATCAAGTTCATGGATCGTGAAATGCGGATTGATGCGGGTGACCGCGGAGGATCGGCATTCGGTGCCTATGTTCTGGGCCTTGCCTTTGCCTTTGGCTGGACCCCATGCATCGGTCCTATCCTTGGTGCAATCTTGTCGATCGCGGCCAGTGAAGCCGATGTTGTACGGGGTACCACTTTGCTGGCGTTCTACGCCGCTGGGCTTGGCATCCCCTTCCTACTGGTCGCCGCCTATTTCCCCCGTCTGAAGGGTCTGATGGCGTGGATGAAGCGCCATATGGAGCAGATCGAGCGGGTCATGGGCTTGCTGCTTTGGACCGTTGGTCTTTTGATGCTGACGGGCAAATTCACAGACTTCAGTTGGTGGCTGAACGAGACTTTCCCCGTACTGCAAACATTCGGCTGAACTTGGCGTAGATTGTTTCGGATAACCGGCGATTTAAGGTCGTAGAAACAATAACACTTCCCGCTGTCAAAGCTTTTCGCTAGGCTTTCCCTTATGTTGCACGAGGAAAAGACACAGGTGGCGCGTCGCCGGGTGTTCTACATCCCCGGCTACGATCCCTATCCACCGCGCCGTTACCGCGAGCTTTATCGTACCGAAAGCCAAAAGCAGGCTGGTATCTCGGGCTATCAGATCGCGCAGAAATCCGATCGTAGCGATACTGGCTGGCAGGTCCGTGCGGAATTCGACGGTATGAAAGTCGCATCGAAAATCGACGTTCTGATCTGGCACGATCTGGTGAAGGGTTCGATGCGCGGCGGCATTCCGGGCACCTATCTGGCGCTGATCCGGACCGCTTGGATATACATTGCTTCGGGAACATTCCGGCGGCTTACATGGTTGGCGAAAGGGCCTGTTCTGGCCGCACTTTATCCTGTTGTCATGTTGTTGGGACAATTGCTGATCGCAGTTCTAGGGGCGTTAACTTTGGGCAAGGTCGCTGTGGCTTTGGTTTTGAAAGCCGCCGCCCTTATCGCTATGATGTTCGGAGCAACAGGCCCCGGCATTGTCGGAACGGTTCTGAGCACAATCGTATTCTGGGTGATTTTTTTGCCCGTGACGATCGTTGTACTTCGATGGTTCAAGGCACAGGACAGCAAGACTTTTGCGTATTACCTGATGCAGGATTATGCGTACTCGGCCAAAATGCGGGGGGCTTACCCGGACGAGATCGAGGCGCGCATTCACGAATGGCGACACCGGATTGAAGCGGCTTTGCGGGATGATGTCGATGAGGTGCTGATCGTTGGTCACTCGTCGGGCGCGCAATTGGCGGTGTCGGTTGTGGCGGACATTCAACGCTCAAACCTGTTTCAGACGACGGGGCCGTCCCTTGGATTGTTAACCTTGGGGCAGGTGATCCCGATGGTAAGCTTCCTGCCTGACGCGCGGCGTTTGCGCCGCGACTTGCGGCTTTTGGCAGCAGCCGAGGACGTGACATGGTTGGATGTGTCGGCGCCGGGGGATGGGTGTTGTTTTGCCCTTTCTGATCCGGTTTCGGTGTCTGGCGTCGCGCCGACACGTGGGCAGAAATGGCCGATCATCATCTCGGCGGCCTTTTCGAAAACACTAAATGCAAAAACGCGAAGTGCTTTGAAGTGGCGGTATTTTCGACTGCATTTCCAGTACTTATGCGCCTTTGACCTGCCGGGCGACTATGATTATTTTCGGATCACGGCCGGTCCGATGACACTAGCGCAGCGTTACAAGGATCGCCGTTCGTCGCAAAGCCGGATCGATGTGCCCGCGTCGCGCTTTACGTCTACGATGACATGAAGCCGCCAAAGCCGGGGTCTCGGGTCGGGGGCGTGTCGCTCTGGCGATATTGGCGCTTGTTCCGAAAAGATATTCTGTCGGCGCAACCCGAACGTCTGTACCGCGCAAAAATGGCTGAATTCAAAACGCCGTTTTTTCGGTCTTTTTTGGTGAATGAATTGGCATTGGTGCGCCGGGTTTTGGTGGAAAGGCCATCGGATTTCCCGAAGTCAGACCGTGTCACACGGGGACTAAGGCCGTTGCTGGGGCAATCCGTATTTGTGACGAACGGGGCAGAATGGGAACGCCAGCGCCGCATTATCAACCCCGCCTTTGAAGGTGGGAAATTACCCCATAGTTTTAACGCGATGTTGGCTGCCGGAGAAGCCGCCATTACGCGGATCGTGCCAGGCGAATTAAACGTGGAAGAGATGGCCAGCCATGCCACGGCGGATGTCATTTTTCGAACTCTGTTTTCCATTCCAATTGATGATGCGGTTGCGGCAGAAACGTATTCTGCGTTTCGCGCGTTTCAGCGCGAACAGCCCGTGGCAAGTGTGGGCGCTTTGGCGCGTTGGATGCCGCAGGGGGGCAGCCTAAAAGCGCGGCGCGCGGCGAAGCGGTTGCGCGGGTTGATTGAAGTGATGGTTGCGGACCGTCAGAAGACGATTGAGGCCGGAAACGCGCCGAATGATCTTGCGACGAAAATCATGACAACCCTCGATCCCGAAACGGGGCAAGGCTTTTCCGAAGCGGAAATGGTGGATCAGGTGGCGATCTTTTTTCTGGCTGGGCACGAGACAAGTGCAGCCCTGTTGGGGTGGGCGTTATGGTGTTTGGCCGCGGCATCCGACTGGGGTGATCAGGTGGCAAGCGAAGCCCGAACGTTCATGGAAAACCCCGAGTTCTCAGCGCTTTCATCCATGTCCGTGACACGAAACGTCTTGCGTGAAACCCTGCGTCTGTACCCGCCAGTTCCGATGTTTGTCCGCGAGGCCCAAGGGGAAGAACGATTTCGCGATCGGGTTGTTAAGCCGGGGGCTCAGGTTGTGATTTCGCCTTGGCATCTTGGGCGGCACGAGGCCTATTGGCCTGATCCAGATGCGTTTGATCCTGCCCGCTGGAAGGATGGACAGCCGACCCCTCGCGAGGCATGGCTGCCGTTTTCGACTGGTGCGCGGGTTTGTCCCGGGGCTGGGTTTGCGATGGCCGAGGCCGCGGTTCTATTGGCTGCTTTGATGGCACTCTTCCGGTTCGAGGTCCTAGATGAACCGGTGCCGGTGGCGCATTTGACGGTGCGTTCGCAAGACGGGATCAGGCTGCGAGTGGTGGCACGTTAAGTCTGCGTTAGGGATTTTGGGGCTCTGCCCCGGCCCCTTTTGGGGCCTCCCCGGGATATTTTCGGGCCAGATGAAGTTCGGAGTGTTTTAGGTGTTTTGGTGGTGGGCCAGAACGTAAAGCCGGATCGCTGAGGCGAGGCCCGTGTCCAGACCTCGGGCGGCGTCGATTTCGCTGGCCAGATCATTTAGAGCACGGCCTTCCTTGGTGGCAATGTCGCGGAAGGCTTTCCAGAATTCGTCTTCCAGCGTCACGCTGGTGCGGTGACGGTGCAGCGTTAGGGAGCGTTTGACCGGTCGGCCCATCAGATGTCGCGTTTGGCATTGTCGAGTGTTTGGATCGTTTTGGCGGCGTCGGCCTTGTCGGAGGTTTTTTCGGCCCGTGAGCGGCCGAACTTTACGGCATTCTGATCGGCCTTTGCCCGCGCATCCGTTCGGGCGCGGGCCTTGCGGGCTTGGTTCAGGTTGATCGGCTTCAAGCTTTGGGACCGATCATTTGATCGGGGCGCACGACACGGTCAAAAGTTTCCGCGTCGACAAAGCCAAGGGCAATCGCTTCTTCCTTCAAGGTGGTGCCATTTTTGTGCGCAGTTTTTGCGACCGTGGTGGCGTTGTCGTACCCGATTGTTGGGGCCAGCGCTGTGACCAGCATCAGGCTTTCGCGCATTAGTTGGTCGATGCGGGTTTCGTTGGCTTTGATGCCTGCAACGCAATTATCGTTAAAGGCAGAGGCCGCGTCGCCGAGAAGCTGCATGGATTGCAGGACGTTATAGGCGATCATGGGCTTGTAGACGTTAAGCTCAAAATGGCCTTGGGAGCCTGCGAAGCCGACCGCGGCATCGTTTCCGATGACATGGGCGGCGACTTGGGTCATGGCTTCGCATTGGGTCGGGTTGACCTTGCCGGGCATGATTGAGGAACCGGGTTCGTTTTCGGGCAGCAGCAGTTCGTAAAGGCCGCAGCGGGGGCCTGAGCCCAACAGGCGGATGTCGTTGGCGATTTTGAAAAGCGAGGCGGCGGTGGCTTTCAAAGCGCCAGACATAGCGACCATGGCATCATGCGCGGCGAGGGCTTCGAATTTATTTGGCGCTGTGACGAAGGGCAGGCCGGTGATCTTTGCCATGTTGGCGGCGACTTCCACGTCCCAGCCGGGGCGGGTGTTAAGGCCGGTGCCAACAGCGGTGCCGCCTTGGGCGAGTTCATAGATGTCGCCGAGGGAGGCTTCGACGCGCTCAATCGACTTGGCGACTTGATGGGCATAGCCGCCGAATTCCTGCGCCAGCGTCAAAGGGGTTGCGTCCATCGTGTGGGTGCGACCAATTTTGATGATGCCGTCGAATTCTTTGACCTTGGTTTCAAGCGTGGCGTGGAGCTTTTTCAGGCCGGGCAGTAAAACATCACGCGCGGTCATCGCGGTGGCGACATGCATCGCGGTTGGGAAGGTATCGTTTGACGATTGGCCCATGTTGCAGTGATCGTTGGGGTGGATGGGTTCTTTGGACCCAATCGTTCCGCCCATCATTTCGATGGCGCGGTTCGAGACCACTTCGTTTGCGTTCATGTTGGATTGGGTACCAGATCCTGTTTGCCAGACGACGAGCGGGAAGTGATCATCGAGCTTACCGGTGACGACTTCGTTTGCAGCCGCGATCATGGCATCGGCGATCTCGGCGGGGATTTTGCCGGCGGCTTTGTTGGCTTCGGCGCAGGCTTGCTTGATGACGCCGAGCGCACGCACGATGGCTAGGGGTTGTTTTTCCCAGCCGATCGGGAAGTTTATCAGGCTGCGTTGCGTTTGCGCGCCCCAGTAGCGATCGGATTGAACTTCGAGGGGGCCGAAGCTGTCGGTTTCGGTGCGAGTCTTGGTCATGGGGGCATCCTTCGCTGCAAACTTTCGCGAGGTTTACCCCGTGCAGCGTGACGAGTAAATCCGCTAGGACCGGCAAGACGTCCACTATTCTTACGGGTTATTGACCAGTTTATCGGAAGATTTCGATGTTTGGATCAGAAGGCGTCAGGCCATTCGCTGGATCGTGGCATCGCAGAATTCCGTCGTAGCACTTAATGCCCGTGTCAGGCGTTCGCGCATGTCGGCGTAACTTTCACCGTAAAAGTAGAATACCGTCGTATCCTGCCGTTGATCCCACCCGCGGCAAACACCAGTGTCTTTCAAAGCACCCGTACAGGTCTTGGTCAGATCGTGGCGTGCACCTGGGGTGGTGGTTGCAGGAGTGTCGATGGCGACTTCCAGTCCTTCGGTCACACCAAATATCATGGGAATGCCAACGCCTTCAGACAGGCGAACCGACGAGCCGCAAGGCGCGGACAAAACTTCCAAAAGGCTGGCAACCGAACGCAATGTTGCTTCGCTTCCGTTCGTCAAGCCAAGCGCGATATCAACACCGATGGCTGCTCCGGAGGCACGTTTGCGTGTGTCACAGGATATCACTGTGCCAAGGTTCGTCGCTGCAAGTTGGGCTTGAAGCGGTGCACCGAAGACCAATTCGGCGTCGCGATTGCCCATCTTTACCGGCAAATGGGCGTCGGCCAAGGTGACCTTCATGGTATTGCCACGCTTTGGTTTTATGTCGCGAAAAAACATGGACGCCCAGCCTCGAAAATGCATCAGTTTTCACATTATTCCCGAGGATTGTGGCGAAATACCGGTCGTCGCTAGGCCATGCTGTGAGTTTGCTCTTTGATGCGTTTAGCAGATGTTGAGAATTTGCTGTTAGGAGGTGCTTTTGTGAGAGGGTCGACAAGGAGCTACTTTGACACAATCGCTTCATGAGATTGCGGATCGCGTTTATCCCGACACGCAACACACCCGCAAACCATCGTCCTATTTGGATACCTATCAATCGCTATTGGCACCGTTTCAGGGCAGACCTATTTCTCTTTTAGAGCTGGGGGTGCATTCCGGGCATTCGCTTTTGTTGTGGCGGGAGTTTTTGCCAGAGGCGCGGATCACGGGGCTTGATTTGCGCGATCCGCCGGAAAACATCACTGGATTGGACAATGTCAGCTATATTTGTGGCCGACAGGAAGACAGCGCGGTTCTGGATGCCACATCGGCTGAGCACGGGCCTTTTGATCTGATCGTTGACGATGCAAGCCATGTCGGCCGGTTGACCAAAGCGTCTTATCTGCGGTTGATCAGCCATTTGAAGCCGGGCGGGTTGTATATTTTCGAGGATATTGCAGCATCGACCAAACTGCCGGATTGGCCAGATTTCGCGCCCATGACGAAGGCGCCAGACGATGGCGACAGGTTCCCAAGCTATGACACGGGCATGATTGGCGCGCTAAAACAATTGGTGGATCAGGTGGCTGTGGGTTCGAATGTGATCGAATCGTTGGTGTTCTTTCCGTCGATGGCCGTGTTGAAAAAGGTGGGTGGCACCTAAAGCCTGTTCGTGATGCGCAAGAGGGTGTTAGGCATGGTCGTGTTTTCACCGATCCGTTGGACGATCACATTGGCGAACACTGCTTTTGCGCTTAAAGCGCCTCGCAACAGCATTCTGCGTGTCATTTTTCGGCAGGTCCCGTTGATCTTGGGGTCAACAGAATGGGGCGGGATCATGATGTTGACGAAAGATTGGGCTTCGGCATGAGAACAAAAGCAGAATATAGTCCAATTTGTGCAATGTTTTTAGTTTCCGCAGCAAAGGGGCTGGAATGGTGGGCCTCTGCGGATTAGGTAAGAAAAAAGATCAGTGGAGGGCTTATGGCGAAGATCACGTATATCGAGCACAATGGAACAGAACATGTTGTGGATGTGCCAAATGGCCTAACTGTCATGGAAGGCGCGCGCGATAACGCTATTCCGGGGATCGAAGCAGACTGTGGCGGCGCGTGCGCCTGTTCGACGTGCCACGTTTATGTCCATCCCGATTGGATCGAAAAACTGCCAGCGAAAGATTCGATGGAAGACGATATGTTGGACTTTGCCTATGAACCGAAGCCCCCCCAATCGCGTCTGACCTGCCAGTTGAAGGTGACGGATGCACTGGATGGGTTGATCGTCCAGATGCCAGAAAAACAGATCTGATGTTGCGGTCTTTGCTAGCGGCAGGATTGATCCTTGCTGCAACCGAGGCTTTGGCGCAAGATGTAACAGCCGCAAGTTTCGGTGGTCCGACGACGCGCTATGCGCACGGCATTCTTGGCGATGCGATTGAGCATGGCGAATTGGTCATGACGCTAGTGTCTGGCGTCCAAAGGCGCGTAGTTCTGCCGGAAAATCGGGTGTTTGAGGATACTGAGCCACGTTTGTTTGACGTGGACGGCGATGGTGATCGCGAAGTCATCGTTGTGGAAAGCGACATTCGCCAAGGCGCGCGGCTTTCGATCTATGACGGCGACGGGCTGGTTGCTGCGAATGCCTTTATCGGTCAGTCAAACCGTTGGCTGTCGCCCGCAGGTATCGGCGCCGCAGATCTGGATGGTGATGGGCAGGTGGAATTGGCCTATGTGGATCGGCCTCACCTTGCGAAAACCCTGCGAATTTTTCGGTTTCAGAACGGAAATCTTATTCCCTTGGCGAATTTGCCCGGTGTAACCAATCATCGGATTGGCGAACGGGATATCGCAGGTGGCATCCGCGATTGTGGGCGCGGTCCGGAAATTATCGTGGCCAGCGCCGACTGGAGCCGAGTGCTGGCGGTGCGTTTTGATGGCAATGAGTTTTCAGGAACCGATCTGGGCGCTCATCGCGGTCGGTCTAGTTTCGCCAGCGCCATGGCTTGCGAATAACGCCTGCGCGCGGTTCTTCCTAAAATTTTCTAATAATTTACGACGACCTCAAAAATGGGGGCGTCTTTTGGTGTTTAGGTGACGGCGCCAGGGAGGAGGTAGGCGCCGCCACACTTACAAAGACCCTAAGGGAGGAGGAAGGGCCTTCGATTCTTAAACGTCGTATGCCGCCTGATAGGCTACCGAGCGCAGAACGCTGCGGTGGAGACCAAGATCAGCTAATTCGCGGCTACTTAGGTTTTGCAATTCGGACAATGTCTGACGGTACACGCGGTACTGGCCATGTCGTCGTGCGAGGCCACGGAAGAATTCTGTCAAACGTCCGGTTTGGCCGGTGGGGGATACTGTTACTTCATTCATCGTCTATTCCTTTCGGCGTCAGTGCTGACGTCTTGTTGAGTTGAAGATAAGCGATCTGAGCGATGAAACAACTGGTGTTTCAACAATGCTGCTATGCAGCATGATCATAGGTGACGCATGGTTAACATGCTGCAAATTCAAGCTTTTTTATTTCGCATGTGCAATAACTTGCCACTTCGGTAAAAGCAGGTGATCTATGCAGGGTGGTATAGCGGAAAGGGTTTGCAGTGGCGATTGAACGGGATGAAATACTAGGCAGATTGAAAACTGTGTCTGCGCCGGGTGGTGGGGATTTGGTGTCACGCGATCTGGTGCGCGCGCTTCAAATTGAGGGATCTTCCGTAAGATTCGTACTTGAGGCCGCAACGGCAGACGAAGCTCGGCTGTTAGAGGACGCGCGTGCCGAGGCAGAATCGGCTGTGGCGGGCCTTGCTGGGGTTGAGAGCGTTTCAGTCGTTCTGACAGCCCATGGGCCAGCCGCTGCAGCGCCCAAACCTCCGTCGTTGAAGATTGGCGGTCATCCGACGCCGCAGAAGGGCGGGCCGCAAAAGCTATCTGGTGTGGATCGGATCATAGCGATTGGGTCCGGTAAGGGCGGTGTGGGCAAATCGACCGTATCGTCAAACCTTGCTGTCGCCTTGGCACGCGAGGGCCGGCGTGTGGGATTGCTGGACGCCGATATATACGGGCCGTCGCAACCTCGGATGATGGGCGTCAACAAGCGGCCTGCGTCACCGGACGGAAAGATCATTATTCCGCTTCAGGCGCATGGCGTCACGGTGATGTCGATCGGGTTCATGGTGGACCCAGATAAGGCCGTGGTTTGGCGTGGGCCGATGTTGATGGGGGCTTTGCAGCAGATGCTGGGTCAGGTGCAATGGGGCGAGTTGGATGTCTTGCTGATCGATTTGCCTCCCGGGACCGGGGATGTGCAACTGACCTTGTGTCAAAAGGCCGAGGTGACGGGGGCGTTGATCGTTTCTACTCCGCAGGACGTGGCCTTGTTGGATGCGCGCAAGGCGATTGATATGTTCAACACGCTGAACACGCCGATTTTGGGGTTGATCGAGAATATGTCGACCTACGTCTGTCCCACTTGCGGGACCGAGGCGCATTTGTTTGGCCATGGCGGCGTCAAAGCCGAGGCTGAGCGGATTGGAGTGCCGTTTCTTGGGGAGTTGCCCTTGTCGCTGGACGTGCGGCTGGCGGGCGACGCTGGAGCGCCTGTGGCATTGGGTGACGGACCTGTGGCGGAAGCTTATGCGCAACTAGCGCGCGGCATGATCGCTGGTGGTATGGGGTAGGTTTTGGGGGCTCTGCGCCCTTGGCCCAAGGGCCAATTCCCCCGGGATATTTTTAGCCAGATGAATGTGAGAGCGCTTAGCGGCCTCTGATTCTTGGATCGAGCGCGTCGCGCAAGCCGTCGCCGACGTAGTTCACGCTGAGCACAGTGAGCGAGATCAGCATTCCGGGCCAGATGACGCGTTCGGGGTAAAGCTCCATCCGGTCGACGCTGTCAAAGAGGAGTTTGCCCCATGTCGGGAAGTCGGGCGGGAAGCCGAACCCTAAGAATGAGAGGGCGGATTCTGTGATGATTGCGGTTGCTATGCCAAGGGTGGCTGAGACCATGATCGGCGACATGACGTTGGGCAGAAGGTGGCGTGTGATCATCTTTAAAGGCGAGGTGCCGATGGAACGAGCCGCGAGGATGAATTCGCGTTCTTTCAAAGCCAGCACGTCGCCGCGGACGATACGGGCGGTTTGCATCCAGGATGTGATGCCAACAAGTGTAACGATCAGGATGAATGTACCGCCTTCGGGGCCAAACGAGCTTGAGAGCCGGTCACGGAACAAGAGGACTGCGACAAGAAGGAGCGGCAGCAGGGGCAGCGCCAGAAACAGGTCTGTCAGGCGCATCAGGATGCCGTCGAGCGACTTGAAGTAGCCCGCCATCACGCCGATCAAGGTGCCCAAGAGCACTGAGAGGATCATGGCGGCCATGCCCACGGCGAGCGAGATGCGACCCCCAATCAATAGTCGACCTAGGATGTCGCGGCCCAGATTGTCGGTGCCCAAGGGGTACAGCCAGTTGGTTTTGGCGTCGCTGTCGAAAAATCCGACGTAAAAAGGCCTTGTGTCGCGCAAGGTTAGGAAATCTCGGCCTGTGGGAACGAACTGCGGATCGTTCCAGTAGACCCAAGGGCCTGCGATGACGAGCACGACAATCGTGAGAAAGATGCCGGCACCCCACATGGCGCCTCGGTGGGCTTTGAACTGAGCCCAGACGTCGGCCCATTGCGAGCGCGGCGGGTCTGTTGGCTCGATTGTGTCCATGGAGATCGGCTCAGTCATAGCGGATCCTTGGGTCAAGGATGCCGTAGAGAATGTCGGCGATCAGGTTAAAGAGCACGATCAATACGGCGAAGATAAAGGTTAGCGTTTGGACCATCGGCAGATCGTTCGCTTGAATGGCTGTGATGAGCAACTGGCCGATGCCGTTCACCTTGAAAACTTGTTCGGTGATGATCGCGCCGCCGAAAATCGCCGGGATGCCAAGGGCGATGACGGTGACGACAGGGATGAGCGAGTTGCGGAGGACATGAACCAGGACAACAGTTTTCTCACCGAGGCCTTTGGCGCGCGCTGTACGGACGTAATCTTGGTTGAGGTTGTCGAGCATTGACGCACGCATGAAACGCGAGAGTTGCGAGGTGATTTGCAGGGCCAGCACCATGACGGGCAGGATCATTTGTTGCAGTTGTTTCTTGAAGCTTTCCCAACTGTCGACCACCAGCGTGGTGTCATAGATCGACGGGAACCAGCCGAGCCAGACCGAGAAGACGACGATCACCACCACACCGGAGAAGAAGGGTGGGACCGAAAAGCCGACCATGGTGATGAAGGTACCTGCGTTGTCGAACCATGAATACTGGCGGTAGGCGGAATAGATACCGATAGGTAGGGCAATAGCGATTGCGACAACATAGGCAACACCGACCACCCACAGCGTTTGGGGCAGGCGCTGGATGACGATGTCCATGACCGGCGAGCGGGTCTGCCATGAGATGACGCGTTGTTGCCCTTCAGACCAGGTGGTCCCAAAGACGGCGTCCGAGAAGTACATCGGTTCGACCACGAAGAACTGATAAAGCCATTTCGGGAAAGCGATCCAAACCGGTTGTCCGACCCCAAGTGCTTCGCGCATTTTTTCTTTGACTTCGGCGGGCACCGTCAGCGGCACCTGTGCCATTGGGTCTCCGGGGGCCAGCTCCAATAGCAGGTAGATCACGAAGCTGATAAAAAGAAGCGTCGGTACGCTTAGGATCAGCCGTCGGATTGTAAAGGTGAGCATATCAGCGGGCCTCGACGTCTTTTAGGCCGAGTAATGCGGCAGCGGTGATTATCATGGCGCCTGACATGCGATTAAGCGTGCGGGCGTTGTGATCAAGGTGGCAAAGCGCGTTGGCCGAAAGGTCAATCACGCCTGTCCATAGGTTGTGGTTGACGCCGAAGCACAGCGCGTTTGAGCGGGTCAATATCTGGCTGGTTCCGAGCAGTGTTGCGAAGAACACGGCGACGGTTGCGAGATAGAGAACGTAGGTCTCCGTGGTCATATGCTGAGATCCCGGAAGGGGTATCGCCCCGACAAAATGCCGGGGCGATGCCTTTTCTTAGTTACCGGTCCGGTACCAGTCGCCGATGTTCCAAAGCTCACTGTCCCAGACATTAAGCTTAACGCCACCAAGCGAGTTGGCATGTGCCGACAGACGACCACGGTGGACAAGGGGAATCATACCGCCGCTTTCGACCATGATGTCGTTCAGTCTGGCTGCCAGCTTGCCGCGCTCGGCGATATCGGCTGTGCTCGACAGCTGTGCGTGCAGAGTGTCGAACTCTTCAAGACAGAAACGCGAGATGTTCTCTCCCTGCCACTGTGTCGCTGGCGATGGCGCTTTGTCGCAAAGACCGTTGCCCAGATAGGCCTGCGGGTCAGTGCCGTTGAAGGTGTTCGCGTACATCTCAACGTCTGCGTAGAACTTTTGGAAGGTGTCAGGCGAACCTGGGTCACCGCCAAAGAAGACCGATGCATCAAGGTTGCGAAGTTCGCTTTCGATGCCGATCTCGCTCCACCACTGCTTGATCAGGGCTTGGAAATCCTGACGCACGGCGTTTGTCGAGCTTTGGTAGAGGATTTTCAGCGGTACGCCGTCTTTTTCACGCACGCCGTCGCCGTCAGAATCGACGATACCAGCTTCATCCAACATGGCTTTCGCGCCTTCAAGGTCTTGCGTCGCGCAGTCAAACGTCGTGGACGCATAGACGTTTGGCACAGGCACCCAGTTACAGGTGACTTTACCAGCCTGACCATAGCCAACTTCAACTAGAAGTGGGCGGTCGATAGCCATCGACATGGCCTTGTATACAGCCGGATCGCCAAGGAACGGATGCGGACGAACAACAGAACGCTCATCCGGGCCAAGAGCCGGATCAGGATTGGTATTGTTCAGCATGATACGCTCAACCAGCGGACCAAAGCCTGCGACGGTTGTGCCTTTGCCGCCTTCTAGCATTTTCGCGATGACGTCAGGCGCCAGCTGAAGGTTCCAAGCGTAGTCGAATTCGCCTGTTTCCATAACCGCACGACCAGCCGCAGTTGCGTCGCCGCCACCTTTAAAGGTGATTGAAGCGAAGGCAGGTTTGCCAGCTTCGCGGTAGTTTTCATTGGCTGCAAAAGTGATCACGTCGTTTGGTTTGAACTCGGTGACGGTGAAGGGGCCGGTGCCAATAGGATTGAAGTTTTCTTCGGTGCACTCAGGAGCCTTTGCGCCAAGGCAATCGGCAAATTGTGCGGCCTGCAGGATAGGGGATTCCCCGCCCACGAAAGGACCGTAAGGGTTCGGTGTGGCGGTTTCGAAGTTGATGACCACGGTAAGATCATCAGGTGTTTCGACGCTGGTTACGCCTTCGTATTTCGTTACCTGTGCACAACCGCCTTCCGGGTGCGTGCAATACTCATAGGTAAACTTGGCATCTGCCGAAGTGAAAGGCGTACCATCAGACCAAGTGATGCCGGGGGTGATTTTCCAAGTGATCGTTTTCAGGTCTTCGGAAACACCACCGTTTTCGACCGTTGGGATGCTGTCCACAAGCCATGGGGTCAACGTACCGGTTTCGTCGTAGCGGGCCAGTGGTTCGATGACCAACGACGCAGCTTCTACGTCTTTTGTACCGCCCGAAAGATAGGCGTTCAGGATTGATGGCGCTTGCCAGTAAATGATTTTGACGTCGCCGTCGCGTCCGCGCTCACCTTCGTGACCGTCGGCAAATGCCATTGGCGCGAAGGCCATGGCGGTTGTCGCCCCTAGTAGGGCTGTCATGAGTTTCATCTGTTCACTCCTTGTTGGATTTGTCCGTGCTTTCTTTTCCGCCAAAAGGCGGTTTGGGTTGGGATTAATGATTTGCACCTGGCAACTAAGCTCACTGCGTCCAACTTTTGTTTTTGATCGTCCCACCCAGAGCGCGGACTTTCCAAGTTCGGACGATTTTTGATCGAATTGCAAGCACTGCTGCTATTACTTTTGATCTTTTCTGCAAATCTTTCACGCAGACGCTTGATTTTTATGCGTTCTGTTTGACAGATCTCGCCCGAGAGGTTTAGCGTTTCTGAACCATCGGGATTAGGGGATAGCATGCTCGATCAGCCGCTCGCGTCGCTACGAAAACTTCGTGTCGAGTTTCAAACCAAGGAAGGCCCTGTTGTTGGCGTCGAAGACGTCAGCTTTGACGTCAATCCCGGCGAAACGGTCTGTATCGTGGGCGAATCCGGATCGGGTAAGTCCGTGTCCTCGCTTTCGCTGATGCGACTGGTCGAATTCGGAGGCGGCCGGATCGCAGGTGGCGAACTGCTGTTTGACCGTGGCGACGGCAAAGGAATGATTGACGTTTCCAAGGCCGAAGAAAACGTCATGCAGACCATTCGCGGCAATGAAATCGGCATGATTTTTCAAGAACCGATGACCTCGCTTAACCCTGTCTTCACCGTTGGGCGTCAGTTGACCGAGGGTCTGCGTGTGCATATGGGGCTGTCGAAAGCCCAAGCAACCGAGCGTGCGCTGGACCTTTTGCGGCAAGTGCGCATTCCAGAACCCGAACGGCGGCTGACCCAATACCCTCACGAATTGTCCGGCGGTATGCGCCAGCGTGTTGTGATCGCGATGGCCTTGGCGTGCGAGCCACGGCTGTTGATCGCGGACGAGCCCACAACGGCTTTGGATGTGACCATTCAGGCCGAAATTTTGGCGCTTATTGATCGGTTGAAGCGTGAAACCGGGACTGCGGTTCTGTTTATCACCCATGACATGGCCGTGGTGGCACAGATGGCCGACCGCGTCGTTGTTATGTTTCGGGGCAATAAGGTCGAAGAGGGGCCTGTCGAACAGATTTTCGAGAACCCAACCCACGATTACACGAAATCGCTTTTGGCGGCGGTGCCGAAACTTGGCGAAATGCGGGGTAAACCCGCGCCGGAACCGATGCGCTTGATGGGCGACGGAGGCGGAGGCGCTTTGAAGATAGCGCCGGTCGAGGACAAAGTGCTGCTGGACGTCAAGAATCTGGTGACGCGCTTTCCCGTCAAAGGGGGGCTGTTGCGACGGACCGTTGCCAATGTGCATGCGGTGGAAGACATCTCGTTTCAGGTGAAAGCGGGGCAAACGATGAGCCTTGTTGGCGAATCGGGATGCGGGAAATCCTCGTGCGGCCGGTCGGTTTTACGACTGATAGAACCCGTTTCCGGCGAGGTTTGGCTGGACGGTAAAAACATCATGGAATTCGGCTCCGAGGATCTGCGCCTTGCACGTCGGGAAATGCAAATGGTGTTTCAGGATCCCTTTGCTTCGCTGAACCCCCAAATGAAACTGGCCGATCAGGTGGCCGAGCCTTTGCTGAACTATGGGGTTTCCTCGGCAAGCGAACGCAATGACCGGGTCGCTGCACTTTTTGATCGGGTTGAGCTGCCGCAGAGCTTTATGAGCCGGTTCCCCCATGAACTGTCGGGTGGTCAGCGTCAGCGGATCGCCATTGCGCGTGCACTTGCGCTGAACCCCAAACTGATCGTTGCCGACGAGGCGGTCAGCGCCTTGGACGTCTCGGTGCAGGCGCAGGTTTTGAATCTTTTGATGGAATTGCAGGCCGAACTGGGCATTTCCATGCTGTTCATCAGCCACGACATGGCGGTTGTCGAACGGGTCAGTCACAACGTTGGGGTCATGTATCTTGGCCGTATCGTCGAACATGGTCCGCGTTCCGCGATCTTTGAAGACCCACAGCATCCCTATACGCGGGCGTTGCTGTCGGCTGTGCCTGTCGCCGATCCGCGCCAGAGAAAAAGCGAGCGCGACTTGAATTTCAAACCCATTCCGTCGCCGATCTTTCCCATTGATCATGTGACCGAACCTTCGATCTATGACGAAGTGTCGCCCGGACATTTCGTTTTGCAGGGCAACTGGGGCGGGTTCGACCGATGAGCGCGCCCAATGCGCGCGAGATCATGACGGCGCTGGTCGGGTTTCCAACCATGAGCCATGATACGAACCTGCCGCTGATCGACTGGGTGGAAGATTACCTGAAATCTATCGGTGTGACGCCTCACCGGATGCCAAAAACGGATGACCCGCGCAAAGCGGCCATCTTTTGCAGTGTCGGCCCCAATGTGGCAGGCGGCGTGGTTCTTTCTGGCCATACAGATGTTGTCCCGGTCGAAGGGCAGGATTGGGCAACGGACCCGTTTGTTGTCACCGAGAACAACGGCAAGCTTTACGGGCGTGGCACTTGCGACATGAAGGGGTTCGATGCCTTGGCGCTGTATGCGCTGCAACGGGCCTTGACCGTGGACTTAAAACACCCCTTGCAGGTGGCGCTGTCGTTCGACGAAGAAATCGGTTGCACGGGCGCGCCGCCCTTGATCAACGCAATGGCTGCCGCTGGATTACCCAAGGCCGAGGCTGCGATCATAGGTGAGCCGTCGATGATGAAATGCGTCACGGGGCATAAGGGCAGTTCGGGATTTTCCGTCCATATCAAGGGCTACGAGGTGCATTCATCGTTGATGCACGAAGGGGTCAACGCCATTATGGAAGCGGCGCGGCTGATCCAATGGGCGAATGCGCAAAACGATGTGATCCGGGCGGAACCTGGCGGAGCGATTGGCCAGATTTTCACGCCTCCGTTCACCACGATCCACGTGGGCACGATCAAAGGCGGGACGGCGCACAACATAACGGCTGGCGATTGCAACTTTGGGATCGATTGGCGCTTTACGCCTGACGATGACGCAAAGGCGCGGATTTCTGCGTTTACGGATAAGGTGGCCGAGGTTGACGCCGCTATGAAGTCTATCGCGCCAAGTGCGGGGATCGAGTTGCGTCCCTTCTTCGACGTGCCGGGGCTGAAGCCCGAAGATGACGGTTCCTCAGAAGCTCTTGTGCGGCGCATAACGGGGGACAACGGCACGCATGTGGTAAGCTATGGCACCGAAGCCGGGCATTTCCAGAACGCGGGCTATTCTGCGGTTGTTTGTGGGCCGGGCGACATTGCGCAGGCGCATCAAGCCGATGAATTTATTGATATTTCGCAGTTTGAAGCGGGGGAAGTTTTTCTTGATAGCGTGATTGATCACCTTCGCGCCTGAGGCAGATCAGATCAATCCGGCGGCGGCCATCAATGCGTCGGTTTCGGCCTTCAGCATGCGTTCGCGGCCTTCGCCGTGGATAGGAATGCGGCTTGGTTCTAGGAACAGTGGCGCGGCAAGGGGGGTGACGCGGTCAAGCACCACGTGATCGATGCGACCGGCGGTGCGCTCAAGCATTTCTTCAATACGACCGAAATCGACCAGCCCGCGCATCGCTTCTTCGCGTGTGATTGTCAGCATCAAGTGGTCGGGGTCGTATTTGATCAGCGTGTCGTAAAGGATATCCGAGGAAAAGGTGGCTTGTCGTCCAGTTCGCCGATTCGAGCCGTAGTTCCGTTCCAGCATCATGGCGGTGGTGGCCGTTGCGCGGAACGTGCGCTTCATGACGGCGTTGCCGTTCATCCAGTTCTCAAAGGCTGCGCGCAGGCGGTCGGCTTCGAACATCGGCGCAGGGTTGGGTACCTTTTCAAGCCCCCAGATCAGCACGGCGTAATCCGAGGCCACGAAACCAAGCGGAGCGAGGCCCGCGTCTTCCATCTGGCTGGTGATCAAAAGCCCCAACGTCTGCATCGCGTTGCGTCCGGCGAAGCCATAAAAGCAGGTGTTCTGGCGGCCATTGTGCGGGAAACTTTCCACCAGAATACGGTTTGCTTCGGGCAGTTTTGAACGGGTCGCTTGCAGCCTTAGCCAGTCGGTTGTGTGGTTTGGCAGGCCCGACCAATCCCCGCTGTGCAAAAGCGCTAGAATTCGGTGGCTAAGCTGTGTTGAGGTTGCGAATTTGGTCCCGGCGAAGGTGGCAATTTTTGGAGCTTTGTCAGCGCGGGGCGAGACTTCGACCGTCATTTCGCGCAGGCCTTCATAACGCACGATCCGCCCGCCGATCAGGAAGGTGTCACCGGCTGTAAGAGTCGCGGCGAACCCTTCTTCGATCTCGCCCAAGGGCTTGCCGCCGCGACGATTGCGCATTCGGACTTTTAGCGTCTCGGTGTCTTGGATGGTGCCAAGGTTGCGCCGGATCAGGGCGGCGGTTCGTGGATCGCGAAGCTGCCAACGCTCGTCCTTGTTCTGCCTAAGTCGCTGCCACCGATCATAAGCGCGCAGCGCGTAGCCACCCGTTGCCACCAGATCAAGGCAGGCATCGAAGTCTTGCCGCGTTAGGGCGGCATAGGCACCGGCACTGGTCAGCGTTTCGTACAAGACGTTGGCGTCAAAAGGACCGCGGCAAGCGCGGATCAAGATGTGTTGGCACAACACGTCGCGAGGGCCGGGGCCGCGTGGATCACCATCAAGGTCTGCATCGCGCACGGCTTCCAACGCTGCGACGCATTCGACAACTTCGAAGCGGTTGGCGGGAACAATTAAGGCTTTTGAGGGCGCGTTGTAGCGATGGTTGGCCCGTCCGATCCGCTGCACCAAGCGCTTTACGTTCTTGGGCGCACCGACTTGAATGATCAGATCGACGTCGCCCCAATCTATACCCAGATCAAGCGTTCCGGTACAGACAATCGCCCGCAGTTCCCCGGCAACCATGGCAGCTTCGACCTTCTCGCGTTGCGTGCGGGCAAGCGAACCGTGGTGGATTCCGATGGGCAGGGCGTCTTCGTTCTGAAGCCAAAGTTCGTGAAAGAAAATCTCGGCCTGTGCGCGGGTGTTGTGGAAGATCAGCGTTGTTTTGTGGCGTTTCACCTCGTCCAACACATGGGGAATAGCGTATTTCCCGCCGCCGCCCGACCAAGGGGGAAGCGCGGCGGTAGTCAGCATCGCGATGTCGGGCTTGGGGCCGGGGTCGGCTTCCAAGATCGGACAGGGATCGGGATGGCGGGCTAGGAAATGCGCGATCGCGCTTGGGTCTTCGACGGTGGCCGAAAGCCCGACGCGGCGCAGATGGGGGCAAAGGCTGTGCAGCTCGGCAAGCCCTAGCATCAATTGATCGCCGCGTTTCGATTCCGCAAGCGAGTGGATTTCATCGACAATCACACGCTGAAGGCCTGCGAAAATCCGGGGCGCATCTTCATAACTTAAAAGCAGGGCAAGGCTTTCAGGGGTGGTCAGAAGGATATGTGGCGGATCGGCGCGTTGACGCTTCTTTGTGGTTTGGGAGGTATCGCCCGTCCGATCTTCGACACGGATGGGCAGGTTCATGTCGGCAATGGGCGTTCTTAGGTTGCGCTTGATGTCGGCGGCAAGCGCCTTCAGGGGCGAGACATAAAGCGTGTGAAGGCCAGTGCGCGCGCCGTCGGAAAGCTCGATCAAAGAGGGTAGGAAACCAGCAAGGGTTTTGCCGCCGCCGGTGGGGGCGATGAGCAGAAGGGCGGGGGCGTCCTTCTTTGCGGCCATGTCGATTTGATGTGGGTGTGGCTGCCAGCTGTGGGAAGCGAACCAGTCTTGGAATGCAGAAGGCAGCGTATCAGCCATCACTCATCTTTCACGGGCGCATTTCGGGGGGTCGCCACTGTGGCGGTTTACCATTCTGCGCGGCCTATTGGAATAAGCGGGTTTTCGATGTTTTAGGCGCGCAAAAAAAAAGCGCGCCCCCGCTTAAGCAAGGGCGCGCTGATCGACCCGCAACGCGGGGCGATATTCAATTGTGTTTAGTGAACGATTTTCTCTTCTTTGACGAACATGTTGGCCCAAGCACGGTCGATCAATTCGGGTGACATCTGGTAGGGGATGCCTTCGAATTCGCAGATGGCGATCATCTGGTCGACCAAGAAGATGGGTTGATAGTTCGCATAGATGTTGTCGATCGTTGGGTACTTGTCCTTGATCAGATAGACCAAGGTATCCTCGTCCAGCGGAATTTTGCGTTTCCGCGCAACCATGGCGAAGATCTTTAGATAGTCTTCCTGATCCGGCCCGTCGATTTTGATCTTAAAGAAGATCCGGCGCAGGGCCGCTTTATCAAAAATCTCGTTCGGGTGGAAGTTGGTCGAGAAGATCACAAGCGTATCGAAGGGCACTTCGAATTTTTCGCCCGACTGAAGCGCAAGGATGTCCTTGGCTTCTTCCAGTGGAACAATCCAGCGGTTGACCAAGGCCTGTGGCGGTTCTTCCTGTCGTCCAAGGTCATCCACGATGAAAATGCCGCCGGTCGACTTCAACTGCAACGGTGCCTGATAGGTTCGCGCCGTCGGGTTGTAGACCAGATCCAGCATCGCCAACGACAGTTCACCACCGGTGATCACTGTTGGGCGTTCGCATAGTACATAGCGGGTGTCATAGCGGCCCGATGAGCGGCGCAGCGAATTCGGATCGTCAACTTGCTCTTCGGCGGCAGAGTGAACGATGGGGTCAAAGACGGTGATCACCTGACCTGAATATTCGATGGCGCGTGGGATATAGATTTTATCACCAAGTGCGTCGCGAATACCGTTCGAGATTGAGGACTTACCGTTACCGGGAGGGCCGTACATCAGGATTGATCGACCGGCACCAACCGCAGGCCCCAAGTGATCCAGAAGCTCGTCAGGCAGGATAAGATGGCCCATAGCGCCCAGCAACTGGTCGCGGGTGACGTGGATATTTCGGATCGACTGGCGTTTGACCTGCTCGGCATAAACTGCAAGCGGTACCGGCATTGCGCCGTAATATTCGGACTGGGTTAAAGCATCGAGCGCGCGTTGTTTGCCCTGATCGGTTAACTGATAGCCCATCTCTCCGCCCGAGTTCGCATGCAGCGTACCCGTCGACTGTAACAGCTTTTGATCGCGTGCCATATCGATCAATTCTTGCGTCACGGGGATTGGCAAACAGATGTTTACCGCCAATTCGCCGCACGTTTCGACGTTCATTCGGAAGATCGTTTTCAAGAGAATGTCGCGCATCATCACGACCGGCAATTGCATGCCGTCAATCGAGCGCGGCGCCGGTGGGGCTACGACATTCGGAGTTTCCATATTCATCGGCGGACCCTGCCTCACAATAAAAGTCATGGTGCTTTGCGCTGTTGCCCGAATTTGGACAATAAGCGCTGACACACCTTTGCGAGTTAGAACATGACCGGCTATTGTGGCCAAAAAATGGAAAAGGATGGGGCATGAGCAGACCAAACCCATTTGTGCTTACTGCGGGATTTCTTTTGTTTATTGCAGCTTTTGGCGGTTTATCTGTGCTAAAAGAAGGCCTCTTTCTTGATACACACGAAGGCGACACCTATCATCTGTTGGATATCCTTTTGCGGATCGAAGCAGGGATGCGGCCGCATCTCGATTTTTCGCTACCTCTTGGATTTTTGGCGTTTTTGCCGATTTCGTCCTTTATCGATGCAGGTTTCCCGGTCGGATCTGCGATAATTTTCGCACAATTAAGCCTAGCAAGCGTTCTGCTGCCCTTTGTCATCTATGTTTGTGTCACAAGATTTAGCCGGCCCTTGGCTTGGTTGTTCGGTGTGTTGGTGCTTGGGTTGGTTTTGTCGCTAAACTTTGGTGCAGCGTCGGATGGGGTGTCTATTTCGGTACACTACAACAGGTGGGCTTGGGCGATCAGTTTTGTTGCATTGGCCTTGGCCATATTGCCCGCTCCACACGAACGGCCTGTTCTTGACGGCCTATTGATTGGGGTATTGGGCGCCACACTTGCACTTTTGAAGGTTACATTTTTTGTGGCTCTTGGCCCAGCTGTCTTGGTCGCTGTCATTTTGCGTTGGCGTGGCAAAGGCGTGTTGGCGGTGGCCTTAGGCGGCCTCGGTGTGGCGGTCGTGGCGACGGTTTTGCAAGGATTTGCCTTTTGGCCCGCCTATCTGGGTGATCTAATCTTGGTTTCGGGTTCCGAAGTGCGTCCGTTCGCTGGTCTGACTTTGAATGACAGCATCGCTGCGCCGAAGATGATCGGCGCGACGCTGGTTGGGATCGCCGCCATTTTCATGATCCGGCGCAGCGGCCAAGAGGTGGCGGGCTATGCGATGCTATTGCTTGTTCCCGGCTTTATCTACGTGACGTATCAGAACTTTGGGAATGACCCGCAGTGGATTTGGTTCCTTGCCCTTGTGATTTTTGCACTTCGCCCCGAAGTGGGCGTTGGGCAGATCGCTGGTCATGACCTTCGCCTTTTGATGAGCGGTGCGGCTTGGATGGCCTTGGCTGTGAGCTTTCCGTCGCTGTTTGCCAACGCCACGTCGACCATTACCCATGCAAGCATGGACGAAACACGCTTCATGCCGATGCTTCCCGATGACCGTGGGCATCAGGATATTTTCATTCGGCGTGACCGTGCCCAGACCATGACTGCTCAGGTCCACAGGGATCGGGTCGATCCAAACTGGTCACGCTATTCAGAAGAGGTCGATCGCTCGGCATTGTCCGAGTTAAACGGTATTAGCTTCCCACATTGCGAATGGATGGCCGGGTCGCGCGCGTATCTAGAGCGAATTGCAGAAGAACTGCGCGCGGACGGTGTCACAAGTGACGATCAGGTCCTGCCTGCGGACATTTTGGCCGGACTGTGGATGTTCGGCCCGTTCAAACCGCTCGACGGTGGGGCGCCTTGGTACTATGGCGGGCTAACTGGTCTTGAGAATGCCGACTATTTGATGGTTCCAAAATGTGTTTTTGTCGCCAAAATCCGGCGCATCATGCTAAAGGAACTGAATGAGGCTGATACGGATTTGACGCTGGTTAGCGACAACGATCTTTACGCCTTGTTCACTGTGACGCCGTAAGCTGGCGGTTATCCCATAAGACCGATCAGCAGATAAAACATCAATGCAGGCGCCAGCGCAAATCCCATTGGGAAGGCCTTGTGGGTCCAGCTTTCCCAACTGTGGAAGCGATCTTTGATCGAGGATGCGCGCGCCAGCCGGTGCAAAATGAACGCCGCCAAGATGGTCGCACCTAAAAGATACATAAACGGCGCTGCATCCGAGAGCGCGACAAAAGGCGCCATGGCTGCCGCATACTTCGCATCGCCTGCGCCCATTGCCCCCAGCGAACTGAAGATAAACCCGACCGCCAAAATCACCACAAAATGCAACCAACGCCAAAGGTATTCGTCGAATGGCAATGCGATCAGGCCGATTACCAAAAAGACCGTCATTAACGACAGAACGGCCTTATTGGGAATTTTCATCGAGGCCATATCGCTCCACGCGACCCAGATTGTAATCGGTACAACAAAGGGCAGGAACCACGCGGCGGTGGACCAGTCGATAGTCATCGGTGGTCTCCGTTAGGCCGCGTTATCAAGCGCTTCAAGACTACGCACCGCCGTATCGAAGTGCTGCGGATGGGTGGAAATAGCTTCGCTTAATAGCGCTTTGCCCGTGTTGATGTCGCCCTGTTTGATGGCGGACAGCGCAGCCGTGTGAAGAAGTTCGGCGTGTTCTGTTTGGGTCATCTGGACAACGGGCATATCATATTTACGTTGCGCTGCACGCGCCAGAACTAGGTTGTTCTTGGCCGTGAACAGAGTTTGGTCATAGGTCAAAGCTTCGGCGAACAGCTTTTCTGCTTCGACGTATTCGCCACGCGTAAGTTTTGAGTAACCCCAGTTATTCAGTGTCCCCGATGGGCGGGTGGTCAGACCAATAGCGATTTCATAAAAGCTGTCAGCTTTTTTCCATTCTTTTTTGCTATCGGCGATGATCGCTTCAAGACGGTAGCGCTTGAATGTCTCATGGGTGGGGGGCACCTGATTAAGCTGCGCTTCTGCGGCTTGCCAATCGTTGGCGCGAATCAGGGCATCAGCGTATTCGATACGGTCTTCATTGGTGGAACCGGGCAAAGCCAGCACATCCTGCCAGGCTTTAGAGGCTGCGCGTGATTGATTGGCGCGTACCAAAGAAATCGCCAGACCACGTTTCAGATCGATCCTGTCCGGGTTTGCAGCTGATGCTTGCGAAAAATATGTCACGGCTTCGCGCGGATCGGCTGCGGTTAGCATGACTTCGTTTAGGTTGGTTTCATCGATGACGTTCACGTCTCCGAGCGCCTTTTCGATGTCACCACTCGAGCTTGATTGGTTGCAGGCCGTTAGTCCAAACGTGCCCACAAAACATAGTGTCAGTATTCCGGCGTACCGCATGGTCATCTTCCCTTACTGCTCTTGTCCGCCCGGTTTGCCCCTTTACGGGTTCTCTGCTGTGGACAAGATCCGGTAGAACCCCGGACCGCGTCGCACCAGGCGAAACTCTTCTTCGTCAGAATACTCAGGATTTTCGACTTTTGCGAGAGCCAAGCTGAGGTTTTCGCGGATTTCCGCGCTTTGGCCGCTATCAAGGGCAAATGCGACACGGAAGACACGACTGGCTTCGCCATATTGCCCCGTTTCCATCAAAACGACCCCAAGATTGTTCCATGCGGGCGGGAAAGTTTCATCCAATTCTGTCGCACGGCGCAGGATCTCTTCGGCCTGGCCTAGTCGGCCAAGTTGCAAATTGGCTGACCCAACTGCCGATAGCACGTCAACGTTCACGCCTTGTTCCGAGGCCGCCCGTAGATAGGATTTGAGCGCTAATTCGTATTCACCAGCCGCCATCAGGCGATGGCCAACCATCAACCCGTCGACGGATTGCTCTGATGTGGGGCGTCCTGTTGGTGCAAACCCCCCGTTTTCTAACGGATCAAGGCCGCCTGCGGTATCGCAAGCGGCCAAGGCCAGCAGAGCAGGTCCTGCCCAAATTAAATTTTGTATGCCCATTCAAACCTTTAGAAGCTTGCCGCCGCCAGTGTCGTTGCGATTCCGTGGATAGACGGCCCGATTAGGATAATCAGAAGTGGCGGCACTGTCAGCATCATTGTGGCAAGGGTCATCTTGGTCGGCAAGGTGTTTGCCTTTTCTTCGGCCCGAAGAATACGTTTATCGCGCATTTCCGACGAAAAAACGCGAAGTGCTTCCGAAACGGACGTACCAAAACTGGCCGACTGGATCAAAACGGTGACGAAACTGGCCACATCTGGCACGCCTGCACGTTCGGACATGTCGCGCAGAACCGTGATCCGATCCTTACCGGCTTTCATTTCGTTGGCAATCTGTTCGTATTCCTCCGCCAAAGACGGATAACCGGATTTGATTTCTTTCGCGACACGAACAATCGATTGGTCAAGCGATTGGCCAGCTTCGACGCAAACTAACATCATATCAAGACTGTCTGGGAAACCATTGATGATTTCCTCCTGGCGCATCTGCTGGCGTTTGGTCACCCAGTATTTTGGCAGCATGTAGCCGACGACACCCGGAAGAAGGACCGACATGATCATCGATTGCGTTGTCGGTTCGCCTGTGGCGCTCGCATAGATCGCGTAGATGCTGCCTAAAATAAGAAACAGAATACCCAAGGCGAACTGAAGGAAGTGGTAGGTTCGAACAGCTTCCTTCGAGCGATACCCGGCCTGCAGAAGCTTCAGTTTCGTATCAGAGTACTGTTTTTCGTCCTGCGGTTCGAGAAACGAGGAATATTTCTCCAACTTATTGCCATTTTTACCGCCACCGCGGCGCAGCTTGGCTTTATCGTCGTCAGCTGTCCCTTGGTTGCGTGCGGCTGCACGTAGCTGATCGTAAGGGTCTTTTTGCTTTTTCAGCAGGATGGGCAGCGTTAACAGGACTAAGAACAGGCCCAGAACGCCGATGATCAACAGGGGTCCAAGCTCGCCGAATTGTTCGGTCAGCGTGGTGTTTGCCTGATCTAGAAGAGAAAGGATTTTTTCCATGGACTTAGACCTTAATGTTCACAAGCATGCGCATCACAAAGATGTTCACAACTAAGAAGCCAGCAACGACCAGACAAGCTGGGATAAAGGCGGCTGTCTCTCGCACTTCGTCATAATAGTTCGGCTGGATGACATTGATCATTACAAGCGCCCCGATCGGGAAGACCGACAGGAACATGCCCGACCACTTGGCCTCGGCTGTAATGGCTTTCACCCGGCGAAACAGTCGAAAGCGCGACCGAACAACTTTTGCCAGACCAGCAAGAATTTCGGCCAAGTTACCACCCGATGTCTGTTGGATCGTCACGGCCACTGCAAGGAAGCGCATATCCTGCATATCCAGCCTGTCAGCCATGGCTTTCAGCGCTTCGCCCACATCGCGGCCATAAGCGGCTTCGTCCGAAATAACGCCCATTTCCGAACCCATCGGGTCGGGGACTTCTTTTGCAACGATTTGCAAGGCTGACATAAAGGGGTGGCCAACGCGCAAGCTTCGCACCATCAGTTCCACCGAATCCGGCAGCTGTTCTTCGATCATGGAAAGCCGCTTTTTCGCGGTATTGTTGACCCAGACAAAAACAGCGCCCACGCCCATCATGACCGAAATCACCAGTCGGATCGCCAGCGAAGCGCCTGTTCCAAAGCTAAGAAGGAAGAAGGCCACGATCGTTAGCACCGCCATTACCATGATCAACTGACCAGGTGTGAAGGCGATATTAGCCTTCTGCGCTTTGTCCGCCAAAATCGAATAAAGTGGAATCGACTTCGATTTCATGTGTTGGGACATCTCCTTTCGGAGTTGGTCCAGCACCTGTTCGCGTCCGGCACCTTTCTCGAGCATGTCGAGACGGCGGTTTACCCGGTTGTTTAACGAGATCGATTTGCCGAAAACTGTCAGATAGATGCCCTGAACAAGTGCCAGGACAGCTAAGAAGATCAGACCGTAAATCAGCGGTTCTGCAGAAATGACCATTTTGGCTTACTCCGCCGCGAAGGGTTCGAAAATCTGGCTTGGAAGGTCGTAACCCCACATTTTGAAGCGCTCTGAATAGTGACTGCGCACGCCAGTGGCCGTGAAATGGCCGATAATCTTGTTGTCAGGTGTCAGACCCACACGTTGGTAACGGAAAACCTCTTGCATCGAGATCACCTCACCTTCCATGCCCGTCACTTCCGTGATCGAGACCATGCGACGTGAACCGTCTTGCAAGCGCGAGGCCTGAACAATCAAGTTCACAGCCGATGAAATCTGGCTTCGTGTTGCTTTGAGCGGCATATCGATACCGGCCATCGCGATCATGTTTTCCAAACGCGACACACCATCGCGCGCCGAGTTGGCGTGGATCGTTGTCATCGAACCGTCGTGGCCAGTGTTCATGGCCTGAAGCATGTCGATAACTTCTTCGCCACGCGTCTCACCCACGATGATCCGGTCCGGACGCATACGAAGCGCGTTTCTTAGACAATCTCGCTGCGTGACAGCGCCGGTGCCTTCAACGTTCGGCGGACGACTTTCCATCCGGCCCACGTGTGTCTGTTGCAACTGAAGTTCCGCTGTATCCTCAATCGTCAGGATGCGTTCGTCGTTATCGATAAAAGATGACAGCGCGTTGAGCGTTGTCGTCTTACCGGAACCAGTACCGCCCGAGACGATCACATTCAGACGTGTCGCCACCGCAGCTTGCAGGTAGGCTGCCATCTCTTCTGTGAAGGCGCCAAAATTCACCAAGTCATCGATCGCAAGCTTTTCTTTCTTAAACTTACGAATTGACACCAGCGAACCGTCCACCGCAATCGGCGGAACCATGGCGTTGAAACGCGACCCATCCGCAAGACGAGCATCAACATAAGGGTTTGATTCGTCGACCCGACGTCCAACCGCGGACACGATCTTGTCGATGATCCGCAATAGGTGACGTTCGTCTTTAAAGTGCGTATCGGTCAGTTCCAACTTACCCGAGCGTTCCACAAAGACCTGGTTCGGACCGTTAACCAGAATATCGTTGACGCTGTCGTCTTTCAAAAGCGGCTCAAGCGGGCCAAGTCCGGTGACCTCGTCGTAAAGGTCTTGGTTCAGCGTCTGGCGCTCTTCCCGATTTAGAACGACGCCCAATTCGTCCAACGCCTCACCAGCGATGGCAACGATTTCTGAACGAAGATCGCTTTCCGTCGCTGTTTCCAGCGCGGCCAGATTGAGGTTGTCCAAGAGGCGCTTGTGAAGCTCCAACTTGATCTCGCCCAAACGCTCTTTCCGCTTGCGGTCTTTATCAACCGGCGCCACCTGCACAGTCGTCCTGCTTTTCGCACGGCGCGTGGCCTGAACTGCGGTTTCAGTGGCAACTGGGACGTTGGGTGTCCCTTGATCCTGGCCACCTGGAACTGACTTCAGAGCCGGCGTTCCGGATCCTTCGTCACCTTTTTTATACTTCGAAAACAACGGGCGAT
>JAOHEK010000027.1 GCA_028097405.1 Paracoccaceae bacterium | reverse complement strand
TGTCATCGACAGGAAACCTATGTATCTCAACCTTGAATATTTAAAGTCCGCGTTGCGTGAGCTTTCCGATCAAAGCGAACAGATGCGTTTGTGGGCGGATGTGAGAAACAACACCGACCAGCAGTCTTCTATGCAAGAAGCGTTTTGCTATGCGTTTGATGACACGGGGCTTTCACCCCTCTTGGATGACCACGTTTCGTTGCCGGGACTGACAGAGGAGCAAGTCTCAAAGCTTAAACAGTTGAGTGGACTCGGCAAAGCGGTGCCCTATTCGAAGCCAGTTCTGGAGCAAATTGAAAGCCGCGAAATGAAGCGGGTCAGGCCCTTAGCTTCCGAAATTCTCGCAATGTTCCCAAAAAACGGCGGTAAACCTAACGACCGCTAAGTCCCGCATAGCGGACAGCCAAATGTGATTGACTGTCCGCTTGTTGGTTTAGGCGGCTTTGGCGTCTGCGAAGCGCTCGTAGAAGGTTTCACCCGATGCTGCCATGTCGGCCAAAAGTTTGGGCGTCGCAAACCGAGGCCCGTGTTCGGCAAGTGTTTCGCAGATTTCTACAGCTCGCGCCGCGCCAATCATATCCAACCACGAAAACGGGCCGCCCGACCAGGGCGCGAAGCCCCAGCCAAGAATGGCACCGACGTCACCTTCGCGGATGTCTTCCAGCACGCCTTCTTCCAGCGCCCGCACGGCTTCCAGCACTTGCGCCATCATCAAACGGTTCTGGACTTCGCCCAAATCGGGCTGAGTTTCGGCTTCGGCGTATTTCTCGCCAAGCCCTTCCCAAAGTCCGGTGCGCTTTCCAGCATCGTCATAGGCATAAAAACCAGCGTTGGCTTTCCGACCCATGCGACCCTGATCCGCCATCCAGAACAATACGTCATCCACAGCGCCATCGGGATAGTCATCCCCCATCGCTTCGCGCGTTGCCTTTGCGATCTTCACGCCCAGATCAACGCTGGTTTCATCGACCAACTGCAAAGGCCCAACAGGAAAGCCCAAAAGCTGAGCGGCATTGTCGATCAGCGCAGGCGTGACGCCTTCACCGATCATCCGAAGGCCTTCGTTGATGTAAGGAATGATGCAACGGTTCGCATAGAAGAAGCGCGCATCGTTGACGACAATCGGTGTCTTGCGGATTTGCCGGACGTAATCGAGTGCCTTGGCAACCGCGCGATCACCTGTGGCAGCGCCCTTGATGATCTCGACCAGCAGCATCTTGTCGACGGGCGAAAAGAAGTGGATGCCGATAAACTGTTCGGGCCGCGCGCTGGCTTTGGCCAACTCGGTGATCGGCAGGGTCGATGTGTTGGTGGCGAAGATGCAATCGTCGCCCACCACTGCTTCGACCTTTTTGGTGATCTCGGCTTTGACACCGACGTCTTCGAACACCGCTTCGACGATCAGGTCGCAACCTTTCAGCGCTTCATAATCCGTGGTGGCTGTGATGCGGCCCAGAACTTCGGCCTTTTTCTCTTCGGTGACGCGTTTGCGCGAGATGCCCTTATCAAGGATACCCTCGGAATACGACTTACCGCGATCTGCCGCGTCTTGATCCTGATCGATCAAAACAACTTCGATACCTGCACTGGCGCTGACGTAGGCAATGCCAGCCCCCATCATGCCAGCACCAAGAACACCGACTTTGCTAACTTTCTGGTCGTCAACAGCAGGGCGGTTCGCACCCTTTTCAAGCGCTTCCTTGTTGATGAACAAGGACCGGATCATGGCCGACGACGTTGGGTTCATCAGGATGCTGGTAAAATGCCGGGCTTCGATTTTAAGCGCCGTGTCGAAAGGCACCATCGCGCCTTCATAGATCGCCGACAGCAATGCCTTGGCCGCTGGATAAACGCCCTTGGTCTTGCCGTTGATCATCGCGCTTGCACCAACGAAGGTCATGAACCCTTGAGGGTGATAAGGCGCGCCGCCGGGCATCTTCCAGTCCTTGACGTCCCAAGGCTTGACGATGTCGGCATCTGTCGCACCCAAAATCCAAGCTTTCGCACTGCTCAGCAATTCTTCAGGCGCAACAACCTCGTCAACCAGTTGCGCTGCCTTGGCTTTGGCTGGGGCCAACATCTTGCCCTCGAGCAAAACCGGAGCCGCAGCCATGGCACCAACCATACGGGAATAGCGCGTTGTACCACCCGCACCCGGAAACAGCCCGACTAGAATTTCGGGCAAGCCGATCCGACCTTTTGAAGTGTCGGCCATGACGCGGTGATGGCAAGCCAAAGCGATTTCTGTGCCAATCCCGGCAGAAAGGCCCGGCAAGGCGCAAGCAATCGGCTTGCCGCCCTTGTTGGTCTTGTCGTCCATACCCGCGCGTTCGATCTTTCGCAGAATGCGGTGCCCGTTCATCGTAAAGTTGAATAAGGCCTCGGCTGGGTTGTCACCCGCCTCTTCCCGGATTGAACCCAACACGTTCAGGTCCATACCGCCCGCAAAGCTGTCTTTGCCCGAGGTGATAACGATGCCTTTCACCGCATCATCGGCCAAAGCCTGATCGACAAAGCCTTCGACCAGGTCGAAAGCTTCGCGGGTCAACACGTTCATTGACTTGCCGGGCACGTCCCAAGTGATGACGGCTACACCGTCGTCGTGCAGCTCATAGGTAAAGTCAGACATGGCAAAGACCTCCTTGAATAGGATGATGAAGACCCTGCAATGCCCGCAGGATCAATGTACGATTTTTTCGATGTCCGATATCGACAGAGGTGCCTCGAGATATTCCATCATCTCGATCACCAGCCCCGTATCGGTTTGCAGCAAAAAGTAACGGATGGTGCTGCTGGTAATTGGATTGCCGTCCACATCTTTGTCGATCGTTCGCACTTTGACGCGCAGCCGGTTGTTGACAGGTGGATCGAAGCTTAGAATGCTTTGATGCCCAGACGCGACCGCCATGGCCGTCAATGCAGCCAGATAGTTTTGGGTCATCGCCGCAAATTCTTCCTCGGTATTCAAAGTGGCGATGCCTGCGGCGGTGTAAATCACCAGCGGAAGTTGAAAATACCTCAAAAGCAAATCTACGTCGCCCGCTCGAAACGCGCTTTCTACACTCTCTAGGAAAATTTCCAATTCCTGACGTGCCACAACAACCCCTAACCAAAGGCCCTCCTCCACACGGTATGGAGTTACGCCACTTAGGCTCTTTGTAAGTTAGTTGACAAATCAACATATTCAATGTGATCCAGCTCACACGCGTTCGATAATTGTGGCCGCGCCCATACCGCTGGCCACACAAAGCGTTGCAAGACCCATCTCTTTGTCCTGCCGCTCAAGCTCATCCAACAAAGTACCGATGATGATTGCGCCCGTCGCACCCAGCGGGTGGCCCATTGCGATGGCGCCGCCGTTAACGTTAACTTTTGCATGATCAACATCAAAGGCTTGCATGAAGCGCAAGACCACCGCAGAAAACGCCTCGTTGACTTCGAATAGATCGATATCCCCTATCGCAATCCCGTTATCCGCAAGGATCTTTTGCGTCACCGGGACCGGTCCGGTCAGCATGATCGTGGGATCGGTCCCAATCTTGGCGGTCGCCTTGATGCGTGCGCGCGGCTTTAGCCCGTGGGCTTCGCCAAATTCCTTTGAACCGATTAAGATTGCAGCGGACCCGTCAACGATCCCGCTGGAATTACCAGCGTGGTGAACGTGGTTGATCCTTTCCAAATGTGGGTACTTCATCAAAGCCACGGCGTCGAAACCGGGCATGACTTCGCCCTGATCCTTAAACGCAGGCTTCAATGCACCAAGCGTCTGCATATCTGTACCCGGACGCATGTATTCGTCCTTGGCCAAGATAGGTAGACCATTCATATCGTTGATGGGCACAATTGTTTTGGAGAATCGATTATCTTCCCACGCCGCCGCCGCACGATTTTGACTTTCAACAGCCAAAGCATCTGTATCATCACGGCTAAAGCCGAACTCGGTCGCAATGATGTCTGCCGAGATACCCTGCGGCACGAAGTAAGTGCCCATAGCAATGCTGGGATCAACGGCAATCGCCGCACCATCGCTGCCCATGGCAACCCGGCTCATACATTCGACACCACCTGCGATATAACCGTCACCTGCGCCGCCTTTGACTTGGTTGGCGGCCAGATTGACAGCCTCCATGCCACTGGCACAGAACCGATTGATCGAAAGACCCGGGATGCGTTCGTCAAGGTCAGACGCCAAAACAGCCGTTCTTGCCAAACAACCGCCTTGCTCTTTCACTTGGGTCGCATTGCCCCAGATCACGTCTTCCACCACGTGCCCTTCCAGCCCGTTGCGCGATTTAAGCGCGTTCAGCATGTCGGCCGACAACTTGGACGGCGTCACTTCGTGAAGGCTACCGTTGCTGCGGCCTTTACCGCGAGGGGAACGCACAGCATCAAAGATATAAGCATCGCGCATGGGGGTATCCTTTTCTTAACTTTGAGCGCTCGGGAAAGCGCGGGGCATTAGGTCATAGGGATGTTTCCATCCGTCCAGTTGTTCGATCCGGCCAAGCCATGCATCAATCGCGGGCCAATCGTCACGTTTAAAGCCGTAAGGCTCGTCATAAAAAAGGTAACCACAGCAGGTCAGATCTGCATTCGTTACGTTGCGTCCGGCGATCCAGTCACGCGACGTCAAATGTTTATCCAAGACGCTGTAAGCGCCGGCCAGTCGGCCCTGCAAGAATTCAATAACCGGCTTTGGTTGTTTGTCTGGCGGCACAAAATGCAAAAGGAACCGCGTAACACCAGCCTGACTGGAAAGCTTGTGATTGTCCCACAGAATCCAACGCAGAATCTCGCGTTTTTCTTCCGGAGTATTGCCGCCAAAGTGGCCGGTTTTTTCACTCAGGTAATCCTGAATAACGCCTGATTGCGTCAGATGAACATCGCCGTCGATCAAAACCGGAGACTCGCCCATCGCATTGATATCTTCGCGAAAGCCATCTTCGCGCGTCGCGCCCTTGAAGAAATCGATATAGACCGGTTCCCAGTCCAAAGGCCCTAGCTCCAACGCCAGCGCAGCTTTATAGGAATGCCCGCTTTCACCAAAGCAATGTAATTTAATCGTCATAAACGTCCCTCATTCTGTGCAGCGGTCTCATTTTTTTCGCGCCTCCAACTCGGTGTTGAAAAGCCGAAGCCGCGCTTCCAGATTTTCGTGGTTCATAACCGAATTGAAATTCTCAAACAGGAACGACAAAGCCTCACCTTCGTCCAATCCCGCGTCAGAAGAGAACCGCTTCAAGCGGCGGTACCCGTCCTCTGTCATGGCAACCGGAAAGCGGCGAGTTAGGCGAAGACGTTTTGGCATATCACCGTGAACCTTTCGTTATGCGGCTGGCCAAAATGCTTGCAGTCACGGCCACCAGAAAAACGATACCAGCAGAGCGCAGAGCGCCAGAGGGGTCTGCATTGCCAAACTCGGGGCCTGAAACAATGATCGCAAACCCCGCCCAGCAGGCGGCCCCAAGAGCCACCAACATCGCAAGCAGTTTAATCAATTCGGCAAGTGACTGCATCTTTAGCCTCTGGTTTGGGCGCAGTGATCAAGTGACCTTAGAAGTTCGCCGCATCCAGCGCCATTACTGTATCACCACCCGATTGGATACGCGCCAGATGTGTGCCGGTCATCGGCAACTGTCGCGCCATGTAATAACGACCAGTGGTAATCTTAGTTTCGTAAAAGTCCTTGTCGCTTGTTCCGCCATCAAGCGCTTCCTGCGCAGCTTTCGCCATACGCGCCCACATCAAACCAAGGCAGACATGTCCAAAGAGATGCATGAAATCATAGGACCCCGACAAAGCATTATTCGGGTTTTTCATACCTTCTTGCATGAAGTACATGCCCGCAGCCTGCAGATCTTTCGAGGCGGCTTTCAGGGGCTCAAGAAATCCGTCTCCAAGGGTTTCGTTGCCTTCGTTTTCCTTGATGAAATCCTTCACCAGATCAAAGAAGGCCATGATCGTCTTACCGCCGTTTTGCGGCAGTTTACGTCCAACCAGATCAAGCGACTGAATACCGTTCGTGCCTTCATAGATCATCGCGATCCGCGCATCGCGCACGAATTGCTCAAGACCCCATTCACGGGTGAAACCCGAACCACCAAGCGTCTGTTGCGCCAAAACCGTGGTTTCAAAGCCCTTGTCAGTCAGAAAGCCCTTCATGACCGGGATCAAAAGCGAGACCATGTCTTCGGCCTCTTCATCATTCAAACGATTGGAACGGTCGATCATTTCAGCGCCCCAGAAGACAAGAGCGCGGCCTGCTTCCACGATGGATTTCTGATCCATCAGGTTCCGGCGAACGTCAGGATGCACGATGATCGGATCTGCAGGACCATCGGGGTTTTTAACACCCGTCACATCGCGCCCTTGCACCCGGTCTTTGGCAAAGGCCAATGCGTTCTGATAGGCAACCTCGCCTTGAGTATAGCCCTGCAACGCCACAGAAAGGCGCGCTTCGTTCATCATCGTGAACATGGCGCGCATACCTTTGTGCATGTCGCCCACAAGCCAACCCTTGGCTCCGTCATAGTTCATCACACAGGTTGCATTACCGTGGATGCCCATTTTTTCTTCCAGACCACCACAAGATAGGCTGTTGCGATCACCAAGTGAGCCATCCTCGTTCGGCAGGAACTTGGGCACCACGAACAACGAAATACCCTTGATCCCTTCGGGCGCATCCGGCGTGCGCGCCAACACAAGGTGAACGATATTTTCGACAAGGTCATTTTCGCCGCCCGAAATCCAGATTTTCTGGCCCGAAACAAGATAGCTGCCGTCGCCCTGAGGTTCCGCTTTGGTGCGGATCAAACCCAAATCCGTTCCGCACTGCGGTTCGGTCAGGTTCATCGTACCGCCCCACTCGCCAGAATAAATCTTCGGCAGATAAGTCGTCTTTTGCTCATCCGAGCCGTGAACCGCCAAGGCCGATGCCGCACCGTGGCTTAGGCCTACGTACATCTGAAACGCCATATTTGCAGACGAAAACAATTCACCCGTTGCCGTACCCATGATGTAGGGCATGTCCTGACCGCCATATTCGGCCTTTGCATCAAGACCCATCCAGCCACCTGCCGCCATTTCAGTCCAGGCTTCCTTAAAACCGGTCGGGGTACGAACCACACCATTCTCAAGCGTACAGCCTTCTTCGTCGCCAACGGAATTCAGCGGCTGAAGAACGTTCGCAGCGATCTTGCCAGCTTCTTCCAGAATGGCAGACGTGAAATCGGCATCCAGCTCTTTGTATCCCGGCACATCGCTTTCGCTAACCTTGAAAAGCTCATGCAGCAGGAACTGCTGATCTTTAACGGGGGGGGTATAATGAGGCATAGGTCGTCTCCGTTTCTTTATTCTGCGGCTGTTGCCAACAAGCTAGTTATCATCTGTTCGCCGGTTTTCAGCTGCTCTTTAAGGTCGTCGATGACCTCATCCAGCTCTACGCGCCGTTGTTCCAAATCGGCAAGCCGCTCTTGTCCAAGCATGCAGGCGCGCCGAATTTGCGGAAGATTGTTCTGAACTGGGTCGTACAAGTCCAGAAGTTGTCTGATGTCTTCAAGCGTAAACCCAAAGCGTTTGCCGCGCAGGATCAACTTCAATCGCGCACGATCACGCTTGGTGTACAAACGTCGGTTTCCCGTCCGCTCAGGGAACAGCAGTTCTTTTTGTTCATAGAATCGAAGCGTACGAGGCGTGACTTCAAAGTGGTCACACATTTCCCGTATCGTCATAAAATTACCGGTCATTGACTTTCTCCAGTCCATACCACTTTTTGCGTTAAGCGTAGGTAGGCATCGCATTACGTTGACGTAAGCGTAACGCAGCGTCATTCGGAGGTCAGTAGGGCTTCCCAATATCGTGACAGCCCGTGATGCGTGTGAAACATTAACGAAGTTTGGGATTAACCTATTGATTTTGAAACGCTTTCTCTCATCTTCGCAAGCTCGTTAATTGTGGCGTCCAATTTCTCGCGCTGGCTTGTAAGGGTGTCCAATTGCCGATCGGCAAGTTCAATAAAGGCGCGGTTTTGCGGTTCCGTGCCTTGGTTTTCGTAAATCTGAAGCCACTGACGGATTTCTTCCAATGAAAACCCCCAATCGCGGCCGCGCAAAATCAACGTCAACCTTGCGATTTCGCGTCCGGTGTAAAATCGGGACCGGCCTTCTTTTTCAGGGGAAAGAAGCTCAATGTATTCGTAGTAACGAAGCGTCCGCGGCGTCACGTCGAATTTTGCGCACATCTCTTTGAACGAAAGTCGATCCGAGTCCATCGCTGCGCCTCCCTTGCGCAATTGTTAACCAATTCGCAAACACCGATCAATGCGCTTGCGCTTTTCTCCGCGATAAGCAGATAAAGTCAGGAAGGAGCGACCGATTTGACCGACCCAGAAGACCCCCGCCGCGCGCTGGCCCGCCAGTTCATCGAAGCACTACCACACTGTAAAGCGCTTGGCCTGATGGTCGACGACGTTCAAGATGGTTTTGCTGCAATGTCCATGCCGTGGAACGACATGTTGGTGGGCGATCCCACCACGGTTGTCATCCATGGCGGTGCAGTGTCGTCGTTGATGGATACTTGCAGTGGTACAGCCGTCATTGCGCATCCCAGGGGGCCAACATCCACAGCCACGTTGGATTTGCGCATCGATTACATGCGCCCCGCCACACCCGGCCAAAGCATCACGGCCGAAGCAACCTGCTATCACATGACCCGAACCGTCGCCTTTGTGCGTGCGGTCGCCACCGATGACGATAGCGACAACCCTGTGGCCACGGCGACCGGCGCATTCACGGTAAAGACATGACCCACACACGCCCCGAACCCGTCCAGGTCGTGAAACAACGACGCGACGCGGCCCTGAAGGCTTTGGTCGATGGTATTCCCTATGTCACTTTCCTTGGGATTGCATTTGAACGCCATGGCGACGAACTGACGACCGTTCTGAATTACAAAGACGATCTGATCGGCAATCCCACCCTGCCTGCACTTCATGGCGGCGTAACGGCAGCCTTTCTTGAAACCACCGCTTTGATCGAACTCGGCTGGCAACACCTCTGGAGTGAGATCGAAAGCGGGCGCTTGGACGCTGAAACACTGGGCCCCGCAACCCTGCCCCGTATGCCCAAGACAATTGACATCACGGTTGATTATCTGCGCACCGGTTTGCCCCGGGACGCTTATGCTCGGGCACATGTCAATCGTTCTGGTCGGCGCTATGCCAGCGTGCGCATCGAGGCTTGGCAAGACAATCGGCAGCGGCCCTTTGCCCAAGCAACCGGGCATTTCCTGATGCCGACCCCCAGCGAGGAATGAACAAAGGCCCAAAGCGCGAGATCACGCATAAACGCGTCCTCAGCATAGCCTTTCCCATCGTTCTGGCCAACGCCACCGTTCCCATTCTGGGCCTCGTCGACACAGGCGTCGTCGGCCAGTTGGGTGATCCCGTCCCGATAGGAGCCGTCGGGATCGGCGCCATCATCCTAACGGCGATCTACTGGGTTTTCGGGTTCCTGCGTATGGGAACGACCGGCATGACGTCTCAGGCTCTGGGCGCTGGCGATCAAGGCGAAGCAGATGCCTTGCTGTCACGCGCGTTGATTGTCGGGCTTTCTGGCGGCGTCATCCTGATCCTTGGCCAATCCTTAATCTTCACCGGAGGTTTCTGGATCTCGCCCGCCTCGCCCGCCGTCGAAGAAGGCGCGCGCACCTACATGGCGATCCGCATCTGGTCGGCCCCCGCTGCCATCGCGCTTTTCGGCATCACTGGCTGGCTGATCGCCACCGAACGCACGCGCGCGGTCCTGATCCTGCAAGTCTGGATGAACGGGCTTAACATCATTCTAGACCTTGTCTTTGTCCTCAGCTTTGGCTGGGGCGTCGGCGGTGTGGCATCCGCTACCTTTCTGGCCGAGTGGTCTGGGCTGGCCTTGGGCCTGTGGTTCTGCCGTGACGTTTTCCTGCGCCCCTATTGGAACGCATGGGCGCGCGTGTTGGACCGCGCACGCCTCTGGAGTATGGCAGCGGTAAACCGAGACATCCTGCTACGCTCGCTCTGTCTTGAGGCAACATTCGTGTCTTTCCTGTTTTTCGGAGCGGGCTTTGGCGATGTGCCACTGGCCGCCAACCAGATCCTTCTCCAATTCCTCCACGTCACGGCCTACGCGCTGGACGGGTTCGCCTTTTCTGCGGAAACACTGGTGGGCAACGCCTACGGCGCAAAAAACCGAAGACGGGTCCGGCGCGCCTCTATCCTGACCAGCGCTTGGGGTTTGGCCATCGTGATCGTCTTTGCAATCGGCGTCGCAGTCTTTGGGCCA
Source organism: Paracoccaceae bacterium (assembly GCA_028097405.1). Taxonomy (GTDB): domain Bacteria; phylum Pseudomonadota; class Alphaproteobacteria; order Rhodobacterales; family Rhodobacteraceae; genus CALKXV01. Next base: position 25,623 of record JAOHEK010000027.1, on the reverse strand, counting down.
ACGGTGATCGACTGGATGACAACGGCAGAAGACGTGCGCATCGCTGCCAAAGACCTGTTGCCATGGATGGTTGCGGCCCCGGTCCTTGGCATCGCTGCATGGATGCTAGACGGCATTTTCATCGGCGCCACCCGCACCGCCGACATGCGCAATATGGCCGCCGTATCGACAGCGCTGTATTTCGCCGCCGTCTGGGCCTTCAGCGGCTTTGGCAACGACGGGCTTTGGATGGCGCTTTTGGTGTCACTGGTCGCACGTGGCGTGACGTTGGGATTACGTTACCCAGCATTGGAACGCGCCGCCGACTAAAGCCAATCATCCACCTGAGTGCCGCGGGCCTCATCAACCGACGCATATCCGTCGTTGGTCAGCATTTCATCCAAGCCCCGCGCGATCCGATGTGCCAGCGACAGGCCAGAATACACCATCGCCGTATAAAGCTGCACCGCCGTCGCCCCCGCCTTGATCTTGGAATAGGCATCCGCCGCCGAGGATATCCCACCGACCCCAACCAACGGCATGGACCCACCGGTTTCGCGGTAAAGCCGTGCCAGAACACGCGTCGATGGGGCCAGCAATGGCCGGCCTGACAAACCACCAGCCTCGCCCTTTTGACCGTCCTTCAAACCATCCCGCGACAGCGTTGTGTTCGTCGCAATGATCGCCTGCACACCGCTTTCAATCGCGACATCCGCGATTCCGGCAATCTCGGCATCGGTCAGATCAGGCGCAATTTTCAGAAAGACCGGAGTATCCCCCCGTTCTGCCATCACGCCAGCAAGCAAAGCCCGTAGCGCATCTGCACCTTGCAGATCGCGCAGTTTTTCCGTGTTGGGCGACGACACATTGACCGTGGCAAAATCAACCAAAGTCCGGGTCACCCGCATCACATGGGCAAAATCCGCCGCCCGATCTGCACTATCTTTATTGGCCCCAATGTTCAGCCCCACAGGCACTCCGTCAGGTCGGGTGCCTAGCCGTCCGGCGATCACCTCGACACCATCATTGTTGAACCCAAAACGGTTGATCGCGGCCTTGTCGGCCTTAAGGCGAAACAGCCGGGGGCGCGCGTTTCCGGGTTGCGGCTTGGGCGTCGCCGCACCCACTTCGATGAAGCCAAAGCCAGCCTGCATCAACGGCTCAACAGCCGTTGCGTTCTTGTCAAACCCTGCCGCCAAACCAATGGGATTTGGCAGCTTCAAACCGGCCAGCTCAACCCCCAAACGCGGCGATTCCACCGGCCCCGGCAAAGGCGCTAGCGGTGTTCGCAGCGCGCGTAACGCCAAACCATGGGCACGTTCAGGATCAAACCGGTTCAAAACCGCCAATGCAGCCTGTTCGATCACTTCAACAAGCCCTGAAACTGATGTGCCCCATTTTTAAGCACAAGGTCCTCGGCGAAAGACACATCCCTAGCCTCAAGCGCGCGGTATAAATGAGGGAATAACGCCCCACCACGCGAGGGTTCCCACCTCAATGCGTCACCCAAGTTATCCGCCTCAAGCCCAAGCAAAACAAGGCCATCTTCGCCCGCGAAGTGCTTGGCTGCGGTTTCCTCGGCCTGTTCGGCGGTCGAGAAATGAATATAGCCATCAGCCAGATCAATTGGGGCACCCAGCGTTGTGCCTTCCGCCTTGAATTCAGCGTATTCGGATGCGCGAAAAATTTTATAAATGAGGGCCATGTCATGTCTCCGGTTGAGTTCCTTTTGACACCTTGGCGTGTTAACGGCAATCTCGGTCCAGTCACTCAACAGGGGGATTCTCACAATGATCCGGAAAATGCTCACTGGCGGTGCAATCCTTGCATTGTCCACCGGGGCGGCGATAGCTGACTACAGCCTCACCATCCTACACACCAACGATTTCCACGCACGTTTCGAACCAATCAGCCGCTTTGATTCAAGCTGCGAAGCAGAAGACAACGCCGCCGGCAAGTGTTTTGGCGGTTCGGCGCGCCTGCAGACAGCCATCGAAACGGCCAAAGACCGCGCGCCAAACTGGCTTTTGGTGGACGGCGGGGATCAGTTCCAAGGCACGCTGTTCTATACGTTCTACAAGGGCGAACTGGCCGCCGAGATGATGAACCAGATGGGTTATGACGCGATGACTGTGGGCAACCACGAATTCGACGATGGTCCCGAAGTTCTGAAAGGCTTCGCCAGCGCGATCGATTTCCCCATTTTGATGTCGAACGCAGACTTCTCCGCCGAGCCTCTTCTCAACGGTGCCATCCAGAAATCCTGGGTCATCCAGAAAGGCGGTGAATGGATCGGCTTAATTGGTCTGACGCCACAAGACACCGACGAACTGGCCTCACCCGGCCCGAACGTCACGTTTTCCGACCCTATTGCAGCCGTTCAGGCCGAGGTGGATCGCCTGAACCAAGTGGGCGTGAACAAGATCATCGTGCTTAGCCACTCGGGCTATCGCGTTGACCAGCGCGTCGCCGAAGGCACCACTGGCGTTGATGTGATCGTCGGCGGGCATTCCAACACCTATCTGTCGAATGTCTCTGATAGTGCAGCGGGGGCCTATCCGACGGTCGTGAACGACGTGCAGATCGTGCAAGCCTACGCTTACGGCAAATTCCTTGGCGAACTGAAAGTCGTCTTCGATGACGACGGCGTTGTGACATCGGCAGTCGGCGAACCGATCCTTTTGGACCGCTTCGTGACCGAAGATGCGGGCACCCAAGCACGCATCGCCGAAGCTGCCGGACCACTTGAGGAAATCCGCCAAAAAGTCGTGGCCGATGCCGCAGAACTAATTGGCGGCGACCGCGAGGTTTGCCGGGCGCAAGAATGCTCCATGGGATCACTGATCGCGGACGCCATGTTGGATCGCGTGAAAGATCAGGGAATCGAAATCGCCATTCAGAACGGTGGCGGCATTCGAGCCTCGATCGACGCCGGGCCCGTCACAATGGGCGAGGTTCTGACTGTTCTTCCGTTCCAAAACACCCTGTCCACGTTCGAGGTGACCGGTGCGACCGTGGTTGCAGCGCTTGAGAATGGTGTGAGCGAGGTTGAGGAAGGTGCAGGTCGTTTCCCACAAGTCGCGGGTATGACCTTTGCCTTTGATCCAAGCGCTGAAGCGGGTGCCCGTGTCTCTGACGTGATGGTCGGTGGTGCGCCGATCGAGATGGACAAGCTCTATGGCCTTGTGTCGAACAACTATGTCCGCAACGGCGGTGACGGTTATGCGATGTTCAAGGACGCTGCGAATGCCTACGACTTTGGCCCGGACCTTGCCGATGTCACAGCTGAATTTCTCGCAGCACAAGGACCGTTCACGCCTTACACAGACGGTCGGATCACTGTGAAAGAGTAACCTCTATTCGAGGTTTTGCGCCGGCTTTGCCGTCGCCAAGGGGCCGCTGCTAACGCAGCAGCCCCATTTTTTGTAACTTCTAAAGCATCACTTCTAAAAATCCGGCTTCACCGTAAACGCCATACCCCGCCCACCGTCTGGGTGGCGAAACTTCAACGTCTCGGAATGCAGCATCAGCCGTGGATAATCGCGCGCAGGCCCTTCAGCATAAAAGGGATCCCCCAAAATCGGATGCCCAAGCGCAAGGCAATGAACCCGTAACTGATGCGATCGCCCGGTCTTAGGGTAAAGCCTGACGCGGGTTTCCTCTTCCGTGCTGCGAAGCACGCGCCAGTCCGTATGTGCCGCCTTGCCGTTCTCGTGATCTACCATCTGACGGGGCCGGTTCGGCCAATCGACGATCAGGGGCAAATCAACTGTCCCGGTACGTTCGGTCAGGTGCCCCCATACCCGTGCGACATAGGTTTTCTTGATCTGGCGTTTCTCGAACTGCAAACCAAGATGACGCTGCGCATGGCGGGTTAACGCATAGACCATCACACCCGACGTATCGCGATCCAGACGGTGCACCAAAAGCGCTTCTGGAAAGGCGGCTTGCACCCGCAACAACAGACAATCGGCCAATTCTGGGCCCTTGCCCGGCACTGATAAAAGCCCGTCAGGTTTTGCGACAACCAGCACCTCGTGATCGGCATGGATAACGTTTAATGGGACGTCAGGCGGAGTGTAAACGTCGCTCATGTGCAGTGATCCGATGCCTGGCTCAACGTTCAAAAACCTCGGCAAGAATGCCAGTCAATCCATCCAGATCGACTTGGGAAAACGCATTCAGCCGGTCGCTATCGATATCCAACACAGCAATCAACGCGCCATTGCGATCGCGAACGGGTAACACCAACTCGGACCGGGTTGAGCTAGCGCAGGCGATATGATCCGGAAAAGCGTCGACATCTGGCACGATCAACGCTTCGCCCGAACGCGCAACAGCACCACAGACGCCCCGCGAAAACGGAATGACCAAACAACCGTGTCCGCCCTGATATGGGCCAATTTTCATTAATTCTGGCGCAACAACGCGGTAAAATCCTGTCCAGTCGAAGCGATCATCAGCATGGTGAACCTCGCAAACGACTGTTGCCATCAACGCCACCTGATCAGTTTCCCCTGCTGCGACTGCGCTTAGGCGCTGAGACAGGTCACTATAGTCGACTTGCATGACTTTTCCCCTCAATTCCTGTCCCTGCTTACTGAATGGTAACACCTGCCGTCTAGGTCTTGACTGATGGACAGAGGGAAGGATCGTTTCCAATGCAGATGACAGCCTCCGATGTGGACGGTGTACTTGTTGTGACCGTGATGGATCGGCGTATCGATGCCGCCGTCGCCGTACGCTTTAAGGATAAGATGCAAGAACTTACGCAACAATCTCATGAGCGTGTCATTCTGGACTTAAGCCAGGTTGAATTTCTGGATTCCAGTGGGTTGGGTGCAGTTGTCGGTTCGATGAAACACCTTGGGCGGGAAAGAAAGCTCGACTTGGCGGCCCTAACGCCAACGGTGGAAAAGGTCTTTCGGATCACTCGAATGGATCGCGTTTTCCGGATTTTCCCGTCGACCGAAATGGCCCTTGAGGCTGCTGCGAATGCCTGATGATGGGTCCTTGTCGGGGGCAACGACTCGACCGGTTGACGACCGGGGCCAAAGCCAACCGAAACTTGTGTTCGACAAAAGTTATCCCGCGGATTTTCGGTGGGTCCGCAGGGCCATTCAGAACGCAACAGACGAATTACGCGCCGAAGGGTTATCTGAAGAAACCTTGGGTTCCGTAGAAATCGTCTTAGCCGAAGCATTGAACAACGTCGCAGAACACGCCTATCCCGCAGATGCAACGGGGGATCTTCGCCTTATCATTCGCCGCCGCGCCAAGGCTTTGATGTTTGAAATCCGGGATCGCGGAAAACCAATGCCAAAGGGCCGTGCGCCGATTGGCAACCATCCCATGACCGAATTCAATCAACACGATGCGATGCCCGAAGGTGGATACGGCTGGTTCCTGATCCGCGAGATCGTCAGCGATCTGGTCTATGACCGACACGATGATGAGAATTTTCTGGTTATCCGAATGGCAATCGAAAACAACACGTGATCGCAAACAAAGACTGGCTCGAACTGCCGTTTATGCAGTCCCCAACGAACCCTCATCAATTTAGCAAGACCCGTGCCCTAGGCGTCCTTGAAGAAACAATTATCCGCTGAGGCGGTTTTTAAAGCCAAGCCAGAAACTTTGCCGCAATATTACCGTCGTTCAGACAAAAAGCAGCCTTCTGCACTTGGCATCACATTTCAGTAGCTGTGAAGCTAACCTCGGTGTCGCGCGTGTTTTCAGCCCCCACCTAGCACGTGATGCCGAGGCCCACAGCTTTCCTTCCAAACCACAGACCGATAGTATTAGCCCGACGATAATCGTGGGGGCACTTCCGACAATGCGCAATTTTCAGAAAGCTGGCCGATCGCCAGTTTATGCCGCGAACGGCATGGTGGCCACATCACATCCATTGGCCGCATCCGAAGCGCTTGGGGTTTTGAAGTCAGGCGGCAATGCGGTTGATGCCGCTATTGCAGGTGCAGTTCTGTTGGGTGTTTGCGAACCGCACATGACTGGACTAGGCGGCGACATGTTCGCGTTGATCAAGCCCAGCGACAGCGACAAGGTTGTAACCATCAACGGGTCTGGCCGCGCACCGGCCAGTCTGAACTCCGAAGCCCTGCGCGGCGAAGGGCTTACAAAAATCGAACCCGGACATCCCGCATCCATCACCGTTCCGGGTGCCGTCGATGGGTTTTGCCGTCTGTCTGAAAAGTTTGGACGCCTTGGCCTTGAGCAAAGCCTTGCGCCCGCGATCCGATACTTTGAGGAAGGCGTGCCAATCGCGCCTCGTGTTGCCGGGGATATCGCGTCCGTGGCCGGTGATATGAACACATCAGCGCGTAAACACTATCTGAACGGCGGACGTCCTTTCGCTCTTGGCGAGACATTCGCATCGCCCAGTCAGGCCGAGGTTCTGCGGCGCATCGTGAAACAAGGGCGTAACGCCTTCTATGACGGCGAGGTTCTTGACGATATCTTGGCAACGCTGTCCGACATCGGCGCAGGCCACACGGCCCAAGATTTTGCCGAAACCGAAGCCACATGGGGCACGCCCATCTCGGGCTCGTACAAAGCCTTCGACGTTCTGGAGCATCGCCCCAACGGACAAGGCGCGACAGCGCTTTTGCTGCTGAACATCTTAAAGCACTTCGACCTGCCCGGCCTTGACCAACACAGCGCAAAGCGCCTGCACATCTTTGGCGAAGCCTCAAAGTTGGCCTATGACGCCCGTAACAGGTTTCTAGCCGATCCCGATCACGTCACAAAACTTGACCACTTTCTATCCGCCGAAACCGCTGACCGGTTGGCTGGATTGATCGATCCAAACCGCGCAATGGCAGCGCCAGCGCCTCTAACGGAAGAGGTCCACAAAGACACGGTTCTGATCACCGTTGTCGACCGCGATGGTATGGCCGTCAGCCTGATTTATTCGATTTTTGCCGCTTTCGGGTCCTGCATCGCCAGCGACAAGTTCGGCATACTTCTTCAAAATCGCGGCTCGGGCTTCAACCTGACAAAAGGCCACCCAAACGAGGCAGGGCCGGGCAAGCGGCCGATGCACACGATCATCCCTGCTATGCGCGGAAAAGACGGAAACATCGACATGGCCTTCGGCGTGATGGGCGGGCAATACCAAGCAACTGGCCATGCACGCCTGTTAACCAATCTGATCGACTACGGCATGGACCCGCAAGAAGCCGTAGACGCACCTCGCGCCTTTGCTGATCCAATCGGGGGCACGCTGCAAGTTGAAACCGGGTTTGACGATGGGATCTGCGCCCAATTGGAAGCCATGGGGCACCACGTCACACGCCCGGCGAACCCGTTGGGCGGCGCGCAGGTGATCATGATGGATCGCAAAAAAGGATTATTGATCGGGGCATCCGATCCGCGCAAAGACGGCGCGGCAATCGGATACTAGCGCCAGCGCTTCAGTTCAACTGGACGTGAAGCGGGTACTGTCCGTCATCAAAATCACCAAAAAATTCAGGCAAATCCGGGTGCTCGATCGGCTCACCTGAATAGTCGGCAACCAGATTTTGCTCGGAAACATAGGCCACATAATAGCTTTGGTCGTTCTCAGCCAAAAGATGGTAGAACGGCTGCTCTTTCTTGGGCCGGCTATCCTCGGGAATAGCCTGATACCATTCTTCGGTATTCGAAAACATGGCATCGACATCAAAAACCACTCCGCGAAACGGATGCTTTCTGTGTCTTACAACTTGCCCAAGTGCGTATTTCGCACGTGTCTTAAACATAACAATAACCCCCTAAGACCCTAACTAAGGTGCACACCCATTGGTGTCGACGACTTTCAATGAAACATCAAGAAACAGACTGTGAAGCGTTCAATTACAGTCACGATACTTTAATTTAAGCACCGGCTTTTCCAATTGGTAGAACATTGTTATGATGCTCGAAACAATAAAGGCGAGTGAGGCATGAGCAGATCTCTTCGCGCCCTGATTCTGGTTGGATTCGTGGCCGCATGCGGAAGCAGTAACACTGTGCCGCCTAAAAACTTAGATAATGCCTGTTCCATCGTGGACCAAAGGCCAAACTATTTGTCCGCCATGAAGCGATCCCAGAACCGCTGGGGCGTGCCAGTGGCGGTTCAAATGGCAACGATTTACCAAGAAAGCCGGTTCGTTGGGAACGCGCGCACGCCGCATCAATACGCTTTGGGCGTCATTCCGCTGGGCCGTCAAAGCACGGCCTATGGATATGGCCAGGCCTTGGATGGGACATGGGAAGAGTATCAGCGCGACCAACGGGCGTTTCGGGCGCGACGCGACGACATTGGTCACGCGACCGATTTCATGGGCTGGTACATGAAGCAGTCCCAAGAAGACCTTGGCATTCCTTTGTCCGACGCGCGAAACCAGTATCTTGCCTATCACGAAGGCCGCACCGGGTACCGCCGTGGTAGTTTCCGCCAGAAAGCGTGGTTGTTGCGGGTCTCAAGCGAAGTGGCAGATCGCGCCGTGCTTTACGACACACAACTGAAGAGTTGCGGCAGGATTTAGCCCGTCACCTATCACCGTTGCGCAGATTTTCTTCGTGTTCGATACTGAACAGCGTGCTCGACAACGCGCCGGGTCGTTCAAGTTGACCAAGAATAACGGTGGTTGTTGAGCCTTGTCCGTCGGTAACAATCCACTGGCGAAGCTCGACCGGACCATCGGTGAACTTAAGCTGAAGCCGTCCGTATTCCGGATGCTCGGGGTCTTGAGCAGTGACAATAGTGGCGGTGCCATCAAAATCGTGACCAACCACCATATTACGTCGCGCCAAGTCCACATCCCGTTCAAGGATCAGGTTCAAAGGCGTGCGCCGTAAGGGATAGCGTTCGGCATTTTCCAAGTTTGACCTGCCGTCAAAAATACCAACCTGACCTGCACTAGCCAAAACCAGCAGATCCTCTGGCGGATTATATTCAAACCGCATACGCCCCGGACGACGGATATACAGCGTTCCAGTCGACAGTGTGCCATCGTCATTGATTTGCGTGAAATCGGTCTTGGCAGAGGTTATAGCGTTCAAATAAGCCGAGATCTCATTCAGACCCAACTTGCTTGCAGCCAAAGCCGGTGCCGCCACAAAGGCGCTGGAAAGCGAAAGAAAAGTTCTGCGGTACATGACGGACAAGTCCCTTATTTCCTTGAGCTGCATATAGGCACACCATGTCCGATTTGCCAGTGATAGGCCATATCATCGGCGCGGCGACGCTTACCCAAACCAAGCGCGCCTTACCGCGCACCCGTTTATTGTGGCTGCCCTTGGTCAGGCCTGCTCTGGAACCAAAATCTCGCGCTTACCGACATGGTTGGCGGCACTGACAAGACGACTGTCTTCCATTTGCTCAACCAGACGTGCGGCTTTGTTATATCCGATGGCCAGTTTTCGCTGGATGTAAGATGTCGAACACTTGCGATCCTTGATAACAATAGCCACGGCTTGGTCATAAAGCGCGTCTTCGCCGTCTGAGTTCCCACCCAGACCCAGAACCAAATCAATGTCCGATGTCGTCTCGTCATCCGATCCTTCGACGACGCTGTTGACGTATTCCGGTGCACCAAAGCTTTTCAGGTGGTTGACGACTTCTTCGACTTCTTCGTCCGACACAAACGGACCGTGGACGCGGGTAACTTTACCGCCACCGGCCATATAAAGCATGTCGCCCTGTCCCAGAAGTTGTTCGGCACCCATCTCGCCCAAAATAGTCCGGCTATCGATCTTCGACGTCACTTGGAACGAAATTCGCGTCGGGAAATTAGCTTTGATCGTGCCGGTGATCACATCGACCGAAGGCCGCTGCGTGGCCATGATCAGGTGAATGCCCGAAGCCCGCGCCATCTGTGCAAGCCGCTGGATACAAGCTTCGATTTCTTTGCCTGCAACCATCATCAGATCGGCCATCTCGTCCACGATCACAACGATATAGGGCAGGGTTTCGGGCGCAAACTCTTCGGTTTCAAATACTGGGTCACCCGTTTCATCATCAAACCCGGTTTGAACGGTGCGGCTGAACATCTCGCCTTTCGAAAGGGCGTGGCGCACGCGGCCGTTATAACCTTCGATGTTGCGCACACCCATTTTCGACATCTTGCGATAGCGTTCTTCCATCTCGCCGACGGTCCATTTCAACGCGACCACCGCTTTTTTCGGATCGGTCACCACGGGCGACAAAAGATGCGGGATGCCGTCGTATACGCTTAATTCCAGCATCTTCGGGTCGATCATGATCAAGCGGCATTCCTCGGGCGTCAGCTTGTACAAAAGCGACAAGATCATCGTGTTGATCGCAACCGACTTACCCGAACCCGTCGTACCCGCAATCAACAGATGAGGCATCTTGGCAAGGTTAGCCACAACAGGGTCACCACCGATGTTTTTACCCAAGGCAAGCGGCAAGCGCTGGTTGCCGTCACCATAATCGCGGGCTGCAAGCATTTCGCGCAGCACAACCATTTCCCGCTTTTCGTTGGGCAACTCGATCCCGATGACCGAACGTCCGGGCACAGTGGAAACACGCGCCGACAAGGCCGACATGGATCGCGCAATGTCATCGGCCAGACCAATGACGCGGCTTGCCTTCAAACCGGGCGCAGGTTCAAGCTCGTACATGGTGACAACCGGACCAGGGCGTACCGAAACGATCTCGCCCTTAACCCCATAGTCGTCCAAAACGCTTTCCAACATACGCGCGTTTTCTTCCAAAGCTTCATCGGAAAGATGATGCCGTTCGATGTTCGTCGGGTCCGACAACAGGTTAAGCGGTGGAATCTCAAAGTCACTGTGACGTTCGGCAAATGGTAGCGACGGCTGCGCTTCGGCACGTGCCCGCCGGGATGTTGCCGCCTTCTTAGATGTGTGCTGAACCTTAGCCTTTGCTTCGGGGGTCGCGACGCGGTTCGTCGCAAACCCTGTTGCAGCTTCTGCCTGAACTGGGTTCAGCAGTAAGGATTCCGAAGCTGCGAATTGTTCATCCAGCGCGTTCAACTCGGCGATCTCACCGAATTCGTCCAACATTGAAATCGGCGGCGCTGCCGTACCTTGGCCTTGCACCGGAGGCTCTTCGCGAGCGATCATCTGTGGGCGACGCACACGATCTTTCACCGCATCGGCAATGCGCGCGCTAATCCGGTCGTTTTCAGGAGCCAACGGCTCTTCCAAGCCTTCGGCAGGCTCTGCGCGCTTCAACAGCGACGGCATCAAATCGCGCAGTTTGTTTTTCCGTGGCTCTTCGCGGTACGGTTGCGTCGCGCGCAAAACGGCTTCGTTGATGTCATCCTTGGCAGGTGCCACCGGTGCCCGTGCCGCCGAAGCAGCCCGCATTCGTGCAGCAGCCTGCCAGCCACCAACAGCGCCCCGGCCCATCAATTTCAGGACCGTGTGATAGATCAGGATCAATCCACCCAACAAATAGCGGGTGTAAGCCCAGAGTTCTTCACGATCAAAACCAAGCGCGAAGGCCATCATCGCGATGGATCCAAAAAACAGCGCAAAAGCTAGGAACTTCAGACCAACCCCTGGCGATACCGGCAACACGCCCAAAACCGCGCCAAGGACAGTGTCACCGAACAAACCACCCAATCCGAACGAGTGGGTCCAGTTTCCGCCGGGTACGTGAGTTGCAAAATAAACAGACACCATAGCAATCGCGATTGGCGCGAAGATCATGCGTTGCAGCACGTTTTCTTCGCCGTAGTGGAACATGAACCGAAAACCCCAGACACCGAAAACAAGCGCCATCGCCCAACCACCAAAGCCCGCAATAACATAGATCGGCGAGGCAAAAGCTGCCCCAAAAGACCCAAGCAGGTTCTGAGCAGGCGTATCCGTTGCCGACATCCAGTTCGGATCATCAGGTGAATATGACCCAAGCGCAAAGGCAATCAAAACAGCCAATCCAACCAGCACCATGCCGATCAGCTCTTTTCCGCGGCGTTCAATGATCGCCTGCGTGTCACTGTCGAAAAGAGGATCGCGCTGTCTTGCTTGATACGCCATACGTCGGTTCCTTTACGTGTAAATACAGTCGCGCAACTCGGTAAGCCCGCGGTCTAGTTCTGGTTCATCAGCGACAAGCGCCACACGGATATAATTTGTGCCGGGGTTCACACCATCGACGTCACGGGCAAGGTAAGCACCCGGCAACACACGCACGCCTGTCTCGCGCCATGCCTTCAAAGCGGTAGCTTCGCCATTTTCAATTTCCAACCAAAGAAAGAACCCCGCCGGTGGCGACGCATAGCCCGGAATTCCATCAAAGACGCGGTCAGCAATCTCGAACTTGTCGCGATACCGCTGACGGCTGGCGTCCACATGGGCTTCATCTTCCCAAACTGGGATCGAAGCATGCTGCAAAGGGCCAGGTAAAGGCGCACCAGCGTAAGACCGCAACTGACGGATTTCAGTCATTCCTTTAACGCCACCAGCCACGAACCCAGACCGAAACCCCGGCAGGTTCGACCGTTTGGACAACGAATGGAACACAAACAGACGTTCGGGGTCGCTTCCGAACTCTTGTACCATTTCCAGCCCGCCGATGGGGGGAGTGTCGCGCCACACTTCGGAATAACACTCATCCGAGAAAATGCGGAAATCATGTTTCTCAGCCAGTGCCAAAAGCTGCTTCCAATAGGTGCGCGAGGCCACGGCCCCTTGCGGATTGGATGGTGAGCAAAGGTAGAAAATCGTTGTCCGATCCAACGTTGCCGCATCAATCGCATCAAGATCAGGCAAATGACCTGTGGCTTTGGTCGCAGGCAGGTAAACAGGCTCAGCCCCCGCCGACAAAGCCGCGATCATGTAAACAGGGTAAAACGGGTTCGGGAGCAGAATGCAGGGCTTCGCGCCATTCTTCTGCTCGGGCGACAATGCAATGGCGGCAGAAAACAAGCCTTCGCGGGTGCCATTCAGCGCCATCACCTGATCATCGCCCAGCGTCACATTATAGCGCCGCCCGATCCAAGCCGAGATCGCCGCCAGCAGCTCAGGCGAACCATAATTCGCCGGATAGTCGCCAAAATACGCCGCGCGCTCATTGATCGCGTCGATCAAAAACGTGGGAAACGCGTGGTTTGGTTCGCCAATCGTCAGATTGACGATCTCACCGCCGGGTGTGTGCGGATCCAATAGGGCCCGCATACGCGGCCACGTGTATTCCGGAAGGTTCGAAAACCGCTCGGGAAATTCCATCTCTGCCTCAAGTTCAGGGTCATTTCGCCCTGTTTTGAAGAAGAATAACCACAGCATCGGCTCTGGTCCATGCCTAAACGTAAACGGAATCCCCGGCCCAAGGCAGTTTGTGGCTTTTAAACCGCGCTATGCCAGCGCCGCCTCAACCGACAGCCCAAGCGGCAACAGATCTTCTTCGCACATATTTTGCAGCATGATCCCGCAAGACGGTGTACCCGTGGGCAAGGTAAGCGCTGCCAATCCCATCAAATTTGCGATTCGTGTGTTCTGAAGCGCCATTAGGTTTCTCTGTGTGAAATACCCTTCATCGGCCAGCAAATCAGCGATTTTCGGCGGCACAATCGGCGCGCTTGGCAAAACGACGGTATCGAAACTGGCGGTCTTTTCACGGTAGATCACGCGCAATGCGTCAAGGCGCTGCCATGCCGCAACAAAATCCGCTGCCAAAATTGTTTTTCCCTGCAAAAACCTTTGTCGCACCGGCGGGTACATCATCTGTTCACCGGCCTCAATTTCCGCAGCCCATGTCCCATAGGCTTCCGCAGGAAACAGCACGGGCGAAAGGCTCATGGCTTCGTCGATTTCAGGCAGTTCGATGTCGGTAAAACGAACACCATTGGCTTTCAACCGTTCGACCGCATTTTCAAACGCCGCGCGCGGGACATCTTCGATCCCGTCAAAGGCCGCCGTCCGTAAAATCGCAAAATTCGCCCCCTCCAACGACAGTTGCCCAAGTTTCAAAGGCGCGCAGCCCTCCAAAGCGGCCAGCAAATGCACAGAGTCCTCAACCGACCGCGCTAAAGGTCCAACCGTGTCAAACCTTGCGCAAAGCGGCACGACACCCTCCAATGACAGGCGTCCCGATACGGTTTTCAAACCAACCAAATCATTCCAAACCGACGGTATTCGCACCGACCCGCCTGTGTCCGATCCAATTCCAGCCGCAGCCAACCCGAATGCAACCGAGGTGCCAGCCCCCGAAGACGATCCACCCGAGGCAGCGTCGTGATTATTCACACAAGGCGGCGATTCCGTCATCGGATTAAGACCCAACCCCGAAAAAGCGAACTCGGTCTGATGGGTCTTGCCCAGACAGACCAAACCCGCCGCCGTCGCATTCCGCACAACCAAAGCATCCCGGTCCGGGACACGGTCTTTCAGGATCAAAGTGCCCGATGCCGTCGGATCACCCGCAGTGTCATACAAATCCTTCCACGAAATCGGCACACCATCTAAAAGCGACAATCGTTGCCCGGTCTTGGCCCGCTCCGCTGCCGCCTTCGCCTCGGATCGCGCGCGATCAGGTGTCACATGAACGTAAATCCGATTTGCAAAAGGATGGGTTTCAATCGCCGCCAGATACGTTTCCGTCAAAGCGACCGGATTAATCCTGTCCGCTTCAATTCCACGCCCCAAATCCGCCGCCCGCGACGTCAACCAATCCTGCATTTCACGTCCTTTCATTACCCGAACGGTAGCGTCAGCAAGGCGCATGGACAATGCCGCCCACTCGCCCATATTCACTATATGGATTTCGACCACGATATAATTATCGCAGGCGGCGGCTTGAACGGGGTGACCATGGCGCTGGCCTTGGCCTCGGCAGGGTTCCGCGTTGCGCTGATCGAACCGCAAGCCGCTGCAAAACGCAAAACCAAAGGCTTTGACGGGCGCAGTTATGCATTGGCGATTGCCTCAAAGCGCGTGCTGGAAAGTCTGAACGTCTGGCCCGAATTGACCGACGTGCAACCCATCCTTCAGATCAAAGTCACCGACGGTAAAGCAGGCACTGGCCCCTCGCCCTTGATGCTGGCCTTTGATCATGCCGAAATCGAAGAAGGCCCGATGGGCTACATGGTCGAAGATCGCCACTTGCGCCCGGCCCTGCTGAATGTTGCGAAAAAGACTGACATCACGCAAATCAATGACCACGTCACGCACCACGCTGCCGACGCAACAGGTGTCACCATCACCTTAGGTTCGGGCGAAACACGACGCGCCAGCGTGTTGGTCGGATGCGATGGACGTACCAGCGCCATCGCCGAACGATCCGGCGTCAAGCGCATCGGTTGGAGTTATGACCAAACCGCCCTTGTCACGGCCCTAGCCCATGAAAAACCACACAACGGCACCGCCCATCAGTTCTTCGTGCCCTCGGGCCCGCTTGCGATTCTACCGCTGACAAAAAACCGCGCCTCCATTGTCTGGACCGAAAGCACCTCCCGCGCCCAGACGATCCAAAGCATGAATGACGCCGATTATCTTGCCGAACTGCGACCGCGCTTTGGTAGTTTTTTAGGCGCAATCGAACTGACCGGCGACCGGTTCACCTATCCCCTCGCCTTGTCGCTGGCGCAGAACTTTGTGGCAAATCGCGTGGCCCTTGTCGGCGACGCCGCCCATGTCGTGCACCCGATCGCAGGGCAAGGCCTCAACGCCGGACTAAAGGATGTCGCCGCCTTGGCAGAAGTCCTGATCGACGCCAAACGCAGAGGCGAAGATATCGGCCGCAGCGATGTTCTGGTCCGCTACGAACAATGGCGCCGCTTTGACGCCACAGCGCTCGCCGCAGCGACAGATGTCATTAACCGTCTATTTTCGAACGACAATTCATTGTTACGAGGCATCCGCGATATCGGCCTTGGTCTGACAAACGCTGTGCCAGGCCTAAGGCGCCGCCTAATCCGCGAAGCCGCAGGCCTAACCGGAGATCTTCCGCGCCTCGCTCAAGGCAAACCGCTTTAATCCAGCTTGCGCGCCTCATCGACCAGCATGATCGGGATACCGTCGCGTATCGGGTAAGCCAAATGCGCGGCCTTCGACACCAACTCGCATTTTGCGGAATCGAAGCTTAGTGGCGCGCGTGTTTCAGGACAGACCAGCGCTTCCAACATCCGCCGGTCGAATTCTACAGTGTCGCTCATTGCACCAAGTCCTCACCACCACCGCGCATAGAAAACTCTAGCAACGTCACAAGCGTTTCCCGACGGGTTTCCAGCGATGGCGCTTCCAGCAATGCCTGTTTATCTTCAGGCTCGAACGGGCACAGCATCGACAGTGAATTAATCAGCAATTCGTCGTCCGCATCTTGCAAAGACTCCCAGTCTGTCCGCAAATCTTCGGTTTCGAAAAACTGCTGCAAAAGCGGGAAAAAGCGTTTTCGATCAAGCCCTTTATCCGTTTCCGTCCCACCAAGATCACGTTCAAATCCCTTCCAGGATACGTCGCACCGCCGGTAGGGCGAAAAGCCTTCGACTTCCTTTTTCACACGAAACCGCGATCCGCCGGACAGCGTCAACATATAGCGCCCATCCTCGGTCTCGGAAAATCCGGTCAAACGCCCGGCACATCCAATCGCGTGCAGCGTCGGACCACCTTCCATTTTACCATCGCGCGGCTGGATCATCCCGATGATACGTTCGGGCGTCTTCATCGCGTCTTCAACCATCGCCAAATAGCGCGGCTCGAAAATGTGCAAAGGCAACCGCGATCGAGGCAGCAAAAGTGCTCCGGGAAGCGGAAACACCGGGATCGTTGTCGGTAGGTCTGAGGATGATGTCATAAAGGGCATTTAGCCCATCCTCTGGGTTAGGCAAAAATTATGGATGACAATTTCCGCCGACCATCCAAAGCAACCGGATCATTTGGCTTCAACGCATCAAAAATTGTGAACAACTGCGTCTTCGCCGCGCCGTCATTCCAGTTCGCATTTCGTCGGAAAAGCTCCAGCAACGTATCAACTGCCTCTTCTGCATCGCCGTTCGCATAAAGCGCCTGTGCCAGATCGAAACGCGCTTGGTGATCGTTCGGGTCAGCCTCGACAGCCGCTTGAAGCTCGGCCACCGGGCCGGCATCTGCCGCCTGTTTGGCCAGTTCGAACTGCGCGCGAACCGCTTCTATCTCAGCCGCATCGCTTATTTCTTCGGGCACATTCGCCAATAACTGTTCGGCCTGTTCCACCTGATCCAGCGCCAGATAGCTTTGCACCAGACCGCCGTAGGCACCCGCATGGGCCGGTTCTTCTTGAAGGATCGCCGCATAAACCTCAGCGGCATCGGTCGCCGCCCCATCGGTCAGCATTTGATCAGCCGAAGCAACGGCATCGTCAAGACCACCGTCAGCAATCTCACCACCCGAAGCCGTCACGGCCTTTTCGATAAACGCCTTAATCTCAGAGCCCGGCAACGCGCCCTGAAACCCGTCAATCGGCTGGCCCTGCCAAAAGGCATAGACCGTGGGGATCGACTGAACCCGCAACTGGCCCGCAATGCCCTGATTTTCATCAACGTTGATTTTCACCAGCTTCACGGCACCACCGGCTTCGGTCACCGCAGCTTCAATGGCCGGTGTCAGCTGCTTGCACGGGCCACACCACGGCGCCCAAAAATCAACGATTATAGGAACAGTATTACTGGCCTCGATCACATCGACCATGAAATCAGCTTCCGAGCTGTCCTTGATCAAGTCCCCTTTCGGGGCTGCGCCACCGGCATTAAGTTCAAGCATGATCATCCCCAAGTTGTTCGTGATCTGTCTTATATGCGATCAAGACCCAGATAACCAAGGGGCGTTGGGTTCTTAGGCCGATTTTCCAGCTTATGGGCATCCCACAGACATCTAACCACGCAGCAGCGCCGCCTTCTGGGCTTTCGTCAGTGGCAGACACCCGGTCAAACCAGCGGGAAGAACCAACCAAGCGCCTGCATCATACAGTTCGCCCGTAAGACCGGGGCGATTGGCCAGAGTAAGGGCCATTTGGTTCATCCCCAAGATCGCCGCGGATTTGGGAAGGACTTCCATAAAACTGGTTTGTGGAAACAACACCACAGCCCCCGGTGCCACATCGCTAACCCGCATGACAACGGCCATCAGTGCGACCCAAAGAACCAGCACAACAGGCACCACTAGGGTCAGGCGTTTAATAGTCGTGGACATGTTCAAGCGTTCCACCGTCCAGCGCGCGCAAACGGTTGGTTAAATCTACAACGGGCACCAAAACCAAATGCCGCCAGTCGCCATAACCCTGCCGCGGAAACGAATAAAGCGCGCCCTCGAATGCCTCATTCGGGCCGGTCACTGTAAACAAAACCTCATCATTGCCCGCGATCTCGACCATGTCACCACCGGCCGCGGCGATCCGTTCCAACAGCCGCGTGTAGACCCGGTATCGGTCGGTTTCGACCAACACGCCTTCGGGTCGCGTCTCGATCACCGTGACGCCATCCAACGCCTCTAACGCATCGACCGAAAGCCCCGACACGATGGACCGCAAACGTAAATCATCCGCGCCTACGCCCGCAACCGCCTGTTCGATCACACCAGCGTAGGCCGCTTTGGCGCTGTATTCCAAACCCAAGGCCAACGCCCGTTCCCGGTCGCGCAATCCCTCGCCTGCCGCGTTATCCAATGCGGACTTATCGGCGAAGAAATCCCATTTGTACCACGGCGTTTGCTGCAAAAACTGTGCATAACGTACCGCCTGTTCAGCGCTCAGATCATCAAGTGGCGCTCGATCGCCCCGCACTATCGTCACAATCCGCCCAATGGTTTCTTCATAAAGCGCCTTGGCCAGCAACTCGGCCGTAAAGCTGACACCAATCGTATAGGTCGTCATCTTGGTCTCAGCCGTGACCCCGCCCATTTCCGCCGAAGCTTGCATCAACGGACAAAGCGAAGTCCAGAATCCGGCCACCGCGCGCAAATAGTCAAAGTCATGCGGATCACCCGCCGTGATCACTTGCGCATAATCGTCATAGGCATGCACGATATGCCATTCAGGATAGGTCATCAGCGTCCGGCTTTCCGCACGCTGCCACTCGGGCTCTGCGATCAAAGACGTATAGGCATCCGCCGTCGCCTCACCGCGACAGGCAAGCTCGGTATATCCAATCGGCAGCAACAACAGGACAACCAGAACGACGACAGCCAGAACACCACGTTTCAGCCAGCGCCAAAGAAACCTCATTCCCGCTTTTCCCAATCAAGCGAAGCAATCAAAGCCCCTGCCCCCAAAGCGATATGCGGCAGGTTGGCCATGATCTTGAAGGTGAATGGCAAGGGAACCACCCCATTGGTGAAGATACCAAAATCCAAATAGCCCGATCCAAAAGCCAAGCCCATCAAACCATCCGCCAGATAAAGCGCGCCAAAAATCACCAAGAATAACCAAGCTGCATGCGTCGAAACCAAAGCCGCAACCAAAGCCCAAATCGCAGAAAAGAAATGCAGCGCGTCGTCAAAAATATCCAACGCAAAAACACCGAAAGCCACGCCTTCGTCATTGGTGACACCCGGAATATAATTCAGTGATGCCGCACCCAACAGCGCAACGAAATAAAACAGCGCAACCTTCTGGTACAATGTCATACCAGACCCTCCAAATAGGTATCCCAGAACATATTACGAAAAAGCCGATCCGGGTCGAGTTCCAATTTCGCCGCCACAAATTCTTCAGCCCGGGGGTATCCACGAAGGAATTGATCTGCCCGCGCATGAGGTCGATAAGGCAGATAATACGTCCCGCCCAATTCTAAAGTGCGTTCAATCAATGCCTCAGTCATACGGCGATGATCGGCCTCAGCCCTTAGCGTCATTTCTTGGCTGAACAGCATCACACAGGCAATTCTAGGCCCCGGTGCATAAGCCAAGACGCTCTCTCGATCAGCTGCCACATACCGCAGCGTGATGTTCAGCATTTCCTGATAACTCGACGGGATAACCTCTTGGCAGGCCGTCACAAACTCGGCGAACCGAACCGGCGGTACGAAATATTCATGCAGAATATCAGTGCGCGTCGGATCCCCGTCATCCAGTGTAACCACGGGTTCATTCAACAATGAATTCCGCGTCACGTCGCCCGCGTTGATGCGCGGACCAAGGCTGGACTCGAACCACCAACGAATATCCTTCGCCGTCTCGTTCATCAACTGAGCACGGAACACAAGCGCCGCCGCATCGCTCATCGCCTCCGATCCGGACGCCGCAGGCAAAGCCAACTGATCGCCTTCCTCGCGGTAGGTGATCATCAGCGCATCTTCGAAAAATCGGTCTCGGTCCACGTTCAGACGACCATAGGCCATGTTGACGTCGCCGGCTTCGATGGCACCAATAAAGAACGGCGCAAAGTCCCGCGAAGAAATGTTTTGGAACGTCGGCACCAAACGCTTGTTCACCACCATCTCGACCTCCATATCAATAATGGCACCGGTCAAACCATAGCCGCCCATCGTTAGGTTGAAGATCTCGGGAAACTCATCGCGCGACACCCGCATCAATTCCCCATCCGGGCGCAGCAAAAAGAACGACTTCACCGTTGCCCCCATGGGTCCGTGCGGCACAGGCCAACCATGGGCATTGACGCAGAACGTCGCCGCCACGCCGAAGTCGTTGTTCGACTGCATGACCTTAGGGCTCATCCCCTGCAAATCCAAAGCCGAAATGACTTGTGACCAACGCGCGCCCGGATGAACCCGGTAACTCAGCGTGGTGACATCGGTTTCCAACAAGCCATTGTCAAACGTCACCGCGTGACCGTTTTCGGGGATCGCATGGCCCCCCATCGAATGGCGTGCAGCGCCAACATTGAACGGACGCCCCTCGGCGCGCGCCTCGTCCATTTCAATGCGCAAACGCGCAATCAAAGCATCGCCCGGATTTTCCTGAATAGTGATATGCCGGAAAACCGGCGTCTCGTTCAATAAACTGGCATCATTCAGCGTGTCCGCCGCGCCCTTGGGCTGCAACGACTGCGTGGCCACCAGTGACGGCACCTTAGACGACAGCTTAGCCCCCGCATAAGCGCCTACAGCAGCCCCACCGCCGAACAGCGCCGCGCGCCGGGTCAACTGGCCCCTGACCGATCCATATGCCATTATACCCTCACACTTTTACAACCCCGTCAGCACTCCTCAACATAGGACAGCCATAGTTTCCAGTGTGAGTTTCTAGCCCAACGCCCCCAACCTTTGTTCCCGACTGCGGCGAATGCGCCGCAATGCGGATTGATCCAATTATACCTGCCGATTTGCAAAAACCGCCGAATTGGTCAATTCCGAAGGCACCATCTTGCGCATGACCTTGCGCGGCCAATCTTGGGTCAGCATTGATCAGATCGTTGCCCTTGTGGATGCAAAACTGGAAACGAACCGACGGACTTGATCTATAGCGTGTTGCGTTCTTTTGTTTTCGACGAAACGCGAGATCCACTCATGTTCGAGGACTAAGACGGCGTTAACTAATCTTAACGCCTCCCCTCAATTGCGTGCCTCTTTGTGCGGATACGGATGCATCCACCGACGCAATACCGATAAAATACCGACGTTCCACAGATCGCCGATTCTCCTGATTTTGAAGGCTTAACTCTTACACACTGTTGCAATCACCCGCCCGCAACGCACGCAGCCTTAACCTTCGAACGTATCGCTCAAAGATCAAACGTTGCAAAAACTGGGGCGTGATCGCTTGGTTGCACCCAGCCACGAACCTCGCGCAAGATTTTCGAGGAATGCCCAGCACTCCCAATGTCATCCGTCGCCCAAATATGATCCAGCCGACGGCCCTTGTCCGCCCCTTCCCAATCCGGCGACCGATAAGACCACCAGCTAAACAATGGCCCTTCCGGAATATTAGCCCGCGTAACATCCACCCATCCGCCAGCGTTCTGAACTTGCGTCAGATGTTCCACCTCAATCGGCGTGTGGCTGACGACCTTCAAAAGCTTCTTGTGGTCCCAAACATCATCCGCGCGGGGTGCGATATTCAAATCGCCGACAAGGATGGATTTCTTTGGTTTATCAAACCGATAGGCATCCCGCATTTCCGTCAGAAAATCCAACTTTTGACCGAACTTCTCGTTCACGGCGCGGTCGGCTTTATCGCCCCCTGCGGGCACATAAAAGTTGTGGATCGTGACGCCGTTTTCAAGCCGTCCCGCCACGTGGCGCGCATGGCCTAACCCCGCCCAATCCCGGCCGCCCACATCTTCAATCGGCAGTTTTGAGAAGATCGCCACACCGTTGTAGCCCTTCTGACCACGCGCAACCATGTGGGTGTATCCAAGCGCCTGAAAGCCCTCTAACGGTATCTTTTCGACCGGAGACTTACATTCCTGCAAACACAAAACATCAGGGCCTTCGTCCCGCATCAGATCTTGCACCAAGCCTTCGCGCAGACGCACCGAATTGATGTTCCAAGTGGCAATCGTGAAGGTCATGTCGTCTCCAATGCAGGCGTAAGCGCCTAATTTTGTGTCTCAATTTCGCTCAGGGCTTTCCCCAAAACATCGTGAAACGCAACAGGCGCTTCGATCTGCGGGATATGGCCAACATCGTCCAACCAATAGATCGGCGCATCACCCAATGCCGCCTGTAAAGCCTGCGCCTGACTTGGCGGGGTCACCGTGTCTTCTTCCCCCCAAATCAACGCCACCGGCAGATTAATACCGGCATATCTTTCAGCCTGCGAACTGGCAGCCCCACGCGGTGGAACCAAAAGCGTCGGCAGCCAAGCGGCGATTGTGTCTGTCGATCCAATGCGCCCAAAAGGATATTGTATGGCCGCGATATGGGCATCGGTAATGGCCGCACTGCGATGGACAAAGCGGCTTAGAAGCGGGCGTGTCAGATGCGGGTTTGTGACCGTATTGGCCACAACAATCTCACGCTCAACCTCGCCCCCAAGCAGCCACGGCATCTCGCGCCCTTCCCCATCTTCGCCAAGCGCCAAGGCACCTGCCACGATGACGGCACCCTCAAAAGCTCGTGGCTGAGCCATAAGGGCCTCGACAGCAGCCCCAGCGCCAAAGGAATGCGCCACAATAATTGGTTTGATGTCAGCTGCTTCCACAAATGCCAGTATCCGCAAGCCCTGCGCCTGACGGCTGTAGTCGGTGAAATTGTCACGATCAGACAAACCCATCGGCGGAAGATCGATCGCGATGGCCCTGTATCCGCGCGCAGCAAGGTCTTCCATCGTGTCCGCCCAAAGACCGGCCCAACCGACGGACCCATGGATCAAAAGCACAGGCAGGCCATCAGCAGGCCCTGCCTCAAGCGCATGGATACGACCGTGGACCGTATCAACAAAACGCCCTGTCTCGGGACGCAATTCATCTGCCGTCAGTTGCTCGCGCAGTTCCGCGGCGATGCGATACCCCGAGATAACCAGCGCCAACAGCGCAATGATCCAAAAGACTGTACGAAAAAGGGAACGCAGCATTGTTCGGCCCGTGTTTTCCAACACTCTAGGCCGCGCCCTGATCCCTATCAAGCCACATAGACTGTGCCGCGTAGAGAAGCCCGAAGCGGCCTAGTTCTATTCAGCCGCGATCTTGATCACCGGCTCCATATTGTCCAATTCGGCCTCGGGCAGATGACATTTGATCTGGTGACCCCCGGACATTGTCCGCATCGGAGGCACTTCGCGGTCACACAGCCCACCCTGCACCTTGTCTTTCCAGCCACAACGGGTCTGAAACGGACACCCGGACGGTGGGTTCATGGCCGATGGGATATCGCCATCAAGCACCACATGTTTCTTCTTGATGCTGGTGTCCGCAATCGGAACCGCCGACAAAAGCGCCTCGGTGTAAGGGTGATACGGCGGCGAAAAGACCTGATCGGTATTGCCGATTTCGACCACGTGACCCAGATACATCACCATCACACGGTCCGCCAAGTAGCGGACAATCGACAAATCATGGCTGATGAAAAGAAGCGTGGTTTTCTCGTTCCGCTGAATTTCCATCAGCAAATCCGTGACCGCCGCCTGCACCGAAACATCCAAAGCCGACACAGGTTCATCCGCAATCACGATCCGAGCCCCGCCCGAGAACGCGCGCGCAATACCAACCCGTTGTTTCTGACCACCAGACAGCTGACGCGGCATACGATCGGCAAACTCGCGCGGAAGTTTGACCAGATCGAGCAATTCAAGCATTCTGTTCCGCCGGTCGACTTCCGTGTCGCCAACCCCAAAGATTTCCAAGGCGCGGATAATCTGGCGCCCAACCGTCATCGAAGGGTTTAACGTATCGAACGGGTTCTGAAACACCATCTGAACGCTGGAGATTGTCTTGGTATCCCGATCTTCAATTTGAACGTCTTGGATCGGCGTGTTGTCTAAAAGGATTTCACCCTCGGTCGCCGTTTCAAGCCCCATCAATACCTTCGCAAAGGTGGATTTTCCACAACCGGATTCACCCACAATCGCGAGCGTCTCGGATTCGCGGGCCTCGAACGACAGCGTTTCATTGGCTTTGACGACTTTTTTATTGCCACCACCGAACAATGCATTCGCCGCAACCTCGTAGTACTTTTTGAGGTTATCGATCTTTAGAACCACCTTACCCGGTGCACCCTTTTCAAAGGTCTGACCCACTACAATCGGTGCATTCCAGTCAATCTCGCGAAATTTAACACACCGCGATCCATGGCGGTCATCCCCGTCGACCTTGTCCATTTTAATATCGCCAGCATCGCAGCGCCCGGCTTCAAAATAATCGCAGCGGGGGCCGAAGTTGCAACCGGATGGACGTTCGTGCGGCAATGGGAAGTTTCCGGGAATGGCGACAAGGGGGCGTGCGTTTTTGTCGGCACCGGGAAGCGGGATCGAACGGAACAGCGCTTGGGTATAAGGATGTTGCATCTTGTCAAAGACATCCGCAATCGAACCGGTTTCCACCGCTTCGCCGGAATACATCACACAAATCCGGTCGCATGTCTCCAGAACCAGTCCCAAGTTGTGACTGATGAAAAGCATTGAAGTGCCATATTTCTTGCCAAGGTCTTTCACCAAATCGACAACAGCCGCCTCAACAGTGACATCAAGCGCGGTCGTCGGCTCATCAAGGATAAGCAAAGACGGTTTCGACATCAGCGCCATGGCGATAACAATGCGCTGCTGCTGACCACCGGAAAGCTGGTGCGGGTAGGAATTCAGCATCCGTTCAGGGTCTGGCAGGCGCACGTCG
Source organism: Paracoccaceae bacterium (assembly GCA_028097405.1). Taxonomy (GTDB): domain Bacteria; phylum Pseudomonadota; class Alphaproteobacteria; order Rhodobacterales; family Rhodobacteraceae; genus CALKXV01. Next base: position 470 of record JAOHEK010000027.1, on the reverse strand, counting down.
GTGATAGGCCTCTTTTTCATCCACGCCTTCGTGGATCATCGGCACTTCCATCAGCTGTTTGCCGATCTTCATCGCCGGGTTCAGCGAGGCCATGGGCTCTTGGTAAATCATCGCGATTTCAGAGCCTCGGATTTCGCGGAGTTCTTCCTGGCTCATCTCGTTCAGGTTCTGGCCTTTGAACTTAATCGACCCACCGACGATGCGACCATTGACGCCCNAATCTTGCATGACGCCAAGAGCAACCGTGGATTTCCCGCAACCAGATTCGCCCACCAGCCCCATGGCTTCGCCGGGTTGTACGGTGCAGGAAAAATCCATCACGGCGGGAATTTCCCGTAGGCGCGTGAAGAAACTGATTGAGAGGTTTTCGATCTCCAGGATCGGTCCGTCATAGTCCAGTTTGGTCATGGCGTGTTGTTTCTTTTGTTTCGCCACGCCGTTGGCGCGTCGATCCGCCGAGAGAGCTCTGC
>JAOHEK010000026.1 GCA_028097405.1 Paracoccaceae bacterium | reverse complement strand
ACCACGTATTCCCGGTGCTACGGTGTTCTTTACCGTCGGTCTTGCGGATCGCAACAGCTCCGTTCTTGTCGATCATATTGGGTGCTTGCGCGAAGCGGTTCGAAAGACCCAAGTTGAGCGACCGTTTTATATTGATGCCTTCGTGGTTTTGCCGAACCATTTGCACACGGTCTGGACGTTGCCGGAAGGCGATTCCGATTGCTCGACGCGGTGGGGTGCGATCAAGGCGCGGTTTACGCGGGCGTGCCGTGCCGCATTGACCGACCCATGTAGGCCGGGCTTCAGCCCGGCACCCTATCCGAAAGAGTTTCCTATTGTGCAAAGTGGACGATACGCCGGGCTGAAGCCCGGCCTACGGCAGAACAAACGGGAGCAAGCGGTGTGGCAGCGCCGTTTTTGGGAACATTACATTCGTGGGTCGGAGGATTTTGTGGCGGCAGTGTCATATTGCCATATCAATCCGGTGAAGCACGGCTTTGTCGATAGGGCTGAGGATTGGCCGTATTCGTCAGTGCATCGAGAGATTAGAGCGGGGCGGTGGGCGGCGTAGGGTGCAAAACCACCCTAGGATTGTTCGCGCACTTCTTTGGCAATGAATCCAAGCGCTTCAATTTTTGCGAGTACGTCAGGACCGTTTGCGTCTTCGCACTCAAATTCAACGTGGTCGATATCGCCTTTCAAGAATTTTTCTACTAATCGTTTTGCGATGCTGAGTCTGATGGCTCCAAAGTCACGAACGGTCTTGATCATCTCCAGTGATTCATTTCCACGATCAAAATCGTACACGCGAATGATCATGGTGGGTCTTTCTTTTAGGGTGCCGGGCTGAAGCCCGGCCTACTTTGGTATCTGTGACAGTACTCTAACTGCACCGGGTGCCGCACGCAGTTTTGCTTTGCAAAATCGCTGTGGCGCACTCGTCGAGTTTCGCGATTGCGAAACTCACCTCGTAAACTTCTTATGCTTCAACCGCTTCGGTTCCAGTGCGTCTGCGCCAAGTCTCTTCTTCTTATCTTCCTCGTAATCCTCGAAGTTGCCTTCGAACCATTCGACGTGGGCTTCTCCTTCGAAGGCTAGGATGTGCGTGCAGAGCCGGTCCAAGAAGAAACGGTCGTGGCTGATGATGACGGCGCATCCCGCAAAATTCTCGATGGCGTCTTCAAGGGCGCGCAATGTTTCGACGTCGAGGTCGTTGGTGGGTTCGTCCAGCAACAGGACGTTGCCGCCTGCTTTCAGCAATTTGGCGAGGTGGACGCGGTTGCGTTCTCCTCCCGAAAGTGAACCGACTTTTTTCTGCTGATCGCCGCCTTTGAAATTGAAGGCCGAGCAGTAGGCGCGGGAGTTCATTTGCGCGTCACCCAACTGGATGATTTCGCCGCCGTCGCTGATTTCTTCCCAAACGGTCGCGTCGGGGGCGAGCGCGTCGCGGGATTGATCGACGTAGGACAGATCGACCGTGTCGCCGTAGCTGACTTCGCCCGCGTCGGGGTTTTCTTGGCCCGTGAGCATTTTGAACAGAGTGGACTTGCCAGCGCCGTTGGGGCCGATGACGCCGACGATGCCGCCGGGGGGTAGCGAGAAGGTCAGGTCTTCGATCAGAAGCTTGTCGCCCATGGCCTTTTTCAGGTTCTCAACCTCGATCACTTTTTGGCCCAAGCGGGGCCCGTTGGGGATGATGATCTGAGCGCCCGAGAGTTTTTCACGTTCGGACTGATTGGCGAGGTCTTCATAGGCGTTGATCCGGGCCTTTTGCTTGGCTTGGCGCGCTTTGGCGCCTTGTCGGATCCAGTCGAGTTCGCGTTCCAGCGTCTTTTGTTTGGTTTTGTCTTCTTTGGCCTCTTGTCCCAGACGTTTGGCTTTTTGTTCAAGCCATGCGGAATAGTTGCCTTCGTAAGGGATGCCGCGGCCTCGGTCGAGTTCGAGGATCCAACTGGTGATGTCGTCAAGGAAGTAGCGGTCGTGGGTGACGATCAGGATGGTGCCTTTGTAGTCGATCAGGTGTTGTTGCAGCCAAGCGATGGTTTCGGCATCCAGATGGTTGGTGGGTTCATCGAGAAGCAACATTTCGGGCGCTTCAAGCAGCAGTTTGCAAAGTGCGACGCGGCGGCGTTCCCCGCCTGAGAGCGTGTCGACTTGGGCGTCATCGGGGGGGGCAGCGAAGGGCTTCCATCGCGACGTCGATCTGCGCGTCGAGGTCCCAGAGGTTATTCGCGTCGATTTCATCTTGGAGGGCGGCCATTTCCTCGGCGGTTTCGTCAGAATAGTTCATGGCAAGTTCGTTGTACTTGTCGAGCTTGGCCTTTTTCTCGGCCACACCCAGCATGACGTTGTCGCGGACGTTGAGAGTTTCGTCCAAGTTGGGTTCCTGCGGAAGGTAGCCGACTTTGGCCCCCTCGGCGGCCCAAGCTTCGCCGGTGAAGTCCTTATCGAGGCCCGCCATGATCTTCATCAGCGTGGATTTACCCGAGCCGTTGACGCCCACGACGCCGATTTTGACACCGGGGAGGAAGGACAGGCGGATGTTCTCAAAGCATTTTTTGCCGCCGGGGTATGTCTTGGACACACCGTCCATGTGGTAGACGTATTGATAGGCAGCCATGACATATCCTTTGGAACGATTGATCAGCTTGTGAGATAGCCAATTGGATGTGTAAGGGCAATCAGGCTTGAAAGGGTTGGACGAGGCACTGGCTTGCATTGTTGCGGTAGGGGAGAGCTCAAAGGCAGGTATGAGCCCTAAGTTTCCGATGCTACGCAATCGAAAAATATCAGCGCGAAGGGGTTCATTCCGCTCACCGGGAGCCCCTGTGAGAAATTTAGATTGGCCCGCACGTGGGAGAGCTGCGCGGGCCATATCGTGTGCTATCACGCAGCGGCCACATTAGTCGTATTGTCGAGGGCAACGACGAGCAACACAGTCGCTCCGAGGACCCAATAGTACGCCGCATCAAGCCCCGCAAAACCTAGAACAAACGGTGCGGCTACGAATGCAACACCCACCATAAAATCAACGGACAGATGCAGCTTGTAGGGTATCAGCTTTACCAAACCGAACTGATGATTTGTGAACACCGTCAAAGTTAGCGCAGCAACACCAGTCACGACCGAAAGCCACAGAGCGATTGGGTTTCCGGTCCCCACCCCCAAAAGAAATGGCATCGCGATTAGGCCGAGTGCGACCGGATAGTCGAGATAGGAATGAAGTGTTTTATTCATAAAACGTGTCATCGTGTGGTTCCTTTTTGGGGGTGAGGTGAATAGATTAGTTCAGGGATGCGACGCCGAGCGACACGTTGAATTGGTCGCACCAAATGTAGACTTCGTTGAAGTCGTCGACATTTACAGATGCCGGCACGACATAGGCTTGCAAGCCACCGATATTTACCAGATCGCCAAGATCGGAGGCTTTGACGTATTCACCGTCTATGCCGAAGCCGACACTTGGGTCCGGCGCACCGTCGAGACTGAAGTCAGCGTCAAGTATGACGACTGCGCCGCCGCCCGGCGTTTTAACAACCGAGACGCCGCCAGTGGTGATGTGGTCGTTGGCCCCAGTGAAGGTGCCTGTTGCGGCGGCTTCTTCGGCGGAAGCCAGGGTAGGTCCCAGCGCGGAAATTGCGAAAACGGTTGCGACTGCGGTGATTGAGAGAAGGGATTTCATTGTGTGTTCCTTAGATGTGTTTGGCAGTTTCATGTCTGCTCTGACATCGTTCTAGAGTTTGGAACCGATTGGTACAAAACACATCTACGTGAGTTGTGTATCAATCGGTACACAACTATATTCAGGGACGATGAGGAGTTTTGAATGGCCCGCCCAAGAGAGTTCGATACCGAGAATGCCCTTACCGGCGCGATGAGTGTGTTTTGGGAGCACGGTTATGATGCTGCATCATTGCTTGACCTTCTCAAGGGAATGGGTCTGACACGAGGGAGCCTTTACAAAGCCTTTACAGACAAGAAGACGTTGTTTTTAAAAGTTCTCAACCGATACGAAGTTGAGGCTGTCGACGCCGCCGTCGCATTGTTAACGACCGGACCGACAGATGGCGCGGAACGTATCAAGCTGCTGTTTGATAGTATCGTTTCAGCGGTGCAAAACGGCGATCAAAGAGGTTGTCTCCTTTGTTCGGCTGCGGCAGGTCCTTCGGCGGTAGATGTCGACATTGCAGAAGTCGTTCAGGTGCAACTTCGCAAAATGGGCCAAGCATTTTATGTCGCTTTGACACAATCTACTGCTCATTCTGGTTCGAGCGCCCAAGACAGGCGCGATTTGGCGGGCCTGCTTTTGTCACAATATGTCGGCTTACGCGTCATGGTCAGATCAAACGCGCCTATCGCAGCGATCCAGGAAAGCGTCCGCGCTATGGATAAAGTTGTAAGTGGCGGGTGATAAAATCGGTCTCAGGACGGACTCTGATTGGTGTGGTGTCAACGGAAGCCTCGCCCCGCACAGCGGACATTGGCTTTGCCAGCAGTGGACAACTGCGCCCGTTAATTGTCCCTTTTGAAAGGTGTGTTTTTGGCTGTTTTTGCCAGGGAGCTGGTTGTCTAGGGGCTCTGCCCCCTTGGCCTGATGGCCAATTCCCCCGGGATATTTTCGGCCAGATGAAGCCCGATTTGAATGACGTTGTAATGGTTGTCACGTTTTTCGGATGGGGCTGATGTTTGGGCGTTTTTAGGGTTATTTGAGGGGGAGGGAGGCAACCGACAAGTGAGGTCTGAGGTGGTGGATAAAATGGGCGAGCGGCGTAAGGTCGTTATCTTAGGGGCTGGGTTTGGTGGTATTGCTGCGGCCAAGGCTTTGAAGGCGGCTCCGGTTGATGTGACGATTATTGACCGGCGGAATTATCATTTGTTTCAGCCGCTTTTATATCAGGTGGCGACGGCGGATTTGTCTCCGGCCAATATTGCGTGGCCGATCCGGGGGATTTTTTCGCGCCAAGACAATGCCAGTGTTTTGATGTCCGATGTGCAGGCGATTGATCTGGACGCACAGGTTGTGCGCTGTGCTGGGATGGAGGTGGCGTATGACGATCTGATCGTCGCGACTGGTGCGCGTCATTCTTATTTTGGCAATGATCATTGGGCCGAACATGCGCCGGGGTTGAAGCGTTTGAATGATGCGACCGAGGTGCGCCGCCGGGTGCTGTATGCGTTTGAGCGGGCGGAGGTTGCGGAAACGGTTGAGGAGCAGAAAAAGCGGCTGACCTTTGTGATTATCGGTGGCGGGCCTACGGGTGTTGAGATGGCAGGTTCGATTGCCGAGCTGGCCCATGTGGCGATGCGGCGGGATTTTCGGCGCATCAGTCCCAGCGATGCGCGGATCGTTTTGATTGAGGCGGGGGACCGGTTGCTGAAGGCGTTTCCGCCGGAGCTTTCTGACAAGGCGCAGGCCGCGCTTGAAAAGCTTGGCGTTGAGGTGATGACGGATACCCGTGTGCAGGACATTGACGCGGATGGCGTGTCTTTTGAAGGTGGACAGATTGCGGCCGAGACCAAGATTTGGGGCGCGGGCGTTGAGGTGCCCTATTTGGGCGATTGGTTAGGGGCCGAGACAGATCGGGCGGGCCGGGTTGTTGTGAATCCAGATTTGACCTTACCCGGCCACGACAGTGTTTTTGTCATTGGAGATGCCTCAAAAGTGCCTTGGCGCGATGGGCTGGATGTTCCGGGTATTGCACCAGCGGCGAAACAAGAGGGTAAATACGTGGCGTCTTTGTTGCTTGATCGGTTGCGCGGTGGCTCTCGGCCTCAGCCCTTTGTTTATCGGCACGCAGGCAATCTGGCGACCATTGGGCGGCATGCGGCGGTAGCGGACTTTGGGCGGATCAAGCTTTCGGGTGCCGTTGCTTGGTTTCTTTGGGGGGGCGCGCATATCTATTTTCTGATCGGGGTTCGCCGACCTTTGCTTGTCGCGATCAATTGGTTTTCGTCCTACATGTTTCATTCCAAGGGTGCGCGTTTGATCTCGGGCTTGACGCCGAAAGAGCGGCGGCAAAAGGGCGAGGATACAGAGACGCGTGGGGCTTAGAGTTCCACCGGTTTGCCATGTGGTGTGCGGCGGTAGGCGTCTTCCCAGTCGGATTTGCGGCTGGCGAGTTCGGTATCGCTGAAGGGTGCGACGGTTTCCAAGGCCGAAAGTGCGGCTTGGTAATAGGTGTCTTCCGTGTCGGGTTTTCCGCTTGTTTCGGCTAATTTTAGAGCGGCACCTAGTGTTTCGGCCCATTGGGTGGATGTGACGTGGCCTGCGCGGATTAGGGCTTGGGCGCTGGCAAGGACTTGCGCGTGCCAAGGTTCGGCGAAGGCGTGGCCGATGGGGGCCAGCGGGTCTTCAGGCACTTGCAAGGTAGGGTTCCCAGAGGTCGAGGCAGACGGTGTCGTCTGGGCATTCGGCGTCGGCCCAAAGATCACTTGCGCGGAATTCAACCGTATAGAGATGATGGGCGGAATGGTCGCCTTTTGCACCTGCGTCCGCAAAGACATGTGCACCGTGATGGGCGATGATTTGGCCTTTTGCGCCGCTGGCATAAGACGGCAGGCGGCTATGACCGGGGGTGGGTCGGGCATCGGTTTGCACGTGGTCGCCGAAGTGGAAAGCAGGGGCGACGTTGATGGCGCGGCTGAAGTCGGTGTGGAGGCTGCGTTGTAGGGTTTCGCAGTCGTCTACGGTTAGAACTGGCGCGGGCGTGCCGGGCTGAATGGCTTTGCCGGTGACGCATTCTTCGAGAGTGTAGTCGCCTGTGTCGATGGCCAGCGCCATGTTGTTGGCGTTCCATTTCTGGAAATACGGCACCGAGAGGTAAACGGCGGGCGGCATAGTTTCCAGCGCGTGGCGGAACCAGTCGATGGTGACGCCGGGAGTTGCGACCAGTTTGGTGAGCGCCCACTGGCGGCGTTCCCAGTCGTGTCGGTAGTCGGGGCTGTTAACCTCGATCGGGCCGAAGCTTTCCTTACCGCCAAGGTCTTGGGGGCCGTCCATCAGATTGCCAACTCTCTTTGGGTGCCGATCATGCTGTCGCGGGTGATGATGGCGGCGAGTTGATCGGCGCTCCAGCCTTCGGTGCCTTTAGGGCGTTCGGGGATGACGAGGTAGCGCAGCTCGGCGGTACTGTCCCAGACGCGGGTTTTGACGCCGTCGGGCAGGGTGACGCCGAATTCGGCGAGAACGGCGCGGGGTTCTTTCACGGCGCGCGCGCGGTACGCCGCAGAGCGGTACCAGATTGGTGACATTCCCAGAAGCGAGAAGGGATAGCAGGAGCAAAGCGTGCAGACGACTAGGTTGTGGGTTTGCGACGTGTTTTGTACCGCTTTGGTGTGTTCGGTGGCGTGGCCTTCGAAGCCGAAATCCTTCACGGCTTGGCCTGCGTCGTTAATCAGGCGGTCGTAATAGGCCGGGTCGGTCCAGGCGCGGGCGATGACCTCGGCGCCGCGTTTGGGGCCGATGCGTTCGGCGTATAGTTCGATCCAGTTGTCGATGCTTTCCTGTGCGACCAGTCCCTTTTCAACGACAAGGCTTTCAAGCGCTTTAACGCGCAGGGCCGGATCCGAGGGCAGATGCGTGTGCAGGTCGCGGTGGATCTGCTCGATTTTTTTGGTGTCAAAACTGGGCATAGGGGATTGGAACGTTTGGGTGGGCTGGGGTCAAGAGGGAGTTTTATGGCGGGGAAGGTTGGGTGTTGGGATTGGTTAGTATTTGGTTAGAGGCCCGAGTGACTGATGCTGCGTCTTGCATGAAAAGCGTTAAAGCACACCAAGTTGACATTGAGCCTTGCAACGACGGTCCTTTGCTGCAGAGTGCACGGACAAAGTATCAAACCGTTACTTTTTGTTTTAAAAGCGAGAAAGTGCAACGCAGGGTTACCTATCACAGGGAGGTCTGCAAAGATTCGTCTAAGTTCACTTAGCCATCCAGAATTGCTTCTTTGTTCCCTCTCGGTACCGTTTCGCCTTAATAATCCGTTATCATCCACTCGAAGCGTTTGATGCTTCGAATGCCGCAGCACAAGCTACTTGAATTCTGAGCAGTAGAATTCCTCTTGCGCACCAAGCCCAACTTGATGCTCTTTCAATATCCCAATGATTTGTCGGTCGCTGACACGGCTTCTCTTCATCGTCTGTGTGCTCAGTTAGAGGACAGGCAAATCAAAAACGCCAGATATTTCAGGCGAGAAGGGCTCACTCAAAGCTTCCTAAGACTTGAACTTTTGGTGATTTGTCACCAAAAGCAAGCGTGTTTATTAATACGTCAACGCGCCAACTCTTAAGGACATCAAAATGGATCTTGCAAGCATCAAGAAGAACGCATTTTCAATGCCTCTTACGAATCCATCTTATCCCAAAGGGCCATATCGGTTCATTGATCGAGAATTTTTCATCGTCACGTACCGCACTGATATGGACGCGTTACGCGCGGTCGTGCCGGAGCCACTGAAGGTTATCGAACCCATCGTTAAGTATGAATTTATCCGCATGCCAGACAGCACCGGATTTGGCGATTACACCGAAAGTGGTCAGGTCATTCCAGTAGAATTTGAAGGGCGCAAAGGCGGTTACGTCCATTCTATGTACCTCAATGATCATAGTCCGATTGCGGGTGGACGCGAAATCTGGGGTTTTCCCAAGAAGATGGCAGAACCAAACATGCGCGTGGAAAAAGATACGCTTGTTGGAACGCTGCATTATGGATCGGTTGAAATTGCCGCTGCGACCATGGGTTATAAGCACCGCACGATTGATATAGCCAAGGTTGCCAAGGCGTTGGCAGAGCCAAGTTGGTTGATCAAGATTATTCCCGATGTCTGCAGTTCAAAGGCACGTGTGTGCGAGTTGGTCGAATACTACCTCGAAGATGTCACCGTCAAAGGCGCTTGGGAGGGACCGGCAGGGCTTGAACTACGAGATCATGCAATGGCTAACTTGACGGATTTGCCTGTCCGCGAGGTTCTGTCTGCCACACATATTCAAAGCGATCTGACCTTAGGACTTGGCAAAGTCGTCTACGATTACCTCGCTTGATCCGCCGCCATCACGTTATGAGAAGATGGCGTATCGCCGTTGTGGGCAGTCGGGTTTGAAATTGCCTGAGATCAGCCTTGGGCTATGGCACTACTTTGGCGGGGATACGCCACATGAATTGAAGCGCGAGTTGTGCCGGGCGGCGTTTGACCATGGGATCACGCATTTCGATTTGGCAGATAATTATGGGCCACCTGCGGGAAGTGCCGAAGAGGCCTTTGGCGAGATTTTGGCGACGGATTTTGCGGGGTATCGCGATGAGTTGGTGATTTCCTCGAAGGCTGGATGTTCGATGCGCCGGGCGGTGGCGACGTTGTTTTTGGTGCAGTGGAGTTTTTGGACCAGTTGGATGTTGGTCAGTTCGAGGTAATCTTGGCCAAGAATTGCTTGGATCACGCTTATGATGTGCCCAAAGGTTTGCGCCAGATGATCGACCAGCTTGCGCCGCGCTGCATGATTTCGCTTGCTCATTATGAAAACGAAGCCGAGGCGCAAAATTACCTTGGTCTTCACAAGTGGAACATCGAGCTGCAAGACGGGTGTATTCACATGTGGTCGAAGGACCGAAGCGAGGTTTTTGATCACGAAGCAGAGGGTTTTCGTCTGCGTGTGAAGCGCGAAGAAATGCAAAAAACCAATGGTTTAGAGCACAGATTTTTGGGAATCGATCTTATCCGAGGCTGGTAAGGTGGCCATGCTTTCCGCTGGACATTCCGCTTGGCTTGGGTAGGCCTGTGACCGATGAAACATGGATTTCCTTTGGCGCGGCCCGGCATGTCTATTGGGCTTTTGGGTGGATCGTTTGATCCGGCCCACGAGGGCCATGCGCATATCACGCGTGAGGCTTTGAAGCGGCTGGGGTTGGATGAGGTTTGGTGGCTTGTTTCTCCGGGTAACCCTTTGAAAGAAAGCGGTCCTGCGCCTTTGGTGGACCGGATGGAACATGCGCGCCGTGTTATGGCGCATCCGCGTGTTCGGATCACGGATATCGAGGCGCGTTTGGGGACGCGGTATACGTTTCAAACTTTGACGGCTTTGACGGCGCTTTATCCGCATGTTCATTTTGTCTGGCTAATGGGTGCTGACAATCTGGCGGATTTTCATCGTTGGGAGAGTTGGCGCGAGATCATGGGGTTGGTGCCCGTGGCCGTTCTGGCGCGCCCCGGACAGCGAATTTCTGCCCGGATGTCGATTGCGGCGCGGCATTTTAGGCAGCACCGGTTGAAGGCAAGGGATGCCCGAAGTTTGGCTTTTGCGGAGCCACCGGCGTGGGTCTTTCTGAACGTACCCATGCGCGATCTGTCGTCTTCGGGTATTCGTGCGAACGGCGACTGGATCAAGGGTTGAGACTGCACAGTCACAATCGCGTTTTGAAGTCTGAATGCGGCTTGTTTCAAATCGGTGCAGGCTGGATAAAACGACCATGACCCATAAGCTACATCTGCTAAACCGCCGAAGTGTAATAACCGGGGTTCTGTCCGCTGCTGGAACGAGCGTTCTTGCAGTCACCCCTAATGCGTCCGAACGACCGCGACAGCGCCCCAATCTGCAAAAGCTTGTGTCGCCCGGCGCCAAGGTGCGGTCGTCTGACAGCGAGCGGTTGGTGCAGGCTGCCAAGTTGGGCGGTGCGGTTGGTTTTGCCGTGGCGGATGTTCGCACGGGAAAAATTCTCGACGCCCGAATGGGGGGCGTTGCTTTGCCGCCTGCATCGACGCTGAAGGTGGTGACGGCGCTTTTTGCGATCGACAGATTGGGTGGCAATCATCAGTTTCAGACGCGCGTTTTGGCGACGGGGCCTTTGGTGAATGGTCGGCTTGAGGGAGATTTGATTCTTGCGGGCGGTGGCGACCCGACCATGGATTCGGATCGTCTGGCAGAACTGGCGAAGGCACTGCGCGAAGCGGGTGTGACTGAGGTTGCGGGCAGATTTTTGCTTTGGGCCGGGGCTTTGCCGCGCGGTAAGAGGATAGACGCTGAGCAGCCCGATCACGTGGCCTATAATCCGAGCTACGGTGGGCTGAACCTGAATTTCAACCGCGTGCATTTCCAGTGGCGCAAGCAAAAAGAAGATTACGACATCACGATGCACGCGCGAAGTCGCAATTACAGTCCGGCGACTGATGTGGCGCAGATGACAATTGCCGAGCGTAAGTCTCCGGTTTTTGAATACCGCGACTGGGGACATCGCGATCAGTGGTCGGTGGCAGACTGGGCTTTGGGTAAGGATGGCGCGCGCTGGTTGCCGGTGCGATATCCTGCCCTTTATGCGGGCGATGTGTTTCGCACATTGGCGCGCTCGAACGGGATTGTTCTGAAGCCGGGTGAAATCGCGACGGTCTTACCCGAGGCGCGGGAACTGGTTTCGGTCTCGAGTGATGGCTTGGTGCCGATGGTTCAGAACATGTTGAAATTTTCGACCAACCTGACGGCCGAGTGTACTGGCATGGCTGCAAGCCGGACGTTTGGCAATGTCGATACCTTGGAGGCGTCGGGCGCTTGTATGGGTGGTTGGTGTATGGCGAATTTCGGGGTCGCGGGTATGCGGTTTATGGATCATTCGGGGCTGGGGTATGCGTCGCAGATTTCGCCAAGCGGGATGACAAATATTTTAGCCGCGAATGCAGGCATTGCACCTTTGCTGAAGACGGTGAATCTGGCGACGAGTGATACGCCCCTTCCAAAGGGTATGCTGGTGCGCGCGAAGACTGGAACGTTGAATTTCGTGTCTTCGCTTGCAGGTATTGTGACGAACCAGAATGGGCGTGATCTGGCCTTTGCGATTTTCACGGCAGATACCGAACGTCGGGATGCTGTTCCTAAGGCGCAGCGCGAACGTCCGTCGGGGTCTAGATCTTGGGCGAACCGGTCGCGGCGGCTGCAGCGACAATTGCTGCGCGAATGGACCAGTCAGTTCGGTTAGCGGCTTACGCCTTGGCATTTGTAGCGCCAGTCGCAGCTGGTGACAGCGCGCATAAGACCAGCGCGAATTTCATTTGATTTGATCACGCTTCTGTTGCGCTATGCTTAATCGAAAAAGCGTGAAAATTCTAGTTCGGCTTGCTTAGCCGCCCCGCCCCAAATTACGCCAATTATATGATTTGGCGATGCTAGAAGTGCAAGGACCACCAGAGGAAATATATAGAAGTATGAAGGGTTCCGCTGAATTCGGAAATGACCTTTTGCTGCGGCGCTGGATAAAATTGTGGATGCAGAAAAAATATGAAAACTTATCCAGCGCCCCCAATCAACTGCAACAAAATAGAGCGGGATAAAGGGAAGAGCTAATAATACCAGAGCTAGGATGTTCCTCGTTTTTCTTTCGCCAAGCGAAATAATGTAGAAAAATGGTAAGAGTGCGAATGCATATATAATCAAAAAATCGATAATGCTGCGAGTATTAAGCATTGAGACTACGAAACGAAAGCCATGAGAACTGTCGTAGCTTAACCATTCGATTGCTCCTCGACATATCAATTCATTCAGACCTCTTTCAATCAAGGCGGAACATATCTCATAAGTTTCAACAGCTTGCGAAGTATTGATGGCATAAATGAATGCGACGATCGACAGGCACGTCACCACTATGGCAGAGGTCAGAGCATGCTTGGTCGCTGTTTTATGCAATTCAGTTAGGATAATTATTCCAAATAGTGTTGGTATGAAAAGCACCATGGCTTCGTGAGACACCACGCTTATGCAGAAAACCAAAACACCAGCCCAAAGAAGTAACCAATTCTCACGAATCGATCCGAGAGCGTATAGAGAAAGACCTGTAAAAGCTATAAGTTCTTTCCGAACGGCACCTAAAGGGTCTGCAACCCAAAAAACAGTAAATATTGCCGGTGATATCAATATCAGCAACCACAGTTTGGGATGGTTGCATTGCGTGACAAGAAGACGAAACGAAATAAAGAGGATTGCAAGAATTATGATTTGGCAGACTGACACAACTAGAAGTGGGTTTGATCCGATATAATCGCTAATTGATATAAAGGCCGAACCAAGGGGGCCTCGCCTTACGTATCCAGCGGAATTATTGATAAGCCAATCGCCCTGCTTCCAATTGTGCCCACCTGCCAGATAGTCGTAATAAACACCGAGTGAGACAAGTAGGAAGCTAAGCAGCAGAAAACCGTCGATTGTATATTTCTGGACAGTGGAAACCACTTGGGGGTTTTTGGTTTTCATAATTTTGCCCCTTGAACCCCGTTGCGGATGATCGACGCCGTATCGGGCGCGCATATGACCTTACGATCATATTACGGCAACGCGAAATTTGTGGAAATGCCTGAGTTGCCCCTGATGCAGATCTTATAGGTGGTCACCCATGACGACGTGGACGCCGTCCGGCATGTCGGTGTTGGGTGCTGTCAAACCTGTGGCTAGGCTTGAGGGCCAGACATTTACGCAGGCCGTAGGCCGAGGGGCTTTGTTCTTAGAAGCGTAATCAGCGGAACGCCTTGAAGACCGCTGTCCGTTTTCGTCCAGTTTTGAAGGGCAGTACGGGCCGCCGTGATGTCTTCGGAGGTTGCGCCGATGATTGCGGCCAGATTTTCGATCACCACAGATGCTGCTTCCGAGGGCCTGTTCGCCACGCAGCCCATAAGAAGGGCCGCGGCTAGAATGCGGCGTCGCGCGATGGATGTGTTGGCGGTTGCGATGCCGTCGGTCGTCAGTGTGTTCGGGTCTGTTTGCTTGAACTGTGCGAAGGCCAATTGCGCAAGTTCGGGTTCTAGGTCGGTGTTGGTGACGATCTGAAAAACGTTGGCGATGTCTTGTTCGGTGGTGCGGCCATGGACGGCGGCGACAAGGACGATGGCTGATAGAATGCTGGCGTGTTCGGCCGCGTCGGGGGGTGTGAGACCCATTGCGGTCTCGCGGTCTTCGCTGGCGATCAGCGCAATGCCGATACCTGCAAGGATTGTGCTTACCACCAAAAACGGGGCGGGAGTGACAGTTTTCATCGCCATGCCTACCATATCGTCGGAGGCATCGGTTAGGCAGAGATCAGCCAGCCACTGCGCTGTTCCCAGCCCAACGGCGGCGTCGACGGCCAGACAAATGCAGACCGCCGAAAAGCCCAAGGCACTGTATTTGGCAGCTTGTCGCATCTTGTCCGTCCGCATTTTTGTTCGCTGTCAGAGATGGGATGCAAATGTGTCAGAGATTAGACGTATGACTGGGATCGGTGGGAAAATCTGTGTTTCCAGAATGCGTCAAAGTATCCGGTGCCGCGCGCGTGCGCCGGCTTCGATAGCGGCGGCGAGCAGACGGTCGATATTCAATTCATAGCGCATGTCGGCGAGCAGCCTAAGTTCGGTTTCCCGCGCTGTGCCGTCTGCGGCAGCAACATCGCAGGCCATGGCATAGGCGGTGTCGAACAGCCGTTCCGGAAGGTTTGTGCGGACGGCGTCCCACAGAACGTCAAGCCCGTCTTCTTCGGCAAGCACGTCAAAAACGGTGTTCGAAACCTCTTTCAGACGCTCAAGTGGATAATCGCTGAACACGGGTAGGTGGTTCACCATGCGTTCGATCGACACAAGTTCCGAGGTTCGAATGGTGGCGTCTGACGCAGAAATCGCCATCATAACGGCGATCAGCGTGTCTTCGGGTGTAAATTCGGTGGTATTTAAGGGCACGAATTGGGTCTTTCTTATTCTGGTTGTTGGGGATTTTATTGACGCGCGAGCGCTGCCGCAATAGGACACCGGCCTTAACCCTAAAGGATTAATCGGATGACTGCCATGCGCGACGCTGCAATGACCTCGAAGGCTTGGCCTTTTGAAGAGGCGCGGCGTTTGCTTAAACGCTATGAATCCAAGCCGCCTGAAAAGGGCTATGTATTGTTTGAAACCGGCTACGGGCCGTCGGGTTTGCCGCATATTGGAACTTTTGGCGAAGTGTTGCGCACGACGATGGTGCGGCGCGCCTTCGAGGTGATTTCCGACATTCCGACCAAGCTGATCTGCTTTTCCGACGATCTGGACGGGATGCGCAAAGTGCCGGGCAATGTGCCCAATCAGGAAAAGCTGGCCGAGTATCTGCAGATGCCTTTGACAAGCGTGCCTGATCCCTTTGGCACGCATGACAGTTTTGGTGATCACAACAACGAAATGCTGCGGCGGTTTCTGGATACCTTTGGGTTTGACTACGAGTTTTATTCGGCCAAGGAATTTTACAAGTCGGGTCGGTTTGACGAGGTTTTGCTGAGATGCGCCGAGAAATACGATGATCTGATGGCGATCATGTTGAAATCACTGCGCGAAGAACGGCGCGAGACCTATTCTATTTTTCTGCCGCTTCATCCTGAAACGGGCCGGGTGCTTTATGTGCCGATGAAGCATGTGGACGCTGCCGCAGGGACGGTGACGTTTGACGATCAAGATGGCCGCGAATGGACGCTGCCGGTCACGGGTGGCCATGTGAAGTTGCAATGGAAGCCAGATTTCGGGGCACGTTGGGCGGCTTTGGGTGTTGATTTCGAGATGTACGGCAAGGAACACGCGACCAACGAAAAGATCTACGATGCGATTTGCCGGACCTTGGGCCAGCGCCCGCCAGAGCATTTCAGTTATGAGTTGTTCTTGGATGATCAGGGTCACAAGATTTCCAAGTCCTCGGGTAATGGGATCAGCATTGATGAATGGCTAAGCTATGCGTCGACCGAAAGCCTGTCGTATTTCATGTATCAAAAGCCGAAGACGGCCAAGCGGATGCATTTTGACGTGATCCCAAAGGCGGTGGATGAATATCACCAGCAGTTGCGTGCTTACGCGGATCAAGATGAAAAGGCGCGAACGGCGAACCCCGTTTTCCATATTCACGCGGGCGATGTGCCGGTGTCGAATATGGTTGTTCCGTTTGCGATGCTGTTGAATTTGGCCAGCGTTTCGAGCGCCGAGAACAAGGATGCCCTGTGGGGCTTTATTCAACGTTATGCGCCGGATGCTTCGCCGGAGACGCATCCTCAGCTGGATGATGCAGCTGGATTTGCGGTGCGATATTTCAAGGATTTCGTGGCACCCACACGGGCGTTCCGGGCGGCGGATGATCGCGAGCGGGCGGCTTTGGAAGACTTGAAGGCGCGGCTAAAGGCGTGGAACGGTGGTTTGGACGCCGAAGAGTTGCAGTCGATGGTCTTTTCTGTGGGCAAAGAGCATGAATTCGAGCCGTTACGCGATTGGTTCAAGGCGCTTTACGAGGTGCTTTTGGGCGCGTCGCAGGGCCCTCGGTTTGGTGGGTTTATCGCGCTTTATGGTGTCGAAGAAACCGTTGCTTTGATCGAAAGGGGCTTGGCGGGGGAACTGACCTGATTGCGATTTTTTGATCTGATTGCGGATCGTGCTAAATAGTGCCCAAGAATAGGGAGTTATACCGATGCTTTTCCATCTTCGAATTCTGGGTGCTTTGATTGCCTTTACATGGGCAAGCGTCGCTGTGGCGCAGGACGTTTTGGTGCCCGAGCCCGATATCGAAGCGACGATTGGTGCGCAGATCGAGGCGTTTCGGGCCGATGATTTTGCCAAGGCTTTCAGCTATGCCTCGCCCAATATTCAGGGGATGTTTGGCAGCCATGAGCGATTTGGCCAGATGGTGCAGAATGGCTTTCCGATGGTCTGGCGACCTGGCGTTGTGCAATTCTTAGAGCTGCGCGAGGTCGCCGGAGCATTGTGGCAAAGGGTGCAGATCCGGGATCAGGCGGGCAAGTTTCATGCGCTGGATTATCAGATGATCCAAGAGGGCGGAGGCTGGCGAATTAATGCGGTGCAGATTGTGCCCTTGCCCGACGTCGGAGCCTAGACGAAGCGCAGAGCGATATATCCCGCCAACAAAGGTATGAGGGCAAGCGTTAGTGACAGGCGCGGGGCTTTGCGATTGATGGCAAGGATCAGCGCGGGCACAAGAAAGATCGCGATGACCATGCCTGCCAGCGTCACGGCCCCTTGCGGGATCGTCGCGCCGTCGGGGTCTGTCGCCGGGCGGCCAAGCGCGTAAAGGACGAAAAGCACGCCTTGGATAGCGGCCAGCAGGAAGACGGCCAATCTCACGGGCGGCGCGCGATGCAATCAATTTCGACAAGGGCTTGTACGGCAAGGGCGGTGACGCCGACTGTTGTGCGGGCCGGACGGCGATCTTCGGGGAAGTAGTTTTGGTAGGTTTCGTTGAAGGCCACGTAGTCGCGTTCGAATTCGGTTAGAAAGCAACGGCATTGTACGACGTGGCTTAGATCGAGCCCAAGTTCGCCAAGGATCAGCGCAAGATTGTCCATCACGCGGCGGGTCTGCGCCTCGACCCCTTGGGGCAGGGGTGCGTCGGGCGCTTGGGCGTCGGTTGGCATTTGGCCGGTTAGGATGACCCAGCCGTCGTCTTCCACTGCGTGAGAAAAGGGTGCGACGGGGCGCGGGCCGTTCGAGAATAGGTGAAAGTCGGGCATTGAGGTCTCCGGTTTTCGGGGAAGGGTGGAGCGGCGCTGGGCCGCCGTCAAGTCAGACGCCAGCGCCGGTGGCACAGGCGCGGAATTTGGCAACCTGCGGCGCGGCACTATCCAACGGAAAGGCCAGCGCCTGTTCCCCAAGGATGGCTAGGGCGATCTGGCTTGCTTCGATCCCGCGCAACACGTTGTCAAAGCCGCTGTCCGTGACGGTTAATTCGGCGTTGTTGTCAGTGAGTTGATGCCGGTCTGTCGAGATGGTCAGATTGTTGGGGCCATCGAAACGCATGGCAAAGATGTCGCTGTCGATCCAAGGGTCGCCCAAGCGGCGAATTTGTATCGCATAGGGAAGCGGTTTGCGTGGATCGTGGCTGACAACGACTTGGCCTGTTTCGGTGCCGTGTGACAGAAGGCAAACGGGGCCTGATCGTGATGCCTCCCAGGCGGCGGCGGGCGAGGCAAGACAGGCAAGGCAGCTTAGGCGGAGTATCAAGACTGACAAACCCTCAGGTTTCGGCGGCGTCGAAATCGACGTGGATGTGGTTGCCTTCGGGATCAAAAACATTGACCTGAACGATGGGCAGGCCGGGCACCCGGGCGACCTTGGCTTCGATGTTTTTGGCTTCAAGCTTGGCGAGGAATTCCTTTAGCCCAGTGGCACGCAAGGCGAAGTGTTCCAGCGAGACCTTGTTGGGTTCGGCAAGTGCTCCATCAATGCCGACCAAGTGAACCAGCGCATGATCGCCAAGATAGAGCCAGGCACCGGGAAAGCCGAAATTCGGGCGTGGGCCGGAATAGAGGCCAAGGATGGCGGCGTACCAGTCGAGCATCTCATCAAGCTTGGTGGTGCGGACGTTGACGTGATCGAAGGATGTGATGGGCATGGGCAGGCTTTCGGGTTGTTTCGCGCCAAAATCACGGTTTGGGTGCCAAATGGCAAGGGGGTTAAGTTTCAGAACGCATGCATTCCACCGGTCAAGCGTCGGGGGCTTTCGCTGGCAGGGCAGACCGGGTTAGCTTGGGGCATAGGAATTAGAAGGGCGGGCAGATGGACGGTGAGACGAACCAAGAGATTGTGGCGCTGCGCGAGGAATTGGAGCGGTTAAACGGACATCGGTTGATCCGCATTTACAACAATTGGATGCGGCTTTTGTGGTTTCAGTTCTTGCGCGGATTGGCGTTCGGGTTGGGCTCGGTTGTCGGCGCGACAGCTTTGGTGTCCGTCGTGGTCTATGTATTGTCGTCGGTTAATTTCATTCCGGTGCTGGGTGTCTGGGCCAGCGAGATCATCGAAGTGATCGAAGGGACGCAATGACACGCGAAGAGTTCAACATTTTTTGCGGCGGAATGAAGGGCACGACCCATGTGGTGCAATGGGGCAATTCGGATGTCTGGAAGGTGGGCGGCAAGCTGTTTGCGCTTTGCGGTTGGTACGAAGGTGGCCCGGCGTTTACCTTTAAGGTCGGCGAGATTGCTTTTGAGGTTCTGGGGGATGCGCCGGGGATACGACCTGCGCCCTATCTGGCGTCGCGGGGCATGAAGTGGTTGCAGGTTTATGATGTGGAACCGCTTGGGACGGGCGAGCTGGAAGGCCATTTGACGGCCAGCTATGACATGATCGTCGCGGGGCTGACGAAAAAGGCGCGGGCCGAGTTGGGGGTTTAGAACCAGAGGTCTTTCAAGGTGGTGTCGTCGTCGGGGAGCGCTTCAAACGCGTTCAGCCCGTCGAAGTGGCGGACGGGCAGGTCCATCAGGCTTTTCGGATCGTCCGTAAGGCGCAGGTTCACGGCGGCGCGCATGTTGTCGGGATCGGTCAAGCGCCAGAAGACGTTGTTGCCGCAGGTTTGGCAGTGGTGGAATTCAAGCGCGCCTCCGTCTTTGCGGACATAGGGCGTGGTGGGGCCGGTGACGGTGATGTCTTCGCCCTCGGTTCCATAGATCCAGAGGACCCCGGCCTTGGCGCAATTGGTGCAATTGCAGGCGGTGACGGATTTCGGATTAGCGTCGAACGTCCAAGTGACTTGGCCGCAATGGCAGGTGCCGGTGAGCATGTGGGTTCCTTTTGGGTAGGGTATGGGTTTTGCGGTGATTTTGGAACTGTCTTGGGGGATGGCGGGCTGAAGCCCGCCCTACGGGTGTGGTGCGGTTTGGGTTTGATGGTGAGGGTGGTGCCCGGCATGAGAGCGGGTGGGGTGGTAACGGTAGTATGCTAACGACAGGTGTTTGATTACTTAGAGACCCACCTTAAGATTGTGGTATTACCCAGTCAGTGTAATCCCCGACAAATGTAGCTTTTGCGATAATGTCTGGTGTGAAGCGCGCTTCATAGTTCTCACAAACGTCTCGGAATTCTTCGGGGCCGACGAAATTCGCGTTGCTCAGACGTACTTGCCAGTCGGTCTGGCATTCAACTCTTATTAGAACCTCTTTGGCTAAAAGCCCTTCAACAATGACTGGCCGATCTGCAGAAATGCGGCGTTTTATTAGAGCTTTCAGTTCCTCGCGATGGTCCAAAAGCCCATTTCCTGTTTTAAATTCATCGAGTTCGAATAACGGCATATTTAGTCGGAAAGATAGATATCGCGCGAAAACAGATTTTCCTAAGCCAGATCTGCCATCAACTGCAATCAGAAATGCTCTCCAAGACCCAAGCGCTTGCCAAGTTTTTTTGACTACTTCTTCAGAATTACTTGGGAGTTGGAAATCATTTATCGGAAAAGTTCTCACCGCTTCCGCCTCTGTACATTCCCACCCCTCTGCCCGGCTTTCCCAGCCGTACTCCGACCTCGGGCCTTTTGCGCACTCTCAACCGCCTGCTCAACCGCTGACTGACGCGCCAGAGGATCATCGGCCACGGTCAGCTCGACGGTCTCAAGCCGTTTCACTTCGTCCCGCAAACGCGCGGCCTCCTCGAACTCCAAGTTCTCGGCGGCTTTTCGCATCTGGATACGCAAAGCGTCCAAGTGGGTGGCTAAATTCTCGCCGACCATGGGTTTGTCGACTTGTGCCGTGACGCGGGCCATGTCGGTGTCGCCTTGGTAGAGGCCCGACAGCACATCCTCGACGTTTTTCTTGATCGTGAGGGGCGTGATGCCGTGTTCGATGTTGTACGCCTCTTGCTTTTCGCGGCGGCGGTTGGTTTCGCCAAGGGCGCGTTCCATCGAACCTGTAATCTTGTCGGCGTACATGATGACGCGGCCTTCGGCGTTTCGCGCGGCGCGCCCGATGGTTTGGACAAGAGAGGTTTCGCTTCGAAGGAAGCCTTCCTTGTCGGCGTCTAGGATCGCCACCAGCCCGCATTCGGGGATGTCGAGACCTTCGCGCAGAAGGTTGATGCCGATCAACACGTCGAAGGCACCAAGGCGCAGGTCGCGGAGGATCTCGATCCGTTCCAGCGTGTCGATGTCGGAGTGCATGTAGCGCACCTTGATGCCCTGTTCGTGCATGTATTCGGTCAGGTCTTCGGCCATGCGTTTGGTGAGCGTGGTGCATAGCGTGCGCATGCCGTCCGCTGTCACCTTGCGCACCTCGTCCAGCAGATCGTCGACCTGCATTTCGACGGGGCGGATTTCGACCGGCGGGTCAAGAAGGCCGGTGGGGCGGATAACCTGTTCGGTGAAGACGCCGCCAGATTGTTCCAGCTCCCAGTTTTGGGGGGTGGCCGAGACGAAGACGGATTGCGGGCGCATGGCGTCCCATTCTTCGAACTTCAAGGGGCGGTTGTCGGTGCAGGACGGCAGGCGGAAGCCGTGTTCGGCCAGCGTGAATTTACGTCGGTAGTCGCCTTTGTACATGCCACCGATTTGGGGAACGCTGACGTGGCTTTCATCGGCAAAGACAATGGCATTGTCGGGGATAAATTCGAACAGCGTCGGGGGCGGTTCGCCGGGATTGCGCCCCGTCAGATAGCGCGAATAGTTTTCGATGCCGTTGCAGTGGCCGGTTGCCTCCAACATCTCAAGATCGAAGTTGGTGCGTTGTTCTAGGCGTTGTGCTTCCAGCAGTTTGCCTTCGTCTTCAAGCTGGCCAAGACGGGTTTTCAGTTCTTGTTTGATCGACCCGATCGCTTGCTTCAGCGTTGGCTTGGGCGTGACGTAGTGCGAGTTCGCGTAGATGCGGACCTTTTCCATGGTGCCTGTTTTTTCGCCAGTAAGGCTGTCGAATTCGCCGATGCTTTCCAGTTCTTCGCCAAAGAACGACAACCGCCAAGCGCGGTCTTCAAGGTGGGCGGGCCAGACTTCCAGTGTGTCGCCGCGCACGCGAAACGTGCCGCGTTGAAAGGCCTGATCGTTGCGTTTGTATTGCTGGGCAATCAGATCGGCCATGATGCTGCGCTGGTCGTAGGCTTTACCGACTTCTAGATTGAGGGTCATCGCGCCGTAGGTTTCGACCGAGCCGATGCCATAGATGCAAGACACCGAGGCGACGATGATCACGTCGTCGCGTTCCAAAAGCGCGCGGGTGGCAGAGTGGCGCATCCGGTCGATCTGATCGTTAATCTGGCTTTCTTTTTCGATATAGGTGTCGGACCGCGCGACATAGGCTTCGGGCTGATAATAGTCGTAGAAGCTGACGAAATATTCGACGGCATTGTCGGGAAAGAAGTTTTTGAACTCGCCATAAAGCTGGGCGGCAAGGGTTTTGTTGGGCGCAAGGATGATGGCGGGGCGTTGAGTTGCCTCGATTACCTTGGCCATTGTGTAGGTTTTGCCGGTGCCTGTGGCCCCCAAAAGCACCTGATTCTGTTCACCGTCCATTACACCCTGCACCAATTCTTTGATGGCTGTGGGTTGATCGCCCGCGGGTTCGAATTCGGACCGTAAGACAAGCTCCTGCCCGCCTTCAAGTTTCTCGCGGGAGTGCACGTCGGATGCGGGCGTATTCAGAATCGGTTCGGAAGTTGTGGTCATGGAAAACGAATCCTTACGGTTAGGACACATTTGATCCCTATTTGTTCTGATTCAAGCGCAGAATCGGGGAAAGTCCTAATCTCATGACAGGTTTCGTCACAAACATGGATAACAAAACGTTAAATCAGAATACAACCTAAGAGAGAAAAAATTGTTGATAACGTCCTTTAATAGTGCAAAAATGAACGTCTAAGCAGCAGAGCGGAGTGCCGACTGGATATTGCGACCCATCCACCCCTCGCTCCTCGATATCCAGTCGGCCTCTATTTATCCCCTCTTGATCCGATCTTAATTTTTGTCGATAGAGTGGGGCTATGACAGCACGCATTTATCGCCCCGCCAAATCCGCCATGTCTTCTGGTACTGCAAAGTCCCGAAGCTGGGTGCTTGAGTTTGTGAACGAGACCGGTCGCGAGGTTGACCCGCTGATGGGGTGGACGTCGTCCGACAATACACAGGCGCAGGTTCAAATTCGGTTTTCGACGAAGGACGCGGCGATGGAATACGCCGAAGAGAACGGTATCGACGCGGTTGTAATCGAACCCAAGACGCGCAAGCCAAACGTGCGTCCGGGCGGCTATGGGGATAATTTCGCAACCAACCGGCGTGGCGCGTGGACCCACTAATACCCAATATTCGGGCGGTAAATCCGACCGATCCAGTGATTGCGCCTTTAATCGAACGACACTTAACCCTGATGCTGGCATCTTCGCCTGTGGAATCTGTGCATGCGATGAAGGCAAGTGATCTGGCGGAAGCTGGCGTGCAGTTCTTTGTCGCCTTCGATCACGAGACACCGGTTGCCATGGGCGCTTTGAAGCAGACCAATGATGATCACGGCGAGCTGAAGTCAATGCACGTGCTTGAGGAACGGCGCGGCAAGGGGTTGGCAGATGCGGTGCTTGGCCGTCTTTTGCAGGAAGCGGGGGTGGCTGGTTTGAAGCGTGTGTCGTTGGAAACGGGATCACAGGCGTCTTTTGCCGCCGCACGGGCGTTTTATCAGCGCCATGGATTTGTGTTTTGCCCACCGTTCGAAGGTTATGTCGAAGACCCACATTCAGCTTTTATGACGCGCGAGGTTTAGGATGATCCTGACACAAGACATTGAAGTGGCACTGATCGACACGGTTCGACGTGTTGCTCGTGCTGAAATCATGCCTCGGTTCCGCGCTTTGGGCCCCAACGACATACAATCGAAATCAGCGCCGGACGATTTGGTGACCGAAGCGGATGTGCGGGCCGAAGCCGCGATTACCGCCGAGGTGCACAAGCTATTGCCGAAGGCCTTGGTGGTTGGCGAAGAAGCCGTGTCAGCCGATCCCAGCGTCTTGGATGGCTTGCGTGATGCCGATTGCGCGGTGATCATAGACCCGGTCGATGGCACGTGGAACTTTGCCAAGGGTCTTGCGACATTCGGTGTGATCCTAGCGGTGACCCGTCGGGGCGAAACAGTGTTCGGATTGCTATACGATCCCGTTTTGGATGACTGGGTCATGGCGCGTCGCGGCGGAGGGGCTTGGTACTGCCGCCCAGATGTGCCGCCGGTACGCTTGAACATCGGCGGCGACACACCGCAAGATCAGGCGGTGGGGTTTGTGCCGCTGTTTCTGTTCCCTTATGAAACACGCGTGCAGCTATCGGGCGCAATCCCGGGGTTCCGGCGGATTTGGTCAGTGCGCTGTTCGTGCCATGAATACCGTTTGCTGGCCCAAGGCCACGCCGATTTCTGCCTGAGTGGAACGTTGAACCCTTGGGATCATGCCGCCGGTGCCTTGGCGGTAGAAGAGGCGGGGGGCGCGGTCGGTCTTTTGGACGGCGCGCCTTACATGGGCGGAATGTCTGGATCAGGTTGTTTGGTGACGGCGCGTTCGGCGGAAACTTTGGCGCGCACCCAAGAAACTTTCGGGCCGCTTATTCTGCCTTTTTGACCGAATTAGATCTTGCAAAGTGTGGTAAAACCGTAACCCAGCGAATCATCCCTCGGAAATTATTGAAAAACAAGTCGCTCGGAATGTGTCGGCGTCTATACGTGGCCTAGACCAAAAAAAAAGAGAGACTTTCATGGCAGGCAAGTTTGAAGTTTTCAAAGATAAAAAAGGCGAAACTCGGTTTCGTTTGAAGGCAGGAAATGGCCAAATCATTTTGGCGAGTGAAGGTTACAAGCGTAAGGCAAGCTGCATGAACGGCGTTGAATCCGTTCGTAAAAATAGCCAAGCCGACGCGCGTTTCGAACGCAAGTCAACACGCGCCGGTAAGCATCGGTTTAATCTTAGGGCAACGAACGGTCAGGTGATCGGTGTTTCGGAATCCTATGAAAGCGAGAAAGCCCGCGAGAACGGTATTGCCTCGGTTGCGAAAAACGCACCGGGTGCGAAGGTTGATGACCAAACCGTATAAGCGGCAATTAGAATTCGAAAAACGGCCCCGAAATTTGGGGCCGTTTTTTATTGTGGGCGGGAATTGAAACCGCTGGATTTTTAGCCTTTGTCGGTGACGTATTCTTCCAATAGTTTTTCATTCTTCGCGTCTTCCAACCGTTGCAAACGGTCCTCGCGCAGACGATCGTCAAAGCGGTATTTGACGAAGTTCACCAGAGAAAGCGTAAGCATCAGAATGCCGATACCCCAGAAGCCTTTGGCGGAAAGCGGAATGTCGGTAATCCAGATCGAAATGCCCAGCAACACATAGGCAGCCAGAACGCCAAGCAGATTAAAATTGATGATCAGGCGGTTGTCGTTTTGATGTTCCATTTTAGTTTCTCCTTTAAGGGTGTTCAGTCGTTGGATTTCAGGCGGTCGAGAACCGAGCCGGCTGTGGATTTTGTTGAGGAGCCGAAGCCCTCGGCCTCCAGAGTTTGAGCGATGTCCTTACCGGCAAGGCCGCGTTCAATCTCGCCCAGGATTTGAGATTGCTCGAACGGATCGCTTTGATCGACCACGCGGCGGATCAATGTTTCGGCTTCGTCTGCCGCTGATGTCCCAGCAAAGGTTTTGTTCAGGCGCGCTTGGGTCTTTTGTTCGCGCCGCACCGCGCGAGCTGTGATCGCGCCTTGCCTGAGATCAACCAGCCGACGGTGAGCCGCTTCGATGGAAAGCTGAAGTTGGCTAATCCGAGTCTCAAGCGCGTCGATTGTGTTCCGGCGCAGATCGCGCTCGTTTTCCATATCAGCGATGGCTTGGGCTGCCTGTTCAGCAAGATCGTTTCGCTTGGAGGCAAGCGCTTCGCTTGCGCGCGTCGTCAAGTCTTTGATGCGCCCGTCCAATGTGGCCACAAGCTTTTCTTCCGACCGCTTACGCTGGATCAGGCTGGCCAGGGTCACTTTGGCGGCAGAAAGGTTCGTGTCTGCTTCGCGGATGCGCTGTTCAATCAGCTCGATGGCATAGACATCTTTAAGCCGATCATCGGCCCGGGCATTTGCGCCATCCATCAAAGTTTTCAATGTCGAGAACATTTGTTACTCCTTGAACGTTGTTCACAAAGTCAACATAACCATTAATGAACGGCGTTCAACAAAAATGTGAACTTTGTTCAGAATTAGTGAGTTTCTGATCTTAGAACAATTATGACTTTGGGAGGAAAGGTACCCGTCAGGGCGTAAAACACCTTATTTTAAGGACCCTCAGAAAATCGCGTCAATAAGAACGTGATCATTTCCTTGATCCGTTCAGTTGGCACGCCAGAGATGCGCCGCTCTAAACCCAGCAGTACGATACCGTGGACCGAAGAGAATAACGTGCGGGTCATCAGGTCAAGCTCCGCCGGTTCTGCCTTTGGGTGCATCTGGGCGAGGGGGGCGGCAATAATCGCAAAGAGACGTCCGAGTTCTTCCAGATACCAGACAGGCACAATGCCGTCCGCTGTCATCTCGACGTCGAACAGGGCGCGCCATAGATTTGGGTTATCGGTCGCAAATCGCAAATAGGCGTGACCCATAATGATTAACTTGTCGACGGGGGCACCGCCCGATTGATCCACCTCTTCCGAGACCGAAGCCCCAAGCCGTTGAAACGTGCGCCCGTTTAGCGCAAGGATCAGACCGGTCAGATCGTCGAAAACATTGTAAATCGCGCCGACAGCGCACCCGGCTTGTTCTGCCAACGCGCGCGCACGCAGCGATTGAACGCCCTTTTCACGGACTTCTATTTCTGCGATCTCAAGCAGCTTCGCGCGCAATTCGGCGCGTCGCTTTTCTGTATCTCTGGCCATTGCGGCACCTTCTCTGAACGACGTTCAACACATAGCTTGCCGCAACACTCTTGCCAAGAGTGGACGGGTCGGACAATAACACCGCCAGCGGTCCCGTAGCTCAACTGGATAGAGCACCTCACTTCTAATGAGGATGTTGGGGGTTCGAGTCCTCCCGGGATCGCCACAGACATGGGTGCGGAATTGAAGGTTCTCTTTGTCCATCAGAATTGTCCGGGCCAGTTCAAACATTTGGCTCCTGCCTTGGCCGCTGATGGGCACGAGGTTGTCTTTATTGGTCAGAAAGACAAAATCACACCGCCCGGTGTAAAGCGTCTGGAATACGAAGCGCACCGAAAAATCACTGCGAAGATACATCCTTATTTGGCTGCGACCGAAGCCGCCGTTTTGAACGGGCAAGCTGTGGCGCGGCTTTGCTTCAAAATGAAAGCGACAGGGTTTCGCCCGGACGTGATGATCGGCAATCCCGGTTGGGGCGAGACGCTGTACTTGAAAGACGTCTGGCCCGACAGCCCGCTGATTTCACTGTCAGAATTCTATTATAACAGTCGGGGCTCTGACGTCGGGTTTGACCCCGAGTTTGGTATTGGGCCTGATAATTTGTTGCGCACGCGAACCCGGTCAAGCCAGCACCTGTTGGCGATCGAGGCGGCGGATTATGCCTATAGCCCAACGGAATGGCAGCGCGCGCAGTTTCCTAAGCCCTATCACGACAAGATTCGTGTCATTCACGATGGCATCGACGTGGATCGCATTCGTCCTAACCGTGATGCGCAGTTCACATTACCAACCGGTCAGGTCCTGACGCGCGACGACGAGGTTTTGACCTATGTTTCGCGTAATCTGGAACCATACCGCGGATTTCATTCCTTTATGCGTGCCTTGCCAGCGATCCTAAAGAACCGGCCTAACGCTCGGGTGATTATCGTGGGTGGGGACGAAGTGAGCTATGGAGGCAAACCCAAAGACGGCGGCACATGGCGCGAGGTGATGCAGAAAGAAGTGGGCGAGTTGCCGGATCGCGTAAGCTTTACTGGGCGCATTCCCTACAGTGATTATTTGTCGCTGCTACAGGTGTCCTCGGTGCATTTGTATTTGACTTATCCCTTCGTGCTAAGCTGGTCGATGTTGGAGGCCATGGCGACAGGTGCCTTTGTGTTGGGCTCAACAACAGCCCCGGTTAAGGAAATCATCAAAGACGGCGAGAACGGTTGGCTGGTCGACTTTTTTGACATTCATGCCATCGCCAACCGCGCGTCCGATGCCTTGGCCAATCGCAACGAGATGGATGCCGTACGGATGGCCGCCCGCGAAACGGTGATTGCCAAATATGCGCTTAAAGACTGTCTTCGGCGACAACGCGCTTTGATCGACGAGGCAGTAACGGCACCTTAAGGAATAACGGCGACTACTAACCCCGGGCGCTTAATCGCTGGTACGGGTATGAGCAACGACACAATTAATGGCGGCACTGGAAACGACACGATCTTTGCTGGCGTTGGCAATGATCTGGTTTCGGGCGGCATTGGTGATGATGTTATCTTCGACGGCGCTGGCGATGACACGGTTTCGGGTGACGACGGCAACGATAGCTTTTGGCTGGCCAGTGGCTCGAACGATGGCAGCGATTCCCTTGATGGGGGTTCGGGCAACGATACACTGATCGAAGACCTTTCGAACGAAGTTTCGCAGTCTATTTCGATCTATTTAAACTTATCCTCGGGTTTTCACTATACGGCGGAAACGCCCGGTTCAGGCGTTGATACGCTTTCAGGCATCGAGAATTTTGTTCTGATCGGCAACTTCGATCTTGAGGCGATTGGAAATTCTGCAGCGAATTATATCGTTTCTGATGATGGCGCAGATCTGATCAGCGGCGGCGCGGGCAATGACACCATTGAAAGTGGTGCGGGCAATGACACGGTAAACGGCGGAAGCGGTGCAGACAGTGTTAGCGCTGGTGACGGCAATGACGAAATCCGCGTCGATAATCAGGCGGATATTGTCGACGGTGGCGCGGGCACCGACCGGGTGATTTACGACGTGTCTTCTGCGCTTGAGGTAACGCTGGCCAATTGGAGCAGCATTGAACGTGTAGACGGCAACGCCGGAAACGACACGATGAACGGCACTGGTTACAATACGGCAGTTAACCTTGTGGGAAATGGTGGTGCCGATAGTCTGACGGGTGGTGAACAAGAAGATACTCTGCAGGGCGGCACTGGCAATGACACATTGATCGGCGGTTCAAAACGGGATCTTCTGTTTGGGAACTCGGGTGCCGATTACATGGATGGTGGTCAGGGTAACGATTACTTTCTTGTCGATAACTCTGGTGATGTCGTTCTTGGTGGCGACGGGTTTGACCGTGTCGATATTGATGATGGTGGCCTAGATATCGATATTTCTAGCTGGTCGAGTGTCGAACGTATCGACGCAGGAAACGGCAACGACCGCGTGGATGGATCGAGTTTTACGACCGCGCTTCGGTTTCAGGGCGATGACGGATCGGACACATTGATTGGCGGGGATGGCAATGACCTGTCTTTTGGCAATGCCGGCAATGACAGCCTTGTTGGCAACATGGGTAGCGACATTCTGGTCGGTGATGCGGGATCGGATACGATGTCAGGCGGTCTTGGTGATGATGTGTTTTTCATATCCGAAAATGGTGATGTGGCCATTGGTGGCGAGGGATTGGATCGGGCACGAACCGATAACACCGTCAGTTCGATCAATCTGACACTGACTGGCTGGAGCGGTGTTGAACGCCTAAACGCCAGCACGGGCAACGATACAATTGATGCGTCACCTGTAAGCGACAATATGTCGATCAACGGCAACCACGGCAATGACTTGATCATTGGCGGTTCGGGCTCGGATCTGTTGTTTGGCAGCCTTGGCAACGACACGCTGCAAGGCGGCGCTGGCAACGACAACATGTGGGGCGACGCTGGCGATGATCTGTTTGACGGCGGTGTGGGCGACGACTTCTTTTACGTGAACAATTCTGGTGATCGGGTTGTGGATGGTGGCGCTGGCTATGACCGTGTGGTGATCATTCAAGGTGGTTTGTCTTTGACCGTGGACGGCACTTGGTCTGGGATTGAACGCGTCGATGGCGCTGGCAGCGGCGAAACTGTGGATGCAAGCGGCTATTCGGACGGCCTTTTCATGTGGGCGTTTGCGGGCAACGATAATTTTACCGGTGGGACTGGCAACGACACCATGTTCGGTGACGCTGGAAACGACACTTTGTTTGGTGGTTCTGACGGCGACGATGTCATGCTTGGTGGTGCCGGTTTTGACCAGTTTGTCTTCGTCGATAGCGGTGACACCGATCGGATAAACGACTGGGAAGACGGGATTGATCTGATTGATCTCTCTGGCATCTCGGGCGTCAGTAACTTCAACGATCTTTCGATCACAACAACGGTGTCCACCTCGATTACTGCGGGAACGGATACGATTATTCTAACAGGTTTCACTGGAACACTAGACGCAAGCGATTTTGATTTCGGGGGCTAGAAATGCTTTCAAAGCTGATCGACGGCAAACGCCGGGTTTTGGATCAGGAGCGGATCATCCGCGATTCTGGTCTTTTCGACGAAGATTGGTATCTAAAAACCTATCCTGCCGCAGGCCGGTCTAAGGGGGCATTGGCGCATTTTCTGCGATCCGGTGCCGCTAAGGGCTTTGATCCAGGGCCGAATTTCTCATCAAGCGCTTATCTAGCGGACTACCCAGATGTGCGCGATGCAGGCACGAATCCTCTGTTGCACTATCTTCGTTTTGGTCGTGACGAGGGGCGCGAAATTCGTCAGGTTGATGATCGGTCTTTGGGGTCTGTTGAAGACGTAACTGACAGTGCGGCATTGATGCGGTTGCGCGATGCGTTTGATGGTAATTTCTACGCCATGTCCAATCCGGATTTGGCAAAGGACACCGACCTTTTTCAACACTTTATGAATGTGGGATGGCGACAGGCGCGCGACCCAGCTCCTTGGTTTTCTGTCGAGCATTACTTGCGAACCCAATGTGATGTGGCCGCGTCGGACGAAAACCCCTTTGCCCATTTCCTATTGTCAGGATGCCGGGAGGGACGTGTTGTGTCGCGTTCAACTAAGCAAGGATCGCCACCGCCGCCTCGAAATTCTGGGGCGCCCCGGACTGCCGTTGTGGCTATGGTTAAAAATGAAGCAGACATTATTCGCGCGTTCACGCGGCATATTCTGGCGCTATTTGACGATGTTGTTGTGGTAGATCACGGATCGGATGATGGAACCGCAGAGTTTCTTACGTCGTTGGCGGAGGCAAATCAAAGGGTCGAACTGCTCCATCTTAAAGAACCTTCGTACATCCAGTCGGTCACTATGACCCATGTGGTTCGCAGCCGCCCAAGGGTGCGAGAGGCGGATTGGGTGTTCCTTTTGGACGCAGATGAATTTCTGCCCTTCCGAAACCGCGATGAGTTCGCAGCAGCGCTGCACAGGTTTGCGGCGTGTCCTGTCTTATCGATGAAATGGCAAAATCTGATACCCGAGACCTATTGGCGCGGCGAGGCAGGTTTATCGGACGACACGCGGTTCCTTGTTTCACCGGTGGCCAGTCCGTTTCGTAAAGTTGCATTTCAACCCTCGCGAATTTCGATGGAAAGGGCGGTGATCGCACAGGGCAACCATACCTTGCTGCACACGCAGAACGGGTTAGAGATCCAAAGTTTTGATGCGGATTTCCCGGTCTTGCACGTGCCGGTGCGTTCGGTCGATCAATTGCTGTTGAAGTTGAACCAAGGTGTTCTGTCTTATCAGAAAATTGGACGAAACCGGGATGCCTCGCAGGGCACCCATTGGCACCAGATGAAAGAGGCGACCAGCAATACAGCCCTGACGGACGAACATTTGAACGCTGTTGCGGATCGCTACAGCGAAGATAAGCCGTCGCTTGATCCGCTGTCGCATGCAAGACTGACCGAGCAAGGGTATCGATCAGTGTCTTACGCGCTGGCATCCGCGCCGATCGATGGATTACCCAAGCTGCCGCAACGCAGCTTGGGTGAAATGCTGATGCGGCTTTATGCTCAGGATTTTTCCGATGCAGCCAAGGATGATCTGCCCAGTGCAACACGGCTTGTGACCGATGGGACGTCGCTTGTTCGCGCCGGAGCAGAAGCGGAATATCAGGCCTTGCCGCCTGTCACGGCCCAACCCGAAAAAGGCAGTGTCACCGATGCCCTAAGCACGCTTCTTCGGCCCGGGTATAAAGCGATTGGTGATCTTGTTCCATCCGACTGGTCTGGACATATTCCCTTCATGTTCGCGCTTGCCGATCTGATCAAACCAAGGCGCTATGTTGAGTTGGGAACCTTGCGTGGCGCAAGTTTCTTTGCCTATGCGCAGGCCGTCCGCGATGGCAAATTTGAAAGCGAAGCGGTGGCGATTTCGCCTTGGGCCGTCGAACCTGAACGCACCGCCGAGTTCCATAACGTCTTTGAAGACTTTACCTTTATCGCCCAGAAATATGCCGATTTTGCAAGTTATCTTCGAATGTCGTCAGATCAGGCCGTTCATCGATTTTCTGATGGCTCGATCGATCTGTTGAACCTTGACGGATTTTCGACCTACGAGCTTTTAACAGAAAATTTGGCGTTGTGGCTTCCGAAACTGTCAGATCGTGGCGTGATCTTGTTGCATGACATACATGCACATGGTGGGGATTTCGGGGTTTGGCGGGTTTGGGACGATCTTGCTGCGAAATACCCAACATTGGCGTTCCGACATTCGGAGGGTCTGGGCGTGGTTTGTGTTGGCGAAGACGCGTCGCCGCAATTGCGCGAACTGTTGAGTGNGGCGAAAGATGATCGTTCGTTTTTGACATTGCTTCAGGAACATTTCGAGCGTTTAGGCGCGATGTCGGCCGAACTTTTCTCGCGTCGCTATGACATGGCACGATTTGAAATGCGCGGGGCGGCCGAAGCCGCTCAGACGCAAGAACTGACATTGGTGAAACAGGAACTGGCAACAGCCCGCACCGAGGCAGATGAACTCCGCGAAATGGTCAAGGAAGGATTGCAACGTGCCGTTGGATGAAACCGAACTGATCTTACATATTGGCGGCGCGAAGTGCGGTAGCTCTGCCATTCAGGCCTTTTTGCGCCAGAATGCCCAAGGCCTTAGGGACCAAGGGATTGCCCTGCCGGGAAAGGCTTTAGATTTTACGTCGGAGGTAACCGGCGAACAGATTTGGGCGTTTGAGGATGTGGCAACCGGTTCTGCCGGAACCGAGGCTTTGACAGAGCGGCTGTCAGAGCTTTTTACGACAGCCGAAACACGCGGTGCGAACAGGATCGTTCTAAGTGCCGAGAATATCTGTAATCACGCCAGCCTTGCTCCAGTTCTTGCGCGCGCCTGTGGTAACCGATCGATCAAAGTTGTCTTCTACGTGCGCCGGCAGGATGATTTTTTGATCAGCAGTTGGCAGCAATGGCATCTAAAAGTTTTCGATACCGTTGAGGCGTATTTGGCCGACCGTGTCGGGCGTGTTGGGTGTTGGAACAGCATGATCACGCCTTGGGCTGATGTGATGGGGGACGAAAATATTGTCGTGCGCCCCTTCGTTCGCGACCGATTGAAAAATAGGGATGTGGTGGCGGATTTTTGTGATGTCGTTGGTGTGGACCAGAATGGCCTTTCGCCACTGGCCGGCGCTGCAAACCCGTCTTTTGACGAAGCTTTGGCACGGTTGGCACATCGCGTAAGGGATGTTTTTGATGGCCCGCATGACAACCAGTTTTACGAGGTCATGGTGCGGCTTCTGGGGAAAGATGCGTTGAAACAGGGTTCGGCTTCGTCGCTGATAAGCCTTGAAACGCGACGTCGCATTCTTGCCCGGTACGACGATGAAAATCAGGCACTTAAGGAACGCTTTCTACCCGATTTTGGCGATGCTCCTTTGTTTCAAGCACCGACTTCAAGCAATGTATGTGAAATTTCTGAAGCTAAGAAGTTGTCCGAAGACATGGCCATGCTGACCAGATGTGTTTATGCGCTTGCGACAAAGTGCGACAAGGCATCATGAGCGCGTTGCCGCAAGACGCGATCAAGAATGCCGACGTTCCGGTTGTTGTCGACCACTTGCTATCTCAGACGTGCGATCTTGGGGCTGACCCCGTTGCATTCTACTTGCAACATGGTCTTGAGTGCCGGTTGAATCCAACGCCTTGGTTTGTCACGGATTGGTATGCATGGCAAAATCCGGATTGGACAACCTTTGCGGCTCCCTACTTGCACTATCTGGACAAAGGCCGGTTTGAGGGGCGTGATCCGTCGCCGTTTGTAGACATTCCGCGCTATCGGGACGTGTCCGGGGTTTCGCCGGGCGCAATTTACGACTTGATCCTTGCCGGACATCGCTCAATTGCGCTTGGTGTGTACGGTGGTCGGGCGGATTTGACACGCTGTCAGCAGAATTTCCGAGATGGCATTCAGATCGTTGCGCATCAGACGACACCACCGGTTCATCCGAAAAAAGCGTTGGTCGTTTTGCAGGCTGGTCGCGAAGCCTTGAGCCACACTTGGTTCGATAACGAAAATCGGGAATGGGATCTTTTGGTCAATTACTATGACGCCGCCGGTCACCAACCGGGACTTGGCGACTATGTGTTTTTCCAGAAGGGTACCAAATTTACGGCTATGTGGCTGTTGTGGAACCGTTTTCGAAACATCTTGTCGCAATATGAACATGTCATTTTTCTGGATGATGATGTGGAAACGACGTGTGATGGTTTGAATCGATTATTCCGAACCTGTCGTACCCATGACTTGGATCTGGCGCAGATGGCGTTGACCAGCGCTTCGTCTTGCAATTGGACTGAACTTTTTGCGCAATCGGGCCATGCGGGGCCGCGAAACGTCTCGGCGGTTGAGATTATGATGCCGGTGTTTTCGAAATCGGCTTTGAGAAACGTAGCGCCTACATTCGACAAGTCGGTCAGTGGATTTGGACTTGATCTGGCTTGGGGGAAGATCGTCAGCGATGCGGGCGGAAAAATTGCCGTGCTAGATGATGTCTTGGCGACCCATGCACGACCTGTGGATCAAACAGGCGGTGCTTACTATTCTTATTTGCGCCGCCATATGATCAATGCGAAATCCGAGCTTTGGACCCTGCTTGAGGACTACGATGCGGATCGGAACTTGATAAGTTTCTGAGCATCGAACGCGGCTTCGATCCGGTCGCGAAGAGCCGCGATGTCGTGGGGCTTGGTCGTGACGACATATCCGTTCGGTGCGGCTTTTACCGCTTCGGCTTGTGCGCCCAAGTCGAATGAAAGCACGGGAAGTTCAGTTGATAGTGCTTCGTGTGTCGCGAACGAAAACGTCTCAGGGCATATGGACGGTATCAACCAAAGGCCAATGTCATAGCGTCGCGCCAGTGCGGTGATCTGATCGGGCTGGTAACCGCCATGAACGATATGAGGGCTAGACAGACAAACCCGACTATCCATTTCACCCAAGATGACTAGGCGTCGAGGCGCAATGTGGGACGCAAGGCGCATCAAAACCGTGCCGCCTTTCACATGATCGATGCTGCCCAGAACACCGATATTAGTGCCACCGACGGTGATCGGTCCGGGAATATTGCCAAGCGTGTGGGGGCAAACTTTGATGGCGTGTTTCGCAATTGGATAGGCCTTAGCCAGAATGGTGGCACTTGATTTCGAAAACACCGTGATCTCTTGGGCTTTTTCAACAAGGGGTTCCCACAACGCACGCCATTTCAGGAATGTGACGGGCGGATTGCCGGGAACAGAGTGTGCTGGGTCGCTTGTGTCATCGTGGGGCACACCGTCGTAAGTGCCATCTGAGCCGAGCAGGTTCCAAGACGGCGAAATACAGAAAAAGTCGTGGATGCGCATGTCGAATGAGGCGTGATGCGATATCAACCGGCGCAGCAGCTTTGGAACTGCGGCTGGCGAAGCACCACCGGCGCCACAGGAATAAATCACCTGGCGCCGTTTTAGCGGCGACAAAAGTGCGACCACTTGGTCTTCGTCGATAGCTTCGCCGATCTGGCGGCTTTCGGGCGTAATGACTTCGACCCGCCAGAGCCTTAGGCCACCCACGCGAACGACAACCATGCCCGGACAGCCCGTCGCGAGTGCTTTATCGATTTCTTTTTGCAGCGCTATTTCGGCGCCACCTCCAAGAGTATGCCCCAAGAACACAGGGGTTCTGGCCTGACACGCGTCGTCTAACCCTGCAATTGTTAAAGCCAAGCGCGCGGCTGCCAAAGGATCGGCATGAAACCAATCTTGTACCGCTTGATCATAGCCGGGATAACGATTGGTGATTACCGCGCTGGCGGCTTGAATTCTCTCGGCCTTTTCAACAGCTCCAAAGCTCGCGCCGCCCCTATGGGCAACGAAAAGGTTGGCTGTCGCAACGCTTTTCCCGCCGATCTGTTGCGCTTTTTGGCACCAATCGACTTCCTCGCCATAGCCGCGCCCGAAGGCGTGATCGAACCCACCGATCCGATCCAGATAAGATCGGTTCATTGCCATGCAGAACCCGATACCGGTGGGGATATGAGTGACTGCGACATAGGATGACAGCCGTTGGGCAACTTTGTCGGTCGCTATGACTTGAGATAATTCCGGCAATTCCGCGCGGGCAAAGCCGGGAACTGTCAGGATTTCAGCACAGCTGGACATCGGAGTGACGGTTGCAACTTTTCGGTCGTGATGAATGGGGGCCAACAAGCGGCATGCCCAATCATCGGGCGGTATGGTGTCGCTGTTCAGCAAGATGACATGCCCGCAGGTTTCGTAGCGCGCGACATCGAGCCCTGTGTTCACGGCCGCGATGAACCCCATATTCCGACGCAAGGACACCAAGATTGTTGTTTCTGGATTCGCGTTTGCGAAGTTGGTTAGCAGCTTTGCGATACGGGGGTCGTCTGACCCATCGTTGACAAGGATCAATCTGTGATCGATCCCGACCGACTGCGGAAACCGTGACAGCAAGCCAACCACGTCATCATAGGCATTGAAGATGGGAAGGATGATGGCCGGCGGAGCGCTTGGACGTGGCGACGAAGAGGCACCGAAAAGTGTTGCGGGGAGATATGGGCCAGCGATGTTATCAATCAGTTGCAGCCGCCGGCGGACGGCAATGCCGATGGTCGAATCTCCTGACCACAGAAATGCGCAAATGGCTGGTGTTTCGCGAAGTATCGAAAACAAGGCCAGCGGCAGGGCGCGCAATCGTGCAAGTCGTTCATGCAGGGCAGTTGGTTGGGGAATCGCAAGCGTTTCGGATCGATCTTGGGTTATGAAGTTTGCGATCAGTGTCGGACGATCCCTTGGCCGATTAAGTGTGATCGAAAATGCATTATCGAAAGTTTCATGATCGTGCGAACCACCGAAAGCCAAAGCCAGCTTACCGGTGCAAACCGCGCCGCTGACTTCAATTTTATCGTTGAACCATGTCACGCTATCAATGCGTCCGAACGGTGTGTTCCATGATTGTTCAGCTTGGCAGGTTGTCGTGACAGAGACCGTATGATTCAACATTCGACCGATTAAATTACGGGCTAAACGAGGTGTTCGTGCGATACGGGATATACGCATAGACCAGTAATTAGAGTGTTATGGTTAAGGCGTTCTTTATAAAAAACCCGATCGGAGCGTAAGGCTTTCATTACCTCTGCCTGTCATAACAATCCCACATGGCGATGAGTCAAAAATAATAATTTAATTGGGGTTTTCCATGTTTCGACAGTACTCGATCGATCAGGCTTTGGCGCTTGTTCTTCTACCTTCCGTCGCCGTTGTTTTGGCGGTTTTATATGTCGTAGTGGTGGCCCTGCAGGGGCGTCCATTCATTTTCACGTCTGAGCGGATGCGAAGTAAAGATCAGGCATTCTATCTGCTCAAAATCCGGACAATGAAGCTGCCAGAACAAAGCATGAACGAAACGGCGCTGGGCGGTGATCAAAAGTGGCGGGTGACCCCGGTTGGTGCGTTTCTGAGACGTACGCGACTGGATGAACTGCCACAGATTTTTAACGTGCTTCGTGGCGAATTGCGCTTTGTTGGGCCACGCCCCCCCTTGCGTAAGTATGTCGAACAATATCCGGTGCTTTATGGACAGGTGCTTGCAGATACACGCCCGGGTATAACGGGTTTGGCAACGGTCATCCTGCATGCCCGCGAAGAACGGCTTTTGTCGCGGTGTCGCACAAGCGCGGAAACCGATGCAGTGTATCGGCGGCGTTGTATTCCGATGAAAGCCCGACTGGATTTGGTGTATCGCGACAATCGGGGATGGGTGTTGAACGCCATGATCCTTTGGATGACATTTTCGCGGCTGCTACCGCGGTCGTTGGCGGATATGGTGGCTGTCAAAATCCTTTGGTCGCCCGTCGTTTTTCGACGTATCACCGGCGGATTCTATCGCGATCTTGGTCGGGCGGGTGAACCCATGATCGACAACGCCTGAAAATTCAACATCGACTGGCAATCTATTTAGCACAATACGAATAGACAGCATTACCCGACAGTGGATCAGAGGCGATTGAAAAATGCGGCCAGCCAAAGGGCCGCTGTACCGCGCAAGGTTTGACGGTGCACACCAGCGCGATTTAGGCCCGTCAGACGCGCCCACATTCCCCCTGTGCGCGCGCGGCAAAATTGATCCAGACTGGCCTTTGCTTCGGGCGTCAGCCAGCGCCTTACCTGGCCGAGGGCGATGGTATTGGCGTCGTTCCAGTTTTGATACTGCCCTTTGAACAATCGTGCGAGCCGCGCGGCTGATGCAAGCAAAGTATCGTTGGCCCCAATAAGGTTGCCGCTGTGCTGACGATAAAGAACTGTCGGCGTGCGGTCATAACAAACGGTTCCACCGGCGCCTGTGATCAATTGATACGCCCACCAGTCGTGAGACACGACCCCGTTCGCCTTTTGGGCGGTGTCCTGCAACAGGTCCAAA
>JAOHEK010000025.1 GCA_028097405.1 Paracoccaceae bacterium | reverse complement strand
TCAATATGCCGAAGCCAAGGGTTACGATGTCGAAATGGTCTTTCCTGATGACGCATCTGGTGGCGGAGATTTTTTGAATCGGCCAGGTATGCGGGCGATGCTCGCTTATCTGGAAGCCCAAGAGGGCAAACCCTATGTTATCATTTTTGATGATTTGAAACGGTTCGCCCGCGATACGAAATTCCATTGGATGCTTCGTGAAGAATTCGCCCGTCGGGGCGCATTAGTCGAGTGTCTCAACTACAATTTTGAAGACTCTCCAGAGGGCATTTTTGTCGAGACGGTCTTTGCTGCGCAAGGTCAGTTGGAGCGGCAGCAAAACCGTCGCCAAGTCATTCAAAAAATGACTGCCCGTGTTGAGAAGGGCTATTGGGTATTCCACGCGCCGATTGGCTATAAATTCAAAACGGATCGTATTCATGGTAAGTTGCTTGAACCCAATGAGCCGATAGCTGGCTGTCTGCGTGAAGCGCTTGAAGGCTATGCGGTTGGCCGCTTTCGCTCGCAGGCGGAAGTACAGCGCTTTCTTGAGAGTAAGCCTGACTTTCCCAAAGATCAGCCCAACGGCAAGATCAGAGCATGGAAGATCACCAAAATTCTAAAGAACCCGATTTATGCCGGGTATGTGCAAGCGAAGAAGTGGAATGTATCCTTACGCAAAGGGCATCATGAGCCTCTAATCAGTTTCGCTGCATACGAACAAATTCAGAGAAATCTTGTTGAAGGCGCGCGTCCAGCGGCCCGCGCTGATTTCAATGAAGACTTTCCCCTTCGTGGCTTTGTCGAATGCAGTGAGTGTGGGAACGGTATGACAGGGGCTTGGTCCAAAGGGTGCCGTAAGCACTACGCATACTATCGTTGCGTGACTCGGGGTTGTTCTCAGCAGAGTAAGTCCGTTCCTCGTGCAAAATTCGAAGCAGGATTTGAGGACGTCTTGAAAGGTGTGCAACCTAGCAAGCAACTGATCGATCTCGCCATTGCCATGTTCAAGGATGCATGGAACGGGCGTCTCGCGGTCATGCAAACCGAGAGACTTGAGTGGAAGCGTCGAGCGGACGCTGCTGAGAAGGACATTCTGAAGCTTGTTGACCGTATCTTGGAAACTGAGAGTCAGACTGTTCAAAGAGCCATAGAAGCTAAGATTGAAAAGTTGGAACGTGAGAAAATCGTTTTGGCGGAAAAGGCGGCGGAACCGCTCCCAAACGTGGGCAGGTTTGAAGAATGTATTGAACTCGCGCTTCAGTTTCTCTCAAGGCCTTGGGATATATATAAAAATGGCAGCTTTGCTGTGCGTCAAACGGTGCTGAGATTAGTGTTTTCGCAGCCTCTGACGTTCACCCCCGATGGGGTGTATGGAACTATAAAAACCACTTTACCTTTCAAGGTGTTAGGTGGGTTATCTTCAAAAAAGTGTGAAATGGTGCACCTGTTCGGCATGGAACTGGCAGACAAGCTGGCTTTGGGATGCGAATACGAATGGCACAAAGACGCCAGTCGCGATCCTTTCGCTAAGTTGGCCGGGTTGGTTTAGACGGGCACTTAGAAATACCCGACCTCGGTGCCCTCTTCGGCGACTTTCGACAACAGATCGAACACATACCCCCCGACCGAGCGGAAACAAATCAACATCGCCTCTCCGTCGCCGGTAAACCAAAACGCCGCCGGAACCTGCGCCAATCGGGTACGCCTAAGCCGCCCCACAGGCAAAGACGCAGGCCGCATATCGGCGGGGGTCAGCTTGGCCAAAACTTCACGCACCAAAGCATCGCGACCCTTCAAACGAAAGGCCGAGCGCGCATCGGACACGTTCACCGCTAAGGAATGCGTGCCCTCAAAGGCTTCGTTCAGGGTTGCAACCATCGCGTCAGACGCATCCGGTAAGGTCATGATCATCAACTCGTCCGGCGACATCCACAATACACCCTTCTCAGGTGTCCCGGTCACCTGATGCGGTGCCGGGATTTCCAGCCCTGAAAACGCAAGTGCCGACGCAGCCTTCCCATCGTTCAGTTCTGCGCGCAGCGTGACCATGCCCATGGGGCTTGCGTCTTCGATGCGGATCAAAGGATCAGACATTTTGTTTCTCCCCATCGGGGTCAATGAACACTGGCGTCACAATACGGGCTTCCACCGGGCTTCCGTCCAGTGCGGGGAAGTTCAGCACCTCGCCTATCCGGTCCGGACCACGTTCGACCAACCCCATGGCAATGCCACGTCCAAGCGTCGGTGAATGATAACTTGAGGTCACCCGTCCTTGGGTTTTGCGCTGACCGTTTGGCGTGTCGCCATCAGCAACGGCATAAGATCCATCAGGCAAAACCGAACCATCCAGCGTTTCTAAGCCCACCAGCTTCCAGCGCAAAGGATCGGTCATATGGGTTCGCATCTGCGCGCGCTTGCCCAAGTAATCGTCTTTCTTCTTCGAGATTGCCCAATCCAACCCCAAATCCTGCGGGATCACCGTGCCGTCGGTTTCATCGCCGATCATGATAAAGCCCTTCTCGGCTCGCATGATGTGCAAAGCTTCGGTGCCATAAGGTGTGATGCCGTGCGCTTCGCCCGCCTCTAACAGCTTATCCCAAAGCGCTTGTCCATGGGACGCAGGCACCGCGATTTCATAAGACAACTCGCCCGAGAACGAAATGCGGAACGCGCGCACCGGCAAACCACCTAATGTGCCGTCCGACCAGCCCATGAACGGCAATCCGTCTTTCGACAGATCAAAGCTAGCCCCAACAGCGTCCAGAACTTCGCGCGCTTTCGGACCAACCACACCGATCTGTGCAAACTGTTCTGTGACATTGGCGACGTAAACTTTCCAATCCCACCATTCGGTCTGCAACCATTCTTCCATCGCAGCATGGATGCTATCAGCCCCGCCGCTGGTCGTGTGACAAAGCCATGTGTCGTCATCCAGCCGCGCCACCACACCGTCGTCGATCAGAAATCCGTTTTCCGAACACATCAAACCATAGCGGCATTTTCCGGGTTTCAACGTCGACATCATATTGGTGTAAAGCATGTCAAGGAACCGACCGGCATCCGGGCCCTTCACGATCAGCTTGCCCAGCGTCGAAGCATCCAGCAACCCGACGTTGCCCCGGGTCGCATTCACCTCGCGGGCGACGGCATCTTCGACGCTTTCACCCGGCTTTGGAAACGCATAGGGCCGTCGCCAGCCCCCGACCGGCTCAAACTGTGCACCATTGGCCTCGTGCCAGTCGTGCATCGGTGTCTTGCGGATAGGCTGGAACAAAACGCCCTTCGCCTCGCCCGCAATCGCGCCCATTCGCACAGGCGTATAAGGCGGGCGGAACGTGGTCGTCCCTACTTCGGGGATCGGCACGCTCAGCTCTTTCGACAACACAGCCAGCCCATTGATATTGCTTAACTTACCCTGATCCGTCGCCATCCCCAATGTCGTATATCGTTTCGTATGCTCGACGCTTTCGTACCCCTCGCGCGCCGCCAATTCGACATCCGACACCTTCACGTCGTTCTGAAAATCCAGCCATGATATCGCGCGTTTCGCATAGGGCGCATGTTCCGGCATCAACCAAATTTGAGCAGTGGGTTGCCGCTTTTCTCCCGCAGCCTCGGGCGCTAGATTACGCGCTTTGTGCCCCAACGACATCGCGGCGGCCCGCCCTGCTGAATTTGCATTGAACAACGTATCGTTGGTTGTCAGAAAACCACTTGCCGTGCCCGCAGAGCGCACGAAATTATCTCCCGAAGCCCCTTTAGGTGCGCGGTCTGGGTCCGGTCGAAAATGCGCATCGGCCTCGTCCCAAGTCAGTTTCCCACCGGCATGGCTCCACAAATGCACAACAGGCGACCAACCACCCGACATGGCCAGACAATCGGCTTCGATCGCCTCCACAGCCCCGCCATCGCTTTGCTGTCTGCAAGCCTCAACCACTTGAACTCGACCCTTCCCCGTCACCCCGGCCACGCCGCGCCCGGTGATCACACGGATACCCGCAGCACGCGCCGCCTCGGCCAAAGGCCCCGTCGCTTGTTCGCGGGCATCCAACACGGCAGGCACTTCAAGCCCTGCGGCCTTCAACGTCAACGCCGTGCGATAGGCATCATCGTTGTTCGTCACCACCACGGTTTTCGCGCCCGGAGCGACACCAAAGTTCACCACATAATCCCGCACTGCTGATGCCAACATGACACCCGGCAGATCGTTGCCTGCGAAACTTAAGGGGCGTTCAATCGCGCCTGTCGCCGTCACGATCTGACCCGCACGCACTTTCCAAAGCCGTTGACGCGGCCCCGGCGCATCCGGTGCGTGATCGCTCAAACGTTCGGACAACAACGTGTAACCGTGATCATAAACACCCGCGCCCATGCATCTGTTGCGCATCCGCACATTCGGCATCGCCTGCAACGCCGCCACGATCTGCGCAATCCAGTCTTCGGCTGGCATCCCGTCAATCTCGGCCCCGTCCACCGGCGCGCGCCCACCCCAATGGGCGTTTTGTTCGACCAAAAGAACCTCGGCCCCGGCCTCGCCTGCCGTCATAGCAGCGGTCAACCCAGCGATCCCGCCACCAACAACCAACACGTCCGTCGTGACATTAAAATGTTCGTAAGTATCCCTGTCCCGCCGTTTAGGAGGCCGCCCCAGCCCAGCACTTTCGCGGATGAAAGGTTCATAGACGTGCTTCCAAAACGACCGAGGCCACAGGAACATCTTGTAGTAAAATCCGGCAGGCAGGAACCGCGACAGCTTGGCGTTGATCGCTCCTATATCAAACTCAAGACTAG
The DNA here is from genome assembly GCA_028097405.1 of Paracoccaceae bacterium. Lineage (GTDB taxonomy): Bacteria > Pseudomonadota > Alphaproteobacteria > Rhodobacterales > Rhodobacteraceae > CALKXV01. The sequence continues at coordinate 38,138 of JAOHEK010000025.1, read as the reverse complement.
GCCAGTGGTTTTGCGTTTCAGCCTCCAACCCATCGAATAGCTCGGTCGTCGTGGCGCGCGCGTTCGGCTCATAGGAATGATCTCGGCCCAATCCCATCAGCGCGTTCGGCTCTTCCGCCCCGCTGGCAACCACGCCGCGCGGACGATGATATTTGAACGACCGCCCCATCAACATTTGATCCACGCCCAAAAGCGCTGAGGCCAAAGTGTCACCCTGAAAGCCTTGAAAGGTCTTGCCATTGAATGCAAAACGCACCGGCTTTGAGCGATCAATCAGCCGCCCGCCTGCCTGCAACCGATGGCTCATGCGCCCGTCTCCCAATCCGGCAGCTTCGCTAAGATCGCGGCCCTAATCTTCTCGGGTGGTTCAAAAACCTGTGCCGGATACGTGCCGAAAACCTCCAAGGTTACGGTGTGACGCGCGGCATGAAACCACTTGCCGCAACCGTAAGCATGACGCCAGCGTTCAAAATGCACACCGCGCGGGTTCTTGCGTTGGAACAGATAGCCTTCGAAATCTTCATCGCTAGCGTCGGGGCCAAAGCGTTTCAGATGCGCCTCGCCGCCGGGATGCAATTCGGTTTCATCACAGGCAACGCCGCAATATGGACACGTCAGGATCAGCACGTTTATTCGGCCCCTTGAATTTGTATCAGGCAGGCCAGCACGCCCCCCAAGGCGGCACGGTAGTCACCAAGCGGAACCCGCAAACGATCCGATCCGCCAATGCCAATGACCATCGTTTCGCCGGTTTTCACCAATTTCTCGTGATCTCGGATTTCGGCCAAAGCCTCGAATGGCAGCATGAAATCCCCGTCCCGCGTTTCAGTCTCGCGCATCAATGTCTGAGTACCGTCAATGCTGACATCTACGCCCACGTTTGAGGCCTGCAAGACACCGGCTTCCACATAGCCTGCAACGTGCCAACGTTGTCCGGCTTGAGCCTGATAATAGGTGTAAAGCATGTCGTCACCGTTGTCCGACGTCAGCTTTGCGGCGGCAAAACAAACGCCCGAGTTTTCGACCTGCGCAATACTATAGCCAGCAATTTCGGAATAGGGCACCACCTGCGCTAAAGCCGGTGTCGCGGCAAAACCCAATAGAAAGGCGGCAGCCCGAAGGCCGCCGCCGCTCGACGGGGTCAGGGATCGCTTAGTTGTCGATCGTCTGCGAAGGTGTCGCAGTTGCCGGCGCAGGGATGACAGGGGGGGCTGTCTCGGTGCTTGGGGCAACGCGGCCAGTTGCGCCGATTGCAACAATCCCGACCAGTGCAACGATAAGAACAACTGGCCAAATCCAACCGCCGCCCGAGCTTTGGTTGTAATCCACCGTACCACGCTGCTGTTCGGCACGTTTTGGATCGTTGTAAGAGTAGTAGTCTGACATTGTCCGTCCTCCTCTCTATGGGAAAAAGAAGACCACGGGTTCGGCTCAAGTTCATGTATTGTCTTTGATTGCCCTTCAATTCGGCCAATACTCGCAGATTTGGCCGGTTCGCGTGCGCTTGTTCTTGCCGAGCCGTCAATGGGAAACTGCCCAGATGGGGCGGAACAGATTGTTTCCAAAACACTACTTAATAAAGCGCGATTGGTTCCCACATAGAAACTATCGACCGGACCCGACAAGGTGATATGTGGGTTATGAGTGAGCGTCGCATGTGTGTGTGAAACGTTATTGCGGGTTCGGTCGGTGTTTTCGTCAACGAGCTTCTTTTTGGGTAAGATTCTGTCCGCCAGAGGCTGGCGCACGAACCGCGGGGGGGGCGTTTGCGCCCGCCCCGGGGGGGCGGTTCGGGCGCAAGCCGTCCCGCTGCGCGGAACGGCAGAAACCAAGATTTGGCTAGTTTCAACAAGATAATCGGCAAACGGTGCACAAATTAAACTGTCAACAAAAACACTATATATAGCGCTTACATCCAATCGAACCCCAACATTTAGTGCCAATAGTCTTTTACTGAATTTATACATACTTTATCCTGATTTACCTTCGCGGCAGTGTTCCCGCATAATGCTGGCAATCAAGCAAAGAAAACGAATCGGGAACACGATATGAACAATTATCAAAATCACCTCGCTCACGAATGTCATCGCTTGGCAGCGAAGCATTCGAAAGAGGAAGCAAAAACTCTTGTTGCAGAAAAACGCATGATCTTCGCAGCAGAAATGCTCTCGCAAATTGAGGATCTCAAAGCTGAGCTTGAACGGTACTACTACAGTTCTCGCGAACAGTTTCGTACCTGCCATGCAGAGCAGATGTCGACAAAACAACAAGTCGGTGAAATCCAGGAAGAACTCTTTGGGTTTGCAGAAGCCGAAGAAAGTTGGCATCAATGAGCCACCCCCGCCGCCACGCTTTCATCCACAAACCGGCCTTCCTTAAACCGTTCCAACCCGAACTCAGCCGTCAGCGGCGATGCGCCCTTCACCATCAGTTCCGCAAACCCCCATCCTGATCCGGGAATGGCTTTAAACCCGCCCGTCCCCCAGCCGCAGTTGATAAAGACACCTTCCACCGGTGTTTTTGACAGGATCGGCGAGCGGTCCCCCGTCATGTCCACGATCCCGCCCCATTGGCGCAGCATCTTCAGTCGTGAAATCATCGGGAAGGTTTCGACCAAGGCGCGTACGGTTTCCTCGATATGATGAAAGCTGCCCCGCTGGGTATAGTTGTTGAACCCATCCGCACCGCCACCGATCACCATTTCGCCCTTGTCAGATTGGCTCATATATCCGTGCACGGTGTTGGCCATCACAACGACGTCCATGCACGGCTTAATCGGCTCGGACACCAGCGCCTGCAACGCCACGCTTTCCACCGGCAGTCGGAACCCCGCCATATCAGCCACATGGCCCGAATGCCCCGCCACCACGACACCAAGCTTGTCACAATCAATGTCGCCCTTACTGGTCGAAACACCCACCACCTTGCCGCCTTCCGAGCGAATGCCCGTGACGGCACACTGCTGGATAACGTCCATGCCCATTTCTGAACACTTCCGCGCATAGCCCCAAGCCACCGCATCATGGCGTGCAGTTCCGCCACGCGGTTGCCACAGCGCACCCAGAACCGGATAGCGCGGTCCTCGGATTTCCATGATCGGACAAAGCTCTTTCACGCGTTCGGGGCTGATAAATTCCGTCGTCACACCTTGCAAGGCATTGGCATAGGCGGTTCGCTTATAGCCGCGTATTTCATGCTCGGTCTGGGCCAGCATCATCACACCGCGCGGCGAGAACATGACGTTGTAATTCAGTTCTTGGCTCAGGTCCTCGTAAAGCCCCCGCGACTTTTCATAAATCGCCGCCGAAGGGTCCTGCAAATAGTTCGACCGAATGATCGTCGTGTTCCGGCCTGTATTGCCGCCGCCCAACCAGCCTTTTTCCAAGATCGCCACGTTCCGCAGCCCGTGGTTCTTGCCTAGATAATAGGCAGTGGCCAGCCCGTGTCCGCCCGCCCCGATGATGATCGCATCGTAGCGCTTTTTCGGCGCAGGGTTGCCCCAAGCACGGGTCCAGCCCGAATGGTCGCGAAACGCCTCGCGGGCAACGGCAAAAACTGAATATCGGCCCATAGGTCCCCACATCATCTCATGACGGGACGCCTGCCCCTGTCTCTCTGTCGTAGACTTTCGCACTTTCGACCTGCCGACAAGCGGCACCACAGACAACTTTCGCGACATAGCACTTTCGTGAGGTCCTTTCCCTTCCGGTCAAGTCGCATTAAGTGAAGGACATGACATTCTGGATTGTAGCAATTTTGGTTTTAGGAGGCGTTGCGGCGCTCCTTTTGCAGGCGTTGCTGAAAGGCAAAGACAGCGAAGTCAGCGCGTCGATGTCTGATCTATCGGTTTACCGCGATCAGCTGGAAGAAGTTGAACGCGATCGTGCGCGCGGCGTGCTAAGCGAGGCCGAAGCCGAGACCGTGCGCCTCGAAGTCTCGCGCCGCTTGCTTGAGGCTGACAAACGGGGCGCCGCGACGGGCGACACACAACAGGGCGGTAAAACCTTCGCTTTGGTCCTGATCCCGGTCGTTCTGATTGGCGGCCTTGGGCTTTATTCCAGCTATGGTGCGCCCGGATACCGGGATTTGCCGATGGCGACCCGCTTGGCTGAAATCGAACAGGCCGCCGCCGACCGGCCCAGTCAGCTAGAAGCCGAAGCCGGTGCCGCCGGTCTTTTGCCTGCCATCGCGCCACCCGACGCCGCGTTCCTCAATCTGATGACCGAATTACGCGCGGTTCTGGCGGATCGTCCCGATGATATCTCGGGCCTGATGCTTTTGGCCCGCAATGAGGCACGCCTTGGCAATTACGCGGCCTCGCGCGAAGCCCAAGAACACCTGGTGACCGTCAAGGGCGACGCCGCAACTCCGGCGGATCTGGCACAAACCGTTGAAGTCATGACCTTCGCCGCCGGTGGTTATATCTCGCCCGAAGCCGAGATTTACCTACGCCGCCTTCTAAGCGTCGATCCTAAGAACGGCTTTGGCCGGTATTTCCTAGGCCTTTTTCATGCCCAAAGCGGTCGCCCAGATCGGACCTTTCCGGTTTGGCAAAACCTTTTGGCAGAAAGCAACCGGGATGCGCCATGGGTGCCGATCATCCTGTCTGAAATGCCAGGTATCGCCGCTGCCGCAGGTGTCTCTTATCAACCCGAACAGTTCAGCGGCCCCACGCCCCAAGCAATGGCCGCCGCAGACGATATGAGCCCCGAAGAACGTCAGGAAATGATCCAAGGCATGGTCGAAGGTCTGTCCGCCCGTTTGGCCGAAGACGGTGGATCGCCCGAGGAATGGATGCAGCTGGTGCGCGCGCTCATGGTTTTGGGCGACGAAGACCGCGCTCGTGTGGTCTATAACGAGGCCAAGCTGGTTTACGGCGAAAGCGAAGATGCCATGCGCGTGATTTTCCGCGCGGGCATCAGTGCTGGGCTGGAATGATCGAAAGCGGTACCCATGGTCGCCGATGACATCAAAACCTTTGCCGCCGCCCTGCCCCGTGCAGGCGCGTTGGCTGGGCTGGATTTAGGCACGGTGACCATCGGGGTCGCGGTGTCGGACGGCTTACGCCATGTCGCAAGCCCCATCGAGACGATCAAGCGCACGAAATTCGGCAAGGACGCCGACGCACTTCTTGCGATCTGCACGAAACGCGACATCAAAGGTATCGTACTGGGACTGCCGTTGAACATGGACGGTTCGGAAGGGCCGCGCTGTCAGGCGACACGCGCTTTTGCACGGAACCTATCCGGGCGCACCGATCTTCCCATCGGCTTTTGGGACGAACGCCTATCAACGGTTGCCGCCGAACGCGCCTTGTTAGAGGCCGACACCTCGCGCAAACGCCGCGCCGAGGTCATCGACCACGTCGCCGCCGGGTATATTCTGCAAGGCGCGCTTGACCGATTGCGCCATCTGGAGGCCACATGACCAAAGCCCCCGAACCACCGGTCTGGAAACGCAACGAGATCGAAAGCCCCTGTGTCAACATCTGCATGATCCACCCGCAAGCCAAAATCTGCCTTGGGTGTCATCGCACCACCGACGAAATCGCGATCTGGAGCCGCCTCTCTCCCGAGGCCCGCCGCGCGGTGATGGAGGATCTGCCCGACAGAAAATCCCTGCTGCCGGGTCGCCGTGGTGGTCGCAAAGGGCGCTTAGCCCCTAAGCCTTAGAACGTTTCGGGCCAGACACTTTAAAGCGTCCGGCCCGATGTCATTAGTCGCATGTCATGGCAGATGTCTCGCGCCAGAACCCCGATCTATTCCGTCGCTGCTGCAGCTTTCCGTTTTCGCGTGTACCTCTGGATCAACGGATACGAGACCAGCAAAAGCGCAAGCAAGACACATGTCAGCGAGATAGGACGTGTCACAAACGTGGTGATGTCTCCCTGACTTGAAATCAAGGACTGCCGCATGGATCGTTCAGCCAACGGCCCCAACACAATCGCCAGAACCGCAGGAGCCACTGGGTAATTCAGCTTGCGCATCAGATACCCAACCACACCGATAAACAGCATGATCCATGTGTCGAACATCCGGTCGGTTGTCGCAAAGACCCCAAGGACACAAAGCACGAAGATGATCGGTGTCAGCAAGGTGAACGGCATCGCCAGAACTCGGATAAAGACCGGGATCAACGCAAGGTTCAAAAGAACCGTCACCACATTGGCCACATACATCGATCCAATCAACCCCCAGACAAAGTCCGGGCTTTCTTGGAACAACAACGGACCCGGACGCAGTCCCCAGATAATCATGCCACCCAACAGGATCGCCGTGGTGGGCGAGCCCGGGATACCCAGCGTTAGCATCGGCAACATCGATCCTGTGGACGCGGCATTGTTCGCCGCCTCAGGTGCTGCCACGCCCGAAATATTGCCTTTGCCATAGCTGTCAGGATCCTTCGAGAACGTCTTGGACAAACCATAGGACATCAACGCCGCAGGCGTCGCTCCAGCCGCTGGTAGGGTGCCGACAAAGAAGCCAATGAAAGAGCCAACCCAAGTTGAGTTGATGTACTGACCGATCTCGCCAAAGTTCTCTTTCATCCGCGCCCAAGTGATCTTGACGTTGTGCATCTTGATCTGGCCCTTGGTGCTTTCCAGCGTCCAAAGCATCTCGCCGATGCCATAGATGCCAATCGCCAGCACAAGAAAGCCAATGCCGCGTTGAAATTCGACCATGTCAAAGAAGATCATCCGCGGCTGGCCCGAAATGATGTCGAACCCGACAGCCGCCAGAACAAGACCCAAAAGGATCGAGAAGATCGTTTTGGGGATGTCGTCTCCGCCCAGACCGATAAAGGTCGCGAAGGCCAAAAGCATCAGTGCGAACTCTTCTTGTGGTCCGAACTTCAATGCGAAGACCGCCAGAGGTGGCGCGAACATGGTGAACAGGATGATTGAAACCGTGCCGCCGATAAAGGACGCAATCGCGGCCGCCATCAACGCCTTATCGGCTTTGCCCTGTTGCGCCATCGGTCGGCCATCGAAAACAGTGGCCACCGCCGTCGAGGCCCCCCGGTATGCCAAGCGTGATCGAACTGATCGCACCGCCATACATCGCCCCATAGTAAAGGGCCGCAAGAAAGATGATCGCAGCCGTTGGCGGCACCAGAAAGGTAATCGGCAGCAGGATCGCCACACCGTTGACCGACCCAAGCCCCGGCATACAGCCAACGAACAGCCCCGCCAGACAGCCACAGACAATCATAAAGAAGTTGAGCGGTTCGAAGGCCTGCAAAAGGCCACCACCTAAAGAAGTCAGGACAGATTCCATGTCGTGGGGCCTTTCATTAAAACCATTCGTAGCGGAAGTTATCGATCCAAAGGAAGCCTTCTTCAAAGATCGGCAGCCCCTTGGGTAGGTATTTCGTCAAAGCGACTTCGAATAGGAGATAGATAAAAATCGGCGTACCGATCACAAAGCCAGCCGTCATGCCCCACGAATGTTTGCCCAGCAAGCGAACAAAGAAAAACATGAAAACCATCAAAGCCAGATAGGTGCCGATGTAGGTCATCATCACCAGTAGCGCAAAGATCATAAACGCGGCGATCCCGACAAGGAAAAGCGTGTCGCTGTCGATATAGGCCGCGTCCGACCGGCTTTCCGGCGTGGCACCAGTGTACCAGCGATACAAGGTCGCAAGCGATGCCAAGGCCATACCAAGCGACAGCCAGAACGGCCAAACGCCCGCGCCCGGTCCCCGGCCATCAACCCAGTCAATCCGCAGCCCGTCCGCCCAGACGTTCCACATCAATCCAAGCGACACCAAAAGCGTCACGATCCCCATCAATAGTTCTGCAGTCCGCACAGTCATGGGACACACCCCTCCCGCTCGCGCAATTTCTTTGCGCAGTCATCCGACAAAAATTCTGAAGGTTTAGCGGGCAGAGCCGAAAGGCTCCGCCCTTGTTTTTTTACTCGCCAGTGATCGCGCTGGCACCAACCTGTTCGATCAATGCTGTGTGTGCCACAACGTTGCTTTTGTGGAACTCACCCAGATCGCTACCGGTCATGAAGTTTTCGCAAGTCAGACCATCCGAAGTGCAGAAGTCCTGCCACTCTTGGCTGGCGAAAAGCTCGCCAAAGAGGTTGACGTAGAATTCAACCGCTTCTGGATCCATGCCTGGAGGTCCATTGACCGAACGCTGCATGAAGTACTCGATGTCCACGCCCAGTTCTTTGGCCGTTGGCACGTCGGGGAAAGCCGGCATGCGCTCAGTAGTGAACTGAACCAAAGGCTTCGAGTTACCAGCACGATAGAATTCCATCTGCTCGGCTGGGTTGTTCACAGTGCTGTCGATCTGGTTACCGATCAGGTTCTTTGCAACCGTTCCGCCACCGGGGAATGGAATGTAAGTAACCTTGTAGTCAAACGCGGCTTCCATCATCGCGGTCAGAACTGAATCTTCCTGACCCGACCCTGTTCCACCAACTTTCCAGTCAAGACCGGCACCTTTAACAGCGGCGACATAGCTATCAAGATCGGTGATGTCGTCGCGGTCGCTGTTGACCCACAACAGGAACGTATCCATCGCCATCAAACCGATTGGCGTGAACTGTGTTACGTCAACGCCAAGATCAGGCTGGATGATTGGCGTGGTGTAAAAGCTGTTCAGTGTCATCATGATGGTGTGGTTGTCACCGGCTTTGTCTTGCAAATACCGCATCGCTTCTGCGCCCGAACCACCTGGCTTGTTGATCGGAATAAAGGGACGCGAGCTAAGGTCTTTTTTCTCAATCAAACCCTGCAACAGACGTGCGATCTGATCTGCGCCGCCGCCTGTTCCGGCCATAATGATAAACTCAACTGGCTTACGCGGCTCCCATTCGGCAAATGCTGCCGGAGCGGATACCGACAGAGCAAGCGCGCTGACTGTAAGTGTTTTGATGAACTTCATGTTTTAACTCCCTTTTGTATTTACCAAGCGATTAAGACACTTGATTTTAGCTAGACATATTTTTTGCCCTAAAGACTATCCTGCCACATCATTTTTTTTATTGGAAATCACTAATGCACCATTACTATAGGAAAGTTTGATTTCTGTACAACTACTTGAGATGTCCCACCAAACAAGGATTCACGCTCGTAACTATCGTGATAGGCCCCCATAATCAGAACTCCCGCACCTGCGGTTTTGGTTTCATCCAAAAGCTGTTCACCAACATTGGCGCTTTTGGCCGCAAAAATACGAATGCTTGCGTTAACGGATTTCAATTCAAGATACCGTACAACGTCATCGGCAGTGGCATCGTGTCCCGCCGATCCCGAGGATAAAATCGTCACCGTCTTCGCTGCTGCGATCAGCGGCATCGCCATCGAAAGCGCCCGCGAAGCTTCTATTGAACCGTTCCAACCGATTGCCACGTGATCCGCGAAATCATCCGAAACCTCATCCTGCGGTGGACACATCATCACCGGACGTCCTGAAGAAAACAAGGCCGCTTTCAAGGTATTATTGCCCAAATTCAGCTTCGGGTCCGGTTGCGACACGCAAATAAGATCCGCAAGCCGACCATAGTGGCGCACTGCGTCGACCTGTTTGCCCTCATAATCAATGAAGCGCGCTGTCGCTCGTCCGGACACATGGTCCCGTGCTTCCAGCCCAAAGTTCGTGGCAAGCGTTATAAATTCCTGGGTCAACTGTTCGCGGGTCACATCAACATTGCGTTGCGTTGCTTCTTCGATCTGTGCGCGAAGCACTTGCGGGATCACAACGCCGAACGGCATCAGATCGTCGGCCTTTGGATGACAATGCACCACCCGAACCCGTGATGTATGCTTGCGCGCCAAAACCGACGCATGGGCCAGAACGTTGTCGCCTTTCCCGTCGCCCCGCACCGGCACAACAATTGTATGCAGCTTGTGATTAGTCATGTGCCGAACTCGTCGCCGACGCTTAGGCCTGTCGTTGTCGCCCATTCCGACGCCGTAACTTTGCCGTCTGCTCCACGAACCCGCTTGATCAGAACCCGTCCGCCAACACATTGCACCTCGATGCCAGCTTCTGAAATGGCCCGCACGCGCCCGGAAATTCCGTCGCCCGGAACCCGCGCACTGTCGAACACACCCAGCTTTTCGCCACCGTGCGTCGTCCAAGCCCCCGGAGCCGGATTTGCGCCCCGGATCAGATTGTAAACCTGAGCCACAGGCCGGTGCCAGTTGATCTCGGTATGACGCGCCGTGCAGCGCCGTTCATAAGTAGCCTCAGCCTCATTCGGCGTAATCCGTGGTGGATTGCCTGAACGGAACAGGTCGCAAACCTGCAAAACGCTTTCGACCGCAGGCGGGTAAATCTTCTTGAAATAAAGATCGATCACCGTGTCATCGGCGCTCAGATCGCATTCCCACTGAAGCAGGCTGTCGCCCTCGTCCAAGCCATCGCTTGGATAGAACCACGAAAAGCCCGACTTGGTATCGCCCATAATAATCGGCCAATTGACCGCACTTGGCCCCCGGTACTTTGGCAAAAGCGACGGGTGGAAACAGATCGATCCCATCTTCGGCGTGTCACGCGCCGCTTCCGGTACAAAGATGTTCACAAACGCCATGACCATTAGATCAGCTTCGTGCCCGGCCAATGTCGCCAGCGTATCGGCATCTTCAAAGTTGGCGGGTTGGTGCACAGGAATGCCCTGCTCGGCGGCAAACTCCTTGATCGGATCGACGGGTTTTCCATCACGGTCCGGCTCGCAATACACGGCGACCACCTCATCGGTGCCTGCCTCTAGAAGCTTGGCCAAAACGTCCTTGCCGAACGCCTGTTGTCCCATCACGATCAATTTCATGAAATGATGTCCTTACCGTTTCGTTGCGCGTTCTGAATTTCCAAAATCACATCCTCTACGTCCATGCCATTTGGCAAGGCCGATTCCACAATCACAAGCTCTCCATCAGGATAATTCACTTGAAGGAACCGCTGCATTGCCAGGTCACCAATGCTTATCCCCACAATGTCAGAAAGTCTGATGGTAACGCGTTTTGATCTGATAGCGCTTTTAGGCGCAACCAACGCGCCGTCACCTATTACGATTTCCCCAGGCTCTTTAAGCATAGCAAAACCGCCAATGCCGGCGATCCCGGCTGTAGTCGCAGACAGAATCCACAGATGCGTAGAGTCTCGTTCACGGCTTTTTTGCGCTGCACTTGCCAATACAATAGCGCAAACGCCGAAAAACCCGACGACCGACAAAAGGAAAATCCCCGATCTTAATTTGTACCTTACCCGCACAACCTCGTCACTCATTCCGCCGCCGCCTTGTTCGGCTCGCCAACGGCACCCGAGGCAATCACCTCGGCCAAAGCGTCGCCGTCATAGCCCAGCACATCGCGCAGAACCTCGATTGTGTGTTCGCCCAACAAAGGCGAGCGTTCCACATCAACCGGGCTGTCCGACAGTTTGATCGGGCAACCGACGGTGACATATGTGCCGCGCACAGGGTGTTCGACATCGACGATGGTGCCGGTGGCGCGCAGGCCTTCGTCTTCCATCAATTCCTTGGTCGACAGGATTGGGCCAACCGGAATGTTCAACGGGTTGCAGATGTCCATGACCTCGAACTTCGTTTTGGTCTTGGTCCACTCTTCTGCCGCCTCAAAGATTTCGTTCAGCTTGTCCAGACGTTCGGGCGGCGTCGCATAGCCCGGCGCCTCTTTCCATTCGGGCTTGCCGATCACATCGCAGACGTTTTTCCAAACCGCGGCCTGCGTGATGAAATAGGTGTACGCGTCGGGATCGGTCTCCCAGCCCTTACACTTCAAAATGCGCCCCGGCTGTCCGCCACCCGAATCGTTGCCCGCCCGCGGCGTCGCTTCGCCAAAAGGCACACCTTCACCAAACTGACTGTATTCGTTCAACGGACCAGCCGCCAAACGCTGCTGGTCGCGCAGTTTCACGCGCGTTAGGTTCAAAACGCCATCCTGCATCGCCGCCGAAACCTTCTGACCACGGCCAGATTTTTCACGCTGATACAGCGCCGTCACGATGCCCAGACACAAATGAAGCCCCGTGCCACTGTCGCCGATCTGCGCGCCTGTGACCATCGGTGGACCATCCCGGAAACCGGTCGTCGAAGCCGAACCACCTGCGCATTGCGCGACGTTCTCATAGACCTTGCAGTCTTCATACTTGCCTGGCCCAAATCCCTTGATCGAGGCCAAGATCATCTTCGGATTGATTTCCTGAATACGCTCCCACGAAAACCCCATCCGGTCCAAGGCACCGGGCGCAAAGTTCTCGACCATGATGTCACATTCTTCGATCATCCGGGTCAGAACCGCTTTTCCGGTCTCGTTCTTCGAGTTCAGCTCGATCGAGCGCTTGTTGTGGTTCAGCATGGTAAAATAAAGGCTATCGGCCCCCGGCACATCCACCAATTGCTTGCGCGTCGCATCGCCCACACCGGGACGTTCGACCTTGATCACATCGGCGCCGAACCACGCCAGCAACTGAGTGCAGGTCGGACCGGATTGGACATGGGTGAAGTCCAGAACTTTGACACCTTCAAGAGCTTTCATCTTATTTTCTCCGACACGCTTATATTTTTTTCGCCTGCGGATAGCGCGCCTGCGCCACCACCGAACTAGGGTTCAAGTTACCGATATTGCCGCTTTCTTTACCAGCGTCTTCCGCAATCACGGCGTTAATCAGCGTAGGCTTGCCACTGGCAAAGGCCTCCGCAATGGCTTGTTTCAACTCATCGGGGCTTGTCACATGCACGCCAACACCACCGAAAGCCGTCATCATGATATCGTAACGCGCGTCTTTCACGAAAACCGTGGTGGAAGGATCTTCGCCACCCGACCAGTTTTCGCCATCGCCGCGATAGATGCCGTTGTTGTTCATGATCACAATGCAGATCGGCAGGTCATAGCGGCAGATGGTTTCAACCTCCATGCCACAGAAACCAAAGGCGCTGTCGCCCTCAATGGCCAAAACCTGATTGCCGGTTTCCACCGCTGCAGCAATCGCATTGCCCATGCCAACGCCCATGATGCCCCAAGTGCCCACGTCCAGACGTTTGCGCGGTTTGTGCACATCAACGATGGAACGTGTCATGTCCAAGGCATTCGCCCCTTCGTTGACCAGCACTGTATCGGGATGATCAGCCATCACTTGTTTCACCACGCCCAAAGCGCCGTGGTAATCCATGGGTGAATTGTTGTTCTGCAATCGCGGCGCCATCCGGGCCACATTGCCTTCAACCTTTTCGCGCACAGCGCCCGTCCAGCTTTCGTCGGGCTTTTGCCAATCCGAGCCAATCGCGTCCAAAAGTGCTGTCGCGCAGCTTTCGATATCGCCGATCAACGGGGCAGCGATGCCTTGGTTCGAATCCATCTCGGTTGGTTCGATGTCGATCTGTACGAAATTCTTCGTCCCCGGTTCGCCCCAAGCTTTGCCTTTCCCGTGTGACAAAAGCCAGTTCAACCGCGCCCCGATCAGGAACACGCAATCAGCCTCTTTCAACACTAGCGACCGCGCCGCCGAAGCGCACAATGGATGCACGTCCGGCAGTAGCCCCTTGGCCATCGACATCGGCAAATACGGGAAACCAAGCGTCTCGACCAAGTCGCGCACCGTATCATCGCACTGCGCATAAGCCGCGCCTTTTCCGATGATAATCAAGGGCTTCTTTGCCGACTTTAAGACATCCACTGCCCGCGATACCGCGTCTGGCCCCGGAAAGGCTGCCGGATTCGGTTCGACCACTTTGATCAAAGATTTCTGCCCTTCGGCGGCATCCATCACTTGGCCCAACAGCTCGCCCGGAACATCCAGATAAACGCCACCCGGACGCCCGCTCAACGACGCACGAACCGCGCGCGCCACGCCCAAGCCGATATCCTCGGCATGGAGAATACGGTAGGACGCCTTCGCATGAGGCCGGGCAATCGCCAATTGGTCCATTTCTTCGTAATCGCCGCGCTGCAAATCCACGATCTCGCGTTCACTCGATCCGGAAATCAGGATCATCGGCCAGCAATTCGTCGTCGCATGGGCCAAGGCCGTGAGGCCATTCAAAAATCCCGGAGCCGACACTGTCATGCAAACACCCGGCTTCTTGGTCAGAAACCCAGCCGCTGCCGCCGCATAGCCTGCGTGCTGTTCGTGACGAAACGACAAAACCCGCAAGCCTTGCGCCTGCGCATAGCGGCCCAAATCGGTGATCGGAATGCCCGGTACGTTATAAATCGTCTCGACGCCGTTCAACTTTAGCGCATCGATCAACAGGTGAAACCCATCCGTCAGCGTCTCGGGCGCGGTTTCTGCCCGCGCCATCAGTTCCGCTTTATTCTCAACACCCATCGTCTTCCTCCCAGTTAGACCGTGTTTCCGGCCTTTTTCTATAACGCAGCAGCGGCGTCGGTTTCCTTGCTCCGGTCCATCTCAAGTTTGGACCAAGTCCGGCGCACGTGTTCATGTAGCCGCAACGTATGCTCGCGCACCCGTTTTTCGGCAGCTTCTGCGTCACGGCGTTCTAACGCTTCGATAATTTCAACATGATCGACCACCGAGCGTTGGACCCGGTCGCCTTCCTTCATCGCGCGCAGACGCACGGCCTGCATATGCAGAAACAATCCGTCGGCCAAATCTTTCAACAAGGCGCACTGCGAGATCTCCAAAATGCGCTGATGAAACCGGATGTTGTCATCCGAATATTCCGAAATCTGCGTCGCCAGTTCCGACTTGTTATATTTAGCCGCGATCGTGCGCAGGCTCGCAATTTCGGCGTCACTGGCCAATTCCGTCGCCAACCGCGCCGCCATGCTTTCTAAGGCGGCCCAAGCGACGATCATTTCCAAAATTTCGGTCAGGCTTTTGCGCTGAACATAAACGCCCTTGCGTGGTTCAACCCGCACCAATCCGTCGCGTTCCAGCCGCGCAATCGCCTCGCGAAGGGGGGTGCGTGAAATGCCCAACTGATCGGACATTTTACGTTCGTCCAGCCGCAGATCGACACCCTCGTGATAGATATCCATCTCGGTTATCGCACCCTTGAGCATGTCGTAGGCATGATCTTTCAAGGTCACAGTCGAGGGGATCGGCGACAGCTTCATAAGCGGCACGCCTGAGGTATACGGTTGTGTACGAAATCCCCTTGCATGTGGTATACCATACACAAGAGACGTCGCCCGGCAATCAAAATTTAAGTTATTTTTCGTCGGCCAGAAATACCCGCGCGTCTTTGGCCTGCATGGCGTCATCCACACGGTCGAACCTCAGATGCGCCAATCCCAAACCATCACTTTGCGAATAAAGCGTGCCTGCCACCTTGCCCGCTCCGTTCACGATTTCTGTTCCAACCGGCGCAACACCCTCAAGGCGAACCTGCGCCAACCCTTTACGCAGTTCGGTCTTGTGCTTCATGCGCGCGGTCACTTCCTGCCCCACATAACAGCCCTTTTTGAAATCCACGCCATGGAAGCGCTCGAAACAAACCTCTAAGGGAAAACTCTCATTCGGGATCAACTCCACACCGCTTTCCGGCACGCCCGCTGCAATCCGAAGATCGTCAAACTCGGCCACCTCGCCCGAACGCCCATCATAAGCGCGCCAGCCCAAAGACACATCGCGCGGATCGGCAAAGGCCCCTTCGGGCACATCGCCCAACCCTTGCGCCACAATCACATCCAATGCCTCGATCTGAACATCAGCCCGCAACTTATACATCGACAATCGCTGAACCAGTCCAGCCGCCAAAGGTTCCGCCACATCCAACCAGATCGCATCCTCTGCCGGAACCAGAAAGAAATCTGCCAAGTATTTGCCTTGCGGCGATAACAACGCCGTCCAGACCAAGCCGTGTTTCAACCCGCCCACATCGTTGGTGACAAGGTTTTGCAGAAAATCCACCCGGTCGTTGCCGGTGATCGAAAAAACATTACGCGCGCTCATGACTGGCATCCCCAATGGTCCAAGGTCTATATAGGGCCAGACGTCACGCGATGCACCCATGACCGCCCCACTCACTGTCATCATTCCCACACTGAATGCCGCGAGCCAATTGCCCGCGACAACGAACGCGTTGCTATGCGGCGTTACGGATGGCTTGATTGCAACGCTTGTGATCTCGGATGGCGGTTCAACCGACGACATCGCAAACGTGGCCCGCGAATTGGGTGCCACATTTATCACCGGCCCCAAAGGACGTGGCGGTCAGATCGCGCGGGGCATTGCCGCCGCAAAGACACCATGGCTTTTGATTCTGCACGCCGACACCCACCTGTCCGACGACTGGACAAAACCCGCCCTTCACCACATCACCCACCACCGGGATAAAGCGGGCTGGTTCCATCTAAGGTTTCGCGCCGAAGGGTTTATGCCCAAACTTGTAGCCAAAGGGGCCAACCTGCGCGCGGGTCTGCTGGGCCTGCCTTACGGGGATCAAGGCCTTTTGATCCATCGCGACCTTTTGGAACAGCTGGGCGGCTATCCAACCCTGCCCTTGATGGAAGACGTCGCTCTTGCGCAAAACCTCAAAGGCAAACTTGTACCTCTCATGGCGGATGCACGCACCTCGGCTGCCCGATACCAAAAAGACGGCTGGTTGCGCCGAAGCTGCAAAAACCTCGTCACTTTGGCACGATATCGTCTGGGCACACCGCCCGAAGCGCTCATCGCAGCTTACGAGGGTAAATCACCGCGAAAATAGCGGGCAACTCAGACTGATCAATCTTCGCTGAACTGCAAGGCATACAACCGCGCGTAAACGCCGTCCCGCTTCAACAGTTCGTCATGGCTACCTTCGTCCACAACCCGACCACGATCCAGTACCACGATGCGATCCGCGCGCCGGATCGTCGACAAACGATGGGCAATGACCAATGTCGTGCGGTCCTTGGAAAACCGCTCCAAGGCCTCTTGCACATGGGCCTCACTCTCGGCGTCCAAGGCCGATGTCGCCTCGTCCAGCAACAAGATCGGCGCATCCCGCAACAAGGCGCGCGCAATGGCCACCCGCTGGCGCTGACCGCCCGACAATTGCGATCCACGCGGCCCCGCGGGCGTTTCCAATCCTTGCGGTGCCCCAGCGACAAAATCCGTCAGATTTGCCGCCTCTAGCGCCGACACGATGCGTGCGTCGCTGACATCCTGTTCTGCCAAACGAATATTATCTGCCAAGCTTTCATCGAACATCGGCGCGTCTTGGGTCACCACCGAAAACAACTGCCGCAGGTCCGCCAGGTCCAACTGCGTTGTGGCGACACCACCGACAGTGACTTCGCCGCTTGACGCATCAACAAGCCGCGTCAAGCAGGTGAAAATCGTTGACTTTCCCGCCCCCGATGCCCCAACGAAAGCCGTCATCTCACCGGCCTTGGCCGTAAAACTTAGTCCACGCAGCGCGGGCTCATCTTGATAGCGGACCACGACGTCATCGAACCGCACATCAGCGGCACGCGGATCATCAGGCAAGGCCAACGCCTTGGGCGGCGATTGAATGCTGGGCTGTTCATCAAAGATTTTGAGAATGCGCTCAAGGCTTGCCCGCGCGGTTTGCCAGGCCGCCGAAACACGCGCCAATCGGCGCATTGGCTCGAACAACAAGGCGATGGCCGTGAAGAACGACATAAACTCGCCAACAGATTTTTTACCGTCGATGATCTCGGCCCCACCAAAAAGCACGACCCCTCCAAATCCGATCGCCGCCACAACATCCATCGTCGAGGGAATGCCCGCCCCGCCGATCCGCGCCTTCATTTCTTGTCCGAAATAGGCTTCGACGGTCGCACCAAATCGGCGATTTTCGTGGGCTTCGGCATTGTTCAACTTGATGGTGTTCACGCCATGAAAAATCTCATCCAGCCGGGTCGATAAAAGCGCGGCCCCCTCGCGGGCGGCGCGGGCTTTCTTGCGCACATACCGCTGCATGATCAAAATAGGGCCAATCAGAACTGGCACGCCCGCCACGGCAATCAGGGTCCAACGCCAATCGACCGAAATCGCGACAGCCAACAGCGCGATCACCGTCACTAATTCACGCCACGCCGTGCCCAAAACCTGCATCCAGATTTGGTTCGCTATCGTCGTGTCGCCTCTGACCCGTTCAATCAACGTCCCCGGCGAATTCGTGTTGAAAAACGCGCTATCCAGCGTCAGCAAATGCTCTACCATGCGCGATTGCATCTGCGTAATCACTGAAAGACCGACGCCGAACATCAATACCCGATGGCCGAAATCCGACGCAGCTCGAACAAGGAAAATCGCCGCAATCGCCCCTGCAACCCACCACAAAGCTCCGCGATTACCCGCGATAAACACGGTGTCAAACATCGGCTGAACAATATAGCTAAGCGCCCCCAACATCGAACCTTCGATGGCCATCAGAACCAAAGCCGCACCAACTTTCCGCCAGTGCTTTTTAAGGTAATCGTGCCAAACCCAGCGGATCAACACGCGATTGCTGACGGCGCTATCCGGCGATTCTGATAGGTGGGGTTCTTTGCTCACGTCCTGCTTTCCGGGCCGCCTGTTGCGCCACAGCTAACCCGATGCGCGCCGCGTGACAAGCAGTGCCGTTGACGCCGTGGCCTCAGCCGCCTAATCGTTTCAAACGATACGAAGGACAACCCCATGACCCTTGCAAACGGCCTAACCTATCTTGCCATCCCCGGCCCATCGGTGATGCCCGCGCGGGTCTTACAGGCCATGCATCGCGCTGCCCCCAATATTTATGCGGGCGAATTGATCGAAATGATGCCCGAACTGATCACCGGCCTCAAATACGTCGCCCGCACGAAACACAACGCGGCGATCTATATTGTAAACGGTCACGGCACATGGGAAGCCGCTCTGGCCAACACCATCAATCCCGGCGAAACCGTCCTCGTGCCTGCCACCGGGCGATTTGCCCACGGCTGGGCCGAAATGGCCAACCGGTTGGGGATTAAGGTCGAGCTGATTGATTTCGGCAAGCGCGACACAAACGATCTTGCGGCAATTGAAGCTCGCCTTCGCGCCGACGATGCGGGGAAATTCAAAGCCGTGCTTGCCGTCCACACCGACACATCGACAGGCATCCGCAACGACATTGCCGCCTTGCGCCGCACGATCGATGCCACTGGGCACTCGGCACTTTTGATGGCCGATTGCATGGCGTCCTTGGGGTGTGACCGCTTCGAGATGGACGATTGGGGAGTCGACGTCATGGTGGCAGGATCGCAAAAAGGCCTGATGACCCCGCCCGGCATGGGGTTTGTGTTCTTCAACGACAAAGCCGACGCCGCCCGTGAAGCCATTAGCCGCGTCAGCCACTACTGGGATTGGCGCCCGCGCGCGAACCCGGCCATGTTCTATGAATACTTTGCAGGCACCGCGCCAACCCATCACCTTTACGGACTTCGCGAAGCTCTAAAGATGATCAAAGAAGAAACCATCGAGGCCGTCTGGGTGCGACACGCCACGTTAGCAGAAGCGATCTGGGCCGCCTTTGATCACTGGGGCTCGGATGGCCCGCTTGAAGTCAACGCCGTTGATCCCGCGATCCGGTCCCATTCCGTAACCGCGCTCCGTGTCGGATCAGACAAGGCGTCCGCCCTGCGCGACTGGTGCGAAACCAAAGCCGGACTGACCCTTGGCATCGGACTTGGCATGGCGGAACCCGGCGCGCCAGAATGGCATAACTTCTTTCGTCTGGGGCATATGGGTCATGTAAATGCACAAATGATCCTTGGCGCGCTCGCCACGATCGAAGCCGGTTTGATCGCCGTCGACATCCCCCACGCCAGCGGTGGCGTCGTGAAGGCCGCAAAAGTAATCGCTGAAAAAGCCTGAGTTTACTTCTGAGCCCCGCTTCGGAAATCGACTGTTATCAATCGGTCAGCCCCCCAAGATACCAGCCCCGCGATCAACAAACCCCAAAAGGCCCATATCGCAAACAAAACCATAAACACCAAGAATCCCGCTGAAACGAGAAATGCATCGGTATAATTGGCAACCGGGGTTGGATGGTCATCACGCAAAAGGCAGGCCCTCTTCGACTATGCGGGTCAATCTAGAGCTTATTTTATCCAGATCACGGTTAAAATGACCATAGTTTTTCGCAAACGCGGATTTCAGCCGATGGCTTTCGCCGCTTTGATCGCCCCCGGCAAAGCCTCGGCAAAGCGGTCAATCTCGCCGTCGGGCGCTGCCGTGATGCGAATACAGCGGTTTCCGGGTGCAGCAAAAGGCATCCGCACAAAGACGTCGCGATCCTCTAAGGCCTGCAAGACTGCGCGTGCAAAGCCCGCGTCCGCCCCGCAATCCATCGTCACGAAATTGGTCGCAGACGGCAAAGGCGAAAACCCGTTGTCCCGCGCAATCTGACCAATCCGGCTACAAGATGCCGCCACAAGTCTGCGTATGTCATCAAGCCAAGCGGGATCGTTGATGGCCGCAAGTGCCGCCGCTTGGCTCAACCTGTTCATCCCGAAATGATTGCGAATTTTCTCAAACCCCCGAATGACTTGACCTTCTCCGTAAGCATAACCCACCCGCAAACCGGCCATGCCGTAGGCCTTGGAAAAGGTGCGCATCCGAATAACCCGCGGATCGTCCAGCGACAAATTCGGCACAGCCCCATCGGGCGCAAATTCCACATAAGCCTCGTCCAAAAGCAACATGCAGCCAAACGGCAGGCGCGCAATCATATCTTCGATGACAGAAGCCTCGTGCCACGATCCCATCGGATTATCCGGGTTTGACAGGTAAATCATCTTGGCCTTTGAAGCCTCCGCCGCCGCCAAAAGCCCCTCAATGTCTTCCTTGTCATCGCGGTAAGGCACTTTGATCAACGAACCGCCATATCCCGCCACATGGTAGTTGAACGTCGGATAGGCCCCGTCCGAGGTCACCACATGATCGCCCGCCCCCACATAAAGCCGCACCGCATAACCTAAAAGCGCGTCAATACCTTCGCCGATCACCACCGCCTCGCGTGCGCATCCGATCCCGGCCGCCAATGCTTCGCGCAGCTCATAACTTTCCGGATCGCCATACATCCAAGCCTCGGCCGAGGCGTCACGCAACACCTGAAGGACACGCGGCGACGGCCCAAAGACGCTTTCATTGGCCCCGATCCGCGCTTTGAAAATCTGCGCACGACGGCGTTCAATCGCTTCGGGCCCCACAAAGGGCACAGTTGCAGGAAGGGTCTGGACGAGCGGGGTTTCTACAGGGCGTGTCATGCCGCAATTCACCACGTGAACCACGGCAAGACAAGTCTTGCGAAAACGCCCCTTAAGATGCCGCAAACAGACAATCGCGCAGCACCGCTTCCCGGCTTAATGGACGAAAAGTGAGGATAGATCATGCACGTAGGATTCATCGGTCTCGGCAATGTGGGCGCCAAGCTTGCAGGCAGCTTGTTGCGCAATGGCTTTGACGTCACGGTTCGCGATCTGAACCGCGACGCGGCCCAACCCCTCATCGACCAAGGCGCCAAATGGGCCGACAGCCCCGCCGCCATGGCAGAGGCTTGCAATTACATCATCACCTGCCTGCCCTCACCCGCGGCATCCGCCGCCGTGATGGAGGGGCCCGACGGCATCCTGTCGCGCTTAAGCCCCGGCACGATCTGGGCAGAAATGTCGACAACCGACGCCAGCGAAGTCCGCCGCCTTGCCGAACAGGTCACCGCAAAAGGTGGCCATGCAATTGATTGCCCGGTTTCGGGCGGCTGCCACCGCGCCGCCACCGGCAATATCGCGATTTTCGCAGGCTGTGACCGCGCGACGTTCGAGCGTGCACTGCCCGTCCTCACCACCTTGGGTCGCCGCGTGCTGCACACCGGCGAAATCGGCTCGGCCTCAACCTTGAAAGTCATGACCAACTATCTGGCCACCATCAATCTTGTGGCCCTGTCCGAAAGCCTCACCACCATGAAAGCCGCCGGTCTGGATTTGGCCACCACCTATGAGGCAATTCGCATCTCGTCTGGCAATTCCTTCGTCCATGAAACCGAAAGCCAAGTGATCCTGAACGGCTCGCGCGACATCAACTTCACCATGGACCTCGTCCTAAAAGACATCGGCCTGTTCGATCAGATCGCACGCGATAACGACGTACCACTGGCCCTGTCGCCGGAACTTTGCGACATTTTCCGCGATGCCATCGACACTTACGGCCCCCGCGAAAACTCCCCCAACATCATCCGCCGCTACGAGGATGCCACCGGCCTCGACATTCGCGCGCCCGGGTTTCCAGCCGACATCGTCGATGATGAACCCGAAGAACCGGGCTACGAAGTCGTTGTCAAACGCGGATAAAAACGCTCGGCTAAAACGTCACACCAAAGACATCACCAGTCTCACCAGCATCCACCGCCAATAAGTTTCTTCTGTCTAAAATACTTTGGGGGAATTGGTCCGGCACGGGCCAAGGGGGCAAAGCCCCAAGACCCGGCCGGTTTCAAGCTTACTTGTAGACGGATTCTTTTTTGAAATGCTTGGTCAGCATATAGTAAATCACGGCGCGATACTTGCTGCGCTCCGAGCGGCCATAGGTCTCAATCGCCTTATCAATGGCTTCCATCAAAGCAGGGCTGTCGGCCAGACCCAGCTTCTTCATCAAAAAGTTTGCCTTTACCGTTTCCAGTTCAGACTTCTGCGATCCCGCCACGGTTGCCGCATCCTTGTTGTAAATCGATGGACCGCAACCAATGGTCACTTTGGTCAGCAAAGCCATATCCGGCGTCATGCCGCACTTTTTCTTCAGATCGTCCGCATAGACAGCAATCAGGTCATCACGTTTGCTCATCGGGGTCTCCTACCTCTAATTCCCTCAAATGCAGCATGATGACCCCAGCCGCCGCCCAAGATCTAGGGGTAAAATTCCGATCAACGCGTCATCGGTGGCTCCTTGCCGATAGGCGCAAGCCATTGTAACGCTCGCGCCCATGTCGCGTGTTATTCTCTTCAACAAGCCAATGGGCGTGCTTTCGCAGTTCACGGATGCAAAATCCCCGACTGCAAGACCGACGCTGTCGGGGTTCAATCTGCCCAAAGGCGTCTATGCAGCCGGGCGTCTTGACCGCGACAGCGAAGGCCTTTTGGTGCTGACAGACAACGGCAAACTCCAGAACCGCATCGCATCGCCCAAAGCGCAAACCGAAAAAACCTATCTGGCTCAAGTCGAAGGCGATCCAACTGACGCCGATCTCGCGCCTCTGCGCGACGGTCTCACATTGAAAGATGGCCGCACAAAACCCGCCAAAGCCCGCCTGATTGCACCGCCCGAAATCTGGGACCGCGACCCACCGGTACGGGTTCGCAAGTCGATCCCCGACGCATGGATCGAACTGACATTGACCGAAGGCAAAAACCGCCAGGTCCGCCGTATGACCGCGGCCATCGGGCTTCCCACGCTTCGCCTAATCCGCTGGAGCATCGGGGATTGGGCTCTGCTCGGTCTAGACCCGGGCACGTGGCGCGACGCCTGAAACCACGCACGATATTGGTCCACCAAGTCATTTGTACTTGAAATGTTCCGGATTTTAGGGTAGTAAAGTCACCGAAAGGAGCGAACGATGTCAAACAACACTTTCAAATCCATACAACGCGTCACGCTTCCTTTGGCTGGTGTTCTTTTGCTCATTGGTACAGTCGGGCTTATCGTAACCTGACATTCTGTGAGTTCAGTTTTTCAGCGCTGCAAAAGTCGAATCGACAATCATCCCAAGATGAAGGTTTCCGATTAGCGCCTCGAACGCCGCCAGAATGCGCACGCCGGATACCGGAGCGAAATCCCCGTAACCCAGCGTCGAGAACGTCACCGCCGAAAAGTACAACGCATCAATCGCACCGGGCCACATCTTTTCGCCTTTGAACACCAGACCGGTGCTTTGATAGATGAGCGAAAACGCAACAATCAAGAAAAGTCCAGACACCAGTGAATCGAACAGAAGACGCGCCGGTTCCACTTTGAACTTTTTGCCGTCAATCCATTCTCCGCCTTCGCGAAACGGCATTAGCAACACGACTTGAACAAACACAAGAAGACCGGCGCATAACAACAAAGTCCCGAAGAAACTCCGCGCCGCGGAATAGTCGACACCGCCCGGGCTTCCTGAAAAAACAAGACTAACAACAGAATAGGTCATTGCCCATATCAGACAAATCCGAATGGCAAGCCGTCGCCTGTTGCTATCCTCGGCATCATTTATGTCCCAGCCGAGGCCACGCGTCCAAATAAACCTTAATGCGACCGCCCACCATCTGCGAACGGCCATGAGGTATTTCTTCAACCCAATACCCCCTTTTCGGACATCAGTCGATCTTCGGCAACAAACTATCCAGCGACGCCTTGGCGTCACCGTAAAACATCCGGGTGTTTTCTTTGTAGAACAGCGGATTTTCGATGCCCGAATAGCCCGTGCCTTGTCCGCGCTTAGAAACAAACACCTGCTTGGCCTTCCAGCACTCCAGAACCGGCATGCCCGCAATGGGCGAATTCGGATCGTCTTGCGCCGCCGGGTTCACGATGTCGTTCGAGCCAATGACGATCACCACGTCCGTGTTCGGGAAATCATCGTTGATCTCGTCCATTTCCAGCACGATGTCGTATGGCACTTTTGCCTCGGCCAGCAGCACGTTCATATGGCCCGGCAAGCGCCCGGCCACAGGGTGGATCGCAAACCGCACCGTTTTGCCTTGGGCGCGCAACTTGCGCGTCAACTCGCTGACCGATTGCTGCGCCTGCGCCACGGCCATACCATAGCCCGGAATGATCACGACGCTGTCGGCATCGTTCAACGCGGCTGCAACACCATCGGCGTCAATGGCGATCTGTTCGCCTTCGACTTCCATCTGAGGTCCCGCAGTTCCGCCAAAGCCACCAAGGATCACTGACACAAACTGACGGTTCATCGCCTTGCACATGATGTAAGACAAGATCGCACCGCTTGATCCAACCAAGGCCCCCGTCACGATCAACAGATCATTGCCAAGCGTGAAGCCAATCGCAGCCGCCGCCCAACCGGAATAGCTGTTCAGCATCGACACGACGACGGGCATGTCAGCCCCACCGATGCCCATGATCAGATGCCAGCCAATAAAGCCCGCGATCAGCGTGACCAGAACCATCGTCCAGATGCCAGCACCTGCGAAATACATCAGCCCAAGAATGACACAAAGACCCAACGAAATCGCGTTCAGGTAGTGGCCCGAGATAAAGGGAATAGCGGCCTCTTCCGACGGCAACATGAGCTTTTTCGGCTTACCGTCGACCTTACCCGCAAGTTTGCCGAAAGCGACGATGGACCCAGTGAACGTCACGGCCCCAATGAAGATACCAAGAAAGACCTCGACCTTAAGAATGCCAATTTCGGTCGCGTCTTTCACCCAAAGCTTTTCGCCAAAGGCCGTCAGATCAGCATCAGCTAAAACCGTTCCCGCATCGCGCAGTTCAGACACAGTGCTCAGCATGATGTCCGCGTTCAAACCGATAAACACCGCCGCCAAACCGACAAAGGAATGCAAGGCAGCGACCAGTTGCGGCATCTCGGTCATCTGAACCTTGCCTGCCACAAATTGACCGGCGAAAGACCCCGCCCCGATGGCGACAATGATCAGCGCAAGGTTTTGCACGCCGGGCGCCAGAACCGTCGCGACAACTGCAACCGCCATACCGACGATCCCGTACCAGACCGCGCGTTTCGCGCTTTCTTGGTTCGACAACCCGCCCAAGGCCAGAATGAAAAGAATGGACGCCGCGATATAGGCGGCCGAGACAACTCCGTTGGCAAGCATCAGACCGCCTCCTTCAAGATTTCTGGAACATGGCAAGCATCCGGCGTGTCACCAGAAAACCTCCCACGATATTGATGGATGCGATCAAAACGCCAATGAAACTCAGGAAAACCACCAACCAATTGCCCGAGCCGATCTGCAACAATGCGCCCACAACCACGATGCCCGAAATTGCATTCGTCACCGCCATCAGCGGTGTGTGCAAGGCGTGGCTAACATTCCAAATGACCTGAAAGCCGATAAAACAGGCCAGCGCGAAGACGATAAAATGCTGCATGAAACTGGCAGGCGCATAAGCTCCGATCAGTACCATCAAGGCCCCGCCGGCGGCCAACAATGTGACTTGGCTTTTGGTGGTCGCCTTAAAGGCCGCGACTTCGGCGGCGCGTTTTTCTTCCGGTGTCAGCTCTTTTGGTTTTTCTTTTGCCGGCTGTGCGGCAATCGCCGCGATCTTGGGCGGCGGTGGCGGGAACGTAATCTCGCCTGCATGGGTTATGGTCGCGCCCCGGATCACATCGTCTTCCATGTTGTGATTGACGATGCCGTCCTTCTCGGGCGTAAGATCCGTCATCATATGACGAATGTTTGTCGAATAAAGCAGCGAGGATTGCGTCGCCATCCGGCTTGGAAAATCTGTGTAACCCACAATGGTGACGCCATTGTCCGACACGATCTTTTTGTCTTTCTCGGTTAACTCGCAGTTGCCACCACGCTCGGCTGCCAAGTCAATGATGACCGAACCCGGCTTCATCAAATCGACCATATCCTTCGTCCACAAAACCGGCGCATCGCGGTTGGGGATCAAGGCGGTCGTGATGACGATGTCCACATCGGGAGCCAATTCGCGGAACTTTTCCAGCTGCTTTTCGCGAAACTCAGGGCTTGAGGGGGCCGCATAGCCGCCCGTCGCCGCACCGTCTTGGGTGGCCTCGTCGAAGTCGAGGTACACAAATTCAGCGCCCATGCTTTCGATCTGCTCGGCCACTTCGGGACGTACATCAAAAGCCAGCGTGATCGCGCCCAAAGATGTCGCCGTGCCAATCGCCGCCAATCCGGCAACACCCGCGCCAACAATCAAAACCTTCGCAGGAGGCACTTTGCCCGCAGCCGTTACTTGGCCCGTAAAGAAGCGACCAAAGTTGTTTCCTGCTTCAATAACAGCGCGATAGCCTGCGATATTCGCCATGGACGACAAGGCGTCCATCTTTTGCGCCCGGCTGATCCGCGGCACCATATCCATCGCGATCACATTGGCCTTTTGGCCCCTTGCGATCTCCATCAGCTTTTCGTTCGAGCCGGGATAGAAGAAGGAAATCAAAGTCTGACCTTCGCTCAGCTTAGCCGCCTCAGCCTCGGTGGGGGGCTGAACCTTGGCGACCACATCGGCAGACTTCCAAATCGCCTCACCGCTGATCAGCGCAACACCTGCGGCAACATAATCCGCGTCCTCAAAGCCTGCGGCCTTACCCGCACCTTTTTGCATCACGCAATCGTAGCCGAGTTTCTGCAAATCCTTGGCGCTGGCTGGCGTCATAGCAACCCGTGCTTCACCGTTGGCGACTTCCTTTGGCACTCCGATTTTCATCGGCTGTCCCCCATTTCGAGATTTATCTGGTTTGTTCACGCACCAGTCATAGTCATGCATCGACCAAGGCACAACTAAAACGCTTGTTGAAACGCCGCTATATCCAGCGCCGCACTTTGTCGCAGTATTCCGCATACTCGGCCCCGTAGGCCTCTTGCAGAACGACCTCTTCGCCGCGAATAAAACGTTGGTCCAGCAGCCATACATAGACCGGCACCAGAAACAGGCCGATCCATGACCCCCAGATCAGGCTTGCGCCCGTCAGGAACAAAACATCCGCCAGATAGATCGGGTTGCGCGACAGTTGGAAAACACCCCCCGATATCAAAGCCTCGGGCGTGCGGCGCGGCACGATTGTGGTGCGCGCCGATGCAAAGGCGATCACAGCAAACACGGTTAGCAAAACACCAAGTACCAGCGCGACCCAACCCAGTGCCGCCACACCGCCCGGTGTGAAATTCAAAGGTATAATCCGCGCCACAAAAAGCGCGCCCAATAGCCAAACCGGAGGAAGATCAATCCATTTCATGGCGCTAGAATACCGCAGCGAATGCCCGAACATCAACTGCCATGCCTAAAGCTTGAACCACGTCGCATAATCGCTGACCAAAAGGTGCGTCGGATCGACGTCTTCGTCGACCTTGGCGAACCGCCCGACTTCCTCGCGGAATACATTGTCGGTTTCGTCGTCATTCACAGTTGAGACTTCGCCGATCAGCACATCGCCTCCTTCGCCCCAAAACGCATGCCAATCGCCGGGGTTCAGCGTGACGCTTTCACCGGGCGCAAGCTTTAGAACTGCTCCGGGCGGCAATATGCGTTGCAACCCATCGGTCAACACCGTCGCGCCTTTGGTCTCGTCGCAGTTGCCATCCGCGTCCGAGCCAAAAAGCTCAACCGCCAATGTGGCACCGCCCCGGTTGATGATGTCCTCGGATTTGATCACATGGGTGTGCATGGGGCTGATTTGATCCTGTTTGCTGATCAACAGCTTTTCCGCATAGACCATGCCGCCACCACGTTGCAGATCAGCCAGTGATCCGTTGCGCAAGGTGAACAGAAACAGACCCAATGCGTTATACTTGCCCTGCCCATAGTCGGTGATGTCCCAGCCCATCCGCGCGTGGTAAATCCGCCGTGCTGAACCATCGGCCACTCGGGCGCGAAACTCATCCGGGGTCCAATAGGCAAAAGGTGGCAAGGTAAAGCCATGGGCGCGGATCATCGCATCCGCTTCGGCCATGATAGCATTGATGATTGATCGTTTCATGGGCCAAACAAAGCGCAATTGGCAGCCAAGTGGAAGCCGAAAACGTCAGGCGCTTTTTAAGCGATCACCCCGTTCGCCCGATGCCCAGCGTTCAAGCGCATGACCAAAGGCTTCGAACAAGGGCCGCGACACGGGGTCTTCGCCCGCATTGTATTCCGGATGCCACTGCACGCCCAACGCAAAGCCCGGCGCACCATCGACATAGATCGCTTCTTCTGTCCCATCGGGTGCGCGTCCATCGACAAAAATCCGCTCGCCCGTCTTCTTAATGCCCTGACCATGAAGCGAATTGGTCTGCACCGTCGTCGCCCCAAAAACCTGATGAAAAATGCCACCTTCGGTCAGTGCCACATCGTGGCGCAGCTCGAATTTTTCTTCCAACGTGCCATCGGGCGGCATCCGGTGGTTCATGCGTCCGGGCAAATCGCGAATTTCGGGGTAAAGCGAACCGCCCATCGCCACGTTCAATTCCTGAAAACCACGGCAGACAGCCAAAATCGGTTGCCCTGCATCAACGCAAGTGCGGATCAACGGCAAGGTCAACCGATCCCGTTCGCGGTCAAAAGTACCGTGCGCCTCGGTCGCCACCTCACCGTATTCCTCGGGATGCACATTGGCACGCCCACCAGTGAAGAGAAATCCGTCACAAGCCGCGCGCAAAGTTTCAAGGTCGACCAAGTCGAGGTCCGTCGGCACGATCAGCGGCAAGGCTCCAGCCACATGGGCAATCGCAGCCGCGTTCATCACGCCCGAAGCATGGACGTGATAGTCTTCATTGATCACATGGGCATTTCCGATAATGCCAACAACAGGACGCGCCATAACAAACCTTTTCACCAAACATGCCGTTGCGCCCCTAGGGACGCAACATGCATTTACGCACAATATGCCTTATGATTCTGCGGGATCCGATGAAAAACTGCTCAACGACGCGTGCTTAAGCAAGCCCGCTTAGGCCAGAATCCTCAACGCCCGCCATCGCCGCAATCGCATCATTGTCCGAGTTGTCACCCGAAACCCCAACAGCACCAATCACCCGGTCGCGGCTATCCTTGACGATGACGCCACCCGGCACAGGCAAACATTGCCCGCCAAAAACCCCGTTCAAGGCCGTCACAAAATACGCCTGCTCTTCAGCACGGGCCTTTAGAACAGATCCCGGCATCCCGGTCATGACTGCGCCATAGGCTTTGCCGCGCGCCATATCAAAACGCCCCGGCGAAGCGCCGTCTTCGCGTTCAAAGGCTTTGACGTGCCCACCTGTATCCAACACCACAACCGCAAGCGGCTGAAACTCCATTTCGCGGCCTTTTTTAATTACGCTGCGAACGATGCTGCGGGCTTTTGACAAACTGATCTCAGGCATTTCCGGCTTCCTTTGCTTTTAGTTCCAATCGACGACGATGCAGCACCGGCTCGGTGTATCCCGATGGTTGGTCGCATCCTTCAAATACCAGATCACACGCCGCTTTAAAGGCCACTGTGTCAAATCCGGGCGCCATGGGACGATAAAGAGCATCGCCCGCATTCTGACCATCCACTTTTTTGGCCATCTTCTTCATGCCCGCCATCACTTGGTCTTTGCTCACAACATCGTGGCGCAGCCAGTTGGCCAAAGCTTGGCTAGAGATCCGGCAGGTCGCGCGGTCTTCCATCAATCCCACATCATTGATGTCGGGAACCTTAGAACAACCCACACCTTGATCAATCCAACGCACCACATAGCCCAGAATGCCTTGCGCATTGTTGTCGATCTCGGCTTGTAGATCAGCTTGCGTCCAATCGGGGTTGCCAGCCAATGGCACCTTCAAAAGATCATTCAACGATGCACGCGGCCCACCTTTGATCAATTCACCCTGCAAGGCCATCACATCAACGTGGTGATAATGCGTGGCATGCAGCGTCGCGGCAGTTGGCGAAGGCACCCAAGCACAATTCGCTCCAGCCTTTGGGTGCACGATCTTTTGCTCCAACATATTGGCCATCAAATCCGGCATGGCCCACATGCCCTTACCGATCTGCGCCTTACCCGAAAGCCCACAAGCCAAGCCCACATCAACGTTCAGATCTTCATAGGCAGCGATCCAAGGCGTCGCTTTCATCTCGCCCTTGCGGATCATCGGACCAGCTTCCATCGAGGTATGGATTTCATCGCCCGTGCGATCCAAGAACCCGGTGTTGATGAACGCCACACGATGTTTGGCCGCGCGAATACATTCCTTCAGCGTCACCGAGGTCCGGCGTTCTTCATCCATAATCCCCAGCTTGACCGTATTGGCCGGCAAGCCCAACGCCGCCTCGACCCGATCAAAGGTCTGAACGGCAAAGCTCACCTCATCAGGACCGTGCATCTTGGGCTTCACAACATAGACGCTGCCATGAGTTGAGTTGCCCCCCTCCCGCTTCAGGTCATGAATGGCGATCAGCGTGGTGATCATGGCATCCATCAGACCTTCGTAAATCTCGGAACCATCTTCGGTCAGAATGGCAGGGTTCGTCATCAAGTGACCGACGTTGCGCACCAGCATAAGGGCGCGCGCCTTGAACGTCAGAACAGACCCATCAAGTGCTGTATATTCCGCATCAGGGTTCAAACGGCGCGTAAAGGTGCTGCCTGCTTTCGAGACCTCTTCCGTCAAATCGCCCCGCATCAGCCCCAACCAATTACGGTAGGCCAAAACCTTGTCTTCGGCATCGACGCAAGCGACCGAGTCTTCGCAATCCATGATCGCGCTCATCGCACTTTCCAACCGCACATCCGCGATACCTGCAGGATCAGTTCCGCCGATCTCGCTTTTGGGGTTCACAACGATCTCAAGACCAAGACCGTTCTTCGTCAGCATGTAATGGGCAACACCGTCACATTCGGCCACGCCAGCGTATTGGCTCGGGTCCGCCAGTACAGGCGAGAAAACTCCGCCTTCAACCGACACCTTAGCCACATCCGCCCACGATCCAGCCGCCAAAGGAACAGCCTTGTCCAAATGCGCCTTGGCCCAAGCGACAACCCGCGCGCCCCGGTCCGCATTATAACCCCCACCTTCGGGCAAGTCGCCCAACGCGTCGGTTCCATAAAGCGCATCATACAACGACCCCCACCGTGCATTCGCCGCGTTTAGCGCATAGCGCGCATTGGTGATCGGCACCACCAGTTGAGGTCCGGGCACAGTCGCGATCTCGGGGTCAATGTTCGAGGTGTCGATCGAAAAATCGCCACCATCCTCAACCAGATATCCGATCTGATGCAGAAAGGCGCGATACGCAGCCGGGTCCGTTACAGCGCCCGGATTATCGCGATGCCAAACGTCCAGTTTGCCTTGCATAACCTCGCGCTGGTTCAGCAACGCCCGGTTTGTCGGGCCCAAATCGTGAACGATCTTGCTAAACGCCTCCCAAAACACGTCAGGCGTCACATCGGTGCCCGGCAACGCCTCGGCTTCGATGAAATCAACCAGTTCTTCAGCCACTTGCAGTCGATGTTTTTCAACGCGCTTGGTCACGATAGCTTTCCTTTTCTAAGTTCTTTTCCGCATACTCGGGATTTTTAGCATCAGCAAGAAGCCCCTATTGATTGGTTATGTTTCTTTCCCAATTGCAACAGGGCGCCCCTGCAATGCGGCAGCTTGCCGGCAATGTGCAATCAATCTGTGCCGCTCTTCACACCCGTCCGCTTACAACGCTCGGAACAATACCGCACCGCGTCCCAATCGCGTGCCCATTTTTTCCGCCACATGAAAGGCCGACCACAAGCCTCACACGTTTTTGACGGCAGCTCGGACTTTTTTTGCATCTTTGCCATCGGCTCCCCCGTTGCAGGCCAACCGCCCTGCCCCTAGAAGTAGCAATCCGCCTCAAAAAGCCAGAGTGTTCCCATGACAGACGCCGCCCCACAGCCCATCCGTCTTGCCGACTACACAGCCCCCAACTGGCTGGTCGAAGACGTGCACCTGACATTCCGGCTTCACCCCGAACGCACCACCGTGCAAAGCCGCATCCGTTTCGTACCGAACCCTGACACCACCGAACGCCACTTCGAACTGATGGGCGAAGACCTGACCCTAAAATCGGTCCGGATCGACGGGCAAGACTGCGAATACTCTGTCAATGACGGTCTTTTAACCGCAAAAGTGCCACCCCGCGCCTTCACATGGGAATGCGAGGTCGAAATCAACCCGTCGGCCAACACCTTGCTGGAAGGGCTTTATATGTCGAACGGCATTTATTGCACCCAATGCGAGGCAGAAGGGTTCCGCAAGATCACATTCTACCCCGACCGCCCCGACGTCATGGCCCCTTTCACGGTGCGCATCGAAGGCGACGCCCCTGTGCTTTTGTCCAACGGCGATCCAACGGGTCAAGGTGAGGGCTGGGCCGAATGGCACGACCCATGGCCGAAACCATCGTATCTCTTCGCACTGGTTGCCGGAGACCTTGTGGCCCACACCGGCCATCAAACCACCTCCGAAGGCCGCGAGGTCACCTTGAACATCTGGGTGCAACCCGGCGACGAAGACCGTTGCGCCTATGCGTTAGACGCCTTGAAACGCTCGATGGTTTGGGATGAGCAGGTCTACGGACGGGCCTATGACCTTGACGTTTTTAATCTTGTCGCCATCGACGACTTCAACGCAGGCGCGATGGAGAACAAAGGCCTCAACATCTTCAACTCAACCTACGTTCTTGCCTCGCCTGAAACCGCGACCGATGACAATTATGAATGGATCGAAAGCGTCGTCGCCCACGAATATTTCCACAATTGGACCGGCAACCGCATCACCTGCCGGGACTGGTTTCAACTGTGCCTGAAAGAAGGACTGACCGTTTTTCGTGATCAGCAATTCACCTCGGACATGCGCAGCGCGCCCATGAAGCGCATTGGCGACGCTCTGAAACTTCGGGCGCGCCAGTTCCGCGAAGACAATGGCCCCTTGGCGCACTCCGTTCGGCCAAAAGAATACATCGAGATCAACAACTTCTACACCGCCACCGTCTATGATAAGGGCGCAGAAGTCATCGGCATGTTGAAAACTCTTGTGGGCAACGACGCCTATGCCAAGGCGCTTGACCTTTATTTCACTCGCCACGACGGACAGGCCTGCACCATCGAAGACTGGCTGAAGGTGTTCGAAGACGCCACCGGTCACGACCTGACGCAATTCGCGCTTTGGTACAGCCAAGCCGGAACTCCGCGCGTCGACATCAAAACCAAGACCACAAGTGACGGCTGGCAAGTCATCGCCAGCCAATCCACTCCGCCGACACCCGGACAAGCGCAGAAAAAGCCCTTTGTCATCCCGATCCGTCTTGCCGGGTATGGCCAGACCGGTGCCGAGGTTCTGCTTGAAAACACTGTCATGCTAGATCAAGCCCAAACCGTGATTGCCCAAGGCGCAGGGCAAGCCCCGATCATCTCGGCATTCCGTGGCTTTTCGGCCCCCGTGATCGTCAATCAAGACCTCAGCACGACAGACCGCCTAACGCTTCTGGCCCACGACACCGACCCGTTCAATCGCTGGGAAGCCGGGCGCATTCTGGCAAAAGATCAACTGATGGCGATGATCACCGACAACACACCTCCAACGCCGGCCTTCATCGACGCCCTTGGCGCACTCTTGTCCGACGACACGCTTGATCCCGCCTTCCGCGCTTTTGCCCTTGGCCTGCCATCACCTGACGACATGGCGCATACGCTTTTCGACGACGGCCAAACCCCTGATCCAGCCCGCATCGACTCGGCCCGTAACGCCCTACAAATGACCATCGCTAAAGGCTTGAACGACACCTTCGCAAACCTTTTCGACGAAATGGAAACCCCCGGTCCCTTCCGCCCTGACGCCAAAGACGCAGGCCGCCGCGCCTTGCGCATTGGTGCGCTTGCCGCCCTCACCCGAGCGAACGGACCGGACCGCGCCCGCACCTTGTACCAAAGCGCCGACAACATGACCGAAACCCTCGGCGCACTTTCGGCGCTGATCCGTGCAGGCGACGCAAGCGGCGAACTTCAAAGCTTCTATGACCGCTGGAAAACCGACGCCAATGTGCTGGACAAGTGGTTCGCGATCCAAGTCAGCCAAGCCAGCGCCGAAGACGCACTTCTGGCCGTCGAAACCTTAACGAACCACGCCGATTTCAACTGGAAAACGCCGAACCGCTTCCGGTCTCTGATCGGCGCTTTCGCAGGCAACATGGCCGCCTTCCACCACGACAGCGGGCGCGGCTACACCATTGTTGCTGACTGGTTGGCACGCCTTGACCCCGTGAACCCACGAACCGCTGCCCGAATGGCAACCGTGTTCGAGACAAAGCGCATCTTCGACGGTGATCGCCAAAGCATGATGACCGACGCTTTAAACCGTCTTGGCCAATCACCGAGCCGCGATATGGGCGAGATCGTCGCGCGCATCCTTGAGGCTTGACGTTGGCGTTATCCACAAACCTCATGAGCCATATTTCGATTATTATTCAATGCGCTAAGCATCGATCTTAACGCGTCCAAGCCGGAAATTACTAGTCGCTTTGATGGCCAATACGATTAAGCCGCCGCAAACCCAAATGGCCACGATGATATAATCCCCCGAAATGGGTCCAAAACCGCCTAAATTCGCCTTAAAGCTGCCGGAATGCTCGGTCAACTTCCCTAAGATATTATTTCTACGGGAGTTTTCTCATGGACGTCGTGCTTATTTTCCTCGGTACCCTACCTGGCATGGCTCTCGCGGCCCTGTTCGTTGTCATCGGTCTATCGTTCGTTCAAAGCGCACGACGCCGCAAATCCCGTGCAGGCGATGTCTTGGGCGATGGCACACCGTTTCAGGCTGACGAACCACCAGAGGCAACAGCGGCAGACCTGCCCATCGAACATGAAGACCCCGACCTTGTCGAACGCATCGCCGTGTCGCGTCATATCGCCGATCTGATGCTGGCCGATGAATGGACCCAAGTGGGCGACGACATGTCTGATTGGGAAACTGATCTGGCAGCGGCTCCGGGCGGTGCGCGCTATCATGACGTTGGCGCGGATGTCGCCCTGTCCGGGTTACGCGGACTGATTGATGAGGCCGAGCACAACGCCTTGTCCGATCTGGCCGCCGCCGAAGAAGAAATCGACCATTTCATGGACACCTATCATCGCAACGAAGAAAACCATGTTCTTGCGGTTCTGGCTGCACGCGCACATCTTATGGTAGGCGAGGCAGCACGCGCTGATCTCTGGCCCGATGAGCTGCAACGCGACGCATGGCGTGTGATGGCACGGCACTTTGTCAAAGCGGGCGAAATTCTACAAAACTACGATACCTTGGCCTATATGTCGCCGCTTCTGGCCGAAGCAAAATATCGTCAGGCTCTTGGGTCTCCGGGTGGCGCGCATAAACTGGACGAGTTGTTTGAAAGCTGGATCGACCTCGATCCGTCGAACCCGCTGATTTACGAAATTCACGCCGAAAGTCTGTGCGATCCCGACGTCTATTCAGACGAAGCCATTATGGCCGAAGCCGACAAAGCGCTGGCACGGACCGAAGACACCCTGGGAATGGGCGGTTATGCTTTGTTCTTTATGCCCCTGTTAGAACTCCGCGAGGGGGCACGCGATCTTCTCGATGCTGATCTTTTTGCCGGAGCAATGCTTGATCTCGC
The DNA here is from genome assembly GCA_028097405.1 of Paracoccaceae bacterium. Classification (GTDB taxonomy): domain Bacteria; phylum Pseudomonadota; class Alphaproteobacteria; order Rhodobacterales; family Rhodobacteraceae; genus CALKXV01. Next base: position 1,917 of record JAOHEK010000025.1, on the reverse strand, counting down.
GTCAATGGAGGCCAGCCAAGCCGAAGTGAACCTGACCGCCAACGCCCTTGCCGCCGAAATGCGCCTGACCGACGAAGCCAACACCGCGATGAACGACACGCTTTACCTGTTGATCCGCTGGCATATGTCCGTCATTTATCCACGTCTTTGGACGTTACCCGAGACATCCATCCAGTCTCTGGTGCGTGATGCAGCCGAGGCAATACCCGATCTAGATCAAAAATCTGCAAATCTTTCGATCGCCGCTTAGACATGCATATTATTGTCGCCGCCATCGGCATCATCGCCGGACTATATTTCTTCGTAATGCGCGCCAAGAACGCCGCCGAAATGACACATGAACTGTTGGATGTCGCCGACGACGTTCGCGCCGCCGCCCGCCGGTTCGGATTTCGACGCAACAAGGCTGGCCACCCGGTCGACGCCATCGAAGACGCCAATACGGCTGCCGCCACGGTCGCGACCGCCTATATGGAACTGCACGGTCTGCCCAGCGAAGACATGCGCGCAGACCTGATCAAATCGCTTCAAACCGAACTTCAGGTCGAAAAGAAAGATGGCGAGGAATTGCTGATCCTTGGCCGCTGGTTGATGAATGAATGCAACGGACCGTCACCCGCCATCACACGTGCCGCACGCCAGCTTTACAAGCTGACCTCAGGTGACATCGGACCTTTGATGGAAATCCTGAAATCCGTCTCTGCCGATCCTCTTAGCGATCAGCAGCGCGACGCATTAGACGAGATCCGCCGCGCCTTTCGGATCCGTGTATCCTAGGGTCAGCCCCCTAACGTCAACCTTTAGAAATTTGGCAACAACCCCGGCCTTTGTTTCGGGCGCACCTCGGCCAAGGGTCGGCAATATGTCTGGCGTTTCGTGTAAGCCTGCATGTCGCGGCGTATCCGGTCATTGCGCACCGGCCCCCAATCGGCAGCAACACCGCGCCACCGCGTATCCTTCACCGAAATCGCCTGATCGCGCGGCACGGTCACCGCCATGATCCGGATCGCGCAGTTGAGATTATCCAAAGGGTTCAACAAAGCCGAACCACTCTCCACGCGGCAATCGCGATATTCTGCCGTCGAAGGCGCGATTTGCATCAACCCAAACCACCGCCCATCGCCACCAACCGCGCGTGGCTTCCAATTGCTTTCGTAGCGCGAAACCGTCGACAACAATCCAACCCAGAATGCCGCACGCGCCTCGGGCGGGTTGTCGCCGTAAGCCGGGCACCAGTCTGTGATGTCTTTTGGCACGGTCTGAACCAGTTCAGCCCCATGGCCATCCATCGCCGACAAAGCAACCCGCGTCCAAAGCGCCCCATTTGGCCGGTATTCCCACCGTGCACGCGGCAAAGCCCGTTCTCGGGATACGGGAACGACGTTTTCCATGCCAACAGGCTGTTGAGCCATGACAGGCGGTGCGATCAATGCCCATGCCAAAATAAGTGCGGAAAATCGGACCATGCGATCGCCTCTCGAAACTCTCAGCGCGCCCCGCTTCATCATAGCCCAAATCCCATCCAAAAAGCAAAGACATAGTTGATAGATTACAATGCATCCCCCTTGCCCCTAGCGCGCCATCGCCCTAAAACCGAAAGCGCAGTTTTGACCCCGGGATCCCCCATGCTTGACCTAACCTATGAAGCTCCAAAACCCAAAGTTATCGCAGGCGCGACCGGCGACTGGGAACTGGTGATCGGCCTTGAAGTCCACGCCCAAGTCGCCTCGAACGCCAAGCTTTTCTCGGGCGCCTCAACCACCTTCGGCGCTGAACCCAACGCCAACGTCGCCTTTGTTGACGCCGCCATGCCCGGCATGTTGCCGGTGATCAACGAATTCTGCGTCGCCCAAGCCGTGCGCACGGGTCTTGGCCTTAAAGCCCAGATCAACAAGACCTCGGCCTTTGACCGCAAAA
>JAOHEK010000024.1 GCA_028097405.1 Paracoccaceae bacterium | reverse complement strand
AGACGTCTTCAACACTAGTTCTTGCGGCGGTGTATCTAAAACTTGGCGCGCCGCGTATCGCGGCTTCTGTGCCCCTCATTAGAATATGAGGACCCTCCGATGCAGCAAACGACATGCCGTATAGGATAACCTCTTTTGGGAGTTGCGCGCCTTTGAAAGACAACATCGTCCTACCTCATCGACATGTCATGCGAAATGATAGAACATCGCCGCAAAGTTTGCGACAGATCCTGCGCCGCAGGTTCTGTCAACATGGGTTTCGGTCCTCGAACACATGGTTTAAAATGCAGAGCAATGTAGGGGGAACGCTAGCCTATGTTGTAAAACACCTCAGCGATCCGCATTGCAAAAGTAAGGACGCGACGATGATCAATCCCGTAAGAAACTCCGATTTTGACCCGAAGGCCTTTCGCCGAGCGCTTGGCAACTTTGCGACTGGTGTGACGATCATCACAGCAGAAGGCGTCGGTGGAGAGAAGGTTGGCGTAACCGCGAGCAGCTTTAACTCGTTATCTATGGATCCCCCGCTCATCCTCTGGAGCTGCATCAAGGACGCAAGAAGCTGTGAAATATTTGAGTCTGCTTCACACTTTGCGGTTAATATTTTGGCATCCGACCAGATGGACATGTCCAACCATTTTGCGCAGCAGCAAGAGGACAAGTTTGCCGGTTTCGCGTGGGACAAGGGCTTGGGTGGGGCACCGATCTTTCCCAATTGCGCAGGCCGTTTTCAATGCGAAACCTATGATAAACTAGACGGGGGTGATCATTGGATATTCGTCGGCAAAGTAATCGTATTTGACGATTTTGGCCGCGCACCGTTGTGTTTCCATCAGGGGTCTTATTCGATGGTGTTTAGCCACCCTGGCGTTGGCCCCAAACCAAACGCCGATGTCGAAGATATGCCGTCCGATGGGCGCATGGGAAACCACAAATTCTTCATGATGTTGCGGGCTATCCGCGCTTATCAGGACCGCTACCAACCAAAGATAACGGCGCTGGACGTGAACCTGATCGAGTCGCGTAGTTTACTTGTAATTAGCGACATTGCCGGGCTCAACGCTGAGAAATTGGCTGTTCACGTCAACGCGCCATTAGAGGAGGTTGAAGAGGCGTTGATGAATCTGACCTACAGAGGCATGGTCGACAACCGGGGTAAAGAACTATTGCTGACAAATGTCGGACAAGCCAAAGCCAATGAATGCTGGGAGATTGCCAGCGCTCACGCTGAGGCTGCATTTGGTGAATTTTCGGATGAACAGATTGAGTCATTTACGTCTGTATTGAAGGGCTTGCTATAAGGGCGAGGCCGTTATCTTTCTCCGACATTCTGATGGTAGAATTGATTTACACACGGCCGGGTCAACAACAGCCCCTGTGAATCTATCGAAAACTGACCCATCAGCTTGGACAGTGTCGCCTACAAGACCATTGGCGGTTCTGTCGCAAACTTTGCAGCGATGCTCTATCAGACCCCTTTGTCTGTCGGTTAGGTTTGACCCATGCTTTCGTTCAAAGGCGCGCACTTCCCTAAGGATATAATCCTACACGCCGTCTTCTTTTATGTCAGATACGGCGTGTCGTATCGCAAACTGGAAGAAATCTTGGCCGAGCGCGGGGTTTCCGAAGCGGAAACATCCGATTTGTTTGCTGTACCCGGCGCATTCGGCACTCGTCCAGATGGAACACTCATACTTGTTGATATCTTCAATGGCCCTGCTGTCCGGCCCGATCTAGAAGAACTGTTGGTTGGGATGGAATTCAACATTGAAAACGATCGGCTGGTCAGGGGAACCGCGTCGGGAATCGTCATTTTGACCAACACAGATCTTGATATTGACGATGCCTCAGTTTCGGATCGCCAGCACAGAAGCTTATGATCGAGCGGCGACCGCGCATGCGTCTGCTGCATTAAGTTAAGTGTTAATCGCCAAACGAATTGATGATTGGCGAAATAAAAATGCACGTACTAACCTCGCTTGAAATGGTGCCGAACACCTGAAACACAGTGGCTTAAAATTGATGGGAACGCTTCTTGCGACCCGTGGAGGTTTTTTAGGTCAAGCACATGATCAGGGAGGTTGCGCAGGGGCCTGGTGAAGGACTGCGTCGGTATCACTTGAAACCGTATTTGATCTTGGTTTCTGGTGTCCGATGGCAAACAAAGGGAGAAAGAAATGAAAAAGCTCAATAAATTTTGTCTGCTACATGCCACAGCCGTGGGATTTTCAATGCTCTTTGTACAGGGGGCCACCGCGCAAGAGCAAATCAATGTGACGGTTCTGTCTGGCTACACGGACCGTACTGCTTGGGTGAAAACCCTCAAAGAATTCTGGATGCCCGAGGTGAATAAGCGTCTGGCAGAAACTGGCAACTATGAACTGAATTACCTGGAAGCCTTCGGTACCGTCGTGCAACCGCGCGGCGAATTCGATGCAATCGGCAACGGCATCGGCAATATTGGCCTTGTCGTAACTGCTTTCCACACCGACAAGGTACCGTTGTCCAGCGTGTCTTACGTAACCCCATTTGTGACTGTGGACCTTGCGCTGACGTCCGAGATTAATGATGCGCTTACATTCTCAATCCCTGAAATGAAAGCTGGCTGGGAAAAGTTCAATCTTGAATTTGTTGGTCATATGGGGGCAATCAAAACCTACAACGTGCTATCAAAGGATCCAATTGATAAGCTTGATGATTTTGAAGGGATCAAAGTTTCGGGCGCTGGTCTAAATCTGCGCTGGTTAGAGGGGCTTGGGGCCACAGGTGTGCCAACTGCGCTGCCCAAATTTTATCAAGAAGTGAACAGTGGTGTTTCGGACGCACTGATCGGTTGGGCTGACGTTGTCGGGGCCTTCAAGCTTTGCGAAGTCGCGCCGCATTTCTTGTCGGCAGATATGGGGTCCGTTTCAAACTTTGCCATGGTTGCCAACAAACCATGGTTCGACGGGCTACCGGATGAAGTGCAGACTGCCATCCGTGAGGTCACGCCCGAATACCGCAACCTTCTGGCCGAAGTGACCACCGCGGGGGACGCGAAAGGTCGTGAGGCTTGCATCGCACAGGGCGGCACGATCCACGAAATTTCTGCTGACATGCGGCAAGAGTGGGCAGATACATTGCCTAATATTGCCAAGGAGTGGGCCAGTGCAATCGACAGCGCGGGATTGCCAGGGTCCGATGTCTTGGCGGCTTACATGGATATGATGCGCGAGGCAGATCAACCAATCGCGCGACAGTGGGATAAAGAATAGATCTAAGCTCGAGCGACCACATGTCTGATACAAAAAAGCATCCGGCTTGGCGCGCGCTTGGCGCGCTGGACGTGTGTCTGGACAAATCTGTTACATTTTTGAACACGCTTGGCACGCTGATCATCATCGCATTGATGGTGCTGATTTGTTCGGATGTGGTCGGACGAAATGCAATCGGAACGTCTTTGCCGGGTGTTATCGAGTTAACTGAATTGGGGATCGTCTCGATTGTGTTTTTGCAGATTGCAGACACTCTAAAGTCTGGGAAACTTATGCGATCCGATGTCCTAATCCGCAAACTCAGCGTGGCCTACCCTCGGATTGGGCTTTCGCTCAATATCACCTTTGACGTCGTCGGAGCGGTTCTATTTTACTTTATCAGCAACGGTGCCTTTGACCGCTTTTACAAAGCTTGGTCAGGCGGATTTTATACTGGAAATTTGGGGTCCTTTACCGCGCCGACGTGGCCGATGGAGCTGTGCGTGGCGCTTGGTTCGAGTTTGATGTTTTTATTGTTTACGGGCCAAGCTCTGAAAAATGGAACGGCCCTAATACGCGGTACGCCGTTACCGCCCTCCAAAGCGTTGGATTTTGGGGAAGATTACAAATCATGACCGGACTTGAGATAGGTTTCCTGTCCGTCGCAGGCATTCTGATTTTTGTCGTCTTTGGGATGTATATCCCCGTCGTGCTTGCGATGGTTTCGTTGATCGGGACATGGTTTATTTCAGGTAACTTTCAGATCGCTATCTTCTTACTTAGCCAAAAGTCTGTTGAGACGATCGCTAGTCAGGAATTCGCCGTTATACCCTTATTCGTGTTGATGGGTTTATTGATCGCGGTATCAGATATCGCGCGCGAAACTTTCGGTGTGGCGAATTATGTTTTTCGGAGGATCGCCGGCGGGCTTGGCATTGCCACTGTTGCCGCGAATGCAGTTTTTGCGTCGATCACTGGGGTTAGCATCGCCTCGGCAGCGGTGTTTACCAAGGTCGCCGTGCCAGAAATGCTCCGGTTTGGTTATCATCCGCGCCTTGCGGTTGGTATCGTCGCGGGCAGCTCGGTCTTGGGGATGCTGATCCCGCCAAGCATTCTGCTGATCGTATATGCGTTTATTGCTGAGGTTAGCGTTGGCTCGCTATTTCTGGCGGCGGTTGTACCGGGTTTAATGCTGGCGCTGTTCTATGTGATCGCAATCCTTGTCATCGGCAAGCTACGGCCCGAATGGGTTGGGCATCGTTTGGCAACGACGCGCGACGTTGAGGAAATGAACCCAAGCAAAGCTTTGCGACTGTTGGCCCCTATTGTCGCTTTGGTCACCCTAGTGATCGGCGGCATTTATACAGGCGTCTTCACACCCACTGAATCGGGAGCCGTGGGTGCTGCAGGGGCATTGCTTTTGGTACTTCTCCGGCGTCGCCTTACATGGTCAACATTTTGGCGAGTGACGGTAGAGACTGGCCATGTCACAGCTTCAATCTGCTTTATGATTATCGCAGCGAGCATGTACTCTTCAATGTTAGGTCTCTCGGGCGTTCCATCGGAACTACAAGACTGGGTCGTTTCCTCGGGCTTTGGCCTTGTGGCGCTCATCTGCACCTATGTACTGATCGTCATTCTATTGGGCACGCTGTTGGATTCAGTGTCGATTCTTCTAATCGTTTTGCCAATCTTCCTGCCTCTCTTGCAGCACTTTCAAGTCGATATGATCTGGTTCGGTGTTCTTTCCATCATCGTCGTCGAAATCGGACTTTTGACACCGCCCCTGGGGATCGCCGTGTTCGTTGTTAAAAGCTGTTTGCCGGACGAACAAATTTCTCTCAAAGATATTTTCTTAGGCGCGATGCCATTCGGATTGATCATGTTACTTGTCGTTGTTCTTATTTCTGCATTTCCGGTGCTAGTTTTCTATTGAGGGTCGTTCTGAACCGCCCGTTTTGACAGCGGTACAATGTCGCTTTGCCCCCTAGCGGCCGAACGAACGCATAAATATTGATCACTGCGAAACCTGAAAGTACTATACGTCGACCGACTGACCCGTTTGCGCCTGCGAAATCATCTGATTTCAACGATTTTGCCGGTGTGGTAGTCGATTTGAAAGACATCAAGAAGATAATCGGAGCGACATAATGGATCTTGGATTGTGGGCGACTTGGTATGATATGGATGAGGAAAACAAGACCGCATATCTGGAGTGGGCGCATCGGATTTATTTGCCATATCTCAGAGTGATGCCGGGCGTCTCTTGGGTTGCGCATTACGCCAATGAGGGCGGTGGACCCAGAATGGATGACTTAATTAAAAACGTCGTCGGACGCACAGATGCCGACATCGGCCATGGATCACAATTTGTGATCTTGGTGGGAGCCGTCTCGCCTCACACATTTTTCAACCCGTATATCCCCGACGTTGTCTGGCCCGATGGATTTCAAAAGATGATTGATATGCAACTAGGACGCCGATCCGCAATCTTGGTCGAGGCGCATAGGGTTACTGGTCCGGATGGCGGAAACGTGCACGTGGGCGGCCCACCAGGGCCCTATATTCAGATGGGATCCTTTTGCATGAGCAATGTGGAAAAGGATTTTGAGATTGGCAAATGGTATGCGCAACACCGGCTTCCTTACATGGCGCAAATGCCCGGATGTATCGCCACGCGCAAATATGTGGGCGTCGCAGGTTGGGCCAAACATGCGATACTATACGAATTCACATCAGCCGAAGCGCGACTGAAGCGGTTCGAAGTCGATCATGAAACACATGATCTTGACGCAGAGACATGGCACACAAACGTCATTCCATTCACGCGCCATACTCCGGGTTCTCCGGTCATCGGACCGCGCCTTTGGCCGCCGATTGGATAGTGTCTATTCGGCTGCGGCTCGATGCTTGCGCTCATCGGCACCAACAGATGCGAACTTGCCGGCAAAAGCTTCGATATCTTCTACGCTTAGGCCGTCTACGGCGTCCCATTGCTTGCGGTTGTACGCTTCGCTTTCAAGTTCTGTGCAAAAGCTGTCATTCAAGCGATTGATCATATTGAACATCGCGCTGGCCATCGAAATCTCAACGATCTCGGTGTCCGAAAAATTGGCTTTCATGTTTTCCCATGCCACCTTATCGCGTTGCGCGGTATTATTGGTCATCGCCTCAGACCACGCGACGGCGGCGCGATCACGTTCGTCGAAAAGAGGGTTGGTTTTATAGCTGTCGTCCATCAAAGCATCGAGCTCTTCTTCGGTCATACCAAGCCCTTGACCGAAGGAGGACGTATGGGCAGTGCAATAGGTGCAGGCGTTCACCATCGATGTCTTGATGCAGGCCAGCCCGCGATAACGCGCATCTGATACGGCTCCTAGATTCGGTTGGCGTACTGCAGCAACCAAGCCACCGAACCAGCGCGCCAAATAGGGACTGTGCGTAGAAAGGATGCGCTGCAGATTTGCCGTACGACCCAAAAACTTGTCGGATCCTTCGAAAACGAGCTTTGCAGTTCCAGCTGCTTCTTCGTGGCTAAAACCAGTTAATCGTTGCGTCATCGTCTTCTCCTTTTGCATTCGTCGCCCGCTTCTTTTGTCAGGGACCCCTTCAGCATATGGGAATTAGAACAAAATGCACGAGTCTTGTTCGCATTTTATCTGGCAGAAGTGTATTATGTTATTGTGGTTACCAAGGAAACTCAGAGCCACCCTACCTTGAACCACGCGCGGGGACTACATTCGCGGAATTCTTCGCTGTGGCGAGTTGCACGGTGTACTGGCCGCACAGGATGCGCTGGCGCTCGAAGGCGGCAACGTGAGACATCCAAACCGGGCTCTGGTGGCCATCAAAAGTGCGCTCTTTTTGCGAGATGAGCATAGCGTCCGCAAGGTATCTACAACTGACCGCGATATACGCCGCGCTGAAATTGTGCGGACTGCCTGGGCAGACTTGGGCGAATTCTGTTGAAAAACTCTTTCTTGATCGTGTGCTCATTCGCTGATTCAATTCCCTTATTGATGGGGGGATTTTGCGATGTTGGGACCGAAGCAGGAAGCACAGGCGGCGCTGTTTTATGAGTTCTCGCTAGAAGAGCATGTGCCCCAAGATCACCTGCTGCGGTCGATTGATCGTTTCGTCGATCTGGATGGCATCCGCCAGTATCTGGCGGAGTTTTACAGCCACACTGGTCGCCCCTCGATTGATCCTGAACTGTTAATCCGCATGCTGTTGGTCGGCTATTGCTTCGGTATCAGATCAGAGCGGCGGTTGTGCGAAGAGGTGCATTTGAACTTGGCGTATCGTTGGTTCTGTCGCCTAGATTTGTCTGATCCAGTACCGAACCACTCAACCTTCTCAAAGAACCGGCATGGGCGTTTCCGGGAAAGCGCGTTACTGCGTCATCTGTTCGAAAAGACCGTTGCCCGGTGCATCGCAGATGGTTTGGTGAGCGGGCAGCGCCTTGCAGCAGACGCTAGCTTGATCGAGGCTGACGCGAACAAACAAAACTCGACGCCAAAGGAAGATTGGGACCACAGCGCCATCGATCCAAACGATGCGCCGCGCGCTGTAAAGGAATATCTCGACGTCTTGGATGACGCCGCTTTTGGCGCAGCATCTGAGGTTGAGCCCAAGTTCACCTCCCATTCTGATCCAGCAAGCCAGTGGACGGCAGCCCGTAAAGGCCCTGCATTCTTCAGTTATTCGACCAATTACCTAATCGACACCGACAACAGCGTGATCGTCGATGTTGAAGGAACAAGATCAATTAGGCAGGCGGAAGTGGGTTCCGTGCGCACCATGCTGGACCGGATCAAGGATCGGCATGACATTGATCCCGAACGGCTCATTGCAGATAGTGCTTATGGATCAGGCCCGATGTTGGGTTGGCTCGTTGATCGCCACATCAAACCTCACATCCCCGTGCTAGACCAAGCAATCCGGAAGGACGGTACATGGAGCCGCACCGACTTTGAATGGGACCCTGAGAACAATCAATACATCTGCCCGGAAGGCGAACCCCTCAAGCAATTCCGGCGCAACTATTCTGACCCCAACCGCAAACCCACGGGCAAAGGTGTCGCCAAGTACCAAGCTTTGAAACACACTTGTCAGACCTGCCCGTCAAAGATGAAGTGTTGTCCCAAAGCAGATGCGCGCAAGATTACCCGTGAAGAACACGAAGACGCCCGCCAGGTCGCCCGTGATATTGCCAAGACTAAACAATATGCGATCTCAATGCGGTTGCGGAAGAAGGTCGAAATGCTCTTCGCCCACCTCAAACGCATCCTCGGGCTTGGACGGCTGCGATTACGTGGGCCGTGCGGCGCAAATGACGAATTCCTGCTCGCTGCCACCGCCCAAAACCTCCGTAAACTAGCCAAAATCTTTCCTGCACCGCAGCAAACGTGCAAAGCCTGATAAAAAAAGGCGCTCGCGTTGTGTTTAGAGCGTCACTTTTTGCGCCAGCAACACGTTGTTTTTCCACAGAATCGGCGGAGAGCAGGCTTTCGCTGCGTTTGCGCGGATTACAGAGCGATCTTGCGAGAGCTGCCGTTCATTGAACGGCCAAACTAAAGAAAGCTGCGACCGATCTATTGGCGGCTTCGAGCGCACGTTGACCTATGTCGCGTTTTGAATAACTGTCGGCTTGTTCCCTAGAACTGGCTTTCGAATTGCAATCCGATTGAATTTCTGGAGGTGCCGCCGATGACTTCTCTGCTGGCTCTGATTGAGAATTCGTTTAAGGCGTCGAATGAGCTAACGTTCCATTCTAGGCGCAGCCCTCCGCCGCAGTCTTGTCTGGAACTTGTTGTGCGCAGATATTCGCAGGTCAGAGTTGGGGTCACGCGGAACGTTGCTTCGTAATAAAGCGAACTGGGTGCATTGAGCGGGAAAAAGAATTCCGGCTCAAAACTCAACCTGCCCAATTCAATGCTGCCAGCATCCAGAGTGTCTTGCAACGTACTGTTGGCGGTTGAGATATCCAAGGCGACATTGCCAACATCGGTGTAGCCATAAGCTAGACTCAATTCCGGGCGCAATTCGAACCGGCTGAATTCCCGATATCCAGTGATGGCTAAGCCGAGTTGAACGGAGGATGTGTTATAATCACTGCCGACCGAGACGGTCGTATCTCTGATGTCTAGCTGAATTAGTCTCGATGTGATCTGACACCGCCCCCTTCCCAGCAAGCTGGAATGGGGACGGCACATCTCTTGAAGGAGATGGTGGTTGTCCGTTTTGATGGTGGTGCGAACCAAACCATCAAAGGAAGCCACAATGTTGAATACTTCTGAAAAAACCATCAAGCACAAGACTGGACTGCTGAACCTGGCTGAGGAACTGGGGAACGTGTCGAAAGCCTGCCAGGTGATGGGCATGTCACGTGACACTTTCTACCGCTACAAATCGGCGGTCGAGGACGGCGGGGTCGAAGCACTTTTCGAACGCACACGCCGCAAGCCTAATCTGGCGAACCGGGTGGATCAGGCGACCGAGGATGCGGTGATCCAGTCCGCCACCGACTTTCCGGCCTATGGTCAGGCCCGCACGTCGAATGAACTGCGCAAGCTGGGCGTCTTTGTCTCACCGTCTGGCGTGCGGTCGATCTGGTTGCGGCACGACTTGGCAAACTTCAAAAACCGGCTGAAAGCGCTCGAAGCAAAGGTGGCCGAAGACGGCGGCATTCTGACCGAGGCCCAGGTTCAGGCGCTGGAAAAGAAGAAGCACGATGACGAGGCTTGCGGGGAGATCGAGACGGCCCACCCAGGTTATCTTGGCTCTCAGGACACGTTCTACGTCGGAACTTTGAAGGGCGTCGGGCGCGTCTATCAGCAAACCTATGTGGACACCTATTCCAAGGTCGCGCACGCCAAACTCTACACGACCAAGACGCCAATCACGGCGGCTGATCTTCTCAACGACAAAGTGCTGCCATTCCATGAGGAACACGACCTGCCAGTGCTGCGTATCCAGATCGATCGCGGGACAGAATATTGCGGGCGCGTCGACAAACACGACTTCCAGCTCTTCTTGGCGATCAACGACATCGATCATACGAAGACCAAAGCGAAGTCGCCGCAAACGAACGGCATCTGCGAGCGGTTCCACAAGACGGTCTTGCAAGAGTTTTACCAGATCACATTCCGCAAAAAGCTCTACGACAGCATCGACGCGTTGCAGGCCGATCTGGATGAATGGCTGCATTACTATAACCACGAGCGCAGGCATCAGGGTAAAATGTGTTGCGGCAGAACACCCATCGAAACTATGATCGAAGGGAAAGAAATCTGGAAGGAAAAGTTCGTGAACTGAACTTAGCCTGACAGACGCCGCCAGAAAAACGGCCAACTGTCAGATCACATCTGGACTACTACACATAAATGTAAACAAGGTTTTACTCTCGGTGCTTTTTCTAAGACGCGAAGGCCCGCGACATGACAATGCCAACTCACGTCGTCGACCAGATTTTACGACGGCGTTCTTTCACCAGTTCATTGCCGCTGTCTGTTCCGTCGTGGAACGTGTTGAACCATTCGTCCCATGGAGTCTCAAAGGTGCCGTAGTTGCAATCAAAAAACCGGTGGTGAAGCTGGTGGAAAAAATCGCCAACCTCGACACCACCGATCCTGCCAATCTTCAGCTTTTCGAAGCCGGTATGGGATGTCGGTGCGCCGACACCGTGGTGGAATAGCAGAAAAATCACATGGATCGGATGGGCCGGTATCACCAGAAACAACAGCGTATCTGTCATCAAGATGAAGCTTTCGACCGGATGCATCGCGAGGCCAGACCAAGGCCCTGTGTTGATATTGCGGTGGTGCCAAGAATGGACATGCCGGTACAGAAACCCGCGGTGCAACAGGCGGTGATGCGCATAAAAATAGAAGCCAGCCCAGATCGGGATCAGGATGATCAGCACAACAAACCAGATTGGATTACTCTCGAAAGTAATCATCGTGGCCCAGCCATTGGCGTAGGCAAACCAGATCAGGCATTCGAAGAAGGTCCAGAACTGCATCGCCACAAAGGACCAAAACATGTTGTCCCAGACTTGGTTCTTGAACCAGAACACCTTCGCGCCCGTCATCATCGGGCGCATGTCATACCGCGTCTCGTCGCCTTGAACACCAAATTTCCACAGCAGTAGATGCAGACCTCCCGCAACGCTGAACAGGATAATGAAATTGCGCCACCAGACCTCGCTGATCCAGTCAAACGACACGGTTTGCGCGCGGCTCAAGTCTGGCGTGAAGAAGCCCCATGTGATGACAGCGCCCAGTAGAAACAGACAACGCATTCCGACCGGATTCCAGCTGCGCAACAGGTACATCAAAGACGCAATCGGCTTGAGCGGCCATGCATAATACGGGGCCATTTGCAGCGGCAAACTTGGGGTAAAATTCCAGATTTTGCGCTCTGCATATGCGGGTGGGTCTTGGCTGTCAGACATGTCAAATCACCTTCAACAGGATCAATCGGCGCGCTCGGCGGAGACATCCGCATCTTGCAACGGTGCGCGCACGCCACTTTGGATCACTGCAGCGTCATAGGGCGTGCGGGCGAATACCTCGCGCACCATGGGCGCGAAGAACGAGACCGGCAGCATGTCGTAATCAGGATCAAAGCTGGATTGATCCCAGCGTTCGCAGAACGTTGCGCAATCGTCGAAATACGGGCTGTCGCGAAAGGCGTCCCGTTTGTGCGGATCGGTGCCCACATGTTCGCCGTAATAGATCATCTGAAAATCGCCGTGCTTTTCAACGGTCCATGCGCATTGTTCGCGCACGAAGGGCCGAATTACAGTGGCGGCATATTCATCGTGATTGTAGGGCGCATAAATGTCGCCGATGTCGTGCAGTAGCGTGGACACCACCCAATCGATATCCGCACCGTCGCGCCAAGCGCGCGTGGCAGACTGCAATGAATGGCCCAACCGCGTGACTTGATACCCCGACAGGCTCTCGTCCAACTCAACCAGCGCTTTGAGCAGACGATCCGCCGTGCCAGCGGCATATTCCGTCTCATGCTCCGTGAGGAAGTCATATTCTTCCTTGGTGCCGTCTTTCATCTGTCTAAAGTTCACCCGCTCCACGGCATGCTCCATTTTTCGCCTTCACGGCTTCTTTATGGCGCAGAAAAGCGATTGAGCCGAGGCCAAAAAATGTCATCCTCTCATAACCAAAAGGTATGGAGAGATCATGCGCCGCAAACTGCCCCCGATGAATGCTCTCATTGCCTTTGAGGTGGCGTCACGACATCTGAGCTTCACCCAAGCCGCGCAGGAGCTTGGCATCGCGCAACCGGCTGTGACGCGCCACATCGCCAATCTGGAACGCTGGTTGGACGCCAAGTTGTTCCAGCGCAAAGGTAACGTCATTCGCCTCACGCTCTTGGGCGAAGCCCTCGCTGATCTGGCAACACCAAGTCTGGATCGTTTGGAATTGGGCATGCGGGCTCTGCCTCGCGACCGGGGTGACCAGATTGTGCTTGGGGCGTCGTTCGGGATCATGCATCTGTGGCTGATGCCGCGTCTCGCTGCGATGCGCGCGGCCACGTCGGCAACTGTCAACTTCATCACCGCCGATGATTACCACCAGTTTGATGACCTTGCTGTGGATGCGTCCATTCAGTTCGGCGCAGGAAACTTTCACGGGCATGAGGCCGATTTGCTGTTTGCTGAGGAATGCTATGTCATTGCCGCCCCGCAATTTTTGAATGAACACCCGACAATTGATCCGGATGATTTACCCGGCACACTTCGAAAGGGCTGGCTGCTCGATCATGGAGACCCGCATGGAATGGGGTGGATGGATTGGAGCCTGTGGAGAGAAATCACGCAGGCAAAATTTGCCGCTGATACGCCTCTTCACGAAGTCCGCAACTATCCTGCAATGCTGGACATGGTCCGCCACGGCGAAGGTCTGGCGATCGGATCCCTCGGGTTGGAAGATGCCTATGTCCAATCGGGCGACATCGTTCGACTTGGCCCGCCTATTTCACGGGAAGGGTTTGGCTATTACCTCGTCTACCGCCGCGAGACATTGCAACGACAGGGATTTCAGGCGTTGCGCAACTTGCTGACGGGGGCCGCGTGAAATCTCTACCGTAACAAACACGGCCCAAAGGAGACATCCAGCCGTAACCTGCGATGCTACGGTGCGGCCCGTCATTCCGGACATCCGCTGCAACGGCAAAATCAGTCCATGGGCGAACTCACAGTGCACGGACTTAGTCAGCTTTCGCTGCAGCTTTACCAATGGCTGCGATTAGCTCTTGTCGCGTGCTTTTGTGATGGAATTGCCAATCCAGCGCCATCTGAACAGTCAAAACGTTCTAATGCCGAGCTTATCGATGATCGTGTCCAAGCAGTCCGCCAATTGTTCGGGAGTTTTGGCGGTCGCTGCGACATAGAAGTCGGGTCGCACGATTATATACCGCGCGTCGGTCTCACTCGCCCAATCGGCATAAGCGTTGTCCGTCGTGACAACATTGAATCCACCTCCATCTGGCCCGACCGTTAGCAATCGTCCATTAAGCCTAGCGAGGGCGGTTTGATGGACGTCGCTCAACACGCCATCGATCGCACATTCCAACGCCAGAACCATCCAGCCCTGGCCGACGGCTTGATCAAACCGATCTTTTTGACCTTCGAACCGCACGACACCTTGGGGCGATAGCTCGCCTGCACTTGGCGACTCTTCGCACCATATGCCCGATCCTAACTTCACCAGATCACCTGTTATGGGCTGGTGGTCGCGCGCCTCGAGGTCTGCCATCATACGTTTGTCGCGCTGAGCGGCTTTGTCGGGATCAGCGATGCAGATGATGTCGCCAAGGTTTTGACTGAACTGGATGTAGTGTTTGGCGTGGGCGATGCGTTCGCTTTCAAAGCTGTCCAACACCTGCAACGGAAGGGTGCCATCCAAGATGCCGGACAACCGCCACCACAACGCCACAGCATCGCGCAAACCTGCACACATCCCCTCGCCAGCAAAGGGTGGCATCAGGTGTGCTGCGTCCCCCGCTATCATGCAGCGCCCCGCTAGCCACTGTTCTGCCCATTGCGCTTGGAATCGGTAGACCGCACTGCGTTCCAGTTTCGCAGTGTCGGGCGTCAGCCCCCACGGTTCCAACAGGCGCCACGCAGTTTCTGGTTTGGCCATCTCGTCGATGTCTTCGGATGGCAACACCATGAATTCCCAACGGCGGCGTCCGGGGCCGCCGGGCACAATGGTCGTGGGGCGTTTGGGATCACACAACTGCCACTGCGCAGGAGAGGTTTTGAACCCAGCATCTGGTATCAAGTCGAGGATGAGCCAATCGAAAAAATAACCCTTGTCGATGACTGGTAATCCGAGGCTGTCGCGCACAAAGCTGTTGGCCCCGTCCGCACCCACAACAAACTGCGCATTTAGGATTTTTCGGCTTTGACCGGTGGCCGTATCCTGCACCACAACTTGCGTATTGTCTTCGTCTTGTGACAGCTCAACAGCCGTCCAGCCGCGAAAGAGCGTCACGGTCGGCAGTGTCTTGACCATCTCAACCAGGCGGGTTTCGAGCTCGGGCTGGTTGAACCAGTAGGTGACATGCCAACCACACGGCGCGAGGCTTTCCCAGTCGACAATCTGCAAATCTTGTAAGTCCGCGTTCTTCCAGTAATATAGTTCTTTGTGGTTCTCGAAGGCGGGATCAGTGTCGCAATCAATGCCCAAGGTTGCAAGAATACGCGCCACTTCGGCATCCATCGTAACGGCACGGGGGCGCTCATAGATGTGGGGCCATTTTTCGGTTATGATGACGGACTTACCGGCGCGGCCCAACAATATCGCCAACAACAAACCAACCGGTCCGGCCCCGACAATCGTTACATCTGCATCCAACTCGGACGTCACGATTCCATCATTCCTTGCCGCTTTGAAACGGCATGCCAGACAATCATGATCACCGCGCCGGCAATACCCGCAATCTGAAGCGTTGTGCTGAATGACATGATCATTACCCCAAGGCTCAAGCGTAAAATAATTTCCCAACTCGCCAGCTTGCAATAATCAAATCCTGCGAGTGAACTCGCTAGTAAATAGAGCGCCAAGGCGGTCTTGCAAAGAATGAGTGAAAGTGCAGTCCAGTTCGTCGCGCCGTCATACCCGGCTAAAAACACTTGCGCCCCGCTGGCGCTTTTGACCGGATCAATGACGGCAGCTTCGATCAGTAGAATTTCCGGATAAAGCGCAAAAATGAACGGGATTACGAACATGACGATGCCCGACTTTACTGCAGAAAACCCAGTGGCCATCGGACCTGCGCCCGTAATTGATGCGGCGGCAAATGCCGCCAAGGCAATCGGCGGGGTAATCGCGCTGGCGACCGCGAAATAGAATATGAACATATGCGCGGTAAAGGTCGCAATCCCAAGCCCCGCCAGAACGGGGCCCATCAACAACGCGACATTGATGTATGCGGGAACAGCCGGCATGCCCATGCCCAACAAAATGGCGATGAACATCGTGACAAACAGCGCGATGAGCTGGAAACCGACAGAGCCGTCTTGTCCAAGGTTCAGCGAATTTAGCCATCCCAACACGTCCAGAGATATAAAGTTCGGCAGGCCCGTGAATTGAAGGCAGAAATCAATTACGGAAACGGCAAGAAACATAAGGTAAAGCGACGACACCAGAATGCCGGCATCTGACAATGCATCGACAATTTTGGCGGGCTTTTGTCGCACGTTCGGATCCAGAAACAAGAGCGCGATCAGGAGTATGACCGCCCACCACCCGGCACTGCCAGCGTCTCCGGCGGCATTTTGGACAGTCTGTTGAAACCATGACAGGCTTTGGACCGCACAGGTGCCATCCACAAAGCTACGCTCTGCCCCAAAAATACCACCCAGCAACCCGCAGCCCACCGTGTCTTTCGTCGCCAGTAGTAAGGAAAGGATCAATAAGATGGGTCCGAATATCATCGTCAGGTTCAATATGTCCTGAGGTGACATGCGCATATCATCGGTCAACTCACCGATCGCTTTGATGTTCTGTTTGCGGGCTTGAAAGACGACCGACAGGAACAGGCAAAAGAAGTAAGCGACCGCTGGAATGATCGCCGCAATGATGACTTGCGAGTAAGGAACGACCGTGAGAGATGCCAAAACAAAGGCAGCAATCCCCATGATTGGTGGCATGATAGACCCACCAGAGGACGCGGCCGCCTCTACGCCTCCGGCAAACACCTTGGAATAGCCACGCTTCACCATCATAGGGATGGTCAGAACACCCGTAGATAGCACATTGACTATTGGCCCGCCAGAAATGGTCCCGAACATCGCCGAGGAAACGATTGCTGCATGGGCTGGCCCGCCGCGTAGCCTACGCGTCCAGCGAAACGCGAGTTTAATAAGCGACTGCCCTCCGGCAGAGGCTCCGAACAGCGATCCCAGCACGAGATAAGGGAATATCGTATTGAGCATGATATCCATGAACCTGCCCATCAGACCGGACGCATTATTGACCAGAATGTCATGCACACGCGGTCGCCCGTCTGACAGAAGGCGGGGCTCTCCCGCGAGTTTGGTCATCAAATATTTGTTGATGTCTTCAGGACCATGAAAATACCAAACAAGGACCGTGACGATGGTGTAAAGCGCCACGGCAAGGGCAACCAGAACAAGGGCTAGTCCCCAAACGCGAATATTGTAGACCAGAAAAATCAGAACTGTCAGGCCGACAATCAGAACCAACCAGCCACCAGTATTGCCCACGCAACTGGGGTCTTCGACGGTTGAGGGCGCTGGAAGACCCATCGTCAGGGCGATCTCGGATTCAATCCTCAGCGCCTCTGCGGTCAGGCGGGCCCGTTCGCCAGTGAGTTGGTCAATCAGACAGATGGATTCAATTTCAACGACGTAAGTGATAGAGACCGTGAAGGCCGCCGCGACCATCGCAAGATCCATAAGCAACCCAAGGCGGCGTTTACCAGCAGGTTCGTTTTCCCATGATTTCCATGCGGAATGCTTCAACACGACGCACAGCATCATGCACGCAAAGGCAAACGGGTAAAACCACTCTGTCGGGAATTTGCGGATCTTAAGCCAATCGAGCCCGGTCAGACTGCGCAGGCCGTCGTCCAGTCCGGGAACACCGGGGATCGCATTCGTCAATCCTGCGACAACGACGAACAAGGACAGCCAAAACAGAAACCCACGCGGCTTTGTCGCGTGACGGGTATCCGGATTTGAAGTCTGGTTCATGCTACCGCTCGCGCTAAGAGTTTAAAGAAAGCGGCAAAAATGCCGCCTTCATTTTTCAAAGTCTTATGGCAGGGCGCATTCGGGCAACTCATAGCCTGCTTCTTTCCACGCGCGAACAGCACCTGGATGGTATTTTAGCGGATTTGGCCCGCACATTCCGGTCTTGGCGATGTCAGTTTCGCCTAACCAACCGCTTGCCATGGCTGGGGTTCGTGCGGTGATTGGATCCAGCCCTTCAAGAAAGGTCTTGGTGAGTTGATAGGCCAGTTCTTCGTCCATCGATACGTTGACAACGTCCCCGCCAATGTCAGCAAAACCGCGAAAGAACCCATCCTCGGAAACGATGCGAATGTTGGGTCCAATCAAGCCGTCTACGATGGGCTCAACAACGGCGGCATTGCCCGGTGCGTTGCTGTAATTCGTGCCTGCTTCCCCTTCGAAAATTTCCTTGGGGAAGGAATACACAACCATTTCACCTGATGAGGCAGCCTGCGAATGGCGCGCATCCGGGAAGTTCAACGGTAGAATATGCGCATCCGCAGACCCTTCCGTGATCGTGGACACCAACTGGCCCCAGTTCACCTGAATACCGGTGTAGCCTTCGCCGTCATTCAGTCCTGATACAAGACGGGCCATCGCTCGCGCTTTATTCAAAGCAGCGCCGCGCGGTGGACCATTGTAGATTGTTGCGCCTTCGATCGAATCCCATCCGCCGAAATTGCTACTCTCGTAGGAAGAGAGTGCGAGCACAGCAAGCTGATACGTATAAAGAACCGACAGGTTAGACGCCAACTCGGCCCCAGCCTCAGGGCCAACGCTGGCGTAGGGTCCAGCACCTCTGGACAGCAGGAACGGCAAAACAAAGGGCGCGGCTGCGATGTCAGTCTTACCTTCTGCGACGTTCTGGATCGAATTGGTCAGCGTTTGGCCCGTTGCAACCTGAATATTGGCAAGACCCGAGGCTGCCGCAAGCTCGGCGACCCCCAGCATTGTCTGCGCGGCGGTTTGCGTTGCCGGTGTTGTCTCCCCCGTTAAGTTTGCTTGTGCATGCGCTGAAGTCGTCACTCCCAAAGCCAGTAAGGCCCCCGTTATCGATGCTATCTTAGACATGATGTTCCTCCCATACAGTCTGTTTATCCAATCGTGTGGTCTGGCAAAGCCCGTCCCTCACTCTCAAGTTCTTCTTTGTCCCGAAACCCGATCAGTATACCGGGTGGCTCTTTATTTGCAGCCATCTTGTTGACCGCCTCTGCCGTGCGGGTAATTCGGTTGTGATGGCGGCGCGTCCATTCAAAATGAAGCGCCTGAAGCCGCGCGACCTCGCCCGCAAAGTCGGGGTCGGTGCCCAGATCGCGCAACTCGCCCGGGTCGCTTTGAAGATCAAAGAGCATTGGGTCCATCTTCTCGACATATGTGTATTTCCAACGGCCATCAAAAATCATGGTCAGGCGTGCATCGGATTGATCCACCCCGACGTCCTGACGCGCATCGCGGGTGGAATAATCGTACTCCGACACCGCAAAGCTTCTCCAGTCGGTCTCCCGGTCATGCAGCAATGGAATGAGGGACCTGCCTTCCAGAATATGCGGTTTGGCCTGCCCGCCCATGAACTCAAGGAAGGTCGGGGCAAGATCAATCGCTTCCACCAACGCGTCGTTGCTTGTGCCACGGGTCGCGTCTGCTTCAGCGCAGGGATCATAAACCAAAAGCGGAATGCGCGCCGAGCAGTCGTAAAACAGGTCTTTCTCACCCAGCCAGTGATCGCCCATGTTGTCGCCATGATCAGAGCAGAACACGATCATCGTATCCTCCATGCGACCACTTTCGCGTAGGTAAGAAAAAAGGCGGCCCATGTGATCGTCGAGTTCTTTGATCAGACCCATGTAACACGGCGCTACCAAGTCGCGCACCTCGTCTTTCGACATTGTCTTGCAAACCCGCATGTTCATCCACGCCTGCATCAAGGGATGTTCGGTTTCGCGTTCCGCGTCGCTGCGATTGACGGTCGGAAGGTCTTGTGCCGTGTACATATCGTTGTAGGGCGCAGGGGCCAGAAATGGCCAATGTGGTTTGATGTAACTCAGGTGGCACAACCAAGGTTGATCGCCCTGTTCTTCTATGTATTCGATGCCCCGTGTCGTGAGCCACGCGGTTTCAGAGTGTTCTTTCGGCACGCGGGCCGCCAACGGTGCGTTGTCCAAAAGCCAGCCCGATCGCATCTCGCCGTCAGGACCAATTGCTGTGTTTGCCCATTCCTCCCAAGGATTTTCGCCATCCATCCCGTGGTCGCGCAGATACTGGTCATAATCCTCACCACAACGATTGGGATAGGCCGTGGGATTGGTGCCGTCATCGCGCACCTTAATGTCAAATCCACATTCGGAAACCAGGGCGCCAATGGCGCTTTCAGGTGAAATCCCCAATCGTTTCATGCCTTCGCGATCTGGCGTCATATGCGTCTTGCCCACCAACGAGCATTTCGCCCCGATTTCGCGCAAGTGATCCCCTAGGGTCGGCTCACCGATCCGCAGCGGAAATCCATTCCAGGACGACCCGTGCGAGCGGACATATCGTCCGGTGTAAAAGCACATACGGCTGGGCCCGCAGATCGGGGATTGCACATAGGTCTTATTGAACCGGACCCCCTTAGAGGCCAACCAATCCAGATTAGGCGTGTCTATGTGTTCAGCGCCATAACAGCTCAGATAATCCCAACGAAGCTGGTCAGCCATTATGAAAAGAACGTTCTTGCGGTCCTTAGACATATGCGCACAAACACGACGGGTTTCGCGCGCCGGAAAGCGGACCACCCCAAATGTCGCCATCAGGTTTCACGAGCATGCTCCTCCCAGAACAAATGTGTTTCAAACTGCCGTTCGTTTAGCTTTGACGCTTAAAACATATCCGTCTAGTCATGATTCAACAACTTAACTTGCGATTTTGACATGAACATCGATCCCAGACATCTAGAGCAGCTTGCGGCCATCCTTGAATTCGGCACGTTCAATGAGGCGGCCAATCGCTTGGGAACATCGCAGTCGGCACTTAGTCGTATGATTACGGACCTCGAAATCAGGATCGGCACACCGCTGTTCGAGCGCAGCCGCCGCCCATTGATGCCAACCGAGGTGTGTAAAAAACTGGCCAATCATGGGCGCACCATAAAATCTACACGGCAGCGGGCGCTGGAAGATGTGCAGATTGTTTTGGAGGGCATGAGCGGAGAGCTCAAGATCGGCGCACCGCCGTTCTTGTGTCAGCGGTTGGTGGGCGAAGCCATTTCCAGTTTCTTGCAACATCGCCCCGAAATTGAGGTCAAGCTTGTCTCGGAATATTTTCCGCAACTTGAGCGTCGGGTTTTACTGAACCAGTTGGACGTGATTATTTGCCCGTTGCGCTTGCTGACAGCATCGAACGAGGACTTGTCCGTCGAGCCCTTGTTCCAAGACGCACATGTTATTGCAGGGCGCGCGGATCATTGGTTGCTTAAACAAAGCACGATCACTGCGGACGATCTTGAAAAAGCCACTTGGGTTAGCCATGCAGACGAGAGTCAGTTACAGTCTGACATGGCTACGGCGCTAACGTATCTTGGTGTCAGAAATCTGAAAGTTGCGTTTCAAAGTGGGTCTGCTGGAGCCATATTAGAGATGCTGCGCCACACCGACTTTTTGACAGTGCTGCCGAGGTATGCGCTCCGTCACACGGATGAGAACAGCGGGTTAGCCGAGCTACCTGTGCAACTTACGCTTTCATCCACTTCAGTCGGTATGGTTTCACCAACAAATCGACTTGAAAGCCCGTTGCTCGCTGCATTTACGGCTCACATGCGCGACTACGTTGCCAAGGAATTACCGGCTTTGCACTTGGCGACAACCAACTAAAGAAGAGACCCGGACAACTCTCCTAGGTTCATAGGGCCGCTCTTCCCGCTTGCATTCATTCGAATGACTGGACCGAAAAAAAAATTCACCGCCGAAATCGTTCTGGAAAAGCAAGTCATATGACTGTGGGCCGAACAACATTTCGGCATGCAACCTCTAAATATCGGGAACGGCCGAAATCCCGAAGACCAATTCGTTAGTATTTCTTAAACCGGACATTCGCGGCGGCACAGAAAGAAGGCATATTGGGCTCATTGCGGTCATCGGATGCGCCGCAGCATCATGTGTTAGGATGCATTCTCAAAGTCGGGATGTCGATGTGAGAGGTGGTCGCGGAAATTCAGGCCAGTCGTTAAGGTGGATCGCATGACGAAAGAAGTGATCCAAAATGAAGAAACGAAAGAACCATTCACCTGAGTTTAAGGCCAAGGTTGCGCTTGAGGCGATCCGCGAGGAGATGACGCTGGCGGAGCTGTCCAAGAAATACGGGGTTCATCCGACGCAGATAGGCACATGGAAACGGGCTGCCATAGAAAACATGGCGACTGCCTTTGCCCGCAAAGGTTTAGCGCCCGAGGGGGTGAGTGCCGCTGACGTCGACAAGTTGCACTCTAAGATTGGCCAATTAGTGGTCGAGCGGGATTTTTTGGCCAATGCCTCGCACCAGTTGCTCGGGACGCGAGGCAAAAAATGGTGAGCTGGGATCATAGGTTAAGCATGCGTAAACAGTGCGAACTGTTGCAGCTGTCACGGTCGCGGCTTTACTACCAGTCCGTTGGTGAAAGCGCCGCGAACCTGCGGTTCATGAAAATCATCGACAAGCAGTTCTTGGAAACACCGTGGTACGGCTCGCGGCAGATGGTTCGGCACATGAAGCGCAATGGGCACAAGTGCGGGCGGCACCGCGTGCGCCGGTTAATGCGACTTATGCGGTTGGTGCCGATCTACCAGGAGCCCAACACAAGCAAGAAGCATCCGCAGCATAAGATCTGGCCATACCTGTTGCGCAATATGGTGATTGATCGCCCGAACCAGGTTTGGTGCGCAGACATCACCTACATACCAATGCGCCGGGGCTTTCTGTATCTCGTGGCGATTATGGATTGGTACAGCCGTAAGGTGCTGGCCTGGCGACTGTCCAACAGCATGGACGCGGACTTCTGTGTGGAGGCTTTGAAAGAAGCCCTCGCCAAACACAGCAAGCCGGAAATCTTCAACACCGATCAGGGCAGTCAGTTCACCAGCGGCGCTTGGATCGACGTGCTGGTCGACGCGGACATCAAGATCAGCATGGACGGTAAAGGCGCATGGCGCGACAACCGGATGATCGAACGGCTGTGGCGGTCGTTGAAATACGAGTGTGTCTATCTGAACGCCTTTGAAACGGGATCCGAAATGCGGGCTGGGATCGGCAAATCGCTGACCTACTACAACTCCGAGCGCCCGCATTCGACGCACGGCATATTGACCCCCGATGAGGCTTATGACAGCAAAACAGTATCCATGAGAATAGCAGCCTAAATGAACCCATGATCCATCTTAAAACGGCTGCAAACTGGTCTAAAATCTAGGACCACCTCTGTGGGAGGGTATGGCGGATCGGAGGATCAGTCATGCAAACACCAAACTTACCTGCCATTCGCGCGTTGCGCCCAGCTTGGACGAAGGGGCGCATTGTTGGGTAGAAACGCCCGTTGAAACCGAAACATGTTTGGGCAATCCGTGTGCGACTTGGAGCTTGCTGAAAACTATCGCGATCTCGCTCTTTTCAACAGGGCCATTGATAGCAAGTTGCGGGGCTGCGATTTGGTCCGGATGCAAGTTGTCGACGTCGTGGCGTCTGGACAGATCAAAGAACGTGCTTCTGTCATGCAGAACAAGCCCCAAAAGCCTGTACGTTTCGAGATCTCTAAGGGAACGCGCACATCGGTTGCCAAATGGATGGAAGATCCGTTGATGGTTGGATCGGAATATCTCTGGCCAGGCTGATTCCAAGAGCGCCTGCACATCTAAACGCGACAATATGCGCGGATTGTCCGCGATTGGGTCACGTCGATCGGTCATGAGGCGACCACCTTTGGTACGCATTCAATGCGCCGAACGAGAGTCACACAAATCTACAAGAAAACGGGCAACCTGCGCGCTGTACAGCTTTTGCTGGGTCACACCAAGATGGACAGCAAAGTGCGATATCTCGGCGTTGAACTGGAAGACGCACTGGCTATCTCAGAGGCCATCGAAATCTAGGAATGCGGGCCGTTCGTAAGGACGGCGCAAAGCCGACTTTGACCTCGAGTTCGAAATGCCGCGATGCAGCCTGTCAAAGCGGTCTTTACTGCGAAAGTGCAAACCTTGTCGACGTGGGCGTCTCTAGCCAATGTCGCAGCGCCGCATCCTCGGACGTCATAGATTTGTCCAATTCCAGCACTAGTCATGGCTAAAGGCAGGATGGGCGTTGAGGATGTTTGAGACAACTGAATGCAGTGAAACAGTCAGTATTGTAGAAGCCGTATTGCTCGGCGCTGATGGTGCGTGCGTTGACATCGGAATTGCATCATTGCTGACGGGCGTTGCACTTTTCGTGGGTATGGTTGTCGCACTCCGTTTTCTGGGAATTACGATACTGCGGCGTATTTTCCCATCACTACGACGCGAAAGCGGAATGCCTGTGAAAATGATTGAACAGAAGGGAGATGGTGAATTGCAGCGTCTGCCCTACGAGAGTCCCATACGATCCAGCAGGGCTTGGGGGAACAAGGCGCGCTAACGGCCCAATGTATGTACCGGCTGCTGTTCGCAAATGATTTTCTGGCATGTTCTCGGAGGTCGCTCATATGTAACCGGCCTGTTTATCGACACGCGGGTCGTGGCCTTGTTGGGGTTACGCACGCGCCGTTATCTCATTGGCGGACAGGTCGATTATGACCATTTGGGCCGTCAGATTCTGGGGGCATAATTTTTCCGTTCCATGCTTTGCTATCTATCGCGAACTCCTTTGGACTGCTGCGGGTCTATCAGACGCCGATAGCAACCTCGTCTCTTGGCAGGTCAAACGCCGTTTTATGTCTCAAGATGCTCCACGCCATCCGCGCGAGCTTGTTGGCCAATGCGACAGCAGCTTTGTTGCGGTGCATACGTTCGGAGGCACTTATCAACCACTCACCAAAGCTAAAATCGAGCCACCGATGTGGCCGCATCATAATGACTTTTGCCGCTTGGACGAACAGCATCCGTAGATATCGGCTACCTCGTTTTGAGATACGACCCAAGATCGTTCGTCCTCCAGTGCTGCATTGCCGGGGCGCCAACCCGACCCAAGCTGCAAAGTCCCGTCCGCGATCAAAGGCCTCGCCTTCACCAACCGCCGCTACCATCGCCGTGGAAATCATCGGGCCAATGCCAGGGATCCTCATGACATTCACGCAGTTCTGCTCGGTTCGACTAATCTCTTCGATCTCCTTTGAGACCTTATCGATGCGGTCATCCATCCATATCCAGTCGCCGTAAAGGCCGATCAGGATCGAACGCATCCGGGTTGATATCTCGTCTTTGCGCTCCTCCAGGATCGTCTCAAAGGGATTCTTCAAAGCGCGCAGGCCTTTGCGAACCGTGATCCCTTGTTCGATCAGAAAGGCGCGGATCTGATTGATGGTTGCCGTCCGACGCGACACCAGAAGTGAACGCACACGATGCAATGCCTGTAAGTCGAGCTGGTCCTGCGTCTTCTCGGACACGGCCTTCAAGTTCGGTAGCAGCGCAGCCGCTGCATCGTTGTAGTCGTTCTTCTGGGCGAGCTGGTCACGATGACTACTTCACCGGGAAAGATGCATGGAGTTTTGCAAAGTGATAGTTGAAGGGTGTATGATGTAGGTATGGCGGATCGGAGGATCAATCATGCAAGTACCGAACTGATCGTCCATTCGCGCGCTTCGGCCCACTTGTAATTTAGGATGCATCGTCGGTCAAAAACTCGCGCTGAAGCCCAGGCACGTATGGGCAATCCGCGTGCGGCTCGAATTGGCCGATAACCATCGCGACCTCGCTCTTTTAACATGGCCATCAACAGCAAGATGCGCGGCTGTGATCTCGTCTGGATGAAGGTCGTCGATGTGATGGCTTCCGGTCAGATCAAGGCGCGCGCATCCGTTCTGCCAAGCAAAAATTCAAAAACCAGTGCGCTTTGAGGTTTCGGAGGGCACACGGGCATAGGTCGTGGAGTGGATGAAAGACCCGCTGATGGTCGGGGCTGAATTCCTCTGCCCTGGGCGCTTAAACGAGCGGCTGTACATCTCAACGTGCCAATAGACTCCTGCAACAGAGCGTAGGCGGCTCATCGAAAAGTGATTGGCTTGTTGAGGACCGATATTCAATGGTCAGATCAACCCACAAAGGAGAAAAATGATGAAGGCATTGGCATTTCTGATCGTCACGTTGATTTCAATTTCGGGCCTCGCGTCCGCGCAAGACGCCACGCGTGCACTGATCAATGTCGCGGGCGACGTGTATCGTTGGCAAAACAACAACCACTTTGGTCTTGTCGTGTTCACGAACTCCGGTGTTGTTGTCGCCGACCCGATCAATGCGGATGCATCATCTTGGCTCGAGGGTGAAATTGCAGAGCGCACTGACGCGCCAATCACGCATCTGATTTACAGTCATTCCCATGCAGATCACGCATCTGGCGGAGAGGTCTTTGCCGATACTGCTGAAGTGATCGCCCACGAGAGAGCGCCGGACGATATCGTCGGCGTTTTTGTTGACCGGCGCGTGGCAGACGTGGACAGCCTAACGGTTGGCGACAAAACATTCGAATTCACCTTTCTCGGCGAAGGTCACGGGACCGATCTGATGGCTGTTGTCGTCAGACCTGAAAACGTGGCTTTTGTTGTTGATGCCATGGCCCCGCGCCGGTTGCCTTTCCGCGATATGCCGGGATCAAACATCGACGACTGGACCAATCAGGTCCGTGCTGTCGGCGATCTTGATTTTGATATTCTGTCACCGGGACATGGGAATGTCGGCGATTATGACAGTGTGGCCGAAGTCGTGACTTATATGGAGACACTCCGCGCCGAAGTGCTCGCCGGGTTGAACGCAGGAAAAACCGTGGCCGAGCTTCAGGAGGAACTAACCTTTGACGGCTACACGGACTGGCTGGGCTATGACGACTGGCGCGAGGCCAATATTTCGGGCACGGCGCGATCGTTGCAGGCAAGTGGTGCGGTGAACTGATTTATGCGCCTCGGTTGCCTAAAAGCGACTAAACCTCGTGTAAGAAGGATTGACCCTATACGCTTTCTTCTCGCGGTCCTCACGGCATGGGCTGCAAGTGGCGCGGCAGCCCAGGACTGTGGGCCTGATACACCGTGTCAGATAGAAAATGGCAGCTACTACCTGAGGGTGCCCGATGGTCCGGGCCCTTATCCCGTACTGGTTTGGTTTCATGGCGCGAACAGTAATGGGGCGTCGATACATCGGGCCGGGGGCTTGCAGCGTGATTTTCTGGAGCATGGCTATGCTTTGCTTGCCCCGAACGGCCAGACACGGCCAAACAGGGGCCCGTCGCGGTTTTTCTTTCCGGGCAGAGACGGATCCGAGCGCGATGATGTTGCGTTCACCCTCGCCGCTTTGGAAGCGGCACAACAGCGAGCTGATCTAGACGTTAATCGTCTCTACGCTGCCGGGTTTTCTGCGGGCGGCTCGATGGCGTGGTTGCTGGCCTGCAAAGAGGGTCATAGACTATCGGGAATGGTGAGTGTCGCAGGCGCGTTGCGCCGTCCGAATGCCACAGACTGCAGCGGTCTTAAGGGTTTGCCGGTCATGCAAGTGCACGGTTTTGCCGACGGCCAAGTGCCCTTGGAAGGGCGCGGCACCCCCGACCGACATCAGGGTGATGTCTGGCAAATTCTGAAAAGGGCCCGTGAGGCAAACGGGTGCCGTTCAAACCCCGACGACATTAACATTGATGACGCATTCCGTAGCCGCACATGGGACGCGACGTGCACGCGCTCTACCGTTCGCCTCGACCTTCATGATGGCGGCCACGGGCTTCCACGAGGTTGGTCTGGCCGTGCACGAGCATTCTTTGAGAGCGCTTTGATCGAAACACGTTAGCTAACGCGATCAAATTGAACATGTTCTGATGTAAGCTTCGAACGCGAAGATGCACTCGCGATCTTGGAAGCAATTAAAATCGGATACCGAGGGCATCTGCACGAACGGCCCAGAGCGGATGAGGTGGGTGGCACCTGCTCCACTGGCATCGAATGTGCCAAAGTGCAGTTACTTTGAACTGCTAGGAATGGAGCCACCCAATGACAGTTAAAACCATCGGCCTAGATTTGGCCAAGGATGTATTTCAAGTGCATGGCCTATGGCGGACAAGTTGAACGGGCAACATCCGAGAGTTTGGGTGGGCTTCGCTGCACACTTCTGTTGTCGGAAACAACTCTTCAATCCGCCGAACCAGACGTCTTGCACGGCTAATCCAGACATACCGCTATATTAACCGAAGATGAACGCCGCGTTCGCGCTGCGTTCAATCGGCATCGGATACACCTTTAGAAGGGTCAAGAAGCTCGGGAATGGGAAAAAAGATGACAAACGCTGCTGCAAATAAGCTGGAACTCGCTACTGACAATGGAACGAATGTGACACGTGCACGCTTCGAGCCGATCAAGAAGATACTGCGTCGTTGCGACGAGAAAACAATCGAACGTGCGCGGACGATGAGCGCCGCCGCTGCGTGAGTGCTGAGTGGTCTGCTTGATCCTCGCACCGCTAATCTCAGAGAGTTTTCGGTCGTAGGTTCGTTGGTGCATGCCCTTTGGTTTGAAATTTACCCAAGAGGCAGTACTGGGCTCGCTAGCCAGCGCCATGCGTAGCTTGTTAGCGCAGCGCAACATGCGGTCATCGCGCTCACCTGACTGAGCTGGCAACCATTGAGCCACTCAATTCGGTCTTTGCAGCGGGCAGCCGTGATCTACGCGGCACTTTTCCACTTTACGGGGGTAACGTAGACGACGGCATCATCAACACTGACCATCACCTCGCCGTCCTGAATATTGATCTGGAGCTTCATCGCGCGGCTTGCTAATTTTGCCAGTGCGCTTGTGTCGGTCTCGGAAAAATTTATCACCTGAAGATTATCAAAACGGGTGGTGGTGTTTTTGATCTTATCCCACCACATATCGGCAGTCCTGCCGCCATATGGATAGACAATTACCTTGTCGGCTTTGCCGCAAGATTGACGCAACACCTTCTCGCTTGGAAGTCCGAGGGCCACCCACACATCAAGCTCTCCACTCAGACTTTTCTGCCAAATATCTGGCTCGTCATCCGTTGAAAGACCTTTCGTCATTTCCAAAAGCTCATGGGCATTTAGCGCAAAAGCGACAATACGCACCATCAGCCGTTCATCCGTCTCTGAAGGATGCTTAGCCACGGTCAGTTTATGGACCTCATAATAGTGACGATCCATGTCGGAAACTGAGAGTTCAACTTTATAGATGGTGGCATTTTGCGCCATAATTTGTCCCAAATCTTCCAAGATTGGGATGCCTACTCCGTCTGGTAACCTTTGGAAAGCAGATACAAAGACAACGTATAACTGCTTAAGTCGCTGGCATGTTTCGCCATTGCTGACGATGTTTAGGTTTTTTGAATTAGTCGAACTTAGCTGCCAAGTATTTATCCACAGCTGTCTGTCTCAACGGCCGTGACGGGTTACAGTTCAGCGTATCTTCTGGTGCACATTAGAGGGTCTGGTGGCCATCGCATTGCTATTGGGGGTGGCTTAAGTGCGCTTCAAGGCGCTGCCGTTTCGATGGGCATTCCGTTTACTGTGGTTGTTCTGGTCATGTGCTATTGTCTCTGGCTGGCACTTAGGTCTGTACGCGCCAAATTGTAAAACAACACTAAGGCCGGCGGTAAATAAAACTGTCGGCCTTAGCTAATTCTTTGGTTCGTGCCCAAGGTTCCCATTGTCGGCATCGCGGACGTCGATACATCGCGGCAGCGAAGCTCAGCAAACATCCCCCTGCTCCAATCTATCGACCGTGGTATGTATGGCCCGAAAATCCTCTATCGCCTCTCTCGGCTGAGAAGGTTGTTCAATTTCCTTAGATAAAGGCGGTCTGCTCGGCGCTTGCCACACTCAATCTCAAGCCGATTCAGGGCCTGTCTTGTCCTTAGTGTTCAAGTTTTCCAAGTGGCTTTAGCGCAGCCCCTTACGGGCGATCAAAGTCGCAAGTTGAAGAACCACCTGCCCGCGCGCCGCAGCAATCGCGCTTGGACCGCCTGCTGGATCAAAAGGCACATCCAGGCTAAACAATCCTGCGTTTTCACGATTGCGTCTTGTGACGGGTTCCCCACCGTCTTCCCTATCGGCAACGTCGATATCCTCGATAACGCCAATAAAGTATTGTCCCGACGCTATGAATTGCCCGTTAGATTGAGCGACTAAACTCTCAAAACGGATATCTAGACGGGCTTCGGGTGGTGTCTCAAATGGCCACGGTTCGGAGGCGACCCGCGCGCCCGTCAGCTCGACCAGATTGCGCGTCAAGGCCAGTGAAATAGAACGTTCGGGGCTGTCGGCCCAAAAGGCTTCGGTGTCAGCGGTCAGTCGCCCGCCCGCCCCTTGTGTAGTGATCTCTTCCGCCGCAGCATAGGTTGGCAGCGAAACATCCAGAACTTCGACCGACCGAAACGCGATGCCGACACTTTCCGTGGCTTTGGGTGCTGAGGCCGAAAAGCGCTCGGGCTGTGGGGCGGTGCAAGCCGCCAGCAGCAGGGCGATCGTGGCGAGGCCGCATTTCAGAAAACCCATGGTCATCGTCCTCTTATAAGGGCACTGGGGTCACGTTCCAGCGTTCGCGCCAATGCGGCCAAGGCTTCGGCGGCGGAAGAAATATCGCGCAACGCACGTTGCACTTCACGACTTAAGGCTTCGCCGTTGTTGAACCCGGCGATGGTTCTGCGGGCTGCAAGTAAAACCGACTGCATTTCTGCGACGACTGCCGGGAAGTCTTGCGTCGACGTGGCAATCGCATCAGCTGCGTTGCGTGCGGACAAAAGCGTGGCATTTACGTTGTCGATAGCGCCGCCTTCGCGGACGTCTGCCAACGTCGCGTTGATCTCGTTCAAGGCAGCGCTTAGGTCTGCTGGAAGTTCGCGGGCGGCATCGGTGCCTACAATCTCATCCACGGACGCGACAAGCTCGGTAAGTTGGGTGGTTAAAGCGTCCAACGGCACGGTTTCGACCATGCGTGCAACCGCACCGAATTGTTCGACCAGCGCGGGGAATCCCTCGAAGGAAGCCGAAACGTTTCCAGATGCCGCGGCCGCCGCGTCCAAAGCGGCTGAAAGCCGGGTGGCAAGTTGTTGTTCTTCCAATTCCGCCAGCAGCGTTTCGAAGCGAACAATCGCTGCATTCAGCGCAACCGGGATATTCTGGATGTCGTCCGAATTCACCATACCGCGCACATCGCTTAACAAGGCGCGCACGTCGCCGGGTGTTTCTTGCAGGTCTTCGCTTGCCACCAAAGTAGCGGCGTTATTCAGAAAGATAACTCCGGCATTCAACAGCTCTTCGATGGGCAAAGCTTGGAACCGGTTCACAACACCTTCAAGCGTGGCACTGGCGTCGGACACCGAACTTTCGGTCGTTGGCAAAATCGGGATGACGCCATCGGTGGTTTGAAACACCACAGGTGCAGCGTCGTCGACCTGGACAAGTTCGATTTTCAAACCACCCCCCAGCAAGCCCGACGATGCAAGCCGCACCCTAAGGCCTTCTTCAATGCGAACCGCCAAAAACTCAAGCGCGGCCTCGGCTGTCACCTCGCCCGGCAAACCAAGGCGCGCGGGCTGGATGTCCAGAAGCGCACTTAAGCGGACCCGGTTGTCATTGAATGTACCGGCATCAACAACACCGCTGATGTTTTCTACCGAACCGATGGGCAAGCCGCTAAGTTCAACCGGCGCGCCAACCGCCAGACCCGAAATGTTTTCGTCAAAGACGACACGTACTTCTAAATCCGCGACATCAGACTGGTTGAAGAGACTGTTGCGCGCCGAAGATTCATCCAAATAGACGTCGAAGACCGCGCCCTGTTCCACTGGGCCTGCGCCCGACACGAAGGTGTCGAACGTCAGACCTCCGCCCAACAGCGTCGCGAGCGAGGAAAAGTCGATTTCGGCGCCACTTTGATCAAGCTTGAACGAAAATCCCGAGGTGTCCCAGAACCGGGTCGAAGGGCTGATAAGTCGGACAAACGGCTCGTAGATGACCCCGTCGGCGATGGCGAAGCTACCGCCGGGTGAAATATTAGCCTTACCGATGCGTCCAACTTCGACCCCACGAAAGATGATCGGGCTGTTGTCTTGCAGACTGGCGGCGGGCGTTGTGCGCAGAACGATCTCAAGACCGGGGCTTCCAGATCCAACGATCGGAGGATCGACTGCGGCGGTAAACCGGGTTTCCTGCGGGCCAATGTCGCTATCCCATGTCCCTTCGATATAGACACCCGATAAGACCGTATCTAAACCGGTGACACCTTGGGCCGTAATTTCCGGCTGCACCACCCAGAAAGTCGATGCCACATCAATGTAAGGCGCGACGTCCTTATTCACACGCACATAGGCAATAACAGCAGAAAGCTCGGGCGAGAATTTGACGTCTTCGACAAGCCCAACAGCAACATCGCGGTAACGCAGTTCGGTCTGGCCTTTTGCAATGCCCGCCCCACTTACGAACTCGATCTCGATTAATGGACCGCGATTGTTATAGGCCTGAAACGCGACGCCTAGTGAAATCAGCAACGCTAGGATCGGGATCAGCCATACAATTGACGCACGGCCCAGAAACGACGCCCGCGCCGGTTCGATAGCGACGGAAGGTGGTGTTTCAGTCATGACTGCCCGCTCCCGCTTGTTTCGCCTGCACATCCCAAATCATGCGGCTGTCAAAGGCTTTTGCTGACAGCATCGTAAAAATAACCGAGAGCGCAAAAAAGAGACTGGCGCGCCCCGGATTGACCGCCGCAAGGGTATTCAACTGCACTAAGGATGACAGGATCGCAACGACAAAGATGTCGATCATTGACCAGCGTCCGATATATTCGACGACTTCGTAAAGCACCTGTCGATGATGATTGGATACGCTAGATGGGCGTTTGACCGACAGCGCCAGAAATCCGATGGCAAGGAATTTACCCAATGGAATGACGACACTGGCGACCAAGATGACAAGCGCGATACCGATTGCGCCATGGTGGATCAGCTCGACCGCGCCACCGACGATTGTGTCTTCGGAGACTTGGACCAATGTGCGCGTTTGCAGCATCGGGTAAATGTTCGCCGGGATGTAGCAAATCACACCCATTAGCCACAGCGCCCAGACGCGTTGCAGGCTTTTGTCATCACGTGCGACGATTGTGCTGCCACAGCGACCGCAGGCATCAGTGCCCACAGGCCAAACCTTGGTGCAACGAGTACAGGCAACAACGCCCAGCTCCCTTGCGCTTAGGATGTGCTGGTTTTGTCCAGTGATTTCCATACCGACCATCTGCAAAGGAAACTGTCTTGCGCCAGAAGTAAAACAACCAAAACAGCAAAGATCCAAAACGCCGGACCAAAACTCACATCCGCCAAATCCGTTATTTTTACCAAGGCTACAGCGCAACCAAGCGCGAATATCTCGGCCATTGACCACGGCTTTAGCGCCTCAGACAACCGAAATGCCCGCGACGCGCCTCGGGCGGGTGCGCGATCTAAAACGACCGGGATCAAGACGTAAAGAGCCAGCAATACCCGCGCCAAAGGCACGAAAATAATCAAGGCGGCGGTGGTAAGCGACAGCAGGATCAACGGTCCGTCGCTGAAGGCAATTGCCGCATCCAAGATCGACACCGAGTTCGATGCGCCACCCGCATTGATCGTCAGAAAAGGAAAAACCGTGGCCGCAACAATCAAAATGGCAATCGCAAGCGATACGGCAATAATCTGCATGCCCGCTTTGCGTCTCGGCGTAATCAGTGCCGTTCCGCAGCGCAGACAACTCGCCTTTTCCCCGGCTTTCGGCTGCACCAACGTGAAAACGGCGTCGCAGCACGGGCAGACGATCAACCTATCAAGTGAAAGCGTCGGTCTATCGGACATTGCGATGGCTTATTCCACATTGGCAGCACATGATATGGTGATCTCACGTTATGTCGGGCTTTGGTCGCTGTCGAGGACTTGTCCCCGCCTACCGCGATACGAACCGTCGCTTGAAACGCAAACCCCGTCATTTTGCTGAGCACCCCGCCACCCAAACGGTTCAGAGTTGCGTCGAATTCAATCTAAGGCTGTCTCGGGACACGACTGTTTGGTCTAAAACCTGGCGGGCACCCCGAATTCGTTCCAGCCCTTCGCCGCGACGCTGTCGTAAAGCTTGAACTCAGACACATTCTGACGCTTCAAGCGCTCGGTCGTCTGACGAGACAACGAAAGTTCCGAAGCTTCGGATGCGTTTAGATGTGACAATGGTTTTGGAGTTTCAAAGCGTCTTGCCAGAAAGCCTTCCAATACCGATAGCTGGTGAAACGAAAACAGGTATCGAACTAACATGCGCCCTTGTTGATCGGTGCAAAACCTAAACTGGTTTCCAACGTCGGCAAATGGCTGACGTTCTTCCTTCAAGTACTCAATCACGAAATCCTCGAAGGTGACATCTGCCGTCGATTTGGGCGATCCGCCCAGCTCACTTCTTCGCCGGTACCTGTACCAACTTCCAAGACGATCAATGGGGTCCCGTATAACGGCGAACGCGTCAGGCGCCCCAGTCCCGTCGGGATGATCTTTGTGCCACTGCCTGAAAAACGCATTGGCCGTCATGTGTTTTGGAAAATCAGACTGGGCGGTCTCGTTATCCGCAAGATCGCACAAGGCCGCTTCAATCGACGTAGTCGCCGTCTTCGGGATTGCCAGAAAAGCGAGGTTTTTCGAGGGGAACATGAGCATAAGAGCAAGTCTTAAAGCATGTTGCGTTCAATCGGAAACGAAAGAAAGCGACGCGCCATAACCGAACGAAAGTCTGCACCCTTTTTGGCCCAATCACTCGCCCCGCTACACATCGAAATCAAACGAATCTACCTGAAAAATCAAGGCATCTGCTGAAACCGGCGAATCTGGTATTCCGCTAGAACGGGGCTCCACGATTTGCGCAGTCGTTACTTGACGGTTGTATTGCAAAAAGGCCTCCCATGCAGCCTCATCGGCGGCATCACCGCCAAATATCACGTCATCCCCGCCGCCACCGTCAATCTGATCGGCACCCTCCCCACCTTGGACAGTGTCGTTACCAGCGCCGCCCAAAATGAAATCATCCCCCTCGTAGCCAGCGATTATTTCATCGCTAAGCGTGCCAGAAATCCAGTCTCGGCCAGTCGAACCCAACGATCCAGTGTTTTCCGAGATCGAAATTTCAGCCGCGTCATAGCTGCGTTCGAATTCGAATTGCAGGCCATCGTCCGTGAATTCAAATTGCAGATCGCCTACGACAGGCACCTCGTAAAGACTGGCGTCAGTGTCCGACGCCGATCCGATGTAGCCATCTTCAAATTCCGACGACAGCAAAGTTGCCGAAAGCAGTTGGAAATTCTGCACACCATCGAAATTGACCGTATAGTTATGCGCCAAACTGCCAAGCTCGTTGATGGCAACATAGCTTGTGAACGCCGTCCCGTCCCCAAACGTCCAAACCATGGTGTCATCGTCGCGGCTGTGTGGTGTGAACGCGCCTTGAAAGGCAAGGCCCGGCAACGAAACCGACATCAACGTCAGCAACTCACCGATGTGACTAAGTTCAGACGCGGTCCCGTCCGGCGTGGACACCCGATTGTTGTGTTCAGAATTAATGCCCCAAACGGCGGCGGCATCGGTGCCGATTGACGCGTATCCCGCGAAGGTGTCCAAAATCATCGCAACGCTTTTCGATCCGTATTCGTGCCAAATGGAATCGCCCGTCTCACCTGAACCACCCACGGACCAAGCCGATAGAAACAGGTCAGGTTCCGACGTTCCGTTGGCTTCGGCAATCGCCGCGCGCCACGCGTTAAATTGCTGAGCGGCGGCATCGTAGCGGGTCAATCCATCACGATCATCATGCTCTTTGTTCAGGTTGTTCAAGGAAATCGGTAACGAGTGAAAAACCAAAGCCGTTGTCGCCGAAAGCGCTTCGTTCGAAAATTGGTCCAAGACCAAGTCGTTCTCAACGCCCGAGCGCCCCATCTGAACGGCGATGTCCAAACTCGCTTGCTGCGCCGGCGACAGGTGCTGTTGCGCCATGGCCTGAATGGTTTCCGCAAAGCTTGACGCAATCTGACCATAGGCGCCGGGATCATCTGCGAAATCGTCCAAAGCATAGAATTCATTGCCGATCTCAAGCGTAAAATTAGCGGACAAATCGCCGTATTCGCCCAAGAAAAGATCTGCCAAGAAATCCTCAAGATGCGCTTCGCCCGTTGCAATGTCGCCCTTATATCTGGCCGTCGGAATAATCAGAGAGAACGGGATGTCTTCCTGAATGGCATATGCCAACGACGCCTCAAGGTCCGGGCGTTGCCGGTCTGGATTGTGCGCCCAAAGGTCGGTTGCATCAAACAAGCCGGGAATATCCAGGCCATAAACCTCAGGACGGGTTTCCGATATCGTACCGCCCGGCCAACGTAAAAGGCCAAGGTCAATGGCGTCTGCAGCGGTCTCGTACCCATTGAAGGGACGATATCCGGTCTGGATTCCACCGAACCAGCTATCGGAAATTTCCGACGCAGCCGTCGAAGACCCGCTGGTCTCAACATTCAATGACTGGGTAACCATCCAAACATCCCTTCTCTCGCGGTCAAAAGAGCAGGCAG
Source organism: Paracoccaceae bacterium (assembly GCA_028097405.1). GTDB lineage: Bacteria > Pseudomonadota > Alphaproteobacteria > Rhodobacterales > Rhodobacteraceae > CALKXV01. The sequence goes on along the minus strand of JAOHEK010000024.1, from coordinate 7,711 downwards.
GTCCGGTCGCTTCGCGGCGAAACTGTGGAAGAAAACAGGAAGTTGGTTTTAAATTACCTTAAATTCGCACGCCATCCGAGTGGTCGAAATAAGTGTAAAATGGCATTCGTGCTTCAAGGTCGCCCTAAGGCATCCGACTAAGCTGATGGGTGGCAATTCAGAACCGGTTTTTCCAGATCAATACATGACAACAACTTACTGATATCGCTACACATCGTAGTAATCACGGTACCATTCTACAAAAGCTGGCACGCCAACCGAAAGAGGCGTCGTCGGCGCATATCCGGTCAGGGCTTTCAAAAGCGACGTATCAGACCATGTGCCCGGAACGTCGCCGGCTTGCATGTCCATCATGTTTTTCTTGGCCACAACGCCAACTGCCCTTTCAATCTCGCCGATGAAGTCGGAAAGACTGTCCGGTTGTGATTTACCAATGTTGATGACCCGGTGTGGTGCAACGCTCGACAGACTATCCATATCCCCAACCCGCGATGTGGGGGTCAACGGCGCCAGCCGCCAAACCGCTTCAACCAGATCGTCGACAAAGGTGAAATCGCGTTTCATTTTACCGTGGTTGTAGACGTCGATGTGGTCTCCCTCCAGCATGGCCTTCACAAACTTAAAAAGCGCCATATCGGGGCGACCCCAAGTGCCGTAGACGGTGAAAAAGCGGAACATCGTGACCGGCAAATCGTAAAGATGTGCGTAGGAATGCGCCATTGCCTCAGTCGCTTTCTTGGTCGCCGCATAGAACGACATCTGCGCGTCTGCTTTGTCGGTTTCAAGATAGGGCATCTTGGTGTTTGCCCCGTAAACCGATGATGTCGAGGCAATTAACAGGTGTGCGCCGGGATGGGACCGAGCGGCCTCAAGAAGTTCAAACGTGCCTCGAATATTGGCATCAACATAGGTGCGCGGGGCATCGATTGAGTACCGAACCCCCGCTTGCGCAGCAAGATGGACGACGTGGTCAGGCGCGTATTCAGACAACAGCCGGTCAAACAGACCAGCCTCTTCGACGCGACCTTCGACTTGGATATAATTGTCGTGCTTCGAAAGCCGTGCGACCCGATCGCGTTTAAGCTTGGGGTCATAGTATTCCGTGAACGCATCAAGGCCTACAACCCGCCAGCCTTCAGCCAACCAGCGCTCGGCGCAATGATATCCAATAAAGCCCGCAGAACCGGTGATCAGCGCAGTTTTCATTCCGACGTTTCCGATAATTAGTAATTGTTGCCAGCAACCGCATAATTGATGCTTGGTACGAAATTATGACGTGATCAGATAGCCTTGTACACGTTGTTTGACCCTTAGAATCAAGACCACGACACCAAACTGCACAAACCTTGGTCTCTTTGGTTGGTCGGTACGTTTTTTTGGGCCTACCGATTTTAAGGACGTGTTTTCTCTACCTCAGTAGAAATTGTTCCTTAAGCATCCCTCACCGAGTAAGTGCAATTCGGCTCAAATGTGATAGAACTTGTCGCCCGATGACTCTCAATACACTAGGAACTGTTAATGGTGGTCGTTCAGGGTCTCTGCTCACGTCGTTCGAACCAGAATTGAGCGATAACAACATATTAGGAAGAACACGATGCGTATCGTAATGATTGGAACTGGTTATGTCGGCCTTGTTTCGGGGGTTTGTTTCTCGGACTTCGGACATGATGTTGTTTGCGTCGATAAGGATGCGTCCAAGATTGAGCGCTTGGAGAACGGCGAAATCCCGATTTACGAACCGGGCCTCGAAGCACTTTTGGCCAAGAACGTCGAAGCAGGGCGCCTGTCGTTTACACTTGATCTCGAACAAGCGCTTGTGGGCGCCGAGGCAATATTTATCGCTGTGGGAACACCAACCCGGCGCGGCGATGGTCATGCGGATCTGACCTATGTGATGGCCGCCGCAGAAGAGATCGCGAAGACAGCCACAGGTTACGTCGTCGTTGTCACGAAGTCGACCGTGCCCGTAGGCACCAATCGCAAGGTCGCCGATACAATCAAGACCGCGAACCCTAATTTGGATTTCGATGTCGCATCAAACCCCGAATTCTTGCGCGAAGGCGCTGCCATCGACGACTTCATGCGCCCCGATCGGGTCGTTGTTGGCGTCGAAAACGAACGGGCTGGACAAGTGATGTCCGACATCTACCGCCCTTTGTTCTTGCGCGAATTTCCGATTGTAACGACCGATCTGGAATCCGCCGAGATGATCAAATATGCCGCGAACGCCTTTCTTGCGACGAAGATCACCTTCATCAATGAAATCGCCGCCCTTTGCGAAAAGACAGGCGCTGATGTGCGCGAAGTCTCGAAAGGCATGGGGTTGGACGGTCGTATTGGGAATAAATTCCTACACGCTGGGCCAGGATATGGTGGGTCGTGCTTTCCCAAAGACACCAGTGCTTTGGCGCGGATTGGTCAGGATTACGCCTCGCCGATGATGATTACCGAAGCCGTTATTCGGGTGAACGACGCCATCAAACTGCGCATGGTCGAAAAGCTACGCGATCTTTGTGATGGCAGCTTCAACGGAAAAAAGATCGCGATTTTCGGTGTAACCTTCAAACCCAACACCGACGATATGCGCGATGCTCCGTCGCTTACAATTGTGCCTGCGCTGGTCGGTGGAGGTGCTGACGTGCACGCTGTCGATCCCCAGGGACGACGCGAAGGCGAAGCGCTTCTGCCTCATGTCACCTGGCAAGCCGACGCTTATGTCGCCGCCAAGGATGCAGACCTTGTGGTCATCCTAACCGAATGGAACGAATTCCGAGCACTGGATCTAAGCCGTATCGCAAGTGATATGGCGACAGCGCGATTGGCCGACCTGCGTAACATTTACAATGCCGTCGACGCTGAAGCAGCCGGCTTCGACGGCTATATTTCCGTTGGGCGACAGCCATTTCAAAAAACACCTGAGACAAAATGCTGAAATCATCACTACCGATGAAATGGCCACGCCTTGTGAGAAAATCGTGCGCGCTGCCGCAATCGCAGTCGTAAGAAACCTTTTCGCAGGGATCCATCAGCACGACGTGTCCCGAGCCTAATATGGCCCATATAGTCCTCCCAAATTCAGAACAGGCTGAAACACATCAATAAAATGCAAAGATCGCCATCAAATAGGCGTTGTTATCCGCAATCACCAAGTTCTCGGTGTCGTCGTGGTCATGCGCAGTCGTCATATTGGTATCGTGATCCATAAGGGCTCCGGAATTGTGTTTTAGGTCGGTCGGCCGCAGCCGATTTCGCGTGCGTTAGATGTCGGAAGAAAAGGCTTTGACATGATCAGTTTTTGTCAAGGATCAGCTCTACCCATTAATCGGACTGACGTTGTCGTATTCCTGCCTTTTTTCAAAGAGTGTGCTGTTTTTAATAGATATTTAACGATTATTTGATTGTCGAGTATGACATTTTTTCGAAATTTTTAAGGCAAAATTGTGGCACGTCGCGCCATTGTGGACGCAGGTGAACCGGTCCCCTACTCAGGCGATTATTGATCTCGATTTTGCAAACTTTGCTGACGATGAGCAGTCAATTTGTCCTGTAACCGGCGGATCAATACTCGGCCACAGTAGCCATGCTCGCGCATAAAAACATGTTACAACCACGACGCCGAAACTTCCACAGCCGTTTGGTGAGCGAGTTTCGGGCTACAGCATTGTAAATGGGTGGATCAAAACATCACCCGCAAAGAAAGGTGCGGTCAGGACTACTGTTGTGCAAACAAGTCCTCCGGCATCAAATTTCCGCGCGACAAATTCACTCTCGGCGCGATCGTGGCTAGGGCGCATGGCCAGCTACCACCTCTCCGTGAAGACGATCAAACGCAGTGCCGGACGCTCTGTCGTGGCCGCAGCCGCCTACCGTGTAGGTGAGCGCATCGAATGCCAGCGCGAGGGCCGGGTCCATGACTACACCCCCAAGCAGGGCATTGAGGAGATGTTCATCGTCACCCCCGAGATTGCCCCGGCCTGGGCGCAGAATCGTGCCGCGCTTTGAAATGCCGCCGAGGTCAGCGAAACCCGGCGCAACGCTGTCACCGCCCGCGAATGGGAGCGGTCATTGCCGTCCGAAATCAGTGCCGAGGATCGGTCACAGATTACCCGCGTGAGCGGCTGGGGATCAAGGATGAGTGCGAGCAGGAGATGGGCCAAGAGGCTGAGAAGAGTCGCGACATCGACCGGGGCCCGACACATGGAATATGATTTGGCTAATTTGATGTGAGTAGGCAAATCCGTCAAAGTGAAAAACAGGCGTCGCCTTTGGAGTATCACCGCTATCACATTGTCTGGTCGACCAAGTGCAGATACAGGGTGCTGTTGGGCAATGTCCGGTTTCGGTTGCGCGACATCATACACTAGGCCTGCCGTGAGCCGCAGGTCAACATCATCAAAAGTGGCGCTGTCGCACGATCACGGGGCCTTTCGCAGGATGTGTTCTTCGAAAATATCCAAATTATCGCGCACAAAAGACGGGAAACTGTCATCGACCTCGACAAGGGCGTAGCGAGACCCGTCTTCGAGCAGGGTCTTCAATCGCATATCTGCCCATGCAAGGTTTTTCTCACCTTCCGGCATATTGGAATGCACGGGAATTGAGCTGCCTTTTAGCGCCACCGCTTCCCTGCCACCCATCCATGTAAAATGCCAACCGGCGTCAGCTACCAAAATGCGCTTAACCCAATGGCCCATCCGCCAGCTGGACTTGATCTGGCGCATCAGGTCACGCCCCCACCCATTGGTTGGCGCCATCACGCGACGCAAAGAATAAAGTTCGCTAAGGTCACTGGCACGGGTCATGCGGGGCCCTTGGCGTTCCCACTTTTCCGAGATCTTGATGTTCAGATAAAAGGAATACCAATCCAGAGAAAGACAGTAGACTTCTTTGGGCTTTATGCCGTGCTCAACGATGCTTTGCACAACCATGGCACGCGGAATCTCGTCGAGATCGGAAAAAATCAAGATGTCATCCGGCAAGACATCTGAAAGCTCTTTTTTGATTGCATTGCGCTGGTACTCTTCTTTGCCCCAGTTTGACATGCCCTCTGGGAAGTCCTCCACCACGACATAGCGTATCTTGTGTATATATTTCGCAAGCCTCTCCTCGTTGTCAGGCAGGCACATAGGTTTGCGTTTGCCGGTGAAAGTTTTTTTTGCTTCAACGATTACAAATACATCAACGACGTCCCAGAGCTCGTTGAGGCGCAGTTCCAGAAGGTCGATTTCATTGAAAAGAGGAAAACAGTCAAAAACCCGCATGGCGTATGTTCATCTCACAATTGATTAACCAACGCGCTTCAACACTACCCAGATCAACGCGACTTTGACGCCGAGACTGTTGGTTTATACCGTTTGCTTGTCAATATGTTCTGTCCTGCGTTTCAGGACGCCAGCGATCAGATCAACATAGCTCAAGGTGCAGTTTTTGGTATTTTCCATAAAAGCCAGCCCCGCCTGACCCATTGTCTTTGCCTGATCCCCGAGCAAAAAGGCCCACAATCACCTGTCCAAGGCCCTCCGGGTCCTCGACTTGCATTGTGGCCCCGGACAGATGCAGGGCCTCATTGGCGTCACTGAAGTTTTTGACATGAGGGCCATAGACAATCGCCGTTTCAAAATGGGCCGGTTCATTGGGGTTATGCCCCCCTTCCTGTCACCGCGTCCTGCAACGCCGCAAAGGCACCGGGATCGGGTTCAAAACTGATCACATCAGCGCCAGTCAGCGCCATCCGCCGCGTAATGGTACCCACGTTTGCGCCCAGATCTATGCAAAGGTCACCCGGCCGCGTATCTTCCAGAACCTGCGAGAACGTATCTTGCATGCGCGCGCACTGGCGGCGCTTGAGCTTGCGACGTGCGACATAGCCCAGCTTGCCGGGAACCCGCGCACCAAGTGCCATAGCTTTTTCGAACGCGCCCTGAACATCGGGGCGTTTGGCAACGGGTTGTGTTCGCTTTGTCATGTTCAGATTTTCGCTCGCAATCCTGTTAGGTCCACTGTGGGGACCGCCTCTCCCTATAGGACATCCGAGCGAGCGAATAAACATCCTACGCACCACGCGCGTGTCAATGTTATCGGTCGGGCCACAGTGATCTGGTTGAACTGCCGAGCCCCCCTGTTGGGCCTCAGAATTTCCCGAGTATCTTTCTCAGTTTGGGGCGCGCCATAAGAACGGGATCCCATCGCCGTAAGCCAATCTTCTTGCGCGCGCCATCAATATCACCTGCCTTCGCCGACTTTATCAGCTTTTCATCAAATCTCTGCATAACGGGCGCTGGCGAAAAATGCTGCCGATACGCCTGCTGCGCGGACGGGGCAGATCGATCAAAGTTCTTGATCAACTCATAAAGGTCTTCTGGACTTCGATATACCTGTGCTGTCTCGCCCAGCACATCCAGATGTGCTCTTTCCTTTGAGCCGCCAAACGTCAGCACAGGCTTTGCGCGCAATGAGAACTCTCCGACCGCGAGCCCGAAAGTTTCGCCCCGAGACCGTGCATGCAGCATCGCATCACATGTATTTATGAAGGCGGTCTTGTCACCCATGTCAGCCGTCGCGGCTCTGAAAATTACCCGCGGATGGTCAATGAATTTTTCGATATTCATGAAAATAAAGTAGGTCTGCGGCAGCATCTCCAGAACCTTTGGAATGACCGAACACTTTACGAAACCGATGTCAAAACTATCCCGCCCCCCGTAGCAGCCAAACACAACGGATTCTTGGGGAATATTCAACTCACCGCGAAGGGTTTCAACACTATCTCCGATGGCCACAATATGAGGCACCCAAGGCAGCAACCCCCGTGTGCAGTGATCGGATAACCACCCAGAGACATACGCATATGATGCACCATGAATCTGGCGAACTGTCGTTGCAAAGACAGAATGTACCATCGTTGGCACAGCCCTGGACACCAGATCATCACGCTTTCCGGCCTTGAGAACATACAGCAGATCGCAGTTTTCCGAACGAATATAGCTGTCTGCCTCTGCGAAACTGTTACAGGGGATCAGATCGAACGCAGCCTTAAACTTCTCCACAACTTTGGGGTTGTTGCCCGGAAAGGTCGCATCATAGATGACCACACTTTCGTTTCGCAGAAGGGTGCGATTCTGGGCGGCATAATCAAACAATGCCACAGCGGTCCCGCGTTCCGTCAAATTATTCGCATAGAAAGCTATCTTGGCCACTTGAGTCACCTATTTCTAAAAACACGTTGATACGAGATCGCATACCGGGCTCACATGAGGGTGTCTTGGTTTTTCGATCCGTTTGGAGGATTGTCCAGCTGGATCAGGATTACTGTATGACTGCCGACCTCAGGAGCCAGCACCTTTCCAGCGGTTATGTATCCAGAACCATTGCTCGGGATTCTTAAGAATGCGGATCTCAAGAGAGTGGTTTAGCGCTCTGGTCATGGTTTTGGGCTCTGTATGCGGGATCGGTGCTTCAAGATCGGCGGTGAATCCCTCTCCATTGGCCAGTCTGGTGCCGTAAAACGGGACCAGGATCGCGTCATACCGCGGCGCCAGTTCGGCCATCGAGGTCGCCGTCAACGCAGCATGACCAACGAAAGGAAGCGGCACGCCACTATTGGCGCGCACATCGATCAACACCGCCAATGTGCCCCCAGCTTTAAGGTGCCGCACCATTTGGCCAAGACCGGGACGACCTCGTTCAAACTGTAATCGGCGGAGCAATACTCGGC
>JAOHEK010000023.1 GCA_028097405.1 Paracoccaceae bacterium | reverse complement strand
GACTAACTGTTTTGTCGGCCCCATGTAGTTTGATACCCACAAATCCAAAACATCGCGCCCGATGAGTCCATCTATGCCTTGTGCGCGCAACGAAGCTTCCATCACGGGAAGTGCGGAGATAATTGAACCTGTTGCGTTTGGTTGGGTTGATGGGATCGGACTCGCAGTCTCGTCCTCCCGCGCAGAGGGTCGTGTCGATGACATCGGGAATACTCGAATGGGCAAGCGGCGGCGCATGCGATGGTCTCCAAAAGGGGCGCATCGCGTCGCCGTCACTAGGGCCGCAGTCCTTGACGGCAGGCTGACTGTTACAAAAATGGCCGCTTGACCACCAAGTTTTGCCTACTCCCCGGCAAAGACGACCGATATTGCGCCTCTGTGTTTCTCCATCTTCAGATATCGTCTTGATAACTATTCGCACGTCCATGGTAGGCCTCGCCTCGCTCCAAAAGCCTTACCCTAACACGGCGTCCACCAAGTTTTGCCCACTCCGGTATACAGGTTGGCTGTTTTGGTGTATTTTATAGATGCCGAAAGGCTGAGTGCAGTAAGCTTTGGGAGGAGTTATATGCATACGTTGACTTATTTTTCACGCTCGCTGCTGAGTGAAAACACGCGGGAGACGGAAATGCATCGACTGATGTCTGCTTCACGTGAACATAATCTCAGTCTGGGAATAACCAGCGTATTGTGTCTACGGGGCGACATCTTTTACCACACGTTGGAAGGGCCGAAGGATGAGGTGCTGCGTGTTTTCAATAGTATTAAATCCGACAAAAGACACGACTCTGTTTATCTTATTATGAATGAGCCTATCGAAGAACGCAGATTCTCGAGCTGGGCTATGGAGTGTTTTTATCAGCCCGAATGCGATGATGATCTCCTTGCTTCGCTCGAAAAGTTGGGCAGCTATTTATTCAAGCATGGTGAGTTCAGCCCATCTGCTGTTTACATTTTTAGTTGGAAAATGGTTGCGGAACTTGCTGCATTTCGCTTGTCAACTAATGCAAGCCTAATGACGGCCCCTTCAAGCAAACTGGAACAATTGGTCACGAAGAGAGAGCCTCTTAGAATGATCGCATGGGCCGAAGCTCCTGGTCCGTCATTCGTCTCGACGCAACTGTCAACATAGGCTCTTCAGGCACCTTCGCCGCGCGCTCCACCAAAGCTGGTCTAGGAATTTTCGCCGTTTGCTGCGTTGTGGACGAACTCAAAAGACGCGGGACAACGCGGACACAGTGTCTCTATGCTGCTTGCATTCCAACGCCTGCTCTAGGAAATTGCGAAACGATGACTTTTGTAGCTTGATGAGCTCAAATAGAAGTCGTTTTAAAAGCCATTTCGAAAAAACAATCTCAGGCTGTCGCAGCTCGAAGGGAGTGATTAGATAGTATCCAAGCAACTCGGCAGCGTCCGACTTTACTCTACCCGACGACCCGCTAGCTAGATCACTCTCAGCGAATTCACAGTTTGCGGAAAAGCCGCCGTCGATGTCCTCATACCTAACGGCGGCTTTTGGAAGTCATTGATCGCGGGAATGTAAAACCACTTAGTTTCCGTGGTGCCCACGATGGCTGCGGTGGCCTTGGTGCCCGCGATGGCTACGATGTCCCCGGTGGCTGCGGTGCCCGTGGTGGCCACGGTAGCCACGTTGGTTGCGATAGCCGTAGTCGTCGGAGTAATATCTGGGTGCGTAATAGTGGCCGTATTGAAAAAAGCCGTTGTTAGTGCTTAGGACAATGACACCGTGAGTGTCAGCTGCCTGTGCACGGTTGGTCAGGGCGACAGCTGAGGCAGAAGAAAGTGCGACGATCAGTGCGATAGTTGTAATACCAAATTTACGTTTCATTTTTCAGCTCCTTATCAGCTGGTTACGTCTTATCTTAGATACTGCGAGGGCGATCCCTATTGAGCGCTGGCCTTCTGAGATCAAGAGATAGCCATGGATAATCGATTAAGCAAATTTATAATATTTATATTTCGTATGATTTATTTTTATGGATCGCGTACTGTAGAATCTGAAGTAAGAAGAAGAGATTTTCGCACCCGTCTCTGCAGTCTGTCGATTTCCAAACGGGAAAGCGCTGTCAAAGAGAGCAGCTTATCAAGCCAAAAACAGGCCAAGGTCTGCCTTGAAGATAAAATCCCGTTGTCGGACCCGCTTTTTTTTGTGCCTATTGTATATGGATATAACTTTAATCAAAACGTTCCTTGAGGTTGCGGCTACAGGATCTTTCGGCGGTGCCGCTAATCGTCTTTTCGTCACACAAGCTGCGGTCAGCCTGCGCGTGCAGCGATTAGAAGACGTGATAGGCCACCCGTTGTTTATACGCTCAAAAGCGGGAGCTATTCTCACGACTCAAGGGGTACAGTTCGAACGTTACGCCTAGAGCCTCATCAAGATCTGGGAGGAATCTCAGCAGCAAATATCTATCCCGGAAGGCTATACCCGGTCGCTGGTTATCGGCGCGGAGTATTCACTTTGGCCAAGACTGGGTTTCCGGTGGATTGACGCGCTTCAGGATAAGGTGCCGGACCTTAGTTTGCGCGCAGAGACAGGCATGTCGGACCGGTTGACGCGGTTCCTGATCGAAGGGGTTATACAAACCGGCCTGATGTACACACCGCAACTGCGACCAGGATTGGTTGCTGAGTCTCTGTTGGATGATGAACTGATCCTCGTAGCGTCTTGGGAAAATCCTTCAATGGATATTGCTGAACACTACGTGTTTGCTGATTGGGGTCCGGAGTTTACCCACGCGCACGGAATTGGGCTGCCGCATTTAAGTGCAACCGCCCTCAAGCTGGGTTTAGGGACGCTTGGTGCTGAGTATATCGTGAACAGGAAAAAAGCAGCCTACATACCAGCAAGAGCGGTGTCGCAAACTTTTGATGGTAGTTGCTTTTTAGGGTAGTTTCGCAAACTTTTCGATTGCCGTTGCCCTTGGTTTCGATCTGATCCAAACGCACATCCTTGCAAATCGATATGAAGATTGAGACGTTGATCAGCTTCAAAGGCGCACATTATCCGAAATCTGTGATCTTGTACGCGGTCTATTTCTACGTGCGGTTTGCGGTTTCGTACCGCGATCTCGAAGAGATCATGGTCGAGCGTGGCATGGATGTAGATCACGCAACGCTGAACCGTTGGGTTGCAAAATACGCAGGTGCCATCGCTGATGAGGCTCATCGTCGGAAGAGACCAACAAGCCGATCTTGGCGGATGGATGAAACCTATATTAAGGTCAAAGGCAAGTGGACGTATCTCTACCGTGCGATCGACAAGCAAGGTCAAACCCTTGATTTCATGCTGTCTGAACGCCGTGATGAGGCGGCGGCGACCACCTTCTTTGCCAAAACGATTGCCAGAAACGGTTGGCCAGACAAGGTTATCATCGACAAAAGTGGTTCCAACGCTGCCGGGCTGTTCAACATGAATTGCCTGCTGGTGATAAAGAGCTGGTGTTGGTTGATCGACATTCTGCAGGTGAAATATCTCAACAACATCATAGAACAGGACCACCGTTTCATAAAGAAGATCACACGCCCCATGCAGACTTTTAAATCGTTCAATTCAGCGGCAGCGACGTTGTCGGGCATCGAGGTCGCGCACATGATCCGCAAAGGGCAATTCGACCGATCAGAGCGGTCCGGCTTCACGCAGTTTGCAGAGCTGGCAGGATAATTGCGTTCAGCTGAAGCCCCCTTCTTACGTCACACCAAAGTTTGCGACACTACCTTCTAAAGACGGCATGCGTGATGACCTGTGGTGGTACCTGCCGACGCACCGCGTCGCACGTAGGCCCCGCCGCACGCGCAAGCGTCGCGAACCCAAATTCCATCGCGATGTCAGTATCCTGTTCCGCCCTGACGATGTCGCTCATCGTCGCCAGTTTGGCCACTGGGAGGGTGATTTGATGCTGTTCAAACAGAAGCTTGGCCAAACCAACGTCACGTCGCTGGTCGAACGCGTCAGCAGGTTTACAGTGATCCTAAAGAATCCAAGCAGACGCACAAAGCCCGTTATGGGAAAGATTATCAAAGCGATCAAAGACCTGCCTCATCAAGCACGTCGATCAATCACCTTTGACCGTGGATCAGAGTTCATGGACTGGCCGCACCTTCAGGCTGAGATTGGCACACAGACCTGGTTCTGTGACCCATCCTCGCCTTGGCAAAAGGGCACCGTCGAGAACACCAATCGACGCGCTCGACGCTGGCTGCCCCGCAAACGCGACATCAGATCAATGACGGATAAGGACATTAAAGAGATCAGTGACCGCCTCAACAACACACCGCGAAAATGCTTGGGATGGAAGACGCCTGCCGAGGTCTTCCGCGAAAAGATGATGGAGGAATTGCGATGACACCCCTACCCTGAGCCCAACAAGAGTCGCGGTTCACGTATCGCACACAGCCTGGTCAGTCGTGGATGTGGATGCAAGCGCATTGGTGGCTTTGGGCGCGCACCCGAAGCTCTGGTTTGTTTTGTGCGCAATCGGGCTGCGCTCTGTGACAGCGCGTTCGAAAACGGCAGCCGGATGGCGGGTTTAACGGGCTGGGCACTTCCCCTTCTAGAATTATCCGCTCCTTGCGATCCTTGGTTCGAACTTCCGGCATCGCGGACAACAGCGCTTGCGTATACGGATGCAGCGGATTGCCGTAAATCTGCTCCCAAGTACCGATCTCGACGATATTGCCCAGATACATCACCGCCACCCGATCCGAGCAGTGGCGGATGACCGAAAGATCGTGGGCAATGATGACGTAAGACAAGCCGAACTGCTGCTGAATGTCTTCCAGCAGATTGATTACTTGCGCCTGAATAGACACGTCCAGTGCCGAAAACGGTTCGTCACAGACGATGACCTCTGGATTGACCGACAGGGCACGGGCGATGCCAATGCGCTGGCGTTGACCGCCGGAGAACTGATGTGGATAGCGACTGGCATCATCTGCGCTGAGACCCACACGAGTCAGCAAATACCAAATCCTCTCTTTCCACTCGGCGCGCGGAAGGATGTCAGGAAAGATGACCCACGGTTCACTAAGAATCTGCCCAACGGTCATGCGCGGGTTAAGAGAAGCGAAGGGATCTTGGAAGATCATTTGAAGCTGGCACCGTCGTGCGCGCATCTCTTTTGACGACAAGCCAACCAGATCCTCGCCATTGAACAGCACCTTGCCGCTAGTCGGCTCCACAAGGCGCAGCAGCGTGCGGGCGAGTGTTGATTTTCCGCAGCCAGATTCGCCCACGATCCCCAGGGTTTCACCTCGGTGCAACGTGAAACTAACTTCGTCTACGGCCCGCACAACACGGGATTTGTCCAACCCGTGGCCGGGGGCTGGATAGTGTTTGACGAGGTTTTCGATCTTCAAAAGTGGTTTTGCATCAACCATCGACAACCTCTTGGGCAAAGTGACAGGCACTGCTGTGATCAGGGGCAATGCGTGTCATCACAGGTATTTCTTTACGGCACATGTCTTTCGCCATTGCGCAGCGCGGCGCGAAAACGCACCCCTTCGGCATCTCGTTCAGCTTTGGCGGTGACCCAGAGATCGCGATCAGCTTTTTCCCCTTCATATCGTCGTGCGGAATCGAATTCAGCAGCCCAATGGTATAGGGATGCGCCGGACGTTCGATGATTGCATCTGTGGGGCCAGTTTCGACTGGCCCGCCGCCATACATCACCATCAACCGATCCGTGTTTTCTGCGACCAGCCCGATATCATGGGTGATCAAGATCAGAGCCATGTCGATTTGGCCACGCAGATCACCGAGCAGGCGCATGATTTGCGCCTGAACCGTCACGTCCAAAGCGGTTGTCGGTTCGTCCGCGATTAGAATTTCGGGGCTAAGCGCGATCCCGAGCGCGATCATAATGCGCTGGTTCATGCCACCGGAAAACTCATGCGGGTAACTATTCACCCGTTCCCGAGCTGGTTGAATGCCGACGGCCTCCAGCAATTCAATTGACTTAGCTTGGATCTCACGTCGCCCCATGTTGGGTCTATGGACTTTGAACAATTCGCCAATCTGGTTGCCAATGGTGAGACTGGGATTGAGCGAGGTGATTGCGTCCTGATAGATCATTGCAATCCGATCACCATGAATGCTGCGGGTGACCGAAGCGGGCGCACTTATCAGTTCGGTGTCGCGGTAGTTGACCTGCCCTTCGATACGCGCAGGTGGGCTTTCCAATAGACCCATGATGGCCCCAACACTGACGCTTTTGCCAGAGCCAGATTCGCCAAGAATGCCCAATGCTTCACCTTTTTCGACATGAAAGCTCACGCCGTTGACCGCATGGACATGGCCGCGCGGCGTCTGGAACGTCACTTTGAGGTCCCGGACATCGAGAACGGGTTGATCGCTTTGCATATCCGCCTTCACATCAACCACCGCCATCTTTGCACAGGATCCATCACCGCTCTGAACCAATTGGCAATCAGGTTCAGGCTAAGGGTGGTCAGAAAAATCGCCAGACCCGGCAATGTGATCATCCACCATGCCTCGCGCATGTACTCGCGCCCGCGCGAGATCATCAGGCCCCAAGACGGCTCTGGCGGCACAAGACCAAAGCCAAGAAAGCTCAGGCCCGCCTCGGCGAGAACCAGCAAGGCAATCTCAAGCGTCGCCAATACAAGTAGCGGTGAAATCATGTTGGGCAGGATGTGACGCAGCATAATCCGTGCGTTGCTGGCGCCGATGGCCCGTGCGGCTTCGACAAACTGTGTCTCTCGCAGAGACAGCGTGATGCCGCGCGCCAGCCGTGCATAGACGACCCAGCGGACCAGAGCGAAGATAAGGATCATATTGACCAGACCACCACCAATGATGAACAGGACAAACAGGGCGATCAACAGGGACGGCACCGCCATGAACGCATCGACTGCACGCATTACGACCGTCTCGACCCAACCACCGTAATAGCCCGCGATCACCCCCAAACAGGTGCCCAAAACACCAGAGACAAACACCGACACCAACGCCACGAACAGCGACGCTCGTGCGCCGAAAATCAGCCGCGACAGCATATCCCGCCCCAGCGCGTCTGTACCTAAGAGATGCAACTGTTCAGTGCCATCCAGACCCGTCGCATAAGAGAGTGGCGGCAGGCGGCTTGCAAAGATGTTCGGGATCAGCGGGTCCATAGGCGCGACAATTTCCGCAAAGATCGCGCTTAGGATCAGGAGGGTCAGGAAAATCACCGATACTAGGACCAAGGGATCTCTGACGAGCGCACGTATGATGTCGCGATAGCCGATGCTCGCGTCGCGTTGTGTGTCGTCTGTGGTTGAGGCAGTTTCGTCAATCATGGCGTTAGCCGATCCGCAAACGAGGGTTTAGGAACGCGTAGGCGACGTCCACCAATAGATTGATCGTCAACACCATCAGCACCAACAAGAACACCGTGGCCTCCACAAGTGGGATGTCGCGGATCGAAAGGGCGTCTACGGTCAAAGCTCCGATACCGGGCCATCCGAAGATCGTCTCGATTATGATCACGCCGGTGACTACGTTTATGGTCTCATCACCAATCGTTGTGACAATCGGAATAGCCGCATTTTTCAACGCATGAACGGCGGCGACCCGACGCATCGGAATACCGCGCCCTTTGGCCGCTGTGATGTAGGGTTTCGCCATCTCATCAAGAAGCGAGCTGCGTGCGATCTGCGTGATCCGCCCAATTGGGCGTAACGACAGCGCCAGTGCAGGCAACACGACATGCGCAACAGTGCCGTATCCAGAGGTCGGAAACCAAGCGAACTGAACCGCGAACACAAGCACAAGCACCAAAGCGAACCAGTATTCGACGATTGATACCCCTGCCAAAGACAATACCCCGATGGCGCGATCAGGCGGCGATCGCGGCCGCGCCGCTGCATAGAGCCCGAGCGGCAATGCAACGAGAACCGAGAATATGATGGTAGCCCCCGCCAGTATCAACGTGGCCGGCAACCTGTCCATCGCAATGGGTAGCGTACTCAATGCGTTCGCATCATTGCCAGCACGAACGGAGTCGCTCAGGCCAAAGCGGAACGTCTTGCCCAGATCGCCAGTCGCCAAGCCGTACAAAAAGCGACCGTATTGTTGCGACATCGGGTCCTCAAGACCCATCTGCGTGCGCAGATTCAGCACAGCCTCTTCGCTGGCGCCATTGCCAAGAACCATCCGGGCCGGATCACCGATCTGCCGATTTGCGAAAAAGACCAGTGACATAACAATCACCAGCAGGATCACCGAGTTGAGCAGTCTTTTTAGAATGAAAGCGAAAAAGGCGTTGTTGATCTTCATGTCAGCCTGTCGTTCAGGGGCCTGTGGTCGTATCGGCCATGTGGCCCTTGCCTCAGCGGATGGTGCGCGCCCGCAAACAGGCGCGCACCGATTGTGTCTGACTTACTTGGTTTCGCGCATGTTCACGGCGACGATCCGGTGATCAACACCAAAGTCCCACTCAAAACCCTCAACCACACCATAGGCGCGCTGCAAAAGGCCGACGGGTGCCACGATGTGACGCTCATGCCCTTCGACAACAAGCGCCTCCAGCGCCTCATGCCGTGCATCACCCGTCAGTTCAGCCGCAGCATTTGCGCGCGCTTCAAAGTCGGGGTCACAGAACACGGACACGTTGCCAGCGCAGGTGTAGTGCGCGCCGAAGGTCAAGGCGTAGTCCATCAGTGGATTGGCTTGAACGTGCAGCCAAGCGTAGGACCGATCCGGCGTTGGTTTGGCAACAGCGCGTGGATTGAAAATCCCTGGCTCTTCTACGGCAATGCGTGTCGGAATGCCCACTGCACCAAGCATCGCGCCGATGGCTTCGATCATCTCACCATTGCGCGGCGTCGAACCAAGACGGGTTGTTACCTCAAGCGTGGGAATTTCGTTACCCGCAGCCTTAAGCTCATCAACAAGCGCGCGCGCACCTTGTGGATCATAAG
This sequence comes from Paracoccaceae bacterium, assembly GCA_028097405.1. Taxonomy (GTDB): domain Bacteria; phylum Pseudomonadota; class Alphaproteobacteria; order Rhodobacterales; family Rhodobacteraceae; genus CALKXV01. The sequence goes on along the minus strand of JAOHEK010000023.1, from coordinate 36,728 downwards.
CATATTGCTCGATCCCATCAGCAAAACCGGTTGCGACGGATGGCAACATTTGACCCGCCAGCGGTTCGCTGAGCGACATCAGGTTCTGGCGGATGCCTTCCCAGTTAATCCCCGTAAAGATCGCCTTACGGAATTTCTGGTCCTGCAAAAGCGGGTGGGCGCCTTGATAGTCCAGCCGGAACTGTAGGAATGTGTCAGAACCTTTGACCATGCAGTCGATACCAGAGGCCGCGCCAAAACGGTCGCATTCTTCGCGGGTCAGGAACATTGCAACCTGCGCCTCGCCGCTTTCAACCATTGCAGAGCGCACCAGCGCCTCTGGGCGCCATACGACTCTGACACTGTCGTAGAAAATCTCGCCATAAGTGTCGTCAGCGCTATTGCCCCACCAATCGGGATTTGCCGTAGAGGTCCAATACTGACCTTGCTTCCATTCATCGAACACATATGGCCCGGTGCCGATTGGATTCACGCTGTGATCTTCCGGCTCTTCAAGGATTTGACGGGCCGAGGTGATCCCACCCAGATACATCCGGCGCGGCAATAGCGGGTCAATGCCATCTGTGATCACAGCGACCGTATCCTCATCCACAACTTCCGCCGTGATCTGCGGTCCCATCATGTCGCGCACGGGGTAGCTGTTTTCAGGGCTCCACAGCCAATTGATGCTGACCGCAGCGGCCTCTGCATCCAAATCCGTACCATCGTGGAACTTTACGCCATCACGCAGATCGAAATGCCAGACGGTGGGTTCAATCTGTTCCCAGCTGACCGCGAGCATGGGAAGAACTTCGTTGGTTTCCGGGTCAAGTCGTGTGAGCTGTTCAATTACATTGCGCAGGCCGATGCCGTTAACTTCCTTGTGCGCGACCTGAGCCTGCATGGATTGCGGCTCTTGATTGCCCACAATGACAAGTTCACCGCCGCCCGCAGCATGTGCAGGCGCAGCTAAAACTCCTGCCAACGCTAAGGCCAAGCTTTTTGTTGAAACTGTATTTCTCATCTTGTCTATCCTCCCAAACAGATTTTGATTATCTTGAAGTTCGTTTTCGTGCCTTTGGCTCTTGTGAAATTGCCAAAGTGCCATCGCGGTCCTGACCGGTCATTCTGCTCCCGAAATCGTTCAATCCACAGAATTCTCATTTCAACGCTATCTTCAAAATGAGCGATTTGCAACCGCTTGCAAAAATTCCCGGAGAGCGTCAATCCAAAGGCAAAGTTGGTAAGACTGGGGTAATCACCACCTTCAGGGAAGCAGGGAACCCTGAAAAATCGTTTTGCTCCAATGGATTACACACATCGCTTAGTAGCCACCCTCTCGCACGACGCTAGGTTTAATCCTTGCTGCCCTGCATCGCTTCGTACTGATGCGAATAGACCTCGACGATGTTGCCGAACGGATCGGCGCAATAGCACATGCGGAACTCTTTCTTGGGGGGGGCGTTCGCCCCAAATATTCGAGAGCTGCTGGCCTCCTGTTTCGACAATCCGCGCGACAAGGTCTTCGACATCGGGATCGGTTACACAAATGTGGAAATAGCCTTGCCGCCAAAATTCGATGACATCCTTGCGACGGTCAAGCGGTGGGTCGACAGGTTGAAATAGCTCCAAGCCCACACCGTTACCGGTCGACATATGCGCGATGCGCAGATGCTCAAGGTTGTCACCCAGAATATTGCGTGTCTGCGCGCCAGCCGCACCTTCACCCGTCAGATCAAAGGGACCGCCGACAAGGCCAAAGCCCATAACGTCTTGATACCATTTGATCGCTGCTTCGATGTCGTCAACAACTGCGCCAACATGATTAATTGCAACTGGTCTGACCATGGCCTTTCCTTTCTCTTGTTCTGTGCCCAACTATTTGCCGAATTCATCCAAGCTTACGGGCACGTTTGTTTCTCTTGAAATCGTAGCAGCCTCGGCCAACATCAGGGCGTTCACACCGTCTTTCAACGTAATCGGAGGTGTGTTGCCCGACATAACGGTCTCGACAAAGGCGTCCCATTCCGAGCGATAAGATTGCATGTATCGTTCGAGGAAAAAGTCGACGGGTTTCGCTGCAACGACACCCGATCCACTTGATTTGATGACGGTGTTTTCGGGGACATTGGCTGCTTGCAAAAGCCCCTGCGATCCCAGCAATTCTATCCGCTGATCATAGCCATACCCAGACCGGCGGGAGTTCTTGATCACCGCGATTTGTCCACCCGAATAAGTAAGCGTGACCACGGCTGTGTCCACGTCACCTAGCGCGCCGATCTCTGGTACAATAATTGACGATCCTGCGGCGCTGAGGCGCACGGGCATCTCACCCATGATGAAATTTGCCATATCGAAATCATGGATCATCATATCGCGGAACAGCCCACCCGACGTTTTTGCATATTCGATAGGTGGCGGGGCGGGGTCAAAGGACGTGATGGATAGCAGTTCTGGCTGGCCAATCTCGCCATTCGCAAGCGCCGCTTTGAAGGTCGCGAAATGCGAGTCGAACCGACGATTAAAGCCGATCATAACAGGGAGTTTGCGCCCGGTGATTGCCGTCTGGCATCTACGCGCGCGATCAAGATCCAGATCAACCGGCTTTTCGCAAAGAACCGCTTTTCCGGCCGCTGTCGCCGCTTCGATCAGATCGGAATGTGTGTCCGTTGGGGTCGCGATCAAAACCGCATCAACCGACGGATCTGCGATTATTTCTTCGGTGCTCCGCGTCTCCGCTGCATACGCACCGGCCAGTTTTGCCGCCACTTCGGGGAACTTGTCCGACACCGCCACAAGCGTGCTGTTGGGGTTCGCAGTGATTGCAGTGGCATGGACGCCGGAAATACGGCCTGCGCCGAGAAGACCAATTCTAAGCATCATACATCCTGTCGTTGAAAATCGGTGGGAGCTGGAATGATCAACAATTGATCAAGCAGCATCGAAACTAAACTGTCAGTAACGAAAGCCCGCATCATGCGTAAAACTCCGGCTTGTCGACCATCTGGACGGTGGCTTTGATCCCCGACGCGAGGGCCTCCACACCGGTTTGCGCGACCACTGCGGCACAATATCCGTCCCAGCTATCTGAGCCGATCTCGGGGAATACTCCGGTTTCGACAAAGGATAGAAAATCGCTGTTCTGACGGAGATACGCCTGAGCATACCGGGTTCGCCAATCAGCGTCATATGCGGTGGAGCGCGACAAGCACGCGTCAAGGCGCGTGTAGGCCACATTGTTGATCGACATACTGCCCAACTCACCGACCAGCTCTGCCCGCACATCATAGCCGTAAGCCGCGTTATTGTTGATCTCAATGGTGGCAAGCCGGCCATCGGTCGTCTCAAGAACCATCACAACGGGTGCGACGAGGCTATCAGAGCGGGTTGGCTGATAAGCTGCGATTGCAGCATATTCGACACCCATAACATGACGTACCACATCAAACTCATGCGGTGCTGAATTGGTGATCGCCATCGCTCCGGTGAAATCGTCAATCGGCGTCTCTACGTTGCGATGAAAGTTGTGCATCATCAACGCACGGCCAAGCGTGCCATTCTCCAGCGCGTTCTTCATCTCGACATAGGATTGATCATAACGGCGCATAAAGCCCACTTGGACAAACTTCTCTCCTGCGGCCTGTTCCGCTGCCATCACCTCAAGGCATTCCGCCGGAGATTGGGACAAAGGCTTTTCGCATAGCACCTTTTTGCCTGCCTTAATGCACGCAATAGAAAGCGGTGCGTGGGTGAAATCGGGGGTTGCGAGGATGACCGCATCCACGTCAGGGCGGGCAATAACCTCTAGCGCATCATCCGCAGCATTTGCTGCTCCCAGTTCTTCTGCAATGGCCGCGGCGCTGTCTTTGTTGACGTCACATACGACGCTTAGCGTTGCTCCGGGTAAGTGATGCGATACGATACTCGCATGATCAGCGCCCATTTGGCCTGCGCCGATAACAGCAACTCTGATTGTCATGTTTTCGTCCCCCCTCAAACACGCACAAGTTTAGACATGTCAGCGGTGCCAGCCGCTATTACGCGTCTCCGCTGATGGCAGCTTCCAGATCTGCCATTGTCTCACCACCAGCCATCAAGTCTGTAATCTCTTCGCGGCTGCGCTCTCCCTTGCGAAAATCGGCTGCAATGCCGCCGCGGATCAGGACGGCAAAGTGGTCGCCAACCGACATCGCGTGCATGACCTGGTGTGTGATAAAGATAACAGCCAACCCGCGCCGCTTGGTTTCGTTGACGATACGCAGCACATGCGCGGCCTGTTTGACGCCTAAAGCGGCTGTCGGTTCGTCCAATATCAACACCTGCGCACCAAAATGAACGGCGCGCGCGATGGCCAGTGATTGACGCTCTCCGCCTGACAGACCGCCCACCATTCGGTCACCATTATCAATCCGGGTGATGCCAAAATCCCGCACGGATTTCACTGCGATTTCATTCGCGGTCTTGCGGTCGAATACCTCGAACGGGCCGTACCATTTGGTTGGCTCCACTCCAGCAAAGAAACTGCGCCCGATAGACATAAGCGGGAAAGTCCCGCCAAACTGGTGCACGGTCGCGATACCAGCATCTTGGGCTTGGCGTGGACCATCAAAATGAACCGGCTTGCCACCCATCAAAATCTCGCCACTTGTCGGGTTATGCACCCCGGCCAGTGTCTTGATCAGCGTGGATTTCCCCGCCCCGTTATCGCCAAGAAGGCAGAGAACCTCGCCCGCGTTCACCTTGAGATTGATGTTATGCAAGACGTCGATGGGGCCAAATGATTTGTTGATATTTCTCAACTCAATGATCGGTTCTTGGTTTGACATCAGATATCCCCACCATTTTTCTTCTTCTGCGTCGACCAACTGGTTGCGAGCGCACGGAATGTGTCATTCATCAAAACCGCGATCAACAGCATCACACCGATGATGAGGCTGGACAGATTGCGGTCGATATTGGTGAAGTTGATCCCCTGCTGAACAATGCCGAGCGTCAGCGTGCCAAAGAAAATCCCCATCACGCTGCCAAAGCCACCAGTCAACAAGACCCCACCGACGACGACAGCGATGATGGTATTGAAGATCAGCGTGAAATTGGTCGGGCTTTGCGCCGAATTGAACTGAATGGCTTGGCAAATACCGGCCAAAGCCGTGCACACAGCCACCAGCATGAACAACGCAATCTTCAGTTTATTTGTCGGAATACCCGCGTTCCGGGCGCTTTCTTTGTCGCCACCCAAAGCGAAAATCCAGTTGCCCCATTTGGAATAGTGCAAGATGAAAATGAAGCATGCCGTTAAGCCGATCCACCAGAACACAGATGACCGGAACCCGCCAAGGTATCTGCCGCCAAATAGAGCTTTTGCCCAACCAGGTGCGTTCAGTGCAACCTGAGTTGTATTTGTCGTCAGAATGGCAAGCGATAACGTCAGCCCACTGACCGCGAAAAGCGTGGCGAGCGTGACGATCAGGGATGGCACTTGCGTTCGCGTGACAATCATACCGTTGATCCAACCAATCGCGGCGGCAATGCAGAGTGTTAGCGTGATGCCGATCCAGATTGGCAAGTCATAGTACCCGGAGGTCACGCCAAGCGTCATCGCAGAGGCAGGCAAGACCGCCCCGACTGAGATGTCCAACTCTCCGGCGATCATCAGGAACCCGATAGGGATCGCGATAATGCCAATCGTCGATGCGTGGTTGACCCACGTCGAGCTACCGATGACCGACAGGAAATTCTTTTCGTATCCAAAAAACCCGAACACGATGAAAACAAGGGCCATGCCCATAAATGCACCGGTCTCGGGCCTGCGGAACAGGCCTGCATATTTCGAGGACCCATCGGAACTGTCGGAAGATGTCTGACTATCTTCGATATCGGATGGCGGTTGGTCTTGATTGGCCTTGTTCACAAAATTCTCCTGTGATCGCGCAAACGACAACTCTTTAAGATATTGAGCCCGGTCGCCACAACCACGCGACCGGGCTCGGGAGGGCGCTTGGCAGCCGACTAGCGGGCGCCGAGCGCAACACCTGCCAACGCGCTTTCGATGTTGCTTGCGTCAACAATCGCAGGGCCGGTCAGAACGGGTTCGGTGACAATCTTCGTGCCGAATTTCAGATGGGCAAACAATGTCGCGGTCGACAAAAAGCCTTGATAGTACGGCTGTTGGTCAATCCCCATTGTTTGTTTACCTGACTCGATACGGCTGAGAACGGACGAGCTTAGATCGAATGTGCCAAGCATAACCCGATCATTCGCACCCAGTTGTTCTATGGCATTTGCAGCTGCATCCGAGGCCCAAGCCGCAAGTGTGATAATGCCATCAATGCTGTCGTCACCGATCAATTCTGCCTTCAGCGCCTCTGATGTACCAACCATATCCTGATCGAGGTTGGCAGGCATGCGCACGACATAAGTTTCGCTGCCAGCCTCTTTTGCGCCGTCAACGACACCTTGGCAGCGCGATTCTAGATTGATCGCACCGGGGATTTGTATGTGGCACAGGATTTTCATAGCGCCCTTTTCAGCAAGGTATTTCCCGCCTGCAACACCCGCGACATATTCGTCCGACCCAAAGTAGTTAAGGGCACCTAGCTCCTCCATCTTGTCCGCACCAGCATTATAAAGCGTGATGACGATGCCCTTCTCGCGCGCGGCGAGCAAAGCGGGCATCTGCGATTCTGGCACCCAAACCGGAATAGCGATACCATCGACACCTTGCGCGACGGCTTGTTCGATCAGGGTCACAAGGTCAGGCCCAAAGTTGTCATAGTTTGGAACCAGCAGGTAATTCACGCTGCCGCCATTGGCCTCGACCATCAGGCCTGCATCTTCGACGCCTTTTTTGAGGATATTCCAGAAACCATCGTTGATAGAGCCACCGATAACCGCAATATCCTGCGCCCACGCCCCCGTTGCAATGAAGGTCGTGGCAGCCATTGTGGCCAGCGTTTTCTTGATATTCATTTTGTCGTTCTCCCAGACAGCGCCATCAAATGGCGTCAAAAATTATAGAGATTGCGGGGTTTACATTGGTGGATATTCTGTACCGCCGACAAAAACTGCGCCGGGTGATTGGTATCCACTTACGACACGAGGCGGCCACCTAAGATCATTCAGAAATGGCCAACTCTCTCCCCTCCCCCCTCCAATGAACCAGCGCTTAGAGTGGCGAAGGTTCAACGGCTGTGTTCCAAAACTGTGGAGGACTGCAACGCGTTCGCGCAATACAAATTGCAGGTTCGCACAATTTTTCATTCATTCCATTCCAAATCCTTGAAAAAATGAACTGAAATGATAGGATTTGTGGATGGCAATGCGCCCGACGATTCCAGACTTGGCCAAAGCTGCTGGTGTTTCCGTGTCCACGGTGAACCGGATCGTGAACAATAGCGCCAATGTGCGCCAACCCACCCGAGAACGAATCCTGCATGCGGCCGAGAAAATCGGATTTTATGGACTCGGTACGATTGAACATTCGTTCCTGAACGGGCGCGACACCCACAAACTGGGCGTCTTGTTACAGCAGGGACGCCGTAGCTTTAGCCAGACCGTCAGCGACGCCCTCCATAATGCCGCAAATACTGTATCGGATTGCACCATTAAGCTCACGGTTGAGTATATTGATGACCTGACCGAAGATACGATTGCGTCACGCCTGATCGACTTGGGACAGCGTTGCGACTCTGTCGCGCTTATAGCGGCAGAGCATCCAATTCTGTCAGACGCCATTGATTTGGTGCTCAAATCAGGGGTACCGGTCACCGCGCTGATTTCCCCACTCTCGGCCAAGGGCAATGTCAGTTTTGTCGGTCTTGATAACTGGAAGGTCGGCCGTACGGCGGCTTGGACCTTTGATAAGATCGTCAAGAAACCGGGTAAAATCGGCATCCTTCTCGGCAACCATCGTTACCGATGTCAGGAATTGAACGAAGGTGGGTTTCGCACCTATTTTCGCGAATTCAATCCCAATTTTACGCTGTTAGAACCGCTTTCGACTTACGAATCCTCTGCGGTTGCGCGCGAACAGATTGAGACGCTTTTCTCCAACCATCCCGACATGTGTGGACTGTTTGTATCCGGAGGCGGCGTCACTGGTGCAATTGCGGCGCTGCGGGATCACCCTCGGGGAGACGATTTTGTTGCGGTTGGGTATGAACTTTTTGACGCAACGCGCACGGCGTTGATTGATGGAACACTGAATCTGGTGATCTCGCACCCGTTCGAAACGCTTGCCCAAAGGGCGCTTTCAACCATGATCAAAGCAAAAAAGAATGGTAGCAAGGCCGACGCGCAGCAGGCGATTTTCGGCTTCGATATCTACACTTCGCAGAATGTATGACCGCGACGTCATTGATCTCAAGATGCCCATTCTGAATAAATTTTATCGTGAAGCGCAGAAAAATCCTGCTTAGGATATGGTTCATGCAAAAGGGGAACAACCAATGATCGAAGGATATAAATCCCATCGAGAGCCTGTTTTGGACCGTCGTTTGCGACTGGGTTTTGTCGGGGGCGGGCGCGGTCTTGTCGGGCATTGGCACGCGGCGGGCGCTCGGCTTTCGAACCAGTGGGATATCGTTGCAGGGGCCATGTCATCGGATCCCGAAGTCGCCAAAACCACCGGGCGCGCGTGGTCATTGGACCCTGACAGGACCTATGGCAGCTACGCCGAGATGGCCGCCGGCGAGGCCGCGCGCGCTGATGGAATCGACGCGGTTGCTATCTGTACGCCCAATGACACGCATTTTGACATTGCCAAGACGTTCATGCAGCACGGCATCCCGATTATTCTAGATAAACCGATGACGAACACCATTGAGGACGCTGACAAGCTTGTTGAGCAAGCGCGTAGCGGCGATCATTTTCTGACGTTGACCTATCCGTTCGCGTTCCATGCGATGGCCCGTCAGGCACGGCACATGGTGCAGAATGGTGATCTCGGGCGGATCCGGCAGGTCAATGTCGAGTATCTTCAGGACTGGGCCGTTGATCCACCAGACCCCGACATTCAGGGGCGCGCATGGCGCAACATCCCCGAACGTGTCGGTCGTTCATCTGCGGTGGCAGACATCGGTACACACGCCTATCACCTTCTGAAATTTATCACCGGTCTTGAGACAAAAGAGCTTCGTGCTGATTTCCATGTCTGCGGCGCACCGAAGGAAGTGGAAGACACCGCCTATGTCAATCTGCGGATGGAAGGCGGCGTGCCCGGTCTTTTATGGGTCACGCAAGCAGCACCGGGGCAATATTGTGGATTGCGGATTCGCGTCTGGGGCGAGGCGGGTGGATTGTCTTGGGATCAAGAGGCACCCGAGGCGCTGATCCATGCACCGCTGCATGAACCCGAGCGTCATATCCTTCGCGGACAAGGCACGGGCCTATGCACCGAGGCGGAGCGGTTGGTTCATCTGCCGCGCGGTCACCCCGAAGCGTTGAGCGATGCGTGGGCCAATCTCTATTCTGAAATCGCCATCGCAATTGCGGCAAAGATATCAGGTCAGCCAGTGCCGCCGGACTTTCTTGCCATTCCAACGCCTGAGATGGGCGCGCAAGGCGTTCGGTTCGTCAACGCCTGCGCTGACAGCCACGAGGCAGGCGGCGTCTGGGTCACGTTGTAGTCCGCGTTTCGACAAAAAGAGACGCCCCGGTCAGCCAAAGCTTCACCGGGGCGCACATGATGGCCTTATAGCCTCGCAAGATATTCACGCGCGGCTTTTTCACCCAATGCATCAAGCTGCTTTTGCTTGAATTCTTCGCGTTTCTTGCGGCGTGGATCCATGAAGCCGGCGCCGATGACCTGCTCACCTTTGTCACAAACGACCATACGTGAAATCCGTTGCCCATGAGGCGATAGCTTTTCCCACTGCTCGTACGGCATGCAGCGCATGATGCCTTCGCTGCGAAACCACGGCGCGTAGTATTCGACATTGGGCATTGCCCGCACATCGCGCGACAGGTTCGGTGTGCCGCCATGCCACGCGCGGATATCGCGGAATACAGCCGTGCCAGCCGGGGCTGGGCAGACGGTAGACAGCTTCATCCAGTCTGGCTCATCTACAAGGCTTGGAATGGGCGCACGCGATCGCTGCGTTCCGGGAATTTGTCGGATAGGCCCGTTTTCATACGTCAGGTCGATCATTGGAAAGTTGATCGTGAGCACTGGAACCGGGATGTCGCGCATTGTGACATTGCCATAAGGATCAGGCAGTTCAGACCACATATTGTCCGAGTGCAAACCCTGATATTCCATCGCGCCGGGCATGGCGATGTCGCCCCCTGCCCCACCAACGACATAGTCAGCCGAGCCGAAAATCTCGGTCAGGATTGGCGTGGTGGTTGGCAAGTCAATCAACTCGCACCATTCGTCAACATGCAACATATGACGCGATGCGGAACCGCCTCCGAACGAGTAACGATGCGGCAATCCACCAGCGCCCCCACCAGCTGAACAGTCTCGGTCGTCTTCCATCAATTCAGCCACGGCTTGATGCGCAGCAGAGCGCATGCGCGCCAGCTGATCAGGGCCAAGCACGTCTTTGACTGCAACAAAACCATCACGGTGAAACAGTTCGGCAGCCCGTTTGGGATCGTCGGGCGATACCAGTTCAAGCCCCTTGATCCCATTGTTCGCGTATAGATGCTTTCTCAGGCCAACAACGCCCGGATCATCATAGGCGCGTGTCCAAGTCGTACAGGTCGGATCGCCAGACACCAGATTCATATGCTCGGGTGTGGTTTCGATTTCGATGTCGGCTTGATCAGAAGACAGCCCCTGAGGGTTGTCATTGTTCACAATGTCTTTCGGGCGGTTGATGAAACCGTTTGGAGGCACCGATGCGTTCCATCCTGCGTCCTTTAGAATATCGAGGTCTTTCATGATCTTTTTCACTTCTGATAGCGTGCAATCTTTGCATTTGGGCCGAGGCCCTCTGCGCTTTCAAATTCGACATCGGAAAGGCGATTCAAACAAGATGAAATAAATCCATTTTGAACATTTGGAATAAAGTGGTCACGCGATCTGTTCGGCGCGCTCTTGTGCCCGACCAAGTGCCTGAGAAATTGACTGCTTACCGCTAAGCATGTCGTGAATTTCGTCCCCTAGGATCGCGACAACAGCGGAATATCCAGCAACGGGTGGGCGCGGCCACAGCCGGATTTGCCCGCGTCGTGCCATTTGATCAACCGCAGATATCATCGGTGACAACTGCCGCACAGCAGGGTCTGCACCTACACTAATACGGGGCGTGACGTGACCGCCGTGTTGCACCAGCAGCTTGATAATTTCGGGCGAAGACATCCATTCGATGGCATTCCAAGCCATGCGCAAACGCGATGGCGCGATGTTTTTTGGTATGCTGAACGCAAAGCCCCCAATTGGAGCCATGTTCGATCTTGGCTGCGCTTCTCCGCTGATTTCCCCGGTTGGATGCGGCAAGAAATCAAGTTCGACCCCTGAAGAAAGGCCCGTCAACTGCGCTGCACGGCTGGCCCACTCATAGGCCATCGCCACTTTGCCAGCGCGCAACAGTGCAACCTGCCCATCCCAACCCGTAGACAGGACGTCGGGGGCCGAAACCTCAAGCAGATCAACCATGAACTGCGCAGTGAGATGTCCGCAATCTGTTTGTATTTGGGGCTTTAGGGATTGGTCGCTGAACCGACTGGTCTGAAATCCACCAACGGAGCGCGCAAATTGAAACACGGGCTGGCCAAAATCGGCAAGAAAGTGGATGAACGCCTGACCAATTGGCCCGCCACGCCCGCCCGTCCATGATATGCCGTACTGGCCCCGAGCGGGATCATGTAGCGCCTTTGCCGCCGCCAAAACGTCATCTGTGGATTGCGGAGGTGGTAGGTTTGAGCCCGCGAAAAGGTCTTTTCGGCAAAATAGCAATTGCGGGTTGATAAGAATTGGTATCCCGTATTGCCGATCAGCCGAAAAAGTTCCGCGCCATGCCGCAGAGACAAAGTCGGTTCTATTGACGCGGCTGTCACTGGCGACATCATCCAGCTCAGCAAGAACCCCGCGCGCCGCGAACTCTGCAATCATTGGCAAATCTACCGCGACAACATCATATTTGGACGTATCTCTCTGGGAATTTGAAAGAATTTTGTCCCTCAGGGTGTCGATGGATGCTTCATGAAACCGCACTTGCCCACCCATCAGGTAACTTAGCTCCCGCCGCAGCGGTTTACCGATTGAATAGGCGGGATCATCAAGGACAAGGATGTCCAGACCACCTGCAAAACCAAGCTTGCCAGATGCAATGGCGGGTGCCCCGATTAGATCGGGTTCATTACGCTTGTCGGATTTGCGCGGTGCTCGTCCACCTAGGTTGTCGGCAACGGCGGCTTGTACCGAAGTCAGCAGGGACGTCATTTTAGTGATCAATTTTGGGCTGGGATGCACCGAAAAGGACCGACCGGACTTTGTCCTTGGTCGTAAATCAATAAGCCCCTGCCTGCGCATATCGGTGACGCGGCGGGTTGCGGTGGTGTAGGGGACATCCGCCGCCTGCGCCAGACTTGTCGGGGTCGTCAGACGCCCGGTCAAATGCTGCTTCATCAAGAACAACGACATTTGCAATATTGGCTCAGATGCGGGTTCTTCGATCCATAGGCCGCGCAGACTGCGCAGGCGTTCCAACAGCGCAATGCTTCTGATCAGCTCGTCTTTGGTCATTGTTCTTCCTCCCCTCCTCCCATTGGACCCTATATCCCAAATGTTCAAAATGAATTCATTTCTGGTCGTAAATCGGGAATTTCATGACAGTATTGCGGAAAACTAACGGGTTCTGACACAACACATTATTCAATAGCGGAGGAAAACAAATGTCTGAATTTTCGGGAAAAATCGCTGTCGTCACCGGGGGAAGCCAAGGCCTTGGCGCAGCAATCGCGACACTGTTGGCACAGCGCGGGGCTGCTGGGATCGTAACATGTGGTCGCAATTCAGAGCGTGGAGAAAAGGTCGCGTCAGACATCACGGCCCAAACAGGTTGCGATGTTCGTTTTGTGCAAGCTGACCTCCAGAATGTTGAGGCATGTCGATCCGTCATCGCAGCCGCCGATGCAGCATTTGGAACGGTCAATGTCCTCGTAAACGCGGCGGCCATCACCGATCGCGGCTCGATCCTTGATACGACGCCCGAACTCTATGACTTGATTATGGACGTGAATATGCGCGCGCCGTTCTTCCTGATGCAGGAGGCCGCGAAAATCATGCGGCGCGACAAAAATGAGGGGGCGATCATCAATATCGCCTCTATGTCGGCGTTGGCTGGGCAATCCTTTGTCGCCGCCTATTGCGCCTCTAAGGGCGGACTTGCGACCATGACAAAAAACACAGCCCACTCGTTGATGCGTGACCGGATCAGGGTCAATGGGTTGAACATCGGCTGGATGGCCTCTGATGGCGAAGACGCTATTCAAAAATCCTATCACGGCGCGGATGACGATTGGCAGGAAAAGGCCGCCGCTGAACAACCATTCGGACGTTTGATTGACCCCAAAGAGGTTGCCCGCGCCGTTGCGTTTCTTGCCGGTCCTGAATCCGGCCTAATGACGGGGTCGATGGTCAATTTTGATCAATCAATCTGGGGGGCATATGAATCGGCGCCAGCGCCCGCCGACCTGCAATAACGCAAGACAACAGCATTTTGGGCGGCACTTTGCAGCCGCCCAATGTGATCTTATCAGTCAGGCTTTGATCGCAGCATCAGATAGCGCTGCCGAGGTTTGTTCTTAAGGTAATCTTCGCGGGCTTCAATTGTGCCCGGCGTGTTAGCCACCTGTGCCGTGGCCATATCCCACCAAGAACTGGAATATCCGGGAATCCTATGGTCCCAATCAGTGCGCACGTAAATCAGGCTTGATGCTGAACTTGCGCGCGCATCGGACAGGGCTGTTCTGATTTCGTCGCGAGAGTCCACGACATGGGTTTCCAAACCCAACCCTTCGGCGACTTTCGGCAGTTCCAGCACAATTGGTTCGCCGTCATAGCGCCCGGACTGGGTTTTGTAACGATAATGGCACCCATAGCCTTCTGATCCAACCTGTTCAGACACCCGCCCAACCGACGAGAACCCTTGGTTGTCGATCAGAACGAAAATCACCTTCAGACGTTCCTGCGTCACCAAAGCAAGGTCGGCAGGATTCATCTGGAATGTCCCGTCACCGATCATGCAATATACTTCGCGATCCGGTGCGGCCATCTTTGCGCCAATCGCGCCTGGGATTTCATACCCCATACAGGAATTCCCGTATTCCACCTGATAAGACAGGGAATCTCGACTGCGCCAGACCTTTTGCAAATCGCCGGGAAGCGAACCAGCCGCTGTAACAACAACGTCTTTCGCCTCGGTCGATGCTTCGACTTCGCCGATCACCGCCGATTGCGCGATTGGGTCCATATCCAGCGCATAAAGCCGCGTAACTTCGGCGTCCCACCAGGTGTTATGAGCGGCAATTTCAGCGCGATATGCATCGCCGGTATCATAGCCATCCAAAAGCGGAAGCAATTCATTCAACGTAGCCTTGGCATCGTCGGTCAGCGGGATTGCAGCGTGTTTGTAGGCGTCCATTTCAAAGGTGTTGATATTGATAAACCGCACGTCTGCATTGGCAAAGATAGATTTCGATCCAGTCGAAAAGTCCGACAATCGCGTACCAACGCACAGCACCAAATCCGTGTCCGAGGCGATTTCGTTGGCCCCCTTGGTGCCCGCAACCCCCGCAGCGCCAAGGCTCAGCGGATCGTCATAATCAAGCGCGCCCTTGCCTGCTTGTGTTTCTCCGACGGGAATACCGGTTTTTGTCACAAGATCGCGCAGTACGTCTTCGGCACGCGAATAGCGCACACCACCACCCGCCAAAATCATCGGGCGCTTGGCCTCTTTGATCCAGCTTACGGCCTGTTGGATAAGAGACTCGTCAGGGCGGTTACGCGGGATGGTCCAAACCCGTTTGTGGAACAATTCCACAGGGTAATCATATGCAAATGTTCCAACATCCTGCGGAATCCCAAGGAAAACCGCGCCTGTGTCAGACGGCGACGTCAGAACGCGCATGACTTCGGGGAGGGCGGTAATCGCCTGCTCTGGCCGCGTTAAACGGTCAAAATAGCGAACGACTGGGCGGAACGCGTCGTTCGCACTGATTTCTTGTGAATGCTCTGATTCCAGTTGTTGCAAAACCGGTGCCTGAACCCGTTCGGAGAATGTATCACCTGCCATGATCAACACAGGAATGCGGTTGACCGTTGCGGTCGCCGCGCCAGTGACCATGTTCGTCGCGCCTGGACCGATCGACGACAGCACAGCCATACAGCCCTGGCGGTTCTTCATCTTGGCGTAGCCGATTGCCGTATGAACCATGCTTTGTTCATTCCGCCCGAGATAATATGGCATATCATCTGCGAACTGCTGGCTGGCTTGCGCAACCCCGCCGATGTTTCCGTGGCCAAAAATACCCCAAAGTCCAGCGAAAAACCGGCTCTGTTCGCCATCAACTTCAATATATTGGTTGATCATGAACTTGACGATGGCCTGACCCATCGTCAGCCGAATGGTTTCATTTGGCATTTTGACGCCCTCCCAAGAATCTGCGCGTAGGAATAGTGTAGACCTGTTAATCGCATATCCAACAAAGGAATTTCTTGCAAGGCCTTGCATCGAAACCTGACGCATACAGCTGATTCCCACACGTATGTGGAGAAATAGGTTTCTTTATTAGGGCTCAGCCAATAAAAAGAAATTGCAAGCAATTGCAAATCGAAAGGATCGAAAGACGTGCTACCGAAAGATATCGACGTCATAACCATTGGGCGATCATCTATTGATTTGTACGGAACCGAGATCGGGGTGAGCCTGGCCGACGCCAGTCTGTTCAGAAGTTCTGTTGGCGGCAGTCCGACGAATATCGCGGCGGGAGCATCCCGATTGGGATTACAGGCGGCGCTGCTGACCCGTGTCGGAGCCGACCAGATGGGCGATGCGATCTTGCAAACACTTAACCAAGAAGGCGTCGACACTTCGGCAATCAAAACCGATGCTGACCGCCTGACAGCGCTGGTTTTATTGACGGTGCAGGATCGAAATAATTCGCCCCATGTCTTTTACCGCCGCGACTGCGCGGACATGGCGCTTTGCGAGACCGATGTTTCCGAACTTTTCATTGCGCGTGCCAAGTCGATTGTCGTGACGGGCACACATTTTTCAACACCAAAGGTAGCCGCAGCAAGTTGGAAAGCCATCCGACTTGCGCAAGTGAGCGGCGCCAAGATCATTTTCGATATTGATTTCCGACCGTCGCTTTGGGGGCTTGTGTCGCATTCAGACGGCGCGGAACGCGCAGGTGTTGCGCCCGTGGTTCGGGACGCATTTCTTGCGGTGGTCGATGTCGCCGATGTGATTGTTGGCACCGAAGAGGAAATATCCGCCGCCGCCGGGCTGCCCGATACAGCGGCATCGCTGGCCAAAATACGCGCACGCACCGGCGCGATCATCGTTTGCAAACGCGGGGCTTATGGGTGTGACGTATATGGCGGCGGGAATGCGGGCGACCTAGAAGCCCCTGTTCAGGGGCGCAAATTCGAAATCGAAGTTATTAATACCATCGGCGCGGGCGACGCGTTTATGGCTGGTTTCTTGCGCGGCTATCTGCGCAACGAACCGCTGGAAACCTGCGCTACAATTGCCAATGCATGTGGCGCAGTCGCGGTTACGCGACTGCTGTGTTCGCAGGACTATGCTTATTGGGGCGAGCTTCAGACTTTTATCAATCGCGCAGAAAACGGCGCGACGGGGCAGGCATTGATCGAAGGTATCCGCATTAAAGTGCCCAAGGATACAGGCGATATCTTCTTCCTCGCCTGCGATCACCGCACCCAGTTTCGTGATATTGCCGACAGGCTCGGCAAGGGTTACAGTCGCTTCCCAGCCTTCAAACGCTTGGCGGTTCAGGCCGTGGAACAGGTGCGGTTAACCCACGCGAATGTTGGCTATATTGTCGATGCTGAATACGGGACAGACGCGCTGTTTGATGCAGGACGCCTAGGGATCAGGACCGCCCGCTCTCTCGAAGTTCCCAAAACACGGCCGATTGAATTTGTCACCGGAAAGGATGTCGGATCGGCGCTGAACACTTGGCCGCAAAACCAGATCGTGAAATGTTTATGCCACTACGATCCGAACGATGACGCAGCCATCTTACAAACCCAGCAAGACCGCATCACGCAAGCATTCGATGCCTGCCAACGGACCGGGCATGATTTTCTTCTCGAGATTGTTCCGCCCGAAATCGATGGTGACCGTGAAGCGGCAGTCATTAAAGCGATGGGACAATTTTACGGGCTTGGGGTAAAGCCGGATTATTGGAAACTGGAGCCCTTTTCCGATCCGTCCACTTGGGCCGCCATCACAAATGTTATCACGCAAAACGATCCACAGTGTCGTGGTGTGATGGTTCTGGGGATGGAATCGACCCCATCCGAGGTGTCCGGCGCGCTGAACGCGGCAGCTACATCGCCCCGTGTCATCGGTTTCGCAATTGGTCGAGCGATTGTTGGTGCCCCGTTTGAAGCCTGGCTTGGCGACAGTATTGATGACCAAACGGCCGTCACGCAGATGGTTGATAATTTCAGCCGCTTCATTGATGTCTGGCAACAAAACCGCCCGCAAGAGGACTAATTTCATGTGGACCAAAGACGACTTACACCTGACTCAGTTTGACGCCGACTCCACCGGATTGGTGCAAAAGGTTACACCAGAAAGCGCCAACTGGGGCTACACGAGCTTTGAAGTCTATGAGTTAGGCGCGGGGCAATCGGTTTCACTCGTCAACGACGGGCGTGAAACCTGTGCCGTGGTGATTTCCGGGTCCGCGACCTTTGGAATTGACGGGAAACCCTTTGGCGACACCACGCACCGCGATCATGCGTTTGATCGCAAACCTTGGGCCTTCTATGCCCCTGCGGGGTGTAACTGGAACGTCACGGCAACGACGACACTAGAGGTCGCGATTTGCGGCGCTGTGGCAAGCCAGCCGAATAGTCCATTCATGATCGCACCGGGGGACCGCCCTATCGAAACTCGCGGATCAGGGAATAATGTTCGCCATGTTGTCGACCTCTTGCCCGCCGATAGCGACATGGCGGAACGGCTGCTGGTGGTCGAAGCAATAACCCCGCCCGGCTGCTCATCAAGCTACCCGCCCCACAAACACGATCAAGACGATCTGCCCACCGAATCTCAACTGGAAGAGATCTATTTTTACCACATCCGTCCGGAACAGGGGTTTGCGTTTCAACGTGTCTATACCGACGACAGATCACTGGATGTGACCATGTCCCCCGAAGATGGTGACACGATTTTGGTGCCCAAAGGATACCATCCTGTATCCGCCCCCCATGGGTACGAAGTGTATTACCTGAACGTCATGGCCGGGCCAAAACGCGCGTGGAACATCCACACCGCGAAAGAACATGCTTGGCTGCTAGAGAGCTAACCAGCGCTGATCACTCCAATCGGTTACAGACGGACCCGCGTTCAACAAAATGACAGTTTATAATGCGGCGCTCGCCACCTTTGGACCCGTTTGTGATCCGGTCAGTCAGCATGTTGATCGCGTTTACGACGATTTGATCTGTGTCAGATCGAAAGGTCGCCAAAGAGTGGCTGGGCCAGCTGGTTGCTTGGATGTCGTTGAAACCAATGACACCAACATCATTGGGAACATTGCGCCCCAGTTCGAATTTCAAAGCGTCCAACGCCCCGAGGCCAAGCAGATCATCGGCGCAAAACAGACAGTCCAGTTCGGGATGCTGCCTGAACAAGGTCTGGGTTTCCCTGTAGCTTTCACGGTAGGAATATTGATCGCAATGAACCACCTGTGGCGTGATGCCATTCTGAGACAGAACTTCACGGAACCCGGTCAATCTGTCGCGCGTCGTCGATACGGTAAGCGGCACACCGATGAACCCCGGTTTTCGATAACCGCGGGCAAGAAGTTCCCGCGCGGCCAGCTGCCCGCCCTTTTCATTGTCGACAAAAACGGAATCAATATCTTTCGATCCAAGATAGCGCCCAAAGGCTTGGATAATCGGCGTGTTCTGGTCAGAGATCTTTTCTAGAAACTGCTCGCTCACGGTTGAGGACGCAATGATCACGCCATCAATCTGATACTGTAAGATCAGGTTCACAGCTTTGTCCCAATCGAAGCCTTCTTTCAGGTTCAAAACCAACGGCACCAGGCGACGCTCCTGAAGTTCATCGGTGAAAATGTCCACGACCGAATTGATAAACGGGTTTCCAAAGGCATTCGTCACCAACGCAATAATATCGGACCGCCCTGTTGCAAGGCTGCGCGCCAGAACATTGGGTTGAAACCCAACCTCTTTGGCGGCCTTTAAAAACGGTCCGTCTGGTCTTGGGGGACACCGACGCGCCGGGTGTAAATGTTCGAGACACCGCAGACGCCGAAACATTCGCCACGCGCGAAACATCACCCAATGTTGCACGCCGTGACTTTGACGGCTTCTCAGATTTCGACATTTCCAGCCTCGCTCAATCAGTGATCGGTCTTTATGTTAAAGCAATCTTTCAATGCCCTTACATCACCTAGGTCACACTTTGAACTTGGTAGTCAGGATCTTCTAACACCATGGCGTCTTTTAACAATGATACGGCCCGTTTTATACCTTCATTCCGAGACATCGTTGCGTCTTCGTGTTCAATGCTGACCCAGCCAGAATAGCCGACCAGCGCCAACCGATAGCAAAAATCGGTCCACCATTTCAGATCATGGCCAACACCGATTGTTGCGTGTGTCCATGCACGAGGCCGCGCCGAGACGAGCGGACCGTTTTCCAAAAGCGTTCGGGTCGCTGCGACGGGTGCATTGATGAACGTATCTTTGCCATGCACATGGGCAATCGCATCCCCCAGATAATCGACCGACTGGATGGCATCGGCCCCCATCCACATCAAATGGCTGGGATCAAGGTTCGCACAGACCATCGGACCAACCTCAGCCCGCAATTGCATCAACGTTGCGGGTGAAAACACCAGTTGATTACCGTGCATCTCAATTGCCAGCTTTTCGATGCCACATGACGACGCATAGGCAACCAGATCGTGCCAATACGGCAGCAACCGTTCCGCCCATTGCCATTCCAGATGGGTCTGGTTTTCCTCTGGCCACGATGACGTGATCCAGTTGGGCACAAGATCCGTTGCATTTGCTGCCGGAAGCCCCGACATCAAAACAACCGTTTTCAGCCCCATCAACCCAGACAGGCGGATCGTGTCCCGCACCACTTTGTCATGCGCGGCGCCAGTCACCGGATGCAACTGGTTGCCGTTACAATTAAACGCAACAAGGTCCAGGTTGTGTCGTTCCAATTTGTCCGCCAAAGCCTGACGTGCAGTTTGGGATTCAAGCAACCCATCAAGGTCAATATGCGGTGCACCAGACCAATTTCCTGTATTGAATTCGATGCCTTGGATACCAGCCGCAGCCGCGGTTGATAACATCTGTTCTACTGGCAAATTTGCCAAACTGTCCGAAACCAAAGAAAGCTTCATCCGAAACGCCGCGCGTCTAGATCGTCCAGTTCGCTGTTCAACCGATCGGGCTCCCAGCCTTCATTCAATGCCTGACGCAAGATTTCTTGTTGGCTTGCCGGTGTCAGCCCGCTGGGGCCGATGGGGGCGTCGTTGTCCAGATTGGCGGGGAATGGATAGGCTTCAGATGCCGCTGCAATTACGGATTCAATTTCTGTTGCCGACAGGGATGCCTCTTTGATTTGGTTCAACAGTTCTGGATAAATCTGTTTGGTAAGCGTCGTCCGATCCACATATTCCATGGTGCGTCCATAGATCGACCCGACCTGCAAAAGGTTGACAATACGTTGAACGTCTTCAGTTCGGTTGTCCCCCGCCGCGTGAAAAACAGCCGGATTGAAAAACAGCAAATCGCCTTTTTCCAATTCCAACTGGACAAAGTTTTCTTCGAAATAGCTGCGGAAATCGTCGCGCAGGATGGCCAGATATCCTGACAGATAGGTCTGCGAGAACGGCAACAGACGTGTTGGCCCGGCTTCAATTGGAACATCCACATGGGCAATGGCACCTTGCAACGTCAACAACGGAACAGTCGCGTGTTGGCCCGCAGGCGTCGCCGCCATCGCCGCAGGGGTTTGAATGCCCATATGATAATCGCGGTGGGCCTGTTGGGCACCGCCGCCGGGGCGCACAACGTTGACTTGCGCGGTAATCTGATACCCGGTGCCCAGCCAAGACTGGTAGATGAAACGCAACAAATCATTTGCGTTGTAACGGATGAAAAGCGCCGGATTGCGCGCCGCAAGTTTCTGATGCGCGTTCCACAAGCGGCTATTTGATCCGGCGGTCGCGAAATGATCGCCCGACGTGCCTTCTTGGGCCTCTTCTTCCTCGATCAGACCGAACAAAACATCGGTGACGTCATCGACCACGCCAATGTCATCATACCCCTTCTTAATTGCAATGATGCCGGGGCCAGATGTGAACACATGGTTGAATTCTTCCATGAGTTTGGCCGCGCCTGCCTCGGTCGCAATTTCATTGCGCAATCGGTCACCGTCATAGATCGGGATATTTTTTGAAACCTCGGCAGCCAAAGGATAATCCGCTGGGTTGGTCGTTTGTTCGACCAGCTGCCTAAATGCGGCCAGATCAAAGCCTTGATCACTTAGCCATACAGGTTGACGCTTTTGCATATCGAACATTCCTCTGAGTCGGTGGTTACGTTCAATCTGTAACCAGCCGCGATTCTTTGCAAGCCCTTGCAATGCTCCACGCATTGCCCAGATCGCTCTTAAAACGTCTGCCAAACTCCTCCTGCTTCGTGGCTGTCCGTGCACAGGTCCGTGAACTGAACACCACGGGCGCCATCATCCGCACCGGAAGTTTCGACAGCACCTTGTTCCAGCGATGAGCCTGTCCTGCGCGCCGCGATTGCAATTGCAATTTCGGAATACAGATTGCCCCACGCATCCGTCAGCGCCTCGCCCAACCCTCGTGGCAAATGGGCCAATCGTTGTGCTGCGGGAACCATGCCCCCACCCTGCCCGCGATGTATGATCTGATCCGGTTGATCCAACGGGCTATACCGCAATTGTTCGGGAAATTCCTGATCCCAAGACAGCCCACCGGCCTCGCCCCAAATCCGGAAACGCAGTCCACAATATTGCCCCGGCGCGGCTTGTGTGATGTGCAACAGGCCCGGAATATCGTCTTTGAACCGCAAGGTGACAAATGCGGTGTCTTCCAGATTTTCGGCAGCCCCGCACATATGGAAATCAGCTTTTACCGCCTGTGTTTTCAGACCGGTTACGTATTCCAACAAATGGAAGGCATGCGTACCAATGTCCCCGACCGCAGATGAACGGCCCGCCTTGCTCGGGTCCTGCCGCCACGCGCGCCCTTTGATTGCGGGATCAGCCGGACCGGTTGCCCATTCCTGCAAATATTCGGTTTGCACCTGTCTGATCTTTCCGATGGCACCAGCGCTGATCATATGCGCCGCTTGCCGCACCATCGTGTGATGTGTGTAGGGATATGAAAGCAGCAGA
This sequence comes from Paracoccaceae bacterium, assembly GCA_028097405.1. Taxonomy (GTDB): domain Bacteria; phylum Pseudomonadota; class Alphaproteobacteria; order Rhodobacterales; family Rhodobacteraceae; genus CALKXV01. The sequence goes on along the minus strand of JAOHEK010000023.1, from coordinate 14,128 downwards.
CGCACGCCCGTTTGGCGCTGAATCTCAACAAGATGTTCAGCGTCCGCTAACGTGGTTGTCATCGGCTTGTCGCAGATCACATCAATGCCCGCCTTTAGAAAACAGGATGCGATTTCATAGTGAGAGAAATTTGGCGTGCAAATGGCGACAGCATCTATTCCGTCCTCGCGACTGGCCTCGACCCGAGCCATCTCGCGCCAGTCATCGTAACTGCGATCCGGTGCAATCAGCCAATCGCGTGCTGACAGCTTTGCATTTTCTGGGTTGGTCGAAAGCGCGCCCGCCACGATGTCCCATTGATTGGAAAGACGTGCACCGCTGGCATGCCATTGCCCAACCAATCCGCCCCGTCCCCCACCGACGAACCCAAGACGAAGGCGGCGGTCAAGAACAGGGCGGCGCAAGTTGGTCACGTCAAAATCGGTCATTATTTTGGTGTCCTTTTGATTGGAAATACTTTGGTGTTAGCTGGATCAAAGCATCATTCGGGTCGTCCGTCCTGAACCATTGGAGGCAAGAAAACCCGCAATATTGCACCGTTTTCCGGCATTGCAATCGCACCCCCGCTATGAACCGAGATAAAGGTTTGAAAGGCATTGCGGATGTCTTCTGCCAAGTCGTGATAGAGAACCGCATCCATCTTGTTTTTAACAAGAAACTCACGGTTTTCGGGATCTAGATCGTGGCCGACGATCACAGGTCTGGGCATATCGGATTGCGACAATGCATCAAGGATAGCGCGGTTACCCCCCCCGATGGAATAAATTCCTGCAACTGCGCTATCGCCTATGGTCTGCGCGACCTGCGGCGCAAAGAATTGGCCTCCAGCTTGTACCAGCAGATTGATCTGTGCTTGCGGCCAGAACGTCGCCATTCCCTTGCGGAACCCCGCCTCGCGGTCCTCTTCGCCGCGAAAGGCTTCGTTGCGCTTAGTCACTAGGACACGTGCAGGCGTGTCAGATGCGGCCCATTTTCGGATCAGCCATGCAGCCGTTTCACCGGCGCGATGATTATCGAGACCGACATAGGTTGCACGTTTGGTTGCAGGCATGTCTGTCGCCAGTGTCACCACAGGGATTCCTGCGTCGACCAACTGATCGACCGCTTTGCGGATTGGTGCTGCATCCGGTGCCATCACGATAACGCCGTCACTTTTGAGCCGCTCGATCCGTGACAGCGCGAACACTATCTGATCAACCGGAAACCGCGCCCGCAAATCGTTACGCATCCGGAAAATGGCTGTTCGCATCAATGGCAGTTCTTGCGCCACCGCATCCTGCAAAGTATCAAGAAAGGCTTGCGGAGCTTCGACCACCAAATCGACCATCAGCTTTCGCCCGCGCATGGACAGTTGAGATTCTTGCGCTTCCAACTCACGGATTGCCATGACAACGCGGTTCGCCGTTTGGCGTCGCACGCCGGGGCGATTGTTGAGGACGCGATCAACAGTGGCTGTTCCCAGTCCTGCCTGATGCGCGATGTCTTTTACTGGAAAACGATGTGGCATGGCATTTGATGGAAAATTGATGGATTAACAAAAGGACAGAGCGATGCATGCTGCGTAGTCTTGTTTGGCAACCTAGTTTCACGGGAGGAAAAAAAATGTTCGATCAAAACCGCACGCATAAGCCAGTTTGGCTTGATAATCAGAATAGTGATCTGGACGCGTTCAAGCGCCACATCGCACAAGAAACAACGGACACGGACTATCCCCGTGCCACTGAAATCGCCAGCAATATTCCGATCTATGACGGCGCCGAAACGAACAAAGCATTGGCCGACCATGCACAAGGCCGCGCCCTGATGGCGGAATGGAACCGTGCGTTTCTGTCCGGCCCGGGTATCATCGTTATCCGAAACGGGCAAAGTGACCACGCGTTGATTGACGCCGTCACCGAGAAATTTGAGGCAATTATCAAAGCGGAAGAAGCCGAAAATGCCGGTAAAGGCGACCATTTCGCCACGGCGGGGGCCAATAGCCGCATCTGGAACGCGCATGAAAAACTCTGCATGGCTGCGCCCGATCTCTATGTGCGTTACAACGCGAACGAAATAACCCGCCGCGTCAGCGAGAGCTGGCTGGGATCGGGTTATCAGATCACGTTTCAGGTCAATGTTGTCCGTCCCGGTGGTAAGTCGCAAACTGCGCACCGCGACTATCACATGGGGTTTCAGGATATTGAAACGCTCAAGGGATATCCTGCGTCCCAGCATGCTTTGTCCGCGTCCCTGACCTTGCAAGGCGGGATCACGCATTGTGACATGTCGATTGAAAGCGGCCCGACAAAACTGCTGCCATTCTCTCAAAGCTATCTGCCCGGCTATATCGCCGTGCTGCTGCCCGAATTCCGCGAGGTTTTTGAAGACCGCTATGTGCAACTGCCGATGTCCAAAGGCGATATGTTGTTTTTCAACCCCGCGACATTCCACGCGGCTGGTGAGAACCGGACAACTGACGTGCAGCGCGTTGTGAACCTGATGCAGGTCGGCTCGGGCTTCGGTCGTTCGATTGAGATTGTGGACCGCAGCCGCATCACGCTGGCGGTTTACGACGATTTGACCCGACTGTTGAAATCCAGCACGATCACCGCGCGCGAGGCCGACAATGTCGTTGCCGCAACTGCCGAAGGTTATCCGTTTCCTGCGAACCTCGACATTGACTCGCCTCTGTCTGGCATGGCCCCGCCGAGCCAACAGGACGTGCTGCGCCAAGCGCTGGCCGAAGATTGGCCAATGGCCAAGCTGGAAGAGGAAATCGCAGCGCAAAACGGTCGCAAGCGGTCTCATTGATCAAAGGCGGGTGGCGTTTGCGCGCCGCCCGTTCTCCCATCCGTAACCGGAACAGCGCCCGCTTTCAGGTGCAGATGCGTGTTCGCCGACACTTCATGCCACGGCCCCATGGTACCATCTGGCCACCGCACGCGTAGCCGTGCAGACGTCGCTGTCGCCAAACCAAAATGTTCAAAGCCGGCCTGCCCGCCCGCATGGCCACCACCAACCTGCACTTCGCGAAATTGATGGTGATCGCCAGACATAATTTCGATCCGTGCACCAATTGCGTTCCGGTTTCCGCCATCCCGCGAAAGGCGCAGTTGCACCCAGTTACCGGTTTCGCCTGTGGTATTCTGATATAATTTTAACTCCGCACGACGTTGAACCACCACAAGATCAAGCAACCCGTCACGGTTCAAATCCACAAGCGCCCCGCCGCGCCCACGTTCAAACGATCCAATACCGGCCATTTCCCCTGCTTCGATGAATTTCCCATCCTGTTGTTGCATGAGCAAATTATCAGGATCGCGTGTGGCCATACCCGGCATCTGATTGACGTTGCCCTTGGCAATGAAAAGATCATCCAACCCATCGTTATCTACATCGCCAAACTGCACGTGCCATCCTGTGCTGGGGCGACCCTCCTCGCCCATATAGGGGACATGGGCTGTGGTTCCCCGGTCATAGGCAATAGAGGTGAAGCTTGGTTGATCAACATCTTCGTCCAGCTGGAACAACTTTTGATCCGCCATGCTGGTGATCGCAATTTCAGGGCGCGCGTCCCCGGTGATATCTCGGCTTGCGATTCCCATGCCCCAGAGTTGGCTGGTGGCCCAACCATCCGCAGCGTCATAAGACGAAAGCTCCGGCCAAACGCGGATCAATTGTTCCTGTCCATCATTGACATAGTAGTGGCGGTCGTTGCTAATCCAAAGATCCTGCTGTCCGCTGCCGCTCCAATCTGTGAACAGCATCGAAAGCGTGCAATATCCCTGCGTGATCAATTCGGGTGCACCAAAGCCTGACTCATTCGGGCGAAAGATCTGGTGATAATCGCAGGTGCCAAATGGCCCGTCAGGATCGCGTCGGTCGACATAATTTCCAACGGCAAGCGTCGGCCAATCATCGCCTGCCCCCCAGCCTGCGGAAAACGCTGTGGTCCAGCCATTTCCGGGGTCGATGCGCCATGCGTCTTCAGCACGTTCAAAGGCGCAATCCCCAAGTCCGCTCAGAACAGCATTGGGACCGACACGCATGACAAAAAGATCAAGGTTCCCATCGCCGTTGATATCAATGGGGTAGGCACCGATAACATCGTTAAGGGTGTGATCAGATGGCTTTGCCACGGCGAATGTGATCGCTTCACCTGCGGCAGGCGTCTGGTTTAGGAACAGCTGCGAGGCACCCGCACCGCCCGCGGCAAAAATATCGGGATAGCCATCGTTATTGCAATCAAAAACAGCGACTCCGCCACCGACATAAAACTCCCATCCGCCGTCATAGACATGCTGGATGGGCAAGCTGCCGCTGAGATCGGAAAACACCGGTTGCGCAAGTATCTGGGAGGGAAAAAACCAACAGCCACCCCAAGCATGCACGGATAAACCGGTTAAGCATTTTCTTCCGAAAGGATGCCCGGTGCATAGCTTCCGTCCGGCAATTTGCCGAGGATCACCATCTGCAGGACTTCGTCTTTGTTGGTTTCTTCTGTGGTTCCCGTCCAAACATGACGACCATTTTTCATCACGGAAACGCGGTCTGCAAGATCAAACACATCGTGCAAATCATGGCTGATCATAACGATCGCTATGCCTTCACGTTTCAGCGCCCGAATGAGATCGGCAACCATCTGTGTTTCATGGGGACCCAAGGCCGCCGTCGGTTCATCCATGATGATGATCCGCGCGTTGAATTGCAGCGCCCGCGCGATGGCAACCGATTGGCGCTGACCACCGGACAAGTTTGACACGGGGTCTTTGAACTTGCGAAATTGCGGGTTCAGCCGCCCCATCACACCGATGGCGGCATGTTCCATGGCCGGTTCATCCAGCGCACCGAACTTTGTCAGGATTTCGCGACCAAAAAAGATATTCGCCGCCGTGTCGAGGTTATCTGCCAACGCAAGTGTCTGGTAGATCGTTTCGATCCCAAAGGCCTTGGCCGAGGACGGGTTGGTAATGTTGACAACATCTCCGCCAATTTTGATTTGCCCGCTATCAAGTTGATAGGCCCCTGACAGCATCTTGATGAAGGTCGATTTCCCGGCCCCGTTGTGGCCCAGCAATCCGACGACTTCACCGGGGAGCAGCTCAAGGCTCATGTCTTCCACTGCGTGAATGCCACCAAACCGCTTGTAGATGTTCTCCATTTGAACCAGAGGTTTCATGGTTGGCTCCTCCCTCACTTTCGGCGCTTTTGATAGATGACGTCAAACCAAACAGCGAAGATCAAGACACAGGCCATAATCATCTGTTGTGGCGCACTTTGCACGCCGAGGAGAACCATGCCGTTTTGCAAACTCTGCATCAGCAAGGCCCCGATCAGCGCACCGATGATCGTACCTACACCGCCTGTCAAAGACGTGCCACCAATCACCGCCGCGGCGATCACCTGAAGTTCCAGCAACTGCCCGATGCTCAGCGGGGCCGCGTTCAGACGGGCCGTTGAAATCATCGCACCAAGCGCCGTCAGGCCACCGATCAAAGCGAAACTCGCGATGACGACAGCCCGTGTGTTGACCCCGGCCAGCTCTGCCGCTTCGGGGTTGCCGCCATAGCCGTAGATATAACGCCCAAAGCGGGTCATGTTGGCCACATAGATCATAACACAGGCCACAACGATCAAGATCAGAACCGGAACAGGAATACCGCGCCCGTCTTCGGACCGTGGGAAGTTGTAAGAATTCATCGTCATGACAAACGCTATGATCAACACTGCCGCCGCCGCCAGAATGACAACATCAAGCGCCACAGGCCGCATTCCAAAATCAAGCGCCTTGCGCCGACGTCTGTTCAATAAGGTGAGCGTCACAAGAACCGCGAAACCGATTATCCCGACGACCCAACTCCATGTTTCTCCAATCGAACCGGCGCCGATGACTTTGAAGGTCGAATCCAGCGGTGTTACAGTCCGCCCCGATGTAAAGAGCCACCCCGCACCGCGCCAGAACATCAACCCACCAAGGGTGACAACAAAGGCCGGTATCGTGAAGCGCGCGATCATCCAGCCTTGCAGCCCACCCGCGAGGCACCCGGCCACCACCATGACCACCATCGACAGCCACCAACTGTGGGCCCCTTCAAGGGGCAAAATTTCGGTTTGGACAAACGCGCCCAAAATACCAAGGAACGCCAAGAGCGATCCAGTGGACAGATCAATATTGCGCGACACAATGATCAAGACCATCCCTGTGGCCAAAATCGCAGTTACGCTGGTTTGAACCGACAAATTCCACAAGTTACGAGGCGAAAGGAAAATCCCGCCACTGGTAATATGAAAGAACAGCCAAATCACCGCAACAGCGCCAATCATCGCGAGCAGCCGCGTGTCAATATTGGCTGCCACCGTCGCTCTCTTCAGCTTGCTATCTAACCCACCCTCAGACTTCGCGGATTTGTCAGTCATGATCTCTCTCAAGCTATGCTCCCAGAGGCTCCTCTACCTGTCAGTTATTGCAATCGGTTGCAATAACTGTCAACTTATTTCCGTGTCCAAAGAGGCACTTCAAAGCCAGGGAGGAAACAATGAAAAAGCTCATCAAAAGTATAGCAATGTCCACAACAGCCATAACAATGGTTGCCGGTGCTGCCGCAGCGGACGACATTATTGTCGGCGTAAGTTGGTACAAATTTGCAGATGAACGCTGGGTCATCGACGAAGCGGGCATTAAATCGGTCGTGGAAGCTGCTGGCGCGAAATATATTTCTGCCGATGCGAACTTCTCGCCCGAAAAATCCGTTGCCGACATTGAAAACCTGATCACCCGTGGCGCTGATGTTCTGATCATCATGTCCGGTGTTGCAGACTCTGTCAGCCCGGTTGTTGCCAGTGCGTTGGCAGAAGGCATTCCTGTAGTCGCATATGATCAGCTGATCGAAGTTCCGGGGACGTTCTATGTGTCCTTTGACGCGCGCTCAGTTGGCCAGGAACTCGCAAATGGCATGCTCGAAGTTGCGCCAGAGGGGAACTACGTCCTCATCAAAGGTGACGACGGCGATCCGAACACCCACCAGATGTTTAGTGCCTACCAAGAGAAAATGCAGTCCTACTACGATTCAGGCGCGATCTCAGTTGTCGGTGAACAGTTCGTTGACAGCTGGCGTCCAGAATTGGCCAAGGACACCATCGAACAAATCCTCACCGCGACAGACAATGATGTTGACGCGGTTATGGTGATGAACGACGGCATGGCGAGCGGCGTTGCAGAAGCAATTAGTGAGCAGGGTCTTGATGTTCCGCTGTCTGGTCAGGATGGCGCACCGGGCGCTCTGAACCGTATTGCGCGTGGCCAGCAAACCTTCACAATCTGGAAGAACGCTTTTGATCTAGGCGCGTCCGCAGCGACTGTCGCGTTGCAGCTTGCTAACGGCGAAGATGTCGAAGGCGCAAACGATTTTAGTGGCGGGCCACAGGGTATCACACTCGATTCTTTGCTTCTGCCGGTTGAGCGGATCGACGCATCCAATCTTGATCGGACTGTAGATGTAGGCTGGGCGACGGTTGAGCGGATCTGTGCGGGTGTCTCTGAGAACCCACCGGCGATCTGCCAGTAACGAACCTCCCCGAGCTACAGCCTAACTGTAGCATGTCCCGTCACAGCCTTGGTTGTGGCGGGATTTTCTTTGACCAGTGCAAGAAAATGGCCACCGTTCCGGTGGCCATTAAGCCGGTGACCGGAATTAGACCGTTTCGGCGCGTCCGCTTTTCACAGACCGGTACGCAGCCTCTGCCAGCGCGAGTGCTTTGAGCCCGTCATCAAAACTAGGCACGTCGGCAGGTTTACCGTTTGCCAGATCAACGAAGGCATCCAATTGGATTACGAAGGCCTCGCGATAGCGTTCAATAAAGAACTCAAGGTACCCGGTTTGCACAGCGGTCGCCCCGGCCTTATAGCGCATAAGCCCATGAGGCGTACGGTTGGAATTTTGCAACATGCCCGAGGTCCCCATCGCTTCGACACGTTGGTCATAGCCATATTCCGCCTGACGCGCGTTGTTGAGAAAGACCTGACGCCCAGCCGCTGTGCGCATCACGATCATCGCACAATCGACCTCATTGATCTCGGCCATCGCATCGTCAATCAACGGCGCAGCCGTCGCCCAGACCTCAACGGGTTCATCATCCCCTAACATAAATCGCGCGAGGTCGAAGTCATGAATCGTCATGTCTCGGATCATGCCGCCAGCATTTGTCAGATAATCAATGCCCGGTGGAAATGGATCACGGGACGTGACGAAAAGCTGAACCAACCGCCCGATTTCACCAGCCACTAACGCATCGCGCAATGCAGTATGTCCGGGATCAAAACGCCGGTTAAACCCGATCTGGACGGGCACATCGCTGCCTGCGATCATCTTTTGGCAGGCGAGGACACGATTGATATCAAGGTCGATAGGCTTTTCACACAGGATCGGTTTTCCCGCCGCAACCGCCGCTTCGATATAGTCCGCGTGGGTTGCCGTCAAAGACGCGACGATAACAGCGTCGACATTCGGATCAGCAAAAATGTCTTCGGCAGATGCCGCCGCTTTGATATCACTGTCACCAATCACCTCGGCCACCGCCTTGGGATTGATATCATGGACCGCAACGATGCGCGCGCGTGCATTCGTCTGAACCACTTGACTATGCATGACGCCAATGCGCCCACAGCCAATTAATGCAATATTCAGCATGGTTTATAATCCCTTTCTGCTTCTGGGTCATCGCTGCTGAAGGGCAACGCGCCAAGTTCCGCCCATAGGGCGTCTGGTGTGTCCATCTGCGCCCATTCCAGCGTTTGTTGCACCCGCACCGATTTCGAAACCCCAACGATTGTCGACGTCACCCTGGGGTCGCGCATAGAAAACTGCAACGCCGCGACACCAGTCGGGACGTTATGACGTGCGCAAACTTCTTCGATCGCGTGGACCGGTTTCAACTGTGCTTCGGTCGCATCCTGATAGGTGATCTTTTGGGTTTTGTTGCTGCCCTTGGCAAGAATGCCGCTTGCATAAGGTGCCGCATTGAAAATCGCGATACCTCGGGCATGAGCGTCTGTATACATACGATCCGCTGAACGATTTAGCAGCGTAAACCGATTGTGGCTGATCAGGGCATCAAAATCCCAATCCGGTAGAATGCTTGTCATCATCGGCAGGTTCCCCATGGCGAGGCCAACAGCACCGACAAGGCCCTCTTCCTTCATACGAAACACCTCGTCCAGCGCCCCGCCCGAACGGGTGATGTCGTTGAGATCGGCACAGTGTTCGGGGTCGTGAAGATGCAGGATCTGCAACCGACCCACAGCCAACGCTTCAAGGCTTTCTTCGACGGAGCGCCGCGCCCTGTCCGCGTCGAGAACATTGGTCTTCATGTTCCGGTCTACTTTCGTGGCAAGCACACAACCCGCCGGAACACCGCCACGTTCTCGGATCACGTCTCCGATCCGCGCCTCGCTTCGACCATCCCCGTAGTTACGAGAGGTATCAATGAAACTGTGGGGCTGGCTCAGCATACTGCTGATCGTCTCGCGTGCACGCGCGGCGTCAACACTGTATCCGTAGGTGTCGGGCATGTCGCCCAATGGCGATGTGCCAAAGCATATATTTGTTACGGGAAACGGTAATCGCGCTGCAGTGTTCAATTCAAGCGACATGGTCTTCTCCAATGGATTGGATGCGAAAACAATATTGATAGGAAGCGCAGATCATTGCAAGCGTTTGCACGGGTGTGTTAGCGTTGTGTCTCGTGCCGCCAAATAATAGAGTTTGGCTCTGCCGCGCACACGGGTCGATTTCGCCTCTTTTTCAGTTCTAATCAGGGTGTATTCTCTATAGGTTTTTGAAATGAAGTTGGCCACTTTCTTGATTGCTCTGCCTGTAGTGGCTTCCGCCGACATGCCGGTCGCCCCGCTTGACCCGATGGATTTTGACATTCCTTTGGCGGCTGAGCTGCACCTCGGCCAACTTTTGTTCTATGATCCTATTTTATCGGGCAATCGAACCGTCGCCTGTTCAACCTGTCACCATCCCCGTTTTGCAACAGGGGACGGCGTACCGCTCGGGATTGGTGACGGTGGTTTGGGGCTTGGTCCTGATCGCACCCCCGATCCAAACAACCCGCCTGAGCAACGCATCCCGCGAAATTCGCTTGCGTTATTTAATCTGGGGCACGGTTCAATTCGCACGCTATTTATGGATGGCCGGATTGAGCAGGACGCAACGCGACCGTCCGGCTTCCGCACTCCGCTAGAGGACGACATGGTGCAAGGGTTTGACGGTATCCTCTCCGCTCAAACCATGTTTCCCGTGTTGTCCCCTGACGAGATGGCTGGACACTATCAAGAGAACGAAATCTCGCAGGCCGTCCGGCAAGGGTTTTTGACAGGACCAAACGGAGCTTGGAATCGCATCGCAAACCGTGTGGCTGCAGTGCCTGACTACCAAGAACGGCTCGAGACCGCCTATCCCGAAATAGCCGCAGGCCGCGCCGTTGCCTTTACCGATATTTCCAACGCAATCGCCGCGTTTATCGGTTTCGAATGGCGCGCAGACAACAGCGCCTTTGACCAACACTTACGTGGGACTGCCCCGCTAACTGGCGATGCGGCGTCGGGAATGGACCTCTTTTTTGGCGATGCAGGCTGTAGCGCTTGCCACAGTGGACCGTTGTTAAGCGATCAACAATTCTACGCCATGGGGGAACCTCAACTTGGCCCCGGAAAGGCTGCGTCATTTGAATCGCACCAACGCGATGTTGGCCGGATGCGGGTGACAGGTTTACCGCGCGATGCCTATGCATTCCGCACGCCAATGCTGCGAAACGTCACCGAAACCGGCCCCTGGGGGCATGCCGGTGCCCATGGTGATCTTGGCGCATTCCTGCGTTTTCACGCCAACCCGCTGCGCGGGCTTGGCGAGTTTGACACACGCATCAAGCTACCCGCGCCCGAATATTTTACCGGTGATTGGGCCATAATGGACAGCCCCGAAGAACGCACCGCGATTGCGGACGCCATTTATACCAGACCGATTGCTGAACTAGGTGACGCCGATTTTGACGCGCTACTGGCGTTCCTTGGTTCTTTAAAGGATGAACAATCCCTATCGGGACGGCTCGGAATTCCCTCTACAGTTCCATCCGGTCTACCCGTCGAATAGCCGATGCGGACATAATCCAGCATCCGCACATTGGTCCAATACGCTTTCCCACGCTGGGTAAGATGGGTCACTCGGAAATTCTACACCCCATGAACAAGATGCGTTGCCAATTTTCATGGTCATAGGAATTCCAATCCAGCAGTTAATGGAATGCCACCCTGCCTTGTGCTATTGCACAATTGGGCACTGTGGTCGCTACGATGGCGCATTTTTGTCCGTTCGACCTAACGCTTTGGCCAAGTCGCCGGTACCAAGCAGATGCTACGAGGCTCTCAGGAAGCAAATCAATCAGACGGCGGAGGGGGGAGTGGGCAAAACTTGGCGGTCATGCGGCAATGCCTGAGACGGTCAGTCTGTCGTCGAGGACGGCGGCCCTTGTGGCTGCCACACGATGCGCGCCTTGCGGGGACCACCGCATGCGGCGCCGCTTTCCCATGCGGGCGTTTCCTATGTCGTCCGCGCAACCTTCTGCCCGGGATGATGAGACCGCGAGGCCGTTTCGATATCGATAGCCAAAATTTGTCAGCGCATCGAAGTTGTTTGAGAGATAGGTGTAAAGCTCCTGACATCGGGCTTTGACGCGCGCAATCCCTGCCTTCAGGGCTTGGGTTTCGGCGCGCGAGCGATTGCAGCCGACTATGATAAGTTTGAGTTTGGTCGCCGCGGTCATCACTTTCCCGTGCCAAAGGTACCAACGTAGTGTTTCTGCCGGTCGCTTGAATAAAAACGGCAACTCCAAGAAACCCTGGGTTTGCGGCATGCCTTTAACAGCATTTTCTATATGCTTTACGCGCATCGAGATATGCCACCAGTCCAAGATGTGGGTAACCGGACCTTGCACGGCGCGCCGCACCAGATTTGGTGGGGCTGGCTCTCCGTCTGAATTCACTGTCACTTTGCTCTGACCGTCCCAACCTTGCGCAATAAGATCGCTACGGAGCTGTTTTGCCGGAGATTTCGCCGCCTGCTGCACAAGACCAAGACGTCGACTCATGTTAGCATTTTCGACCTTACCAACCACAACATCAAGGGGCCGCTTTTGGTATTCCTGTCGACATCGGATATGTGCACCGTCCAAGAAAACGGTTAGTGGAGATGATGTGGGGTTCGCGTTTTTGTCCCTTTGTTGTTCATCGGTGAAATCAAGCCTTAACAACACCTCTGAGCTCTCTTCGTCCTTACGTTTGTGGGCCGTAACCAACCAGTCGTGGACTGCATTTTCAAATCTACAATAGCGGTGTGCGACAACCCCCATCGTCCGAAGAACGGTAGCAGGTATCTATTGTCCGAGCCACGAGATGCGCATGCGATGCACTGATTGGAGATGGGGTTTCGCCTCGAAATGCTGCCATGAATTGTGCGGCTTCCCGATCGAAGAAGTCTTGGTTGGCAACCGCTGGAATGTCTGGCGAAAATTCAGTCGGCTCGCCGGACCACGGCACCGGAAACTGAGTACCGAGCCACGTTGACCAACCGGCAGGATAGCCACCGAAGGGCCGCTTCAAAAAAAGCTTGTACCGGCCAGGCAACAGGTTTCCGTAAAGAACACCCTCAGTACCGTTGAAAAAGAAGTCCCAGCTCTCCACGTTTTCCAGCGGATCCTGTGCGGCAAAATCAATTGATGCCAGGCAGTTCTCGTACACAAGACATGCCGCGACGGAGTCTTCCCGTGACGTGTGATCAGAAATCTTGGGGAATTTAGCGACAGTCGCAGCCACCTCTTTGGGCGCGCCCAGAACGTGCAGCAAAATATCGACGACATGGCAGCCAATTACAAAAAACGCGCCCCCGATGTCCTGTTCCCGATTGAGCATGGGGGTTTTATGTTCGCCAAGCGCGCAGCCACCATGGGCCCGTACTTGCGTGATGTCGCCAATGATGCCACCCTCAACCACCTTCTTCATCATGTCCACAATGGGTGAAAACCGAAAATTGAAACCCGCCTGAAATACTGCGGAGCTCGCTTTTTCGGCTTCGATGAGTTTTTTGATATCCTCTGGGCCGGTGCCACAAGGTTTCTCAACCAACACAGATTTACCCGCCTTAAGGGCGGCCGTGCAATACTCAGTCATTTCCTCGGTCTGTGCGTGCACCAGCACAATTTGAACAGCCGGGTCATTGATCAAATCGTCGGGTTCCCGGGTAGGTAAGCCCATATGCTCGCAGAAGGGTTCGATCACCGCATCCCTGTCAAAGGCACCAATCAATTCTACGTCAGGCAAACGAGAGAATATCTCCGCACGTCCCGATGTATGCGGATGCGTAATTCCGAGCAAAGCTACACCAATAGACATACAAACCTCCCAATCTGTTTATGCGCCATCACAAGACACATCACCAGTTCGCCATAGAAATCTATTTTTTTCAACTATATTTTTTTATGACCTAATAATATTTTATTTTGCAAGCCTGTCTAACACTAGTACTTTGCGAGGGATGCCGATCAGCCCCACCGACTAAGACACTTTGTTGATGTTTTCTGAGACGCCTTGGCTAACTGCCTTTGACTCCAACAAAATGCGGGTTGTAGACCCAAAGTGCCCGCGCAAGAGTTGCGTTGCCTTTTCGATGTCCCGGTTGACGGTGGCTTCCATAATGCCGTGGTGTTCGGCCGCAAGATTCCGTGGATTCTGTTCCAACGGCACGGACAGCCGCCGATAGCGCTCTGATTGAGCAAACAAAAGATCGCGTAGACGAAGCAGCCATGGGCTGTCACAAGCCTCCACCAAGGCGACATGAAAACGTTGATGCGTAGAAGCCCAGGCCTCACTGATCCGAACTTCGTCCTCCTCCACCCGCTCAGGCGTCCGGGCAAGTTCATGGAATGCAGCCACAACCCGCCCTTCCCAAGCAACGTCACCAGCTAGGATCGATCGCTCAAGGCATTGGGATTCAATATTGGCCCGCACGGCGGACAAATCTTTAAGATCCTCGACAGAGATTGGGGACACGCGAAACCCTCGTTGCGGCTCCATGATCACCAGACCTTCGGACGT
>JAOHEK010000022.1:25000-49838 GCA_028097405.1 Paracoccaceae bacterium | reverse complement strand
CCAAAGAATGTCTCGAAAGACGATGCGGCTGTGTTGAAAGACCTGGATGCTTCGCTAAAACGAGTGGTCTTTGGTCAGGACGCAGCACTTGATGCGCTTTCCAGTGCGATCAAACTGTCACGTGCAGGTCTTCGGGAGCCTGAAAAGCCAATCGGTAACTACCTGTTCGCAGGTCCGACTGGTGTTGGTAAAACCGAGGTGGCCAAGCAATTAGCCGATGCGCTGGGCGTCGAATTGTTGCGTTTTGACATGTCGGAATACATGGAAAAGCACGCGGTTTCTCGTCTGATAGGTGCGCCTCCGGGTTATGTCGGTTTTGATCAGGGTGGCCTGTTGACCGACGGCGTCGATCAGCACCCACATTGTGTGCTGCTTCTAGACGAGATCGAAAAAGCGCATCCGGATGTGTTCAATATCCTGTTGCAGGTGATGGACCATGGCAAGCTGACCGACCACAACGGACGGTCTGTGAATTTCCGGAACGTAATTTTGATCATGACCTCGAACGCCGGGGCCGCCGATATGGCGAAATCTGCGATTGGCTTTGGGCGCGACAAGCGCGAGGGCGAAGATACGGCCGCGATTGAACGCATGTTCACGCCGGAATTCCGGAACCGGCTTGATGCCGTGATCAGTTTTGGCGCGCTGCCGAAAGAAGTCATCATGCAGGTCGTCGAAAAGTTCGTGCTACAACTTGAAGCTCAACTGATGGATCGGGGTGTGCATATTGAACTGACCCGACCCGCGGCGGAATGGTTGGGCAACAAAGGCTATGACGACCTGATGGGTGCTCGGCCTTTGGCACGGGTCATTCAGGAAGAAATCAAGAAACCGCTTGCCGAAGAACTGTTGTTTGGCAAGCTGGCCAAGGGCGGGATCGTCAAGGTTGGTGTGAAAGACGGCAAGCTTGAGCTTCGGTTTGAACACAAGACCAAGCGCATTTCATCCAAGAAGAAACCGCCACTGCTTACCGCTGACTAAGCAGTTGATTTTGAATAGGAAAGGCGCCCCACTGACCATGGGGCGTCTTTTTTTTATTGATCTGATCGTGGCTGGCTAAGGTCGGCTTTCGCGCACAGTCTCAATCATCAGATGAACGTTTTCAGGGTCTGCATCGGGTGTGATGCCGTGGCCCAGATTGAAGATGTGCGGCCCGCCCGAGAATGCTTGGACAATGGCGCGGGTTTCTTCCACAAGCGCGTCGCCGCCGGTTACCATGTGGCGAGAGGCAAGGTTGCCCTGCACGGGGCCGTCCTTTTGAAGATGTTCGGCTGCCCATGTCGCATCCACCGAATTATCAAGAGCGAGACAATCTGCACCTGTGGCCTTGGCAAAACCAAGATACCGCTCTTTGGCCTCGCGCGGAAAAGCGATGATCGGTGTATCTGGATGGCGTGCTTTGAGGGCCGCGATAATCTTCTTTGCAGGCGCAAGGGCATAATGATCGAAATCATCACCGGTCAGAGACCCGGCCCAACTGTCAAACAGCTTGATGACCTCTGCGCCCGCTTCGATTTGAGCTGAAAGATATACGATTGTTGCGTCAGTGATGCGGTCGATCAAGGCTTCGAAAAGTGCGGGGTTTTCAGTCTTTAGCGCATGAGCGGGGCCTTGGTCAGGCGTGCCGCGCCCGGCGATCATGTAGGTGGCGACGGTCCACGGTGCCCCCGCAAAACCGATCAATGTGGTCTCAGAGGGAAGCTCGGTTTTCAATATGCGCAGGGTTTCATAGATCGGCGCAAGGTGATCATTGACGGTGTCTGCGGGTTTGAGGGGGGCGAAATCGGCCTCGGTTGTGATGGTTGAAAGACGAGGGCCTTCACCGGTGACAAACCACAGGTCAGCGCCAAGCGCTTCAGGGATCAGCAGAATATCGGCGAAAAGGATGGCGGCGTCGAACCCATATCTGCGAATGGGTTGCAGAGTGACCTCGGCGGCAAGGTCTGGATTATAACACAATTTCAGAAAGTCGCCGGCTTCCGCACGCGTCGCTCGGTATTCCGGTAGGTAGCGCCCTGCTTGGCGCATCATCCAGATCGGCGGTGTCTCGAGCGTTTCGCCAGCCAGCGAGCGGAGCAGCTTTTTCGTCATGCCTTGTCCTTTAATGGTTCGCGTTTGGTCCCAGTTGAGCGCGATCTTGTCAATGCAACGATTGTGTTAGGCGGTAGGGTTGCTTAACAACGCCCCCATTATTTTACCCGATCCATCCAAGCCGTGTCGCATCGGAACGCGCGGGTCTCCGCTGGCGCTGGCGCAGGCCTATGAAACGCGCGCGCGGCTGTCTGGTGCTTTTGATCTGAGCAAAGACTGCTTTCAGATTGTGGTGATCAAAACCACCGGTGATCGGGTCACTGATCGACCCTTGAGCGAGATCGGTGGCAAGGGGCTGTTTACTAAGGAAATCGAAGAGGCATTGTTGTCGAGCGACATCGACTTGGCTGTTCACTCGATGAAGGACATGCCGGTTGAGCAACCAGACGGGTTGGTGGTGGATGCCTGTTTGCCGCGTGAAGATGTGCGGGACGCCTTCGTATCGCTGGATGGGCGCGCGCTTGCGGATTTGGATGCAGGAACAATCGTTGGTACGTCAAGCCTGCGGCGGCGGGCGCAACTTTTGCACCGACGGTCTGATTTGAACGTGGTCGAGTTTCGCGGCAAGGTTGCAGAGGGGACGTTTCTGGCCATGGCCGGATTAAGTCGACTGGGATTGCTCGCTGAGGTTAACGCGGTGCCTGTATCGGAAGACGATATGTTGCCGGCGGTTGCTCAAGGTGCAATCGGGCTTGAACGACGCATTGAGGATGACCGCGTGGCCGCGATGTTTGACGGAATTCGACACCCGGAAACCGAAACGCGACAGGCGGCGGAACGGGCGTTTTTGAAACGGTTGGATGGGTCATGCCAGACGCCGATTGCTGCGCTGGCGGAATTGAATGGCGATCGGATGACCTTTCGCGGCGAGATTTTGCGCCCAGATGGATCACGGGTTTACGCAGGCATGCGCGAGGGGGTGGCATGCGATGCCGCTGCCATGGGCATCGATCTTGCGAATGAGTTATTGGCGCAAGCGGGCCCGGGGTTTTTCGATCCGTAAACGTGTTCCATGCTGCGGCGCAGAAGAACCATGCTGCGCAGAAAGACATTGATTTTGCAGAACTTCCGCGTAAGCTGCGGTGCAGCACATGGGATGGAGAACTGCTATGTCGGGCGAGACACTACTGATCAAACGATACGCCAGTCGTCGTCTGTATAACACCGAAACCTCGGACTACGTGACGTTGGACGACATTTCGAATTTCGTTCGGGATGGGCGCGAGGTGCAGATCATTGATCTGAAAAGCGGAGACGACCTAACGCGGCAGTATCTTCTGCAGATTGTCGCGGACCACGAAAATCGTGGCGAAAATGTTCTGCCGCTGGATGTGCTGACCGATTTGGTGCGTTCCTACACCACACAAGCGCAATCCATCGTTCCGGAATTTCTGGCGACAAGCTTCGACATGCTGCGTGAAGGTCAATCCAAAGTCATGGAAAGCATGGCCAATCCAATGTCTGCGATGCCCGGTTTTGACGCCATGAAAGCACAACAGGAAGCCTTTCTGAAAGCGATGACGGGCGGCCTAGGCGGTGCTTCAGACGCGTCAAACGAAGGCAAAGAGGATCCGTCAGAGTTGGACGCGATCCGGGCGCAACTTACTGCGATGCAGGAACAACTTTCGAAGATGGGTAAGAAAAAGTAAGTGATGAGACGCGCAAAGGTATAACTTTGCGCGCTCTTTGCGTCCCTATCTAAAGATTTGCCTGACGCTGTCGGCCAGCAAACGCACCACCACTTCTTCTGAGAGAAATCCGGTCTGGTCCAGCCTGCGCGCGGCCTGATAGCGACGGATGGCACGGCGCGTATCGCGGTCAAAGACGCCATCAACTGGGCCTGGCTTCATATCCAGACCGTTCAGGCGCGCTTCGATGATTTGCCGGGTGCGTGGCGACAGGTTGAGCGATTGTTCCTTTTGTTGTGCGGCGCGGCGCTCGCCGGAATTTTCCTGCACGCCCTGAAGTTGCTGGATGCGGTTCGAAGCTTCTTCGCGGAATGCGCCTTGGCCCGCACGCCGTAGGTATTCGTTGTAGGCTGGAATTGTGTCGACTTGGCGGACTTGATCCCACAGGCGACGATCTGCAATTGAAGCTTCGCCTCGTCTGTTCTGTTCCATGCGGTTCAGTCGGGACGTTGCCTCATCGGCGAACTCGCCGTCGGGGTATCTGTCCAGATAGGCGCGCAAGCCGCCTTCGCCACCATTCGCACCCGTGCTGTTCCAAAACGCAACATCAGCGGCGATCAATTCCTGGCGGCGACGTTCGGCTTCGATCTCAAGCTCTGCGCTGCGCCGCTCAGCCTGATTGTTCAGCGACGTGATCTGGCGGGCGTTAAGAAAGCCTGTCGGGTCCACGCCTTGATCCCTTTGCCAATTACCTATGGCCGTCCGGGTGCCGTTTCCAAAGATACCGTCGATGCCACGCGTGTTGAAATCAAGCAGTGTTAGATCGCGTTGGATTTCGCGTCGGGCATTGCGCGACAGATCAAGCGCCTGCTCGCCACGTTGCGCCCGCGCGGCGGGCGTGTCGTTTAAGGCTTGAATGCGGTTTTCAGCCATCGCCACGAATTCACCATTGGCGTGTCGTTCAAGGTAATCTTGATAAGCCTGCGCCGTGTTGGTTCGTCTGGCATTGCGCCAGGCCCGAATATCCGCGCTGCGATCATCGGCGTTTCTAGGCGGTGGTGCGACGGTCGATTGGACCAGAACATGCGTGTCGGGTGCAAAGCCGAATACGGCCAAATTGTTTTGCCGGGCCGCTTCGACAAAGGGGCGGCCGGGGCGGGGCAGAACGCGGCGTAAAAACTGGGTCGCATTGTCGGGCAAGCCGGACAGCACAGTCACACCGTTCGGGATCTTTAGGTCTCCGATGCCGTTATCTAACAGCGGTCCGTTCGTTTGGTCGGATTGATTTGTCGCCAGAACAAGTAAGGCTTGCCCGGGGTGCTCGGCCAATATCCCGAAGACAGTCGACATGGGAAGTGAGCGTTGCGCCAAAGTGCTGAAAGCGCCGGTCTGTTCGTCGACAGGCAGAAAATACGTTTCGGCCGCAGAATGTACGAATTGGCCCGCAAGACCGATGACTAGGGTTTGAGATTGCTCGGCACGTTGCACAAAATTCTGAAGTGCCCAAAGGGTGTCGTCTAGCGTTGCGTTGGCGCGACTGATGGTTTCGATGCCTGCGCGATCAAGGTCTGGCTTTGCCGTCGCAATCTGGTCCGCGTTGCGGACATCCGGCATCGACCAATAATCTTCGTTGCCGATCAACAGCCCTATAGATTGTGCAAATGCCGGTGCGCAAAAAGCTAATAGTCCGGCCAAAATGATCCCAAATCGCATAATGCATCCTCCCCGAATGTTGCGGTTGTGATCAAGCGTAGTGATCCGCTCAGCGTCGGGGAAGGGGAAATCGCGTTTTCTTGTACCAAATCCAGATTACAAGGATGTCGTGTAGCGGCCCCAAAATCGTGCGTGCATCATGACGCAGGCGCAAGCCAGACCAACGGTCAGACCCAGCCAGATGCCAACGCCCTCAAGTCCAAATGTGAAGCCTAAGACATAACTGACGGGCAGCCCGACCAGCCAGTAGCTGATGATCGCAATGGCCATGGGGATCAACGTGTCTTGAACGCCGCGCAGCATTCCAAGGGCCATCACTTGGCCGGCATCGACCAGTTGAAACAACGCGGCACAGGCCAAGAGCGTTGCGCCGATGGCGAGGATGGCAGGGCGGTGCGGGTCGTTTGGATCGACAAATTGGCCGATCAGTTGGTTTGGGATGGCAAGGAAAACAACGACCGTGATCGCGGCTACGATCATGGAAAGCAGCATCGCCGCTTGGCAGGCGGCCTTAAGTTGCATCCGGTCATCCTTGCCCCAAGCGCGACCCGCGCGCACCGTGATGGCTTGGCTGAGGCCAAGGTGCATCATGAAGGTCAGGCTGGCGATTTGCAGCGCAACACCGTGGGCGGCCAGCGCGATTGTGCCGACCCATCCCATCATGACGGTTGAAGCGGCGAAAAGCCCGGTTTCGGCGAAGTTCGTGAGGCCGATGGGCCAGCCGAGTTTAAAGACCCGCCCGAAGAACTCCCAATCGGGTTTGTGGAAGTTTCGGAATAGCTCATGTTCAGGGCGCGCGCGAATGGCGAAAAAGGCGATCAGAACAAAGCCAAGCGTGCTTCCGACCAAAGAGGCAATGCCAGCCCCTTTGATCCCAAGCTCGGGTGCGCCCCAATTGCCGAAGATCAGCGCGTAGTTAAGGAATGCATTCAGGACAGCGGAAAAGATCGTGACACCCAAAATAATGCGAGGCAGTTCAAGCGCGGAAAGATAGCTTCGCAGGACCGCGACAAGCATTGTGGGCAGCATCGAAAGGCCAAGCCACATCATGTATATGCCGCCAAGTCTCGATACTTCTGGGTCTTGACCCATGGCCAGAAAGATCGGTTCGAAAAAGAAGAACGCGGGTGTGACGGCAAGGGCATAAATGATCGACAGCCAAAGGCTCATCCGGGTGGCGCGGCGGACTTGACGTTCGTTGTCTTGGGCAAGTGCTGTTGCGACCATGGGCATCACGGCCCAGGCAAAGCCCGAGCCGAGAATGAAGATGATGAACCAAATCGCCCCCGCCAGCGAAAGTGCTGCCAGCGACGGCACATCATACCAGCCGATCATCAGTGTGTCGGTCGTGACAATGGCCATTTGCGCCAGATGTGATCCCGCCAAGGGCAGGCCAAGCGCCATTAGCGTGCGGGCCTGAGCGCCTACGCTTTCGCGCGGCGTGGTAAGATCTGTCTGAGGCATAAATTCGGCTATAGACGGGGCCGTGCGGCCCCGCAAATCTTTTCGTCAGTCGTACTGCACAACTTCAACTTCGATCCCGTCGCGGTCGTAGAAATAAAACCGCCGTCCGGGTTCGTAGTTGGCATGGCTTTTCGGCGTGAACCCTTCCGCTTTGACGCGCTCTTCGGTGGCGTCCAGATCATCCACGACGACGGCCCAATGATTTAGTCCGCCCTTGGTATGGTAGGTGTCCGGCGCGTCGGCCTGATCGCCTTCAAAGTGGAACAGCGCGACATAGGTGTCATCAGTGCCGATGTGAATGGAATAGCCGGTTTCCATGCCGGCGCCTTCCCAGCGAATGTTCCAGCCAAAAATGCGATTGATCCAGCCTGCGGTTGCATGCGGATCAGAGACGGTGAAGTTCAGGTGTTCAAGTCGTGCCATAATGGCCTCCTATTTTCTCAGGGTGCCATGTCTGTGTAATTCCTCAAGCTCACTTGAGGTCAAGTTCGAATTTCAAATTCTTACTCGCGGACTTCTTCACGCTTGACGCCCCAAAGCACCTCTTTCGAAACCCAACCCCGACTGCCGTTGGCGTTGATCCGGCACCATTCCAGCGAACAGGCTCCCAATCGCGCAACAACACCGGCTTCGGCATAGGCATTTGCCTCGGCTTCGCCCACAGGTTTGACACGCATCGGTGTCAGATCAGCTTCGACGATAACGTGGCGCACGCCTGATAAAAGCGAATAGTGCACCCAGCCGCCTTGGCCGTCGCGATCTTGGACGCGGCGCCAGTGACCGTGTTCGCCTGTGATCTGAAGCGGCATGTTGCGGTGTTTGAACACCCAGTCAATCCGGTGTGATAGGGATGGTCCGCGCCGGACATTGCCTTCTTCGGCCTTCAGCGACACGTATCTGGGGATCGGAAGATTGGTGACTTTACCTCGTTCACTGGCCCATGTGGGACCAACAAGTGAAATCAGCAAGGAAAGCGTGATTGCCCAAAGTCTCATTAAATTACCTGCCCGTTTGCGCGCGCCATTGATATGGCGTCTTGTGCCGTCTTCGGTTCCTTGCCACTTTGCCACTATCTACTGCTTATGAAAAGAGAGGAGCGTGCGCCTTTATGTCAGACCAACCCTTAAGTGTGGTCGTCACGCGACGTTTGCCCGAACCGGTTCAACAGCGGTTGTCCGAATTGTTCGATGTCACGTTGAATACGGGCGATACGAAGATGAGCCGGGAGGCCTTGGAGGCAGCGGTGAAAACTGCCGACGTCCTCGTGCCCGCAGTCACCGATCAGATCGACGCGTCATTGCTGGCGCAGGCCGGTGAGCGATTGAAATTAATAGCAAATTTTGGGGCAGGGGTCGATCACATTGATGTTGCCACAGCCCGTCAGCGTGGCATTCACGTGTCGAATACTCCGGGTGTTGTTACCGAAGATACGGCCGATATGACCATGGCGCTGATCCTTGCGGTGGTACGTCGTATCCCCGAAGGCCTTAGCCTGATGCAGAAGGGCGATTGGAGCGGATGGTCGCCGATGGCTTATCTAGGAGGGCGATTGGGTGGCCGACGTTTAGGCATTTTGGGCATGGGCCGCATTGGTCAAGCCGTGGCTCGGCGTGCAGCGGCCTTTGGCATGCCGGTCGAATACCACAATCGACGGCGATTGCGCCCAGAAGTGGAGGCCGAATTGGGTGTCACATTTCAGGAAAGTCTAGATCGGATGGTGACGCGCTCGGATGTGATCTCGGTAAACTGTCCGCATACGCCGTCAACGTTTCATCTGATGAATGCGCGGCGTTTGAAGCTGATGAAGCCCGATGCGGTGATCGTAAACACCTCGCGTGGCGAAGTGATCGACGAAAACGCACTGACCCGAATGCTGCGTGGAGGCGAGATCGCGGGGGCCGGTTTGGATGTGTTCGAACATGGCCACGAGATTAACCCGCGTCTGCGCGAGCTTCCGAACGTCGTTCTCTTGCCGCATATGGGGTCGGCAACCGTCGAAGGGCGGTTGGAAATGGGCGAGCGGGTTATCATCAACATCAAGACCTTCGACGATGGACACCGACCGCCGGACTTGGTGGTGCCGGCAATGCTTTGATGCGGGGTTGGGTTGTCTGCGTATTCCTGGTTCTGGCGGCCTGCGCGCGGCCTTTGACCGAGGCCGAAGAGCGCATGGCGCAGGACGTATTCGGACCTACATTGGATACGTCAAAAATACGCATCGCGAACGGGGCCGGAATTCTTCCACCGATCAAGACCCGCGTGACGAACATTATTCGTGTGACGGGCACCGATGAAGCTTGCCTGCGGGTAGCGCAAACCCAAGGTGAACGACAACCGTCCCAAGCATTTGCCATAGGTAATCGATTGCATTTTCATACCGGCCTATATTCCAGCGACATGGTTTTGGCGTGGCCCGGACCGCTTCGTTTTCCGCAGGCTTTGGTTTTCACACATGAAATTGCGCATGCTTGGCAATGGCAAAACCGTGCACGCACCGGCTACACGCCATTTCGGGCAGGGCTGGAAAGCTTACAACTGGTCGACCCCTATTTTGCACCCCCCGGAGAAGCGCCTTTCTTTTCCTTCGGTTATGAGCAACAGGCGGCCATTATCGAGGATTACATTTGTTTCATTTTCGCGAACCCTAACCATCCAAGACGGTACGAGCTGCGCGCCATCCTTGAGCCTGTGTTTCCCGTCGATCAAATCGACAGACTTGGGCGATGACCGGGGCTGCTCGAAACATCGCGCTCTACCCTTGGTTCAAGTTCTTTCAAAATCTGATGTTTTGGCAAGCGACTTGGTTTCTGTTTTTCCAGTCCGAACTATCCGCTGCCCATGCCCTATTGATCTATGTGTTTTACGACATCGCAACGACAGTGTTCGAGGTGCCTTCGGGATATATGTCGGATCGGGTGGGGCGTAAATTTACGCTGATTTTGTCTTGCTTGGCTGGGCTTTTGTCGACGGTAATGCAAGGCTTTGGCTCGGAGCTTTGGGTCTTTGCCTTGGCGCAGGTCGCTTTAGGGGCGCATATCGCTTTCGCCTCTGGAACGGATTCGGCGCTGCTGTACGAGTCACTGGCGAAAGAAGGGCGCGAGGACGAGGTTGAGGCCCAAGAGCTTCGGGCATGGAGATTCAACTTTGTGGCTCTTGCTATATCGGCGGTCTTGGGCGGCGCAATGGCGCTGTGGGATTTGCGGTTGCCATATTTTGCGAACATTATTGCTTTCGGTGTTCTGTTGCTTGTCGTGTTCCGTTTCAGCGAACCCAAAAGATCGGATGCGGCCAAGCGGCAGGGCTTCAGGCTTGACGGATTGCGCGCTGCTTTTGCTTCGCCAGTGTTACTTTGGCTGCTTGTTTTATCGGCGCTGATGTACGGGTTCAGCCATTTGCCGTTTGTCTTTGGGCAACCATTTATATTTGCCGCTTTGGAACAGATTGGTCTAGCTGGGAATGCGCCACTGATCAGCGGTGCGGTAACGGCGGCGATGATGGTGGTGTCGATCCTGACGTCTTGGCTAGCACCGGGCATTCGGGCACGTCTCGGGCTGTCAGGCATTTTGCTGTTTGCTTTCGGATTGCAGGTCGCGCTTGTCGCGGGGCTGGCCCTCACCGGCAGTGTCTTGGCGATTGGTCTGTTATTGTTGCGTATGGTGCCAAATTCGCTGTCGCGCCCGTTCATCATGGCGCGCATTCAACCCTTGTTGGTGGACGAGGTTCGGGCCACTTATCTGTCGATCCAAAGTTTGGCGGGGCGTATTGTCTTTGCGGCAAGCCTGTTTCTGGCGTCTGGTTCGGCGTCAAATGTGGGCGCGATGGCCCACAGCGAAATTCGCGACATACTTGGCGTTTATGGGATCATTGGTGTGGTGTCTTTGCTTGCGCTTTATGTCTTCGCCCGGCGGCGCGATATCTAGGCGCGGGTTAGAACCACTGGCCGGATTCCATGAGCCCTAGATCCAAAAGCTGCTGCGATTTCCATTCAAAAGGCACCGAATTGTGCCAACGAAAAGTATCGATGCTAAAACTGCTGGCGGGATTGATCCGAAGCGCTTTGGCCGTGCGAAAGGATGCGACCGATGCCGTCAGATTATGATGCCATGGACAAGAGAATGTGTTCAGTTCGTCGTCCGACCATGTGTGATCGGCGCGTAAGGTAATGTCGGATCGGCTGCGTACCAGCGAAATCCGATCAATCCGACGGCGGGTTTCGTCGATGTGTTCCTCAAACCGCCAACGCAGGCCTCCGAAGAAGTCTAACTGTCGGTCTTTTGGTCCGGCTTCGTCGTGTCGGGTCAACGCGTAGTAACCGGATCGGTCAATATGAGCGTCTTCCAGCGACACAGCATTGGGTGCTTTGCGCAAATCGGGTGCGTAAAGGTCGATGACATAGGTCAGCATCGAGAAACGGCGTTCTTCGGTGTGAAAGGCAAGCGCTTCGCCAATTGTGCGAGATTCGCAGAAGGGAAAGTAAAGAAATTCAGCGTTGTAGCAGTAATAGAGCCAGGTTTTTTCAGATAGCGCACGGCACAGTGCATTGACAACTGTTGTGACTGTATCGACCTGAAGCGTGGGGAAATCGACGCGTATCACATTGCTTTCGATGCCCGGGTCCAAGATCAGTTCGTCGGGTGCGAACAGGATGATTTGTTTGAAGCCGATACCTATGTGGTGACGGATGGTGGCTTCGACCTCGATCTCGTCTTCGGCAATGATTGCCGCAACCGGGCCTTCCGCATGGGTAACCGCGGGTGTTGCCTCAAGTTCGTTAATGGCTGTGATGCGCATTGTGGTTTTCCTAGGCGGGCGCTTTTGCCTTCTATCCCACGGCTCTCAGGCCCTTGGCAAGAAGGGGCGCGGGGTGTACGACGCGGGGTCTCAATGCGGGAGTGTCCGATGTCGACGCCGAAGAAGCTTTTTATCAAAACATATGGTTGTCAGATGAACGTTTATGACAGCGAACGCATGGGCGAGGCCTTGGCGGGCGAAGGTTATGTTGCCACCGACCGTGCTGAACACGCGGACCTGATTCTTTTGAACACCTGCCACATCCGTGAGAAAGCCGCCGAGAAAGTCTATTCTGAATTAGGACGTTTTCGTCCGTTGAAGGAAGCCAATCCAAATTTGAAAATTGGTGTTGCCGGATGCGTAGCGCAAGCCGAAGGGGCCGAGATTATCGCGCGTCAGCCGATGGTTGATTTGGTTGTGGGCCCGCAGAGCTATCACAGGTTGCCCGAGTTGGAAGCCAAAGCCCAGCGCGGCGAGAAGGCTTTGGATACGGATTTTCCTGAAGAGGACAAATTCGAACATCTGGCCAAACGTCCGAAAGCGGGTCGAGGACCGACGGCGTTTTTGACGGTTCAGGAAGGCTGCGACAAGTTCTGCGCCTTCTGCGTGGTGCCCTATACAAGGGGTGCCGAGGTGTCGCGCCCGGCGGATCGTGTGGTGAGTGAAGCGCGGGATTTGGTCGAACGCGGCGTGCGCGAAATCACCTTGTTGGGTCAGAATGTGAATGCTTATCACGGGCACGACGGTGGGCTGGCCGGGCTGATCCATGCGCTGGCCGACATCGACGAGCTAAAGCGCATTCGTTTCACGACCAGCCATCCAAACGACATGGACGACGCATTGATCGCAGCCCATGGCGAAGTTGATAAACTGATGCCCTATTTGCACCTGCCGGTGCAGTCGGGATCAGACCGAATTCTAAAGGCAATGAACCGCAAGCATACTGCGGAAGAATATTTGCGCGTGCTTGAACGCATTCGCGCAGCGCGCCCCGATATTCTGATTTCAGGTGACTTCATCGTGGGCTTTCCAGGTGAAACTGACGCTGATTTCGAAGACACAATGTCGCTGGTCGGTGAGGTTGGCTATGGCCAAGCCTATAGTTTCAAATACTCTAGCCGTCCGGGCACACCAGCCGCCGAGCGCGACGAGGTTGCCGAAGATGTCAAAGATGCGCGGCTGCAATGCCTTCAAGCGCTTTTGGGGCAGCAGCAACGCGCAACTCAGGACGCGATGGTGGGGCGTGATGTGCGGGTTTTGTTTGAAAAACCGGGGCGTCTTGATGGGCAGATGGGCGGGAAATCCGAATATCTGCACGCAGTCCATGTTATGGGCGAGGGCATTCAGCCGGGCGATCTGCGCGACGTGCGGATCACTGAGACCAGCAGCAACTCGCTGGCGGGCGAACTGCTGAGCGCGGGCTAACCTAGGCGGTGTTTTCCAGGCATTGAAGAATGTGCGCCCAGCCACCTTTATGGTTGTCGCGGCTTTCTTCGTTCGGAAAACGCACGTGGTTTAGCGTTACTTTGGTGCCGCCGGATACTTCTTCGAAATCAATCGTGACAGTGCTGTCATCGTTAGGGGACATCGGCGATTCCCATGTGAACACTAATCGATTCGGGCGGTCGATCGTCGTATAGGTACCCTCGTGCGGCAGATCTTGATCTCCCGCGTGCATGACGATTAAAAACCGCCCCCCAACGCGGGCGTCGGCTGTTACATCGGACGCAGGCATGCCGGGCATCGGTGTCATAAATGTTGCCAGCATCTTTGGATCAAGCCAAGCGTCGAACAGGCGGTCACGGGGGGCGTTGATCACGCGTGAGGTTTGCAGTGAAAGTTCAGTCGCGGTTGTCATTGTCGTCATCCTTGTCGATTAGGGTTTCCAATTTCTCCAGACGCATGGCCCAAATGGATCGCAGGCTTTGAAACCATAGGTCGACTTGGGACAGGTGTTCGGTCTTCAGCTCGATCAGGTGTTCGCGCCATTCGGTTCTGCGGCTGACAAGTTGAGCGGCTTCAAGGACCTTAATGTGCTTTGAAACCGAATTGAGGCTCATCTGGAAGTGTCGCGCCAGATCGGTGACACGCATGGGTCCGTGTTGCGCCAAAAGCGTCATCAAGGCCCGCCGTGTCGGATCTGCTGCGGCTTTCAAAATGGCGGTGAGTTGGGTATCTGATTCTTGTTCAACCATATGTATGAATAATGGCTAGTCAGCCTTTCAGTCAACCTAATAGATGAATGATGAGAATTCTACAGCAATATCTCGTGAAGCTTTGGTAAAACTTGGCAAGATGTACTTGC
Source organism: Paracoccaceae bacterium (assembly GCA_028097405.1). GTDB lineage: Bacteria > Pseudomonadota > Alphaproteobacteria > Rhodobacterales > Rhodobacteraceae > CALKXV01. The sequence continues at coordinate 35,846 of JAOHEK010000022.1, read as the reverse complement.
ACCTGCGGCAAACCCTTGGCAGCATTGGCCCTATGAAACGCAGTTTTGACACTAGGAGTACCCCTATTTGACCATTCGCGCAGAGAGCCAGCTGACGTCGTCTGATAATGTTCTTGAAACGCGATTGGAGTTTTCTGACAACCGGCTGCTGATCGACCTTTTTGGCGAATTCAATCGCAATCTCACACACATCGAAAGCATGCTGGGCGTGCAAATTGTCCATCAGGGCAACCAACTGGCTGTCCACGGCGAAGCTGCCAATGTGGGAAAAGCCGCGGAAGTTTTGGACGCGCTATACGGGCGTCTGGAAGCGGGCAAAGACATCACGCCGGGCGATATCGACGCCGAGATTCGCATGGGCGGCGAGGCCGAGAAAAAATCACCTGTCGATCAGATGGAGTTGTTCCAAGGCGGTCGGGTCGAAATCAAGACCCGCAAAAAACTGGTGGAACCTCGCACCGAAGCGCAGAAGGCTTATGTGAAATCTCTGTTCGAAAACGAACTGGCGTTTGGGATCGGGCCAGCTGGCACAGGCAAAACCTATCTGGCGGTTGCTGTGGGCGTGAATATGTTCATTGGCGGCCATGTGGACCGTATCATTCTAAGCCGCCCGGCCGTTGAAGCAGGCGAACGGCTTGGGTTTCTACCCGGCGACATGAAAGACAAAGTCGATCCCTACATGCAGCCGCTTTATGATGCTTTGAACGACTTCCTTCCCAGCAAGCAACTGGCGAAACTGCTGGAAGAAAAACGGATCGAGATCGCGCCTCTGGCCTTTATGCGGGGACGGACTTTGTCGAACGCATTTGTTGTTCTAGATGAAGCGCAGAACGCGACGACGATGCAAATGAAGATGTTCCTGACCCGCCTTGGTCAGGGCAGCCGAATGGTCGTCACAGGCGACCGCACGCAGATTGATCTGCCACGCGGGGTGCGTTCGGGCCTTGCGGATGCCGAAGATTTGTTGAGCGAAATCAACAAGATTGGGTTCAACTACTTCACTTCAAAAGACGTGGTCCGTCATCCGCTGGTCGCCAAGATAATCGAGGCCTATGACGCCGCAGGCGAAAGCCAAACCCACTCAAGATGAGCGCCTGCAGCGTACGCGATATTTTATTTACACCGCGCGTCGTCTAACCCGATCCAATAAGGATGCCTGCGGCCAGCACCAAAGCTCCGCCGATCACGACCTGAAGTGTGGCGCGCCAAAACGGGGTTTGCATAAAGCGGTTCTGGATCCAGGCGATGGCCCAAAGTTCGAAAAAAACCACGATGATGGCGATTGTGGTGGCAGTCCAGAAGTCGGTGATCAGGTAAGGCAGGGCATGGCCCAAGCCGCCAAGCGTGGTCATGACGCCCGAGGCAAACCCGCGTTTGATCGGCGACCCCCGCCCCGAGATTTGACCATCATCCGAGGCCGCTTCGGTGAAACCCATGGAAATACCTGCACCCACAGAGGCTGCTACTCCGATCAGGAATGTGTTCCATGTATCGCCTGTGGCGAAGGCGGCGGCGAAGATGGGTGCAAGCGTTGACACGGACCCATCCATCAACCCGGCAAGACCAGGTTGAACCCAAGTCAGAATAAACTGGCGGTGCGCTTCGTCGTCTTCTGCTTCGACAGTGTCGGGATCAAGATGCTTTTCGGCCAGCGCTTGAGCGGCTTTATCGTGGCCCGCTTCGGCGGCGGCCAAATCGCCCAAAAGCTTGCGAGTGTCCGCGTCTGTCGTGCGGGTCACGGCTGCGTGGTAAAAGCGTTCCGCCACTTGTTCCATGGCGCGCGCCTCTGCGCGCATCCGCTCCAAACCAAGGTTTTCAGTTAGCCAGACAGGCTGGCGCGCAAAATAACCCGAGATATGTTCGCGCCGCACCAAAGGGATGGTTTCGCCAAAGCGCCGTTGATGCAAATCGATCAACAGACGCCTATGTTCGTCTTCCTCTTTAGCCATCCCGTCAAAAACAGCAGCCGAACCTTCGAAATCGTCGCGCATGCGCTCGGCGAACATTCTGTAGATGCGCGCGTCATCCTCTTCAGATGAAATCGCAAGTGCGAGAATTTCTTGTTCGCTGAGATCAGCGAATTTCCGGCGGCGGTCAAATCCTGGAATCATAGTTAGGCTCTCTTTTAGAACTGTTCTAAATCTGTGACTTGAATTCCCGCGTTGCAAGGCCCAACTTGAAAAAACTGAACTGCTCAGTTTATATTCAGTAAATGAATGGCATGTGTAAATGAACGCCCCTAGACCCGTTGTAAAACAAGGCCGGAAATGGTCGCAAGTGTTGGACGGCGCGCGCAAGGTCTTTATGCGGGACGGATTTGAGGGCGCGAGCGTCGACGATATTGTCCGCGAAGCGGGGGTTTCGAAAGCGACGCTTTACAGCTATTTTCCTGACAAACGTTTGCTATTTCTCGAAGTGGCCAAGATCGAATGCCGCGCGCAGTCCGAAGAGGCCATCGCTCAGGTCGAGGCCACCGATGATATCCGCGAAGGATTGACGCAGGCGGCCAAGCGGATGGTGCAGTTTTTCACCTCAGATGTCGGCATGCAGGTTTATCGAATCGTTGTCGGCGAAAACCAGAGGTTTCCCGAAATCGGTCGTGAATTTTACGACGCAGGGCCCGGACGTGCGCGCGATATTCTGCGCGCTTTTTTGCAAAAGGGTGTCGATGACGGCAAGCTTGTGGTCGATGATGTCGAACTGGCCGCCGACCAATTCCCCGAACTCTGCAAGGCAGGGCTGCATGTTCAAATGGCGTTGGGTTTAAGGGATCGCCCGAATGATGCCGAGATTGACCGCGTCGTTGCCGGAGCCGTCGATATGTTCTTGTGCAAATATGAAAAGCGCCATTAATCGGCGCGGCGGACGATCAGTTGGTTGCCGTTTTTCTTGGTTTCGAACCGGGGTAGGGCTTCGACAAGATCGCTAAGTTTTTTCTTACCATAGGTGCGCGGATCAAAGTCGGGGACGTCTCGCATTATGTATTGGCCAAGCTGGCCAAGCGTATACCAATCGTCGTCCGAGTTGATTTTGTCCATCGCGCGTAGAATCAGCGGTACAGCCTCGGTCGGGTTTTCCTTGGCGGGGCGCGGATTCTGTTCGGTGGGTAAGGTGTCTTCGATGATGTTCTCGATCAGAACAAACCGATTGCAGACGTTTCGCAGACTTTCGGGCGCCTTGGCTTCCCCAACACCGATCACATCCATGCCCTGTTCGCGGACCCGGTTCGCAAGGGCGGTGAAATCGCTGTCGGATGACACCAGCACGAAGCCGTCGAATCGCCCGGTGTGCAAAATATCCATCGCATCAATCACCAGTCCGATGTCGCTGGCATTTTTGCCGACGGTATTCGCGCTCTCCTGATGGGCGACCAACCCCAGCGTCCGCACGGCTTCGGTCCAGGCTTTCAGCCGACCCGATGACCAATCGCCGTAAACCCGGCGCAAGGCCGGTTCCCCGAAAGACGTGATTTCTTTCAGAATAGCGCCTGCATACTTGGCAGGAATGTTATCAGCATCAATCAGGACGGCATAAAGCGGGCGGTCGCGATCGGCCACTATTTAAGCTCAGAGGCGCTTTTGATCACCTTGCCCAGCAATCCATATTCTTTCGCTTCATCGGTGGTCAGCCAGAAATCTCGCTCGGTATCCTTGGCGATTTTCTTGGCAGTCTGACCCGTGGCTTGGGCGAAAATCTGATGAAAGCGCGCGCGCATGATGCGAATCTGTTCGGCTTGGATCTGCATGTCCGACACTGAACCACCGATCCCGCCACGGGGTTCATGCAGCAAAAACCGAGTGTTGGGCAGGCAAAACCGATTTTCCTTCTTCGCGCCAACAAAGATCAAGGCACCTGCACTGGCAACCCACCCCGAACCGATGCAACGCACCTCGGGAGTGATGAACTTGATCATATCATGGACCATATCACCCGATTCCACATGACCGCCCGGCGACGAAATAAAGATATTGATCGGGTCTTCGCTATCTTCGGCCAAGGCGATCAACTGTGTTGTCACCTTATGCGCCAGCTTGTCGTCGATGCTGCCTGTGATCAGCACGTTGCGCGATTTGAAAAACAATTCGCCCGCTTTTGCGCCTACGTCATCCTTTTTGTCATCGTCTTTTTTATCGTCGGCCATGGGGGTCTCCGCGTCTATTACCTCAATTTCCGGGAATGTCGTTGCTTCGGAAGGGATTAGCAAGGGAAGCGCGCGATTAATCCAGAAACTTATGCAAGATCAATGCATCGATAGGGCCTAACGTTGGATGAACAAAGGCCTCTGGCTGCCGTCCGATCTCAATAAATCCCGCTCGCAGCCAGATATCAATGGCACGTGTGTTGGTTTCGACGACGAAATTGAACTGCATCGCTTTGAACTGAAGGCGCTTCGCCTCGATCTGCGCATGTGCCAGCATCGCGCGCGAAATACCCCGACCTTCTTGTCCACGCGCTGTCACGAAACCGGCGTTACAGACATGCACGCCGCCGCCCTGTTGGTTCTCGCGAATGTAAAACGTGCCAACGTCAACGCCGTCGATCTTGGCCACATAGACGCGTTTCGCCGAAAACCAATACTGCAGGCCCGCCTCGCGGCTAACGTCCCTATTCACCGCATAAGCGTCACCAGCACGAAAAATAGGCTCCAGCATTGACCAAACGGTGTTGCCGTCGGTCGTCTCTGCGCCCTCGCGGAAGTCGATCAAGGCATCACCCCGTCTTTCTTCTGTCCAGAATACTTCGGGGTGGTCTGGAGGGGCAGAGCCCCTCCAGCGGGTCGACGCAGCAAAGCTGCGGCGACATTAATAAACAACAACGCTCCGGATCGATTTTCCGGCATGCATCAGTTCAAACCCCTCATTGATGTCCTCAAGGCTCAATTGGTGGGTGATCATCGGATCGATCTCGATTTTTCCGTCCATATACCAATCGACAATCTTCGGCACATCGGTCCGTCCGCGTGCGCCGCCAAAGGCCGTTCCACGCCAGGAACGCCCGGTCACAAGCTGGAAAGGTCGGGTCGAGATCTCGGCGCCGGCAGGGGCTACTCCGATGATGATGCTTTCGCCCCAACCTTTGTGTGATGCCTCTAAAGCCGTCCGCATGACATTCACGTTGCCTGTTGCATCAAAGGTATAATCGGCGCCGCCTTTTGTCAGATTGACAAGATAGGGCACCAGATCGCCTTCCACTTCGGCGGGATTGACGAAATCGGTCATGCCAAAGCGCTCGGCCATGGATTTCTTACTGTCATTCAAATCGACACCGACGATTTGATCCGCGCCCGCCAAGCGAAGCCCTTGGATCACATTCAGTCCAATACCGCCCAAACCAAAGACAATCGCTCGACTGCCCTGTTCGACTTTAGCCGTATAAATCACAGCTCCTATGCCGGTCGTAACACCGCAGCCGATGTAGCAAATCTTGTCAAAGGGCGCGTCTCTGCGGACCTTGGCAAGCGACACCTCAGGCAGAACCGTATGGTTCGAAAATGTCGAACACCCCATGTAATGCAGGATCGGGTCGCCATCTAACGTCGAAAACCGGCTGGTTCCGTCTGGCATCACGCCTTGCCCTTGAGTCGCGCGCACTTTTTGACAGAGGTTGGTTTTCGGATGCAGGCAATAGTCGCATTCACGACACTCGGCTGTGTAAAGCGGTATGACGTGATCGCCGGGCACCAGACTGGTCACGCCGGGGCCAACTTCCAAAACAACGCCTGCGCCTTCGTGGCCAAGGATCGCCGGAAAAAGACCTTCGGGATCAGCGCCCGACAAGGTGAATTCATCCGTGTGGCAGATGCCGGTCGCTTTGATCTCCACCAAGACCTCTCCAGCACGCGGTCCATCAAGGTTTACTTCCATGATCTCTAGTGGTTTTCCGGCGGCAATTGCGACGGCAGCTTTGGTTCTCATTTAGCCCATCCTTATTTCTAGGGCTTGACCCTGCGCGACAGTCCGGGCGAAATCAACGAAAATTCAAGGAGCTTCCATGATATCTCTTCTCAAGCACGCTGTCCCTTTCGTGGGTGTTCTTGTGGTGGCGGCCTGTGGCGCCAATGAATCGGCCGTGATCGAAGAGGTCACTTCGACCGGCGTTCTCCCAAGTGGCGCAGAACGGGGGGTGGTGAGCGATACAACAACCCCCGGTACTGAGTTTTGCGACGCCTCGGACTACCGGTCCTTAGTCGGCACAAATGTTGAGGCGACGGTGTTTCCCGAAGGCTCCAATTTTCGCGTCTTCAGTTTAGACGACATCGTGACACGGGACTTTATCCCGCAGCGCACCAATGTGGTTTATACATCAAATGGTGAGATATCCGAGGTTTACTGCGGTTAGGCAGTATCGTGCCACGGCTTGGGATCTGCGAACTGGCTGACAAAATTGGAAGGTCTAGACATGCTTCTTGACACACCCATTTGCGATTTCGGCTGGACGGCCCCAGATTTCACGCTGCAGGATCCCGATGGTGCGTCTTTCAGCATGTCGAAAAATCTGGGCGACAAGGGCCTGGTGGTCACCTTTATCTGCAACCATTGTCCTTATGTGAAAGCGATTGGCGACCGTTTGGCCCAAGACGCACAAACTCTGATGGACGATGGCATCAACTTTGTTGCTGTCATGTCCAACGACTATCGCGGCCTTCCCGAAGATAATCCCGGCAATATGAAGCTGTTCGCGAAACACTTCGGGTTTCCGTTTCTTTACCTTGTCGACGAGGATCAGTCCGTCGGTAAAGCATATGGCGCGGTCTGCACGCCAGATTTTTTCGGTCTGAACAAAGACGGCGCGCTGCAGTATCGCGGGCGTTTGGACAGTGCAGGCCTTGGCAAAGCGCAATCCCGTGTGCCTGAGTTGGTGAACGCGGCACGTCAGATTGCCGAGACGGGGCAGGGACCACCCAAACAAACTCCGAGTATGGGCTGTTCGATCAAATGGAGCCACTAGCCACCAAACTTTAGCGAAGTGATCTCGTGATAGCTCGCAGGTGGCCAATCGGGCGGATGAACGGTTGTGCATCTATTTGGGGATGGGGCTGTGCAATCTTTTGGGTTGGTATTGTTACGCCAGATTTGCCCGAAGCTGGGACCAAAATCGGAAAAATCCATAATTTTATATGGTTTTATAAGGAATTTCATCTATGTTGCGGTAAGGTTGCACGATGACGAATGCGTGATGCCGATTGCTCATCAGGAAAATGATGGGCAACTTAGCGCTAACGTGTGATGGAGGAAGAAATGGCGGGACGGTACAAAAGCGATCTGAAATGGTCAGATGTGACACCTAAGGCGTCTTGGGTGAACAGACGACAACTGATCGCGGGATCAGGTGCAATGGCGCTTGGTTCGATTGCAGGGCCTGCGATGGCCAGTCTTGGCGCCAAGAAAACCGCCTATGGCGAAGGTCTTGAACCCAATGATTTGGAAGCCATTACCAGCTACAACAACTTTTACGAATTCGGCACCGACAAAGGTGATCCCGCAAAATATGCAAGCGCCTTGACGACCGACCCATGGACGGTCGAGATCGACGGACTTGTGGACAAGCCGGGCAGCTATGGGATGGAAGACATCCTTGCAAACGTCACTCTCGAAGAACGAATCTATCGTCTACGCTGTGTAGAACGTTGGTCGATGGTCGTCCCTTGGGTGGGTTTCGAACTGGCGGACCTTTTGAGTCGCGTTGGCGTGCAGCCTTCGGCGAAATACGTGGCATTCGAAACCGCTTTGCGGCCCGACGAGATGCGCGGCGTCAGTCAGAATGTGATTGACTGGCCATATAGAGAGGGGCTGCGTTTGGACGAAGCGATGCACCCACTTACGATCATGGCCACCGGCATTTACGACGAACCGATGCCAAACCAGAACGGCGCGCCCATCCGATTGGTTGTGCCGTGGAAATATGGCTATAAGTCTATCAAGTCTATTGTGCGAATTAGTCTTGTTGAAGAACAACCTAAGACGGCTTGGAATACCTACAGTGCGAACGAATACGGCTTTTATTCCAACGTGAACCCAGACCGCGATCATCCACGCTGGAGTCAAAAGTACGAACGCAAAGTGGGTGGTGGTTTGTTTGCAAAACAGATTCCCACAGAGAACTTTAACGGTTATGAGGAACAAGTCGGCAGCCTATATGCCGGGATGGATTTACTTGTAGACCACTAATGCCTCAATGCTCAACTTTTGACAGACCCGGCCTAAGCCAAACTTTACTGGGTCTGTCGTGACATCGCTGCAGCGCATCAACCAAGCGATTGGCTATGTGCCGGCGTGGCTTATCTATGTGTTGGCTATATTTCCGCCGTGTTGGTTCCTTTATCTTGGATTGACCGGTGGTCTTGGGGTCGAGCCGATCAAGGCGTTGGAGCACAAACTAGGCGAACAGGCTCTGCAGATCCTTCTTGTTACGCTTGCCGTTCGGCCTTTGCGGGAAGTCATCGGTATCAACCTACTGAAACATCGCCGCGCGCTTGGCGTCGTGACGTTTTGGTATGTGTTCCTGCATATGTTGGTTTGGCTTGTTCTGGATGTAGGCATTTTGTCCGAGATATGGGCGGACATCGTCAAACGCCCCTATATCACGGTCGGCATGGCTGCTTTGTTGCTGATGGTGCCCTTGGCCGTGACATCAAACAATTATTCGCTGCGTAAGCTTGGCCCGAAAAAGTGGGCAAAGTTGCATCGCTTGATGTACCCGTTGGCTTTTCTCGCGTCGCTTCATTTTGTGATGCTGGCCAAAGGTTTTCAGATTGAGCCGTTGATCTATATGGGGATCACGCTTCTGTTGCTTTTGCTACGCTGGAAAAGCCTTGGAAAAAGCGTGTCGGGTTGGTTTGCGACAGTCCGTCTTACAAAGTGACTTTTCATCCACTCGTTGACCGTTAGTGTCCGGCGGATGGATCGTACAACAACAACCCGCGCAACCTATCTTATAATGACGATGTTCTTCCTTCAGCCTTTGGTGATTGGAGGCTGGTTGGCGCTAATTCCATTGATAAAAGAGAACCTTGGGTTGTCGAAGGGGCAACTGTCGATTGCATTATTGGGCGCGCCACTGGCGCTGCTTCCCAGCCTACAGGTCGCGGGGCGTTTGCTTCCTCGGTATGGGCCACGCCGGTTTTGCATGGTCTTCTTTCCGGTGCAGTCCGTAACCGTCTTGTTGGTTCTCGTGGCCTGGAGCGGGCCGTCCTTGTTTGCGGCCTTGTTCTGTCTGGGCGCCGGGATCGCGTTTCTTGAGGTCGCAATCAACGTCTATGCCGGTCGATTAGAAAAGCGGGAACGGCTCACAATCATGAACCGATGCCACGGATTCTGGGCGCTGGGTTTGGCGACGGGTTCGGCATTCCTGACCCTCATGATCGGAACCCCTTGGATAGGGTTATTGACGCTGGTCATTGTCTCGATCGTTGTCGGCGTGTTCGGCGCCCGCCTGATGCCGCAGCTAGGCGATGACGAAACGACCGAGGCTCCGCCGAAGCGCAAAATCAACGACTTGCCGCGCGCCTTGTTCTTCATTGCTACCTTCATGTTCCTTGTGACGCTTGCAGAGGGCGCGATGGCCGATTGGGCGGCTGTCTATCTGGCCGAACGTCTGGGCGACGCTAATGCGCGGGCAGGGGTCGCTGTGACGATCTTTTCAGCGTTTCTGGCGGGCGGTCGTTTTGTAGGCGACATCCTGAAGGTTCGGCTGGGGCCGGTCTTGCAAGCAAAGGTGACGACCATCTGTGCCGTTATCGGACTGTTGCTGCTGGTCGTGCCCTTGCCACTTTGGTGCGCTTACTTGGGGTTCGCTATGGTCGGCTTTGGGGTGTCGTCCGCCTATCCCCTAGGTGTCTCTGCTATCGCCGCGTTAGATGATCGCTATGAGGCATCGAACATTGCGATCATGGCAACGGTCGCGATGGGCGCATTTCTGGTCGGTCCGCCACTGATCGGGCTGGTGTCAGAGGCCTATTCGCTGTCGATTGCCTTCGCCACTCTGGTGCCCGGACTGTTGATTGCGGTCGCACTGACTCGCTGGTTGAGGGTGGAATCACCGAAGTGAGTCTCGCGATACGTGATGTTTCGCAGATTTTGACGGGAAATGGCGAAACATAGGGTGCACCTATGGCGGCAAGACGAGCGAAAAGTACCATATTTTGTTCATGTATTAGGCAATTCTAAAAAATGTCATTTTTCTGTAAAAAAGCACTTGCAGGTTTCGGTCACTCTCCGTAGATACCCCTTCACCGGCGGCGCAGAAATGCACTAACGGGGCGCCAGACGGGCAGAAGCGGAGACGCAGATGCAACGAGACGCAAGAATAATAATAGAGATGGATTGGGCGGGGCGCGCCAAAAGTTAGGGCGCATCCAGTTTCGTTTTGTCTCTACGCTCTTTGAAATCGCTGGTTACTGAAGAGATATGTGGGCGGTTTGGTCCTTTCGATGGACAAATCCTGCATATCGTCTCTCTTAGGGTTTCGGCTCGATTATAGAGAGGTCAGCTTCACTGTTTGTACGGCTTCTGGTTTTCTGATGAAAACCTGGAGCACATCAAACAGATGACTGTCCCATTTAGAACAATGGGACGATGTGCAGAGGTTCGAACGTCAAGGATATGTCGCAAGGCATTTCAACTTGAGAGTTTGATCCTGGCTCAGAACGAACGCTGGCGGCAGGCCTAACACATGCAAGTCGAGCGCACCTTCGGGTGAGCGGCGGACGGGTTAGTAACGCGTGGGAATATACCCAGTTCTAAGGAATAGCCTCGGGAAACTGAGAGTAATACCTTATACGCCCTTCGGGGGAAAGATTTATCGGAATTGGATTAGCCCGCGTTAGATTAGGTAGTTGGTGGGGTAA